>UQNW01000001.1 GCA_900542495.1 uncultured Roseburia sp.
TCACAAATGGTAACATCCACATTATTATCACTTGCAATTCTTTTCGCTTTTTTCATTGATTCTGCTGAAAAAACCTCATATCCGGATTTTTTCAGTGAGAATGTAATTCCACGATTTAAATTTTCATCGTCTTCAACCACGAGTATACCTGGCATAGCATATGCACCTCTCTTTATTAACTATTTTTCCTCTTCGTTACATATTTGTTCTGCCTCAATATCCTCGGTAGTGACTTTCCCTGTAATATCCCTATAGGCTTCTTTTATTCCATTTTTAACCGCCCACTTAATTATAAAATATAATGCAAGTAAGACGATTAGTGCTGTGCCAAAACTAATTCCTAATTCTTCAAACATTTCATTACCTCTGTCGATTTCGATTTGTATGACAACATCTTATCATAACATATATGTGACTTGTCAATTTATATATCGTAAATTAGGCAGCTTTTGTGACTGCATTCATAACGTAAAGCAGGGCAGATATAAAGTCTGTGCATAAGTCAGTCACTGTGTAAATAAAAAGAAAAATCGTACAAACAAATATGATTTCCTTTGTGAGCTTTGCGAACAGGAACATCATATTTCGTTTGTACGATTTTCTTTTATATACACTAATGATTTGACTTGTGTATAGATTCTTATATCTGCCCTTCATAACTTATAAGGCAGTTACAAAATCTGCCTACATTACCAAGTTAAGCTCCGGCTTATTTACCAAGCTCAGCCTTTAATGCTGCAGTCAATGCAGGAACGATCTTATTTAAATCTCCAACAAGACCATAATCAGCTACATCGAAGATAGGTGCATCTTCATCTTTGTTGATTGCAATGATGAGATCTGAATCTTCCATACCTGCTACATGCTGGATTGCTCCGGAAATACCGATTGCGAAGTAAATCTGTGGACGAACTGTTTTACCTGTCTGTCCTACCTGAAGATCTACTGGTAACCAGCCATTCTCAACAACTGCACGGGAGCAGCTTACAGTACCACCAAGTACTTCTGCTAAATCCTCTAACAGTTTGAAGTTCTCTTTAGAACCTACTCCACGTCCACCAGATACCAAAATCTTAGCTTCCATGATATTTGCTGTAGATTTTACAGCTTTTACAATATTGAGAATCTCAACATATCTGTTGTCAGGTGTGAATCCTGGATTAAACTCAACAACATTAGCTTTTGCACCAGCGATTGGAGCGATCTTCTGCATAACACCTGGACGAACGGTTGCCATCTGTGGGCGGTTGTCAGGGCAAGCGATTGTAGCGATTGTGTTACCACCGAATGCAGGACGAGTCATTAATAACTGGTTATGTTTCTGCTCGGATTCTTTTCCAGGAGCAGCAACTAATGGGAAATCTCCGATTTCAAGAGATGTACAGTCTGCTGTAAGACCTGTCTTAACTCTTGCGGATACTGTAGGGCCAAGGTCACGTCCGATAGCTGTTGCACCAACTAACACGATCTCTGGTTTGTATTCATTGATCACAGATGCAAGTGCATGTGCATATGGCTCTGTTCTGTATTCTTTTAATTCAGGATCATCTACAACGATAACTCTGTCAGCACCATACTCTGCTAACTGATCAGCTAATCCTTTGACGTCAGATCCGATTAATACTGCTGTAACTTCTGTATTTAAGTCTTTTGCTAAATCTTTACCTTTGCCGAGCAATTCAAATGCAACGCCATCTAATACGTTATCAACCTGCTGTGCAAAGACAAATACTCCCTTATATTCTTCTAATGACATCTTATTCACCACTTTTCCTTATTTTTTTAGATAATGTGTTTCTCTTTGAATTTTCCGATCAGGTAAGCTACGGATTCTGTTGGATCAAGATTTACTTTTTCTCCAGCTCCCTTTGCAACTTTATCGGATGCTTTTGCGATCTTTGTTGGAGATCCTTTTAATCCAAGGTCTGAATCATCAACATCCTTTAAGTCTGCTCTGCCCCATACAGTTACTTCTTTGTCACATGCATCAAAGATTCCGCCTGGAGTCATGTAACGTGGCTGATTTAACTCAGAAAGTGCTGTAATTAAGCAAGGCATTTTTGCTTTTAATTCATGATATCTGTCTTCATACTGTCTCTTAACGATAACAGAATCTCCATCAACTTTGATATCTGCTGCATAAGAGATAACAGGTAATCCAAGATGTTCAGCGATCTGTGGTCCTACCTGAGCGGTATCTCCATCGATAGCCTGACGTCCTGTGATGATAAGATCATAATCTAAGTTACGAAGAGCACCAGCGATTGTAGTAGATGTTGCCCATGTATCAGCTCCACCTAATACTCTGTCTGTTACAAGGATCGCATCATCTGCTCCCATTGCCATTGCTTCACGAAGAACTGCATCAGCCTTTGGAAGTCCCATGGTAAGAACTGTAACTTTTGCTCCTGTCTCATCTTTGATTCTTAATGCTGCTTCAAGACCAGCTTTGTCGTCTGGGTTCATGATAGCAAGCATTGCTGCTCTATCAAGTGTTCCATCTGGATTGAATTTTACTCCACCCTTTGTGTCAGGAACCTGTTTAATACATACTACGATATTCATGTATTTTCCACTCCTTATGTTTTATTTTTTAGACATTGGCAAAACTCCTCTTTCTTCTATTAAAATTGTTGAATTTACATCTTTGTGAGTTTTGCAATGGCTATATTGTTATGCCTCTATTTAAGTAATGCACCAGAAATAACCATGCGCTGTACTTCGCTTGTTCCCTCATAAATCTCTGTGATCTTAGCATCACGCATCATACGCTCTACATCGTACTCTCTGATGTATCCATATCCACCGAATAACTGAACAACTTCTGTTGTAACAGCCATTGCTGTCTCTGCTGCGAATAATTTTGCTTTTGCAGCTTCTACAGAGTAAACTTTCTGGTTTGCTTTTGCCATTGCTGCTTTATAAACTAACATCTGAGCGGCTTCAATTCTTGTTGCCATATCAGCTAACTTGAACTGTGTATTCTGCTGCTGTGCGATAGAACGACCAAACTGTTTTCTTTCTTTTGTATAAGCGATTGCGCGCTCTAATGCACCTTCTGCGATACCAAGTGCCTGGGAAGCGATACCAATACGTCCGCCATCTAATGTATGCATAGCGATTGGGAATCCTTTTCCTTCAGGTCCAAGTAATGCATCCTTTGGAATTCTGCAGTCTTCAAAAATTAATTCGTATGTAGAAGATCCACGGATACCCATCTTCTTCTCTTTTGTTCCGAAGGAGAATCCTGGAGCACCTTTCTCTACGATAAATGCGGAGAAGTTCTTTTTCTTTCTTCCTCTCTTGTCCTCTGTAATGCTTGTGATAGCGATTACAATATAAACATCTGCAACTTTACCATTGGTAATGAAGCATTTTGATCCGTTTAATACCCATTCGTCACCGTCTAAAACAGCTTTTGTCTGAGCGCCCTGGGCATCTGTACCAGCACCTGGTTCTGTCAATGCAAAAGCTCCAAGTTTCTCACCTGTAGCAAGTGCTCTGACATATTTCTGTTTCTGTTCTTCTGTACCGTAAGTCATAATTGGATCGATGCAGAGGGAAGTATGTGCGGAAACAACAACACCTGTTGTAGCGCAGACCTTTGATAACTCTTCTACACACATAACATATGTTAATGGATCACATCCCTGTCCGCCGTACTCCTTTGGTACCGGAATTCCCATGAATCCATATTTTGCCATTTTCTTAACTGTCTCTGCCGGGAACTGTTCTGTCTCATCAGTTTCCTGTGCAAGAGGTTTTACTTCGTTTTCAGCGAATTCTCTGAACAGGGAACGCGCCATTTCATGTTTCTTGTCTAAAGTGAAATCCATGATTTCAAATCCTCCTTGTTTTTGCGAAGCAAAAATCCTATTTTACGCAGTAAAATTTATCCTCTGAACGAGGAGAGGATTTAGCCTCCTAATTCCTTAATATCTGTTAATTACTGAGCGTCAACTGGTGTTTTTGTGCGGTCAGCATTGTATACATAGAATCCTTTTCCGCTCTTAGCACCAAGGTTACCACCACGAACCATTTTACGGATCAATGGGCATGCACGGTATTTGCTGTCGCCAGTCTCTTTGTAAAGAACGTCCATAATAGCAAGGCAGATATCAAGACCGATGAAATCTCCTAACTCTAATGGTCCCATTGGATGGTTTGCACCAAGTTTCATAGCTGCATCGATACCTGCGATATCAGATACACCTTCCATTTTGATGAATGCTGCTTCGTTGATCATTGGGATTAAAATACGGTTTACAACGAATCCTGCTGCTTCATTTACCTGTACAGGTGTTTTTCCGATTTCAACAGAGATTTTCTTAATAGCTTCAACGGTCTCATCCGGTGTATTTACACCAGCGATAACTTCGATCAATTTCATACGGTCTGCTGGGTTGAAGAAATGCATACCAACCATCGGACGTGTAAGGCCATTTCCGATCTCTGTGATGGAAAGGCTGGATGTATTTGAAGCAAAGATACACTCTGGTTTTGCAATCTTATCTAATTCCTGGAATGTAGTTTTCTTTACTCCCATATCTTCGAATGCTGCTTCTACGATCAGATCGCAGTCTGCGCAAAGGTCTTCTTTTAATCCCGGAGTGATTTTAGCAAGGATAGCATCAACAGCTTCCTGTGTCATTTTTCCTTTTTCTACAAGTCTTGCATAGCCTTTCTGGATTTTTGCTTTTCCGCCGTCAGCCCATTCCTGCTTGATATCGCAGAGAGCTACCTCATATCCTTCTACCTGGGCAAATGCTTTTGCAATACCCTGTCCCATGGTTCCTGCACCAATAACACCAACTTTCATGTTAGTACCTCCTGAATTTATTCTGAATTTTTAATATGTAATGGAAACGCCCGGAAAAGCAGTCACCTGCTTTCCGGACAGTTTTGTCTGAATTAATTATCTCTCAACGATTGTAGAGCATCCCATTCCGCCACCGATACATAATGTAGCAAGACCTCTGTGTGAATCTCTCTTCTGCATCTCATGTAATAATGTTACAAGGATACGGCATCCGGAAGCTCCTACTGGATGTCCGAGTGCGATCGCACCGCCGTTAACATTTACTTTTGACATATCAAAGTGTAAGTCTCTTGCAACTGCGATAGACTGTGCTGCGAAAGCTTCATTTGCCTCGATCAGATCCATATCATCAATAGTAAGTCCTGTCTTAGCTAATACTTTCTTAGTAGAAGCAACAGGTCCAACACCCATGATTTCTGGTTCAACACCGCCAAGTGCTCCAGCTACCCATGTAGCCATTGGTGTAACACCAAGCTCTTTTGCTTTTTCTTCGCTCATTACAACGATTGCTGCTGCACCATCGTTGATACCGGAAGCGTTACCTGCTGTAACAAGTCCGCCCTCTTTACCAGAGCAGCATTTTAATTTTGCTAAAGACTCTGCTGTTGTACCTGCACGAGGTCCTTCATCTGTCACGAAATCTACGATCTCTTTTTTCACTTTAACCGGAACCGGAACGATCTCATCTGCAAATTTGCCCTCAGCGATTGCTTTCTCACATTTCTGCTGGCTGTTTGCTGAGAACTCGTCTAACTCTTCTCTTGTAATTCCATATTTATCACATACGTTCTCTGCTGTGATCATCATATGATAATGATTGAATGCATCTGTCAATGCATCATTTACCATTGTATCGATGATTGTTGCATTGTTCATACGATATCCGAAACGGGCTTTTGTCATAGCGTATGGTGCCATTGACATATTTTCCATACCACCTGCAACAACGATATCAGCTTCTCCTGCCATGATCATGGTAGCTGCATCATTGACACATTTCAAACCAGAACCACATACAACGTTGATCGTGATTGCTGGAACTTCGATTGGGAGTCCTGCTTTGATAGAAGCCTGACGTGCAACGTTCTGTCCCTGAGCTGCCTGGATTACACAACCCATTTTAACTTCGTCAACCATCTCTGGTTTAACACCTGCTCTTCTTAATGCTTCTTTGATAACGATTGCACCTAAGTCTGCTGCTGGAGTATTGCTTAATGCTCCACCCATTTTACCAATTGCTGTACGGCATGCGCCTGCTAAAACTACTTTTCTTGCCATTTTGAATTCTCCCTTCGGTTTTGTGGTACAAAACACCGCTCATAATATGCAGTATATTTTGTTTCCTTCATAATAAATCTGCCGAAAAACGTTGTTATTTTTTTAACAATCTTTTTGTAAAAAAAATAAATTTAAAATCTTTTCTTTTAAATTTAAATTTTCTTGTTCCTAATTTTCTACGTTTTTTATGTATTCGGCTTTTTTATTGGCTTTTCAGTACTTTCTCATGCTACCATATTTTATTTTCAAATGCAATAGCTTTCTTTTTTTTTCACACTTTTTTCAGTATTTAAATTTGGTTTTTAACCATTTCGCATACGGTTTTTCGTTAAAAAATTATCATGCGCATCCACTCAATTTCACAAAAAAGAGACGTTTTTTGTATATTTCTCACAAAAACGTCTCTTTTTCCATTTGGTTTCAAAAATGATTTTTATGTAATTTGCGCAATTGCCAGCCGCTTAATAGAAAATGTGATGACCAATGACTGTTCCTTCCAATCCCTCGATCACAGTCCTGAAATAAAGGCAGCTGTTTGTAATGTTACCGTCGAGCACTTCCTGCGCCGCCTTCATGCAGGTATTGTTCACACCCTGCTCTAAGCGAAGCGCATACCTGCCGCTGGCTACCGGCGAGAACTGTCCGCTCTGATAGATGACACCGGAAACGGTATTCGGGAAATAGGAACTGCGCACACGGTTCATGACAACACTTCCGACTGCAAGTTTTCCCTCGTAAGGCTCTCCGTCAGCTTCGCACTGGATGATTGCACCGAGCAGATACAGATCGCTGTCACTTGGCACATAGGAAAACTCTCCATTGTTCTCTGCCTCCTGCCGCTTGATCTCTGCCATTCGCGCTGCATCCTCTTTTGCCTTCTGAATCTCCAACTGTTTCTCTATCTCTTCCATTTGGGCAATCTGACTGTTGATATCGTTCACTTTGCCTTGTGCACTGCTCAGTTCTGCATTTGTCTGGCTGATGTTCGCCTGTGTGGAACTGATGAGACTGTTTACAGAATTCTGCTTGACTTTCATATCATCCTGCATCGCAAGCAGTTGCTGCTGTTCACTCTCTAAGTCTTTCTGCTGTTCCTCCAACGAAGCCTCCTCGGCTGCGATCTGCTCCTGCACATTGATAAATTCCTCCAGTTTTTGCCTGTCATAGGAATTAATCTCCGAGACATACTCCGTCCGGTTCAGGAAATCAGAAAATGACGCTGACGAAAGCAGCATCTCTAACATCGGCGTATTGCCATTTTCGTACATATACTGAATCCGTATTTTCATATCCTCGTACTGATCTTCTGACTGCTGTTTTGCGACTTCGAGATTTTCCTTTGTCTGCTCGATCTCATCCTCTAGGTCAGACAATTCTTTTTTCTTATCATTAATCTGTGACTCAAGTGCATTCATGGACGATACGATATTCGACATCTGTCCGTTTAACGTGTTTAAGTCATCTTCTAAATCGTCTTTTTTCCCATTGATACTGTCTACCGCATTCTGTGCATCCTTCTGCTGGTCTTTCAGGTTGTTGATCTGATTCTTTGCATTATCAATGTCCTCCTGCGTAACATCCGCATAAGCGGTTGTCACGGTAAGACAGCATACTAAAACTGCTGCGGCAAATATCCTTTTGAAAGGGATTTTTTTCATAGGTACCTCACTCTGTAAAATATTGATAGAATGAATCAGTTTTGCCTGGGCAGCACTGGTTCATCTGACGGTTTCCTGTATTTTTCTTCCACGCAACCATGATAGCAGATTGTATTTAACCTTTCAATATGCTATTATATGGTATATATAGCTTATTTTGGAATTATAGCTATTTTATCACATTTTTTGCAGGAAAGGTATGGGGTATATGCAGTTTGTAAAATCAGAAGATTTAAAGCCAGGAATGAGGCTGGCAAAACCTATTTATAACAAAATGGGAGTTCTCTTATACGAGCGTGACACAAAGTTGACACTTCAAAGTATTAACAGCATTAATAATTTTGGTCTGATCGGCATTTTTATTCTGGAACCTGCTGAGCCTGTGCCTCCGCTTTCCAAAGAAGATATGGAATTTGAACAGTTTCAGACTGTCTATATGTTTAAGTTGAAAGACTGCATGGATAAGCTTCTTATCAATCGGAATATTCCAAGCGTCAGGGAACTTGTGCAGAATATTTACACTCATTACGGCGCATTGGATCATAAGCTCAATTTCACGCAGACACTCAGAAGCTCTGCCGATTTTGTATACAAGCACTCGCTCAGTGTCGCAATCCTTACTGCCATGATCACAAATGAACTGCACATCGACCCGGATCAGTCCCAGTCGCTCATCGCTGCTTCTTTATTATATGATTTTGGTTATCTGTCTGTTCCAAAGAGTATTCTGGATAAAAACGAGGATTTCTCTGCATCAGACCGCGACCTGATCCGTTTAAAATTAGAACATGGCTACGAAACGATCCGTCCTCATTTTGCAGAGCTTGGTTTAAATGATACGACATTGGAAATCATCCAGAATATGGTTTTCATGGATCATGCCACGATCAATCCGAAGCCGCCAAAGCCTCAGGTTCAGCTTTTAATTGATATTTTAAAGGTTGCTGACAAATTCGACCGTCTGACTGCGATGAATATCAATCATCCGCCAATGTCAGAACTGGCTGCCATGTCATATTTCCATGAAAATATAACACAATACGATCATTCCGTGATCACAGCTCTCGCCGACAGTATCCAGATTCTTCCTGCCGGTGCCTGCCTGGATTTTGCAAACGGTGAAAAAGGCCTGGTTCTCGCTGACAACCCGGCTGATTTTCTTCATCCGATGATCTTAAATTTCAAGGATAATCAGATTTATGACCTGAGCGATCCGGAAGTTTCTGACCAGCTTCAGATCGTAGATATTATGAAAACAATGGATAACCGCATTGCCATTGACAGTGATACTTTAAAACAGTTTGTTGCCGATCCTTATATCAAGGCAACTGCTGACCGCTTTCGTGCACAGAAAGAAAAAATAAGCCAGCGACGGAATCCTTCTCTTTCCGGTCTGCATACCGCACAGCCTGTTATCGACAAACCTGCCGCAACCGTTTCCGGTTCTTCCATTGCCTCCAGAAACGAAGCAGCGCCTGCTCCAAAGAAACGTCCGGCAAAGCGAAAAAAACTAATCTAATTTGATTTTATAGAAATATTGCATCGTAACTTTCTATAAAGTAAAAAGCTGCTACATTCAGTCATTTCTTTCTGTCTGAATGTAACAGCTTCTTTTTTATTGTGCGCTTGTCAGATAACTTGAAATACAATAAAGTGTCTGACCATTATAATCCACTCTTGACCAGCCGTAATCGGTATTAATTCCGGTTCTTGTAACGTTTTCTCCGTTTTTCAACACAGCGACAACTGCCGCATCCGAGTTCGTCACACTTGGAAGCGTTCTTAAGTTTACCTCGATCTTTGCAGTTACCACATCACTGCAGGCAGTAAACTTTGTTTTTAATCCATCTCCTGATCCCGAGCCGTCCGTTGCCGTTGTGTCTGCCGGTGCTGTTGCAGTGGCAGCCGGTGCAGAATAACTTAAATCCATCGTCAGATAACTGGATACTGCATATAACGTCTGTCCGTTATAGCTTACGCGCGACCAGCCGCTGCTGCTCACACCGGTTCTTGTCGCCGTGTCACCATTCTGCAAGGTTGCAACCACGGTTGCGTCTGATCCCTGACTTGGAATATTCCTAAGATTTGTGGACTGTTTTGCAGTAACAGTCTCATTAACCTCAGAGAAATTCATCAAAGCTTCCGCATCTGCGCTGACCGTTTCCGGCGCCACATCACTCTGGGCATCCGCTGTTCCGGCATAACCAAAATAAGCAATATCTACGTCCACCGGTTTGCTGATGCCTGCTACAGTTCCCTGATTGGTGTACTGCCACATCGCATGTGTTCCGGCATAATCGGACTGTGCGGTCTGCGGATACGGTACGGTTGGGTATTGGGATACCCATATTTTATAGGTTTTCTCAATTCTTGAAGTATCCCATTTTGCATCGCCGGTCATCTCATTTTTTGCAGCATAAAACATTGGTGTGTAACCACGATTATAGATCTCATTTAAAAATGCGATCGCCATATCGGTTCGCTCCGACTGCGTCATGTTGTACTGTCTGCTATCCGCATTTTCAAAACCTTCACAGTTAAATGCGACCGGATAGGTAATCTGATACTGGGAAATGTAATCTGCCACCCAGTCCGCTTCCTGTACAGCTTCCTCCGCTGTGATCGCTGTGGAGAAGAAATAAGCTCCCACTTTAATACCGTTTGCCTGTGCTTCCTGCATGTTATATTTTGCATTGGAATCAGCAACGATCTCCCCGGTCTTTTGCGTGCGGTAACCGACACGTATCATCGCAAACTGCACGCCGGAAGCTGCCACCTGACTCCAGTCGATTGTGCCCTGATATCTCGCCACATCAATTCCGAAGGTTGTCTCACCAGACTCCGTTACATTTCCTGCCGATAACAGTGCCGTCACATCAACGCTTGCTCCAGTGTCAGTTCCCATGTTACCATTCTGTGGATCGTCTGCCTCCACTTCTTCTGTACTCTCGGTTGTTGCAATATTCCCCATTACTTCGGTGGTCTGTGTTTCTGTCTCTGTTGTCTCACTCTGCTCTGTTGACACTAAATCGGCACTTGCATCTTTATTTTTACCGTTTTTTCCTAATAAAACCAGAGCCACAATCACAATGACAAGCAAAACCGCAACAATGATAATTGGTAATATAAAGCGGGAATCCCGCGAATCTTCATTTAATGATTCAAACTCAAGATCGTCATCAAATTTCTTCATAATCTGCTTCCTTCCTTTTTTCACATTACATGGTAACAATACCATATTTTCACTTAGTATGCTATATTTTTTCAAAAACCACTAGAAACTAATTTATTTTCATTATCCAAATAAATTGTTTTAAACCGGAGCAGGCAACGCAAATTGGCAGATTTTGAGATTGACGTTTAATATAAAATGTTTTATACTTTCACTGCATCAAAGTCGCAGACAAAACAATATGCAGTAATTAGAAAAATATAACTGCAGTTTTCTTATCGTTCCTGTCTGCAAATTCAAAGCCAGTTTTCTGGTGAAGGAATATATCTCAAGTTTCACAGCCGGTTCGGCACGAGATTCCATTTTGATGAAAATTTTTAATGCACGAGACTTTATAGCTTATTGTTAAACTGTCTTTTCTAGGGCACGTTTTACAATAAAAATATCTCTTATGCATTGAAAAACACAGAAAATTCAACTATCATAAAGGGGGAAAATGATTGAACACAAACGATGACAAAATCCAATGGCATCCAGCCTTTGATGCAGCGTTGCAGATTGAGCTGGAAGCAGAGGCAGAGTATCTGGAATTTGAGCAGGAACATCTGCTGTCGAAGAAACCAATGCAGCTTATTGTCATTCCTAAATTGTCAAAAGAAAACAATTACTGGCTGAACAATCTGCGCAATGATTTAAAATCAGATGGAGAAATTCGAAACTTTATTGAACAATACGGGAAAAATAAAAATTCAAAGTTATATCAGGCACTTGCAGATACCATTATGCGAGCCAACTGGAAAGAATTGAGGGCAAAATTGAAGGCAAACTCAAGGGATCAGCAACAAAAATTATAGAGCAGGTAGTCAAAAAATATCAAAAAGGCTGCACTGTAGAAGAAACAGCAGATATGCTGGAAAAATCGCCAAATCTGATCAAACAAATCTATGATGTGATCAGGCAGGATACACACGATCTTGATATTGAGAACATTTATAGGGTTCTTCTTGAAAAAGCTGTATTGTCTGCATGATATGATAATGTACTATTAAACAAATCAATAGAGGAGTATGTTTATTATGAATAATTTTTCAATAAATGATATGCTTTCCATGCAAAAAGAATTGCAAGAAAAGTATAAAAATAAGTGGGAACCGATTACCCCAGAAGCAGGCATATATATCTAAATTCGAAAAGAATATGAAGCGTTGGTGAATTGACTGATTTTGTGGCTGCACCCATTAATGTAAAGCGGGGCAGATATAAACGTCCTCTCACAAGTCATTCACAGCGTAGATGAAAAGAAAAATCGTACAGACAAATATTATTTTCTTCGTGAGCTATGGAGATAAGACTCTTTAGAGGCTTATCGGAATGTCCAGCGAACAGAAACATAATATTTCGTCTGTACGATTTTTCTTTTTAATCAACATAATAAGAATGACTTGTGAGAGGACGCTTATATCTGCCCCTTTACAGCCTAAGAAAGCACCACAAAATCTGCTGCTCTACGGTAAGTTCAACTCCGGTTTACAGATTCTTCACAGTTGCAATATCAATCGGTGTCAGATCATCTGTAGCAGTCTCAAGGCTTCGTGCCAGTGCATTTGCGGTATCCATTGCGGTAATGCAGTAAACGCCTGTCTCAATCGCATTACGGCGGATCAGGAAGCCGTCACGGTTCTTATCACCGTTACCCTGTGTCGGTGTGTCAATGACAAGGTCGATCTTATGTCCGAGAATTAAGTCCATAACGTTTGGTGATTCCTGTGAGATTTTATTGATACGAAGTGCATTTACACCATGCTCCTGCAAATATTTTGCAGTGCTTCTTGTTGCGTAAATCTTGTATCCCAATGCTTCAAATCTCTTTGCAACACCTACTGCTTCCGGCTTATCTGCATCTTTTACCGTCATGATCATCTGTTTATGTTTTGGAAGTTTTACACCAGCTCCCAGGAAAGCTTTGTATAAAGCTTCGTTGAAAGTCTTTGCAATACCAAGGCACTCACCGGTAGACTTCATCTCAGGTCCTAAGGAGATCTCAGCACCACGAAGTTTTTCAAAAGAAAATACCGGCATCTTAATTGCAATGTAATCTGCTGTCGGTGCAAGTCCCGGCTCATATCCCATACCGCGGATTGTCTCACCGATGATCACTTTTGTTGCCAAGTCAACAATCGGAATACCTGTTACTTTACTGATGTATGGTACTGTTCTCGAAGATCTTGGGTTAACCTCGATCACGTAAACCTGCTCATCCATAACAATGAACTGAATGTTGATCAGACCAATTACATGTAATGCCTGTGCCAGACGTTTGGTGTATTCCACGATCATCTCTTTGACCGGTTCACTGATTGTCGGAGCAGGATATACGGAAATACTGTCTCCGGAATGGATACCGGTACGTTCAATATGCTCCATAATACCAGGAATCAAAATATCTGTTCCATCGCATACAGCGTCAACCTCGATCTCTTTTCCCTGTAAATATTTATCTACTAAGATTGGATGATCCTGTGCGATACGGTTGATGATTCCAATAAATTCTTCAATCTCTTCATCATTGAAAGCAATTTTCATGCCCTGTCCGCCTAATACATAGGAAGGGCGTACTAAAACAGGATATCCGAGGCGGTTTGCAACCTCTTTTGCTTCCTCTGCGGTAAATACAGTTCCACCTGCTGCTCTTGGAATCTGTGTTTTTTCCAGAATTTCATCAAATAATTCACGGTCTTCTGCTGCATCAACGTCCTCTGCCTTTGTACCAAGGATCTTAACACCCATTTTCATAAGGCTTTCGGTTAACTTGATTGCTGTCTGACCACCGAACTGTACAACTGCTCCGTCCGGTTTCTCAATCTTAACAATTGCCTCCACATCTTCCGGTGTCAGTGGCTCAAAGTAAAGTTTGTCTGCAATATCAAAGTCGGTAGAAACGGTCTCAGGGTTGTTATTTACAATAACAGTCTCCCAGCCTTCCTTTGCAAATGCCCATGTGCTGTGAACAGAACAATAGTCGAACTCGATACCCTGTCCGATACGGATTGGACCGGAACCTAATACTAATACTTTTTTCTGTGGGTTAGTCTCCTCTGCCTCATTCTCGCTTCCGAATACAGAATAATAGTATGGAGTAGCAGCTTCAAACTCAGCCGCACAGGTGTCTACCATTTTATAAGCAGCAACGATTCCGTTTTCGTAACGCATATCATGGATCTCTTCGGTTGTTTTTCCGGTGAGTTCTGCGATTACATTATCCGGGAATTCGATACGTTTTGCTTCTTTTAATAATTCGATTGTTAATGGCTGTGTTCTTAATGTTTCTTCCATTTCAACGATAATGGCAAGTTTATCAATAAACCATTTGTCGATCTTAGTGATCGCATGGATCTCATCATAGCTGAAATGACGGCGCAGTGCTTCCGCGATTACCCAGATTCTCCGGTCGTCCACAACATTTAACTGATCCCTTAATTCGGCATCGCTAAGTCCTGTGAAATCATAGGACATAAGACTGTCTACATGCTGCTCTAAGGAACGGATTGCTTTCATTAACGCACCTTCAAAGTTATTGCAGATACTCATAACTTCTCCGGTTGCTTTCATCTGTGTGGTAAGTGTTCTCTTTGCTGTGATAAATTTATCGAACGGCAGTCTTGGAATTTTTACGACGCAGTAGTCGAGCATCGGCTCGAAACTTGCATATGTTTTTCCAGTGATTGCGTTCTTAATCTCGTCTAACGTATATCCTAATGCGATCTTTGCTGCTACTTTTGCAATTGGGTATCCGGTTGCTTTGGAAGCTAATGCAGAAGAACGGGATACACGAGGGTTTACCTCAATTACACAGTACTCAAAAGAATCCGGATTTAATGCATACTGTACGTTACATCCACCTGTGATGTTTAATTCAGAGATGATATTTAACGCAGAAGTACGAAGCATCTGGTACTCTTTGTCTCCTAATGTCTGGGAAGGCGCAACTACGATAGAGTCACCGGTATGAACACCAACCGGATCAATATTTTCCATGTTACATACAGTAATGCAGTTTCCGTTTGCATCACGCATTACCTCGTACTCGATCTCTTTCCAGCCGGCGATACAACGCTCTACTAATACCTCGCCGACACGGCTTAAACGAAGACCGTTTGTTAAAATATCTACTAATTCCTGCTCGTTGTGTGCGATACCACCGCCGCTTCCTCCAAGGGTAAATGCCGGACGAAGTACCACCGGATAACCGATCGTGTTGGTAAATTTGATACCGTCCTGCACGTTGTTGACAACCTGGGATGCTGCACATGGCTCTCCAATTTTTTCCATGGTATCTTTGAACGCCTGACGATCCTCTGCCTTAAAGATTGTCTCAGCAGTTGTACCGATCAGCTTCACACCATATTTATCAAGAACTCCCTGCTCGGCAAGCTCCATACCAAGGTTTAATCCAGCCTGTCCTCCTAAAGTTGGAAGCACGCTGTCCGGTTTTTCTTTTGCGATGATTTTCTCTAATACATCTACGGTTAATGGCTCAATGTAAACTTCATCTGCAATCTCTTTATCTGTCATAATGGTTGCCGGATTGGAGTTTACCAGTACAACTTCCACACCTTCTTCTTTCAAAGAACGGCATGCCTGTGTACCTGCATAGTCGAACTCTGCTGCCTGTCCGATGACGATAGGACCGGAACCAATTACTAATACTTTTTTGATCTCTTTATTTCTTGGCATACGATTTCTCCTTCTATATATTCACTCAAGTTCTCGTTAGTTATGACATCATCTCGATAAATCTGTCAAACAGATAACCGGAATCCTGTGGGCCAGGGCATGCTTCCGGGTGAAACTGTACGGTAAAGATGTTCTTTCCGACATACTCAAGTCCCTCGTTCGTACCGTCATTGACATTAACAAATGCCGGTTTTGCGATCTTTGGATCTAAGGTGTCTGTATCAACAACATATCCATGATTCTGGGATGAAATGTATACACGGTTTGTTTTTAAATCCTTGACAGGGTGGTTTCCTCCACGATGTCCGTATTTCATTTTATGGGTGTCAGCTCCTGTTGCAAGTGCCATTAACTGATGACCTAAGCAAATGGCAAAAATAGGAGTATCGGAATCATACAGTTTTTTAATCTCTTTGATAATGTCTGTACATTCCTTTGGATCTCCAGGTCCATTGCTTAACATGATTCCGTCCGGATTTGTGCTTAAGATCTCTTCTGCTGTTGTGTGTGCCGGATAAATGGTCACTTCGCAGCCACGATTATTTAAAGACTGGGCAATATTATTTTTTGCGCCGAAATCCATGAGCGCAACACGTTTTCCTGCGCCGCTTAATACTCGTTTTTCCTCACAGGTCACTTTATCTACAACGTTTCCTGTTGTGTAAGCTTTTAATTTAGGAATAATTTCTTCTATATTATAGTTCTCGTTTGTTGTGATCATACCATTCATCGTACCTTTTTCACGTAAGATCTTGGTAAGTGCGCGTGTGTCAATTCCTGCGATACCAGGAATATCATTTTTTGTCAGGAAATCCTGAATGGTGCCCTCACAACGGAAGTTGCTCGGCATTCTGGATAATTCTCTTACAATGTATCCGTCCGGCCATGGTTTCTTAGACTCCATATCCGGTGTAATACCGTAGTTACCAATCAGTGGATAAGTCATAACAACTGCCTGTCCAGCATAGGAAGGATCTGTTAAGACCTCCAGATAACCAGTCATTGAGGTGTTAAAAACAATCTCACTAATGACTTCTTTGGTAGAACCAATGCTTGTTCCTGTAAATACATTCCCGTCTTCGAGTATCAAAAAAGCTTTCATTTGTTTCCCTGTCCTTTCATCTTTTTTCCCAAAAAAAAAAACGTTTCCGTCTTTTCCTTTTGCTCTGTGCCACAAACGCTGCTGGTCGTCTGCTCTGCAGACTCTCTGCTGTCACGCTCTGTGATCACAACCTATATATGGGGCAGTCAAACCGGATATGTCTATCCGCTCCGAAGCATACCTTTGTTCATGCCAAAAGAATATAAACATTCCTTTGTATAAATTGTAATGAGTTTATCATATGTGATTCTAATTTTCAACCTTTTTCATGGAATCAGTCGGAAAAAATTTTTATCCATAAGCATGTCTAATATTTTCCATTATTGCAGGATATAAAAAAGATATGCCTTGAAGTCTCCTGCTCCAAGACATATCTTTTTTATCTATTCTATTCTTCTTCCTCTTCCGGCTCATCCTTTGCCCAGCCGTAAGCGTATTTGACTGCCTTATTCCAGCCTTTGCGTTTTGCCTGACGGTCTTCCTCACTCATCTGTGGGGAAAATACGCAGTCAATGCTCTGGTTTTTGATCACATCCTCTTTGCTCTTCCAGTAACCAACGGCAAGTCCGGCAAGATAGGCAGCGCCCATCGCAGTTGTCTCAATACAGCTTGGCCGCTTGACCGGTGCATTGATCATATCTGCCTGAAACTGCATCAGGAAGTTATTGGCACTCGCACCGCCGTCTACTTTTAATGATTTTAACTCTACGCCTGCGTCTGCACGCATTGCATCGATGACATCACATACCTGAAGATCGATGGATTCCAGCGTGGCGCGGATGATATGATTTTTGTTGGTACCTCTTGTAATACCAACGATCGTACCTCTCGCATACTGATCCCAGTGTGGTGCGCCAAGTCCGGTAAATGCCGGAACCACATAACAACCGTGGGTTCCGTGTACTTTTTTTGCCATGTACTCCGAATCTGCGGAGGAATCGATTAATCTCATATTGTCGCGGAGCCACTGGATCGCAGCTCCTGCAACAAAAATCGAGCCTTCCAGAGCGTAGTTTACTTTTCCATCCAGTCCCCATGCAATGGTCGTCACAAGACCATTTTTTGAAAATACCGGTTTTTCTCCCGTATTCATTAAAAGGAAACATCCGGTTCCGTATGTATTTTTTGCCTCTCCTGCATGGAAACAGGTCTGTCCAAAAAGTGCAGCCTGCTGGTCACCTGCCGCTCCTGCGATCGGTATCTCATCCCCTAAGAAGGACGGATCGGTGTAACCATAAATCTGGCTGGACGGCACCGGTGTCGGAAGCATGCTCTCAGGAATATCCAGTTCCTCTAAAATCTCCTTGTCCCAGCACAGGTCATTGATGTTAAAAAGCATAGTCCTCGAAGCATTGGAATAATCTGTCACATGCACTGCACCCTTGGTAAATTTCCAGATCAGCCATGTCTCTACGGTACCAAATAATAATTTTCCCTCATTTGCAAGCTCCCTTGCTCCTTTTACATTATCTAAAATCCATTTGATCTTCGTTGCTGAAAAATAGGCATCAATGATCAGTCCCGTCTTTTTCCGGTAAACTTCCTCCAGTCCTTTTTTCTTCAGTCCATCTGCGATATCAGATGTTCTGCGGCACTGCCATACGATCGCATTGTAGATTGGTTCTCCCGTCTCTTTGTTCCACACGATGGAAGTCTCACGCTGGTTTGTGATACCGATCGCTGCAATGTCGGAAGCCGCAGCTCCGATCATGTTCATCGCCTCCACCGAAACACCAAGCATCGATGACCAGATCTCATTTGCATCATGTTCCACCCAGCCCGGATTCGGGAAAAACTGCCGGAACTCTTTCTGTGCCATGGAACAGATCTCACCTTTCTCATTAAATAAAATACAACGGTTGCTTGTTGTGCCCGCATCTAATGCCATTACATATTTTGCCATGCCTGTTTCTCCTTTCAATTCTGCTCCAAAATGCTCCCCTGTTCTTTCGAACTTTTACAATTTGACTGCACCATAAATCAGACATAAAAATGGGAGATGACACATCGAAAATATACTGCTGCACCACACAGCAGTATTCCTTTGAATCATCTCCACTCTCTGATTTCTACTCATTTATTCAATTATGTCTGAACTTTTGATTCCATTGATGGAATCATTATAGCATATATGCATAAAAAAGCAATGTTTTACTGAGAATTTTTATATATTTTTATTATGCAATTTCTTGTATGATACGTTTTCTCTGTTTCACCACTTTTGGTTTATTGAATTCTTACCATCTTAGGATTTGTCTTATAGTAAACTGCTCTCGAAACCTTGCTTTTCTCCAGATACTGATTTTCTGCCAGATTCTCCAACACCACTTTAAAGTCAACTTCAATGTAACTTCAATTAAATTTCATTTTACTTTGAAGTACAGTTCTATTCTTCCCATATCTGGTAAATCCAATCCTAATTAGTAAACTAATCAATTTTTCTCATCTTGTATTTTTTCATTAGTCCAGCACTTTTTTACTATAGAGAAATCCACCTCCAGACACAAGCAGAATCCCCGCCCCGATCACCGCAAACGCATAGATGCTGATGGAAAACGGCAGTGCTGTCATGATCGCAGTTGAAATCGGCATGAAGATCACCTCAACCGTAAAAATCGAGCTGAACACTCTTCCAAGCATGTGTTTTGGAACTTTTTTCTGCACCATGGAGAAAAAATGAATGTTAAAAATCGTCAGAAAAAACTCAAAAATCAGATTTCCGGATACTATGACCTCTGCCGGAAGTCCAAGCACTGCATTCACAGCGATCAATCCGTAAAGCATGATATTGTCGTTTCCGATAAACGCAAGTACGGCACACATGAGTCCACCGATAAAATCCGTTACAAGCAGTATTTGTCTTCGCTTAAAACGGTCTGCAACCGCCCCTCCGATTGGATTTAAAAATAAGGAAATCACGTTTTCGGCTAATTGATAGTATCCCATGTATTTTTGTCCGATACTTCCCAATCCTGCAATCCATGTGCTGTTTCCATAGTCATACATGACATTTCCAATCTTGTTTACTGCCCTGCTCCCCAATAACTTTGTCTCGTTTTTCTTCATAAATAAAACCTCCGTCTGAATTTAGATACATTGTAACTAATTTCAGGCAGAGGCTTTTCATTTTTGCATATATGCAATTTTTAATGAACAAAACGCTCAAAATCTTTTTTATAATTATTTGCCAGATTTTCACTTCCAACCCATTCAAAGATCTGAATCGCATTTTTCATTTCCTCAATCCCAGATTGTTTTTCTCCTTGCTTGTAGCGTAGAAGTCCTGACAAAAAAAGGTAGATCGTCCTCTTATAAAGATCCGTTTCGTCATTTAATAAAGGCTCTATTTTTTCCATGTAAAATGAAGCAACTGTAAGCGCATCCCTGTGCAGACAGGTTTCCCAGATATTTAAAAGTGTGATCGTGACAAGATTCTTATGCGAACCAATCTCCCAATAATAATCTTTTCTTTTTAAAATCTCCTGCCCCATTCTGTGTAGCAGTGGAATATCAATGAACAGATATAGATTACCGATTAAAATTAATTCATACATATTCCATTCTTCCGTCGTAAACAGATAATCGGTCACCTCGTCAATGTACTCTTCCGGAAATGGAACCTTTGCATCGCATTTGCAGATAAAGCTCTGGAGCAGGATCACATTTAGGTGATGGCGGTAAATATCCGGATGTTCTGAAAACTCCCACGCCTCTTCCGCCTGCATTTTCTGGAATCCCGCGATATTCCGCTCATATTCCAATGGAATTAAGGCACTCATAAAACGGATCTGTTCCGTGCGCTGATAGTTGTTCACTGCATCCATAAATTCGCTGACTTCAATATGCATGTTTGAAAGTGCGATCAGAAATTTTTCCAGTGAGATATCGGATTCCACGCGCTCAAACCGCGAAATCTGAGTTGCGGAAACCCGCTCATTTGAAATCTGTTTGAGGGAGATGTGTCTGTTGGTACGCAGATTTTTAAATACCTGCCCTAAATTATCGTAATTTTGCAAATTTTATTCTGTTCCTTTCCAGAGATTTTGCAGCTATGTTTTCTATTCCATAACTGCCATCTTTGATAAGTTTTCTAGCTCGATTATAACAAGTATTTTATTTTGAGTACACCCTAACACATAAACGTTGAGAACACGCAACACCCCGGGCTGAAATCAGATACCTTGTAACTGATTTCAGCCCGGGGCAGTGAACTATCTTTTTATACTTCTAGAATAAACAGAACTCCCTCCTGTTTTCCAAACTCCTCAATGATCTGTTCATGTGAAACCGCTCTGGCAAAGTGTAACGTCATGGTTGCCGCCACTACCTTTTCACCATCTGAGTCTTTCTGCTTTGTTACCTGAATCTCATCTATGATACATGAAACTTCTCTTCCATAAGATAAAAATTTGCTTAATTCCCGAATTCCCGCAAATTCTACATAAATAGAAAACACTTTCACTGTCCGGCTCAGCAATTTATCCACTGAATGCAGAATGCGCATTGCACACCAGAGTGTGAAAAAGCCCACTATTGCTCCAGGATAAAATCCGGCTCCCAACGCAAGTCCCAGACAAGCACCTGCCCAAAGTCCAGCTGCAGTCGTCAGTCCTTTTACCTGATTCTGCTTTGTCACTAGAATAGTTCCTGCACCAAGAAAACTGATACCACTGATGACCTGCGCTGCAATTCTACTTGAATCTGGATCTCCCATATATATTTTGAGGTAAATTCCGGTCATCATTGCAATCTCCGCTCCCATACATACTACAATATAAGTACGAAATCCTGCTGGACGCCCTTTTTGCTCCCTCTCATATCCAAGGATTCCAGAAAACAGCATCCCAAGAATCATGCGGATAAGTATTCCCGTGATTGTCAGATTTTCCAATGCCGGTCATTCCTTTCTGTCTGACATCAGCCTTTTACTGCTCCGCTGACACCTTCTACATAATACTTCTGCGTACATAAGAATAAAATTGCTACCGGTATGGAGATAATAACCGCACCTGCTGCAAAGCTACAGAACCACTGATCAATATATTCCACATCTAACATCTGGTACAAGCCGACTGCAACTGTGTAATACTCCTGATTTGCACCACACAATACCTTTGCGAGCATAAAGTCTTTGAATGGTCCTGCAAAAGAAGTCAGCATCGTGTATACAACAACTGGTTTACTCAAAGGCATAATGATCTGTGTCAGGACCTGCCATTTGCTTGCTCCGTCTAATAGTGCCGCCTCATCAAGCGACATGGATATCGTATCAAAAAATCCTTTAGCTATATGATAACCGCAGCCTGCGCCTCCCGCATACACTGCAATCATTGCCACACGCAGCATTGGTCCGTCACTCCAGCCAAGCATTTTAATAATGTAATATACCGCGATCATCGACATAAATCCCGGAAACAGATGGATGATCATAGCTGCATTCATTAACGGCTTCCTTGCACGGAACCGCAGTCTTGAAAGAGTATATGCCACCGAAATCACAAAAAATGTGGATATGATACAGCTTACCGATGCTATGATAAATGTATTCCATACCATCTTGGGAAAATTAAATACGGAAAAATCGGTAAATAATTTTATATAGTTATCCAGTGTATAACGCGTCGGGAAAAAGGTGGAACTGTAAGATCCCTTTGTTCCGCGAAAACTTGTCAAAATAACCCATAATACAGGCAAAAGCCAGACGACTGCCAGAACAGCAAGAAATGCATGGGCTAAAATGACTTTTATTTTCTTGCCAGTTGAATATCTGTGAAATGTCCCTTTCATCGAAACGCCTCCTCATTCCTGTTTGAACCGCTAAATGTAAATGTTACAAGCGACACAATCGTCAATGTTACAAATGTCATAATACCAACGACTGCCCCTACATCAAAATACTGATTTTCGATTGTCAGTTTATACAGCCATGTGATCAAAAGATCCGTCTTTCCTGCCGTAGAACCTACCGATCTTGGCAGACCTTCTGTCGTCAGGAAAATAACGTTGAAGCTATTTACATTTCCCGTAAAGGTCGTAATCAGATATGGTGTTGTGACAAAGAGCATGTATGGCAGTGTTATTTTCATAAAAGTCACAATAGGACCTGCCCCGTCCACTCTGGCAGCTTCATACAATTCTGTCGGGATATTCTGCAGAATACCCGTCACCTGAAGCAGTGTATACGGAACACCAACCCAGATATTGATTAAAATGACAACGACTCTCGCCCAAGTTGCGTCCGTAAAGAACGGCAGTGACTGTGTTGCTCCGATCAGTCCGAGATTACGAAGCAAGATATTCACAGCGCCTTCCGGCTGAAGCATGGACTTAATGATCAGCAATGTGACAAAATGCGGGATTGCAACCGTAAGGACAAAGCAGAACCTCCACATTTTCTTTGCACGAATCTCTTTCCAGTTGATAAACAGTGCTAGGAGCATTCCCAGAATATAATTAGAAAAAGTCGCAACGACTGCCCACACCATTGTCCATCCAAGAACTGACCAGAATGTTTGTCCAAGGCTGCCACCAAAATCAAATATTTTTCGGAAGTTTTCAAGTCCGACCCAGTCAAATAAAACCAGCTTATTTCCTTCCACACTGTAATTCGTAAATGCCATACTAATCATAAAGACAAGTGGCAGGATTGTAAACATCAGTACGCCAAGTGCTGGAAAAGTCAGTAGTGTGATATGCAGATTACCATTTAATAATTCTTTTAACTCCTGCTTTAACGTCAGGATCTGTTCTCCCTTTTTCGACTGACATTCCAGACGATATGCCTGTTTTAAAGAACTTTTGGCTATCAGGAAAAATACCAGAATCAGGGATAGTGTGACGATACCATACAATAAAATGATAAGGGAACGATCTCCATCCACATATTCATATAAACTTTTCGCTTCATTCCATACTTTCTGCTGTTCTACATCTCCCAACGTCCTGAATTTACTTAAATTGTAAAATCCTGTCTGCACCATATAAACGATCAGTAAAATTTCCGATGTCAGATAGAGAATCCCTTTTGCGATCTGTTTGTGTACCAGACAGCCCAGCCCAAAAACAATAGCCGAAAGACGCACGATGAAAGAACCGTTCTTTAATGCGTTCCGGGCAGTATATTCTGTATAAAACTCTTTTTTCTTTTTTCTGCTTTTCATCCTTTTGCAACCCCGCTCTTATTTCATAGATATATTTCGGAACATTAATTTACACCGGATGTATTGGAGCTTTCCTCTAATGTTTTTAATTTCTCCGCTGCATTTTCATGTGTCATAATGCCGTCTCTTAATTCATTACCAAAGCTTTCTGCCGTTGTCCAGAAATAAGACATCTCTGTGTAGTTCGCACGTGGCACGGCAATGTTTTCGATTGTCCAGGAATCTACTGCTACAACGGCATCTTTCTGGATCTCTGTATCGTTTACAAGCTCTTTATAGCATGGAACATATCCACGGGTTTCATAATGTAATTTCTGGCTGTCATAGCCACCAAGGTACATTGCAAGCTCAATCGCAACCTGCGGATAAGCAGTTGTGGATTTAACACCGATTGCTTTGGATGAAGTAAACGGTTTTAACTGTACTTCTTCTCCGTCAACTGTCATGGAAGGAAGCGGAGCAACGCCAAAGTTATCGCCTAAGATTTCTTCTGTCTGTGCTGCCTGCCAGGTTCCGCAGAAATATGCATTGACATTCCCCTCACGCATCATGGCAATCGCATCTTCCGGGGAAGAAACAACTAAATTCTCATTCTGTACCATATCGATCAGTGCATTGGTCATTGCAAGCGTTTCATCGTTATCAAGTACAATTCCTGCTTCACGCTCGTTACCTTCTTCTCCGAAGAAAGTTGCTCCTGCTCCAAGATAGAAGGAAGCCAGATAGAAACCATTGTTCAGTGGAATCGCTACTTTTCCTTTTTCTAACATTGTATCTAAAGATTTGATATCATCTTCTGAAAATACACTCTTATCGTAATACATAAAGTAAGTGTTTGTTGTCATTGGCACGCCGTAAACACCGTCATCATAAGTTAAGCTGTCTACTAAGACGCTGGAGTAGTTCTCACGAATCGTATCAAGATACTTTCCGCCAAACTCGGTCAGACTGTTTGCCTGACAGAGATTTTCCAGACCGGTAGAAGAATAAATGAATACATCTGCTGCCGCATCAATATCCTGTGGAACTAATTTCTTTGCATCAGATTCTGTGCAAACACCATAGTTAAATGTAATATCCCAGTTTGGATGCAGTTCATTAAACTGGTCACACATGGTATTTAACCACTGTCCATATTCCGGATCCTGATCCTCTGACGGTGACCATACGGTCAGTGTACAGGTGATCGGGGCTTCCTCCTGTGCATCCTGCTCGGTTGCTTCACCCTGTTCTGTTTCAGAAACAGATGCATTTGCTGATGCAGTGTTCTCTTTTGCATCACTTCCTCCGCATGCGGTCATGGATACTACCATAGCTGCACATAACATTACACTTAATACTTTACGTTTCATACCTTTTCCTCCTGTTTTTCGTTTCCGAAATATTTTCGTTTTGTTTCGCTATGAATCATAGCATTTTTGAGATATCATGTCAATATATAATTCATTTTGTACATATTATTTTTCTTATTGCGTTTTTCTTTGTACAATGTTATGATATTTTCTGCGAAACATTTAAGAAACATTTTGTAAAACACTCTGTTTCGCCAGAAGGGAGTTTTTCATATTTATGAAAAAAATAAATTTTCACACACACACCAACCGTTGCCGCCACGCAGACGGGATTGCAGCCGATTATGTCCAGTCTGCACTGTCTGCCGGTGTTACACAGCTCGGTTTTTCCGACCACGCCCCATTTCCCGATTATGATTTTGGAATGAGAATGCCTTACTGTGAATTATCTGAATATATCGAGGATATAAATGCATTGACGGCACAATACCGGACTGATATAATTTTATGGAAAGGATTGGAAATCGAATATCTCCCAGAATACCGGAATTACTATGAAGCACTTCTCACCCGTTCCGGGATGGATTATCTGCTTATGGGAGAACATTTCTATAAAAATGCATCTGGAAAAACCACGAATTATACCGATGCACTTTCTACAGACGAATTTCCTGTCTACGCACAAAATGTTGCTGACGGAATGAAAACCGGACTATTTTTGGCAGTCGCACATCCTGATATTTATATGGCTGATAATTTTGTCTGGGATGACAACTGTAAAAAAGCGGCTGACATTATCATTGATACGGCTGTCACTACCGGCACAGTGTTAGAATACAATGCCAACGGCTTCCGGCGCGAAAAAAAGTTTTATCCAGACGGAACCAGATATCAGTATCCGCACCCTGCTTTCTGGGAAATGGTCAAAGGCAGCGGTGCCCGCGTGATCGTTGGTTCGGACTGCCACAATCCATCACAGGTCTGGGATATAGCAATTGAAAAAGCATATCAAAATTTATATGCACTTGGAATCCATCCGATAAGTAGTCTCTTTGATACATCTGACGTTCCATCTGCACTTTGCACAAAATCACACGACGAGGAACATTCATGAATATCAGAGATATTGCCAGATTGGCGAACGTGACACCGGGAACTGTTTCCAAAGTTTTAAACAATTATCCCGATATCAGCGAAGCTACAAGACAACACGTACTACAGATCATAAAAGAGAATCAGTACACCACAAAAAACGGCGGCAGAAAGTTCAAACAGGCTGTTACACCACGTATTGGACTTGTCTCGGAAAATGTTTACAACTGGGTTTCCGAGACAATGCAGAACCTGCTTTCCGAGCGCTTTCACAACGCCGACTATACTGTTTTATCCTTTCAGGATAATTATTTTTCACAAAATAAAAATGAAAAATTTCAGGAATTATTAACTTATATCGACCGACACCAGCTTACAGGTCTTATTTACTTCGGTGGAAACTTTGAAGATGTCCCTGCCGATTCCTTTGCCGCACTCAAGTGCCCTGTTATCTTCGTCAATACTGTCCTACCACCAGATAACATGATGACCGCCACAACTTACTCAAGCGTCCAGGTCAACCACTATGAGACTGCTTACTGGCAGATGGAATCCCTGATCAAAAACGGCCACAGCCATATCTGTATGCTGATTTCTTCTAAGATCGATACCAGTGTGTACCGCCTCCGCTGGCAGGCATACGAAGATGCGCTGTCTTCCCATGGTCTTTCCACGGAATATCTTGCAGAAAGCGGCTATCAGTGCGAACGTGCTTACCGGGAGCTGACAGAAGTTCTTACTATGCACCCAGAAATCACTGCCATCTGCAGTATTTCAGATATCGTAACGCCTGCCGCGATCCGTGCAATCCATGATCTTGGAAAGATTCCCGGAAAAGATGTTCATATTATCAGCTTTGACGGCATGCCTTCCATGCACTATTGCATCCCTTCCATTTCTACTTTTATCCAGCCACGAGATGAAATGGCAGGCTATATTTATGATTTACTGCTTGGGCTGATTAGTGACGAGCGCCAGCACCAGCATATTACGTTTCAGACACGTTTTTCACCGGGAGAGTCTTAATGATTTTCTTCTCAAATCAGAATATTGCCATATCACTTTGATTGATTATAAAAAGGCAGGGAGAAAAGAAAATTTTTCATTTTCTTCTCTCCCCGCTTTTTTATAATAATATCCACATTTCTATGAATTCTCAATCTTTCACACTACTTTGATTGCATTTTCCTTTCCTCACTGGTTATATTACCCCACTGCAACTTCCACTCTTTTTCCGCAGAACGCCACACCATATTTATAAATCACTTCTACCCCGGCTGCCCTTAGTTCTGTATCATATTGTTTTTCCTGAATCTGTTTTAGTGCAGTCTCTGACAACTGTTTCAGGCTCTCTTCTGTACCATTTTTTTCTGCTTTCAATTCAATAATAATACCCGGAAGATCTTTCTTTACCGGTTTCAGCTGGATATCATAGCGTCCTTCGCCAGACTCCCTGTTGGATGTAACAAAAAAACCTCCCAGCAATGCACAAAGTCCCAGCATAAACCCATGATAAAAATTCTCTCCGGCTGTATCAAACGAGCTTGCCGATTCCATCAACAATGTCTGTATCTGTGTCTTCAACTTTCTGTTATCTCCTGAAAAAATTGCTTCCTGCACTGCAATTGCAGTTGACTGCGGAATCATAGTTTCAAATTTCTGCAGGATTTCCTTGTGATACACAAGTGCTATCTCACGGTTTGGCAGTGCAACCTCACACATAAAATCCCCATTAAAGGATAATGTTGTTTTTACTGCTTTCAGATAACCTGTAACCAAAAGGAAACTGTAAATCGTTGACGGATTCTTTTTTATCTGTGGATAGATGACACCGGTATCGATATAAGTCATAATCGTTTCCCCATTTACCAAGGATGCCAGACGATGATAGATTTCCTCATCTGCCTCCGCCAGAACCTCACCGATCACATCATTGCTTCCGGTAGATACCCAGAATGCCCGCGGTTCACATTCATTACTGAAATAGTTCACAACTGACCACGGATTAAAAATTTCTGTTTTTCCAAAACGATAGCCATCATACCATTCACAAATTTCATCATAATGATCGGATGCTCCATAATATGCAGCCATCTCTCTCACTTCATCCGGTGTGAAGCCAAAATAAGCACTATATTTATGATCCAAAACCGAATTGATGGACAGATTGTTCATTCCACTGAAAATGCTTTCTTTTGCCACCCTCAAAATTCCGGTAAGAAAACCAAATGCCAGATGTCTGTTATCCTTAAACCCTCCGGAGAACAGATTTCTCATAAAAAGAATAATCTCTTCATAATACCCTTTCATATATCCCTGCTGGATAGGCGTATCATACTCATCAATAATAATGACCGGAGCGGTTCCATAATGTTTATGAAGCATTGCCGAAAGATCCGCCAATGCACTTGAGAGTTCTACTTCCGTCACATTTCCCTCCGCTAGCCTTGCATATTTCCGTTCATCATATTCATCACACCGGTCACTCGTCCGAAGTTCTTCGTGTCTCTGCGTCTCTTTTGCAAAAATATCCCTGACTGCAGAAAATGTCTCCTCCCAGGTATTAAATTTCACATCTTTAAACGTCAGGAAAATAACCGGATATTTGCCTTGATACGCCCGGTATTTCTGACCACATGCCCAAATTTTCTTATCCTGAAAATATACCGATGTATCCTGCTCTGTTTTTTCAAAAAAAGTCCGCAGCATATCCATATTCAGCGTTTTTCCAAATCTGCGTGGTCGTGTAAAAAGTGTTACCATCGGACGTTCATCAATGAAATCTTTTATCAGCATCGTCTTATCAACATAGTAATATTCCGCCTGTGCCAGCCGGAAATCTGACACACCGATTGGAAGAGGTCGGCAGGATGATCTCTGATTTTTCCGGTAAGAACCAGAGCGTATTCTTTTATCAGCTGGTTTTAATGCATCTGCAGGAAGCTGCCAGCTGCGTCCCTGCCTCACGACTCCCTCGATTCTTCCACTTCTGCAAAGTTCCGCTACTCTTCGCTCTGTGATGTTCCATCGTCTTGCAGCTTCTTTTACTGAAATCATTTTTACCATTGTACACATCCTCCACCTTATTTACATATAGTATATCCATATGTACTTATTTCCGCAACATTTATTGGAATTATTCCGTATATTTTTCGATATTATTCCGAGTATTTTTCATATTATTCTGGTATTATCAGAACAGATAAAATACTTTTTTACTTTGCAGGCACAGAATTTTCTATAAAGTAAAAGGACATGGAAAATGAGATAACCTCATAAATCCATGTCCTTTTCTTTTATAGTTATATGAACCTATTTGTTTTTGCCAATATCGATTGTGCAGCTCCGAATTTGTCCTGTTCTGCACCTATACATATTGTACGTATCCTACAATTCCACAATAAACTCTTCCACAAGTTTCGCACAATGCTCCGCCGCTTTTTTCTCAAAAGTAGGATAATCCATCTCCGCAGAGTTATCTGCCTTGTCAGAGATTGCACGGAGGATCACGAATGGGATTTCATTTAAGTATGCTGCCTGTCCGATCGCAGCCCCCTCCATCTCAGTGCAGAGTGGGTGGAAGTTCTCTACAAGTTTGTCTTTTACCTCTTTGTCACAGATAAACTGGTCGCCGCTTACGATTCTGCCGGAGAACACTTTCACTTCGGTGTTGACTTTCTCGCACACGCTCCTGGCAAGGGATGCCATTCTCTCGTCCGCCGGGAAACTTAAAGTTCCAAGCTGTGGGATCTCACCTAACGGATAACCAAATACACGCACATCCATGTCATGCTGAAGGACATCTGTGGAAACAACGATATCCCCGATATCGATCTGTGCGTCCAGAGAACCTGCGATTCCGGTGTTGATGATATGTGTCACGTCAAATAAATCTGCAAGGATCTGTGTGCAGATACCAGCATTTACTTTACCGATACCACTGCGCACGATGACAACCTCAACACCGTTTAATGTTCCCTCGAAAAATTCCATATTTGCTTTTTTTGTTGTTTTTGCAACATTCATTTTCGATTTTAAAGTTTCAACTTCGAGCTCCATTGCTCCGATAATTCCGATTTTTTTCATCTCGTTCTGTTCTCCTGTTCTCATTTACTTTCTCGTACTCTGACTCGTTTTATTCATCCATAAGCCGAACTGTTTAATTGGTATTCTAACATAAAAATGGAAATTTCGCTTTATTTTTGCAAAATTTCCATTTATCTTTCTCTTTTTATTCACTTGCAATTCACCAAATGCAAATAAATTTGTATTTCTATATCTTTACGCCACACGGATCTTCTGTAAAATATTTCCAAGTTCGGCTTCCTTCTTCTCGCAGTCAGCTTCAGAAATCTTCTCTGTCACAAAGCCAAGCTCTCCGGTCACGCCTTCTGCCTGTACATACGTAACCGTTCCGAATACTCTTTCTACGGCTGCTTTGTCTGCTGTTGTGCGGATAAAGAACCGGTTCTCCCATTCCCTGTAATCTACGAGTTCCAGTTTCTTTGAACTCCACTCAATTGGAATATTTTTGTCCAGATTCTTTGCCATCTCAACGACATCTGCTACAACGGCACTTGCTGTTGGAAGCTTTCCTGCGCCACTGCCGTAAAACATTGCGTCACCTAACACATTGCCATGTACGAAAATTGCATTGAACACACCGTTTACAGCATAAAGCGGGTGAGATGCCGGAAGTAAAAATGGAGCAACGATCGCTGTATAGCCTTTTGGTCCTTTTTTGCTTGTTGCAAGCAGTTTGATCGCTCTTCCCATCGCCTGTGCGTATTTGATATCCGTCGGTGTGATTTTTGTGATTCCCTCTGTGTGGATGTCCTCAAAATCAACCTGCTGTCCGCATACTAAAGATGTTAAAATTGCAATCTTACGGCATGCGTCATAACCTTCCACATCGGCAGTAGGGTCTTTCTCCGCATAACCTTTTGCCTGCGCATCTTTTAAAACTTCATTGAAATCAGCACCCTTTTCTGTCATCTCAGTCATCATATAGTTCGTTGTACCATTTACGATACCGGTAATCTCTTCAATCTCATCTGCAGTAAGACAGGAATTCAACGGACGGATGATCGGAATACCACCGCCGACACTTGCCTCAAACATGAAATTCACATTTTTTTCTTTTGCAAGTGCGATCAGCTCTGCACCTTTTGCAGCCACCAGTGCCTTATTGGAAGTTGTTACATGTTTTCCGGCCTCCAGCATTGTTTTTACAAAAGTATACGCCGGTTCCACGCCGCCCATTGTCTCAACTACGATCGACACTTCCGGATCTTCGGCGATCACTTTATAGTCATGCACGATCTTGCTCTGAATCGGATCTCCCTCAAAATCCCTTAAATCCAGAACATACTTTAATTCCACTTCATCGCCGACGCGTGCCGCAATGCTCTTCTTATTGATGTCTAAAACCTCTGCCACACCGGAACCGATCGTTCCAAAACCCATAATTGCTGCTTTTATCATTTTTATTCTGCCTTTCTGTTTTTGTATTATGTAAACCACACTATTCTGCCAGTCTGTTTCTATTCTCTCGCCAAAATCTTCACGTACTGAATGCCGCCCACACTCTCGACCTTTGTGACCATCTCTGCGACATCACCCGTCTGTGGTAAGATGTCTATACTGAGCGTCAGCGTCGCGATTCCATTGACCGGAATACTCTGATGAATGGTAAGGATATTGGCATGAAAATCAGCGATCGTTTTCAATACTCCGGACAGAAGCCCCGGCTCATCATCCATCTGAATGACCATCGTAATGGTCTTTCCCTTTGTTGTCTCGTGAAACGGAAAAATATCATCTTTATACTTGTAAAAAGAACTGCGGCTGATCCCTACACTCTCTGTCGCCTCCTGCACCGATGCAGTCTTACCGGAATCGATCAGCCTTTTTGCCTCCACTACTTTCAGCAGTACTTCCGGCACTGCCTTCTCTTTCAAAACATAATATTGCATTTTGTCTTTCATGGAAATGAATACCTCTTAGTTGCCAGATTCAACAGATTCTCTTTTGTATATAGAATCTATTCTGTTTGTTTGGGACTTACATCTGTCCTCATGAGGAAGATAATAACACAAAGAGGCTGCCAAAGCAACCTCTTTTCCAGAACATTTCTATATTTTTGTTTCTTGTTCACCAATTTCTGAGATTTAGAACTTGCGGCTTCCGCCTCCATGACTTCTGCCAGAACTGCTGGTATGTACCGTCGATCTGCCGGAATGGCTGCTGCCACCCCCACTGCTTCCATTATTGGTCTGAATCCTCCGATGCGTCACCATCTGGTTGACAAAACGGTCTTCCTGACCGGTCAGGTTAACTTTTCCGAACGCATGGTAATCATACTGGTATCCACCGCCAAATTTCAGACGGTATTTTCCGGTAATTCCAAAAAATACAGCGGCAAACACAGCTGCTGCAAGTACAACTGCAAACAGAATTTCGCCCATCGTAAGTACCTTATAATAATGGATCTCGCCTGTTTCTTCATCATAGGTATAAGCGTCAGACGGGATTCCCACCTCATAATAGTACTCTGCATCACTTAACATGGAAGAAAAGCAGGAAGCATATTCTCCATCCACAACATAATCATAACAGCTATCCAGGATATCATCGATTCTATCGTCATTCAGATAGTAAATGGCCTCTCCCGCAGTCGATATCGTAACCTCTCTGTTATCCATGTCAATGAGGAACACTACGCCATCATCGCCTGCTGCTGTCGTGTCATAAAAATCATCCGCATACTCTCTCGCCGTCTTTCCCTGTGCATCCTCTGTCGTCAGGGCAAAGATCTCCCAGCCTGTGACCTCCTGCAGATTGGTAATTTCTTCCGAAAGCGACTGCTGTTCCTCATCAGAAAGTAACGCTGCATCATCATACACCGCATCATAAGTATCCGCATAGACAGGCACAGCCGCAAAAAGTGTCAGTGCTGTTACGGCGGACAGAGCGATTCTTTTTCTTAATTTATCTCTCATAAGAAATACCCTCCGATCAATGCAATGATTAAGACAACGACTGCCGAAATAATACCCGTCAGCGTGACTTTTCCGTAGTCTACCGGAAGTTCTCCGAACACTTTTCCTGTCTGCCCGTTCATGGAATAATAGTAGATTTTTCCATCTTTCCCCTTATAGGTAACAGTCCAGACCGGAAGCAATGCGTAAGACCAGTCCTCCTTCTTCGGGACCACCCCGAATGAGTTGACCGATAACGCATTGTATCCCTGAACAGATTCCCGCATGAGTTTTTCCGCTGAGTTTTTCATCGTAGCCTGCATATTTCCTTCCACTGCTTTCTGCTCGATGTCACGTTTCTCTGCCATGAAACCGGAAAGATATCCCATATTAAAATCTTTCATCTCATTGAACTGATACGGCAGTACCCCTTTCACAAGCTGCACATTTGCCTTTTGCAGTGCGTTCTCTGCAAGATTCTTCAGATCGACCTCACCCTCACGCTCCACATGGTAAAACTTTGTCTCTGTGTACTCGGTATCTCCGGTTCTCCACACACGGATTTTCTTGCCTTCGCCCTGCAGTTTTCCCTGCAATTTTGCATCATAGATCCAATATGGGAAATAGACACCGCTCAGACATTCGATCTGTTTCTTATTAAAAAATGCCTTTGGAACAAATTTTTTCTTTCCAACATACTCTAAGAAGCGTTTTTCCGCTTCCTTTTTGGAAATTTTAAAGGGAATGACTTTGTTTGGAAGATACTTTCCTTCCAGCCGTTTTCCAAGCACGACCGGATTGTGACAATAATAACAGAACGTGGCTGCTGTCGTTGCATCTGTCACGATTTCTGCTCCACAGGATGGGCAATTATAAATGACTGCCTCTGCGCCGCCGTCCTCCCCTTCTTTTTTCTTTGTGTCCGCACTCTTTTGTTCGGTTGTTTCCTGCTCTGCTTCATCAGAACCATCCGCTGCACCGGCATTCATCTCCTTTGACTCTGCCGGCTGCAATGCATCCAATTCCGCCTGGGTAAATTTTGAACCACAGTACTCGCATTTATACTTCTGTGTTTCCGGGTCAAAAATCAGTTCTCCGTCACAGTTTGGACACTTAAAACTGATAACTGCCATAGTTAGCTCCTTGCCTTTCCGCAATTGCTGCAGAATTTACCTTTGTTGACGGTTCCACACTCGCAGGTCCACTCTGCTGCTGGTGCAGGTTTTCCACATTCACTGCAGAACTTTCCGGTATTCACGGTTCCACATTCACAAGTCCAGCTATTTGCCGGAGCCGGTGCAGGTTTTCCGCACTCACTGCAGAACTTTCCGGTATTTGATGCTCCGCACTCACAGGTCCAGCTATTTGCCGGGGCTGCTGTCTGCTGTGGGGCTGCTGCCTGCTGTGGTGCTGCCTGTGGCTGTGTTCCTGCCATGCCTGCTGTCATGGCGTTCAATCCTTCCATGGAAGTGTTAAACTGCTGCATTCCCATGCCAACGCCCATGAATCCTGTCATCGCACCGCCTGCATTGGAACCCGCGTCACGCACACCTTCTGTTAAATTCTTAACAGCCATACCACGGAGCACACTTGCATCTCCACCTAACATTGCACCTTCATTTCTCATATTGATGAGCTTCTGGGATTCCTCATCATAAGAAACGCTTGCGATACCGACTGCCTGGATTTCCATACCACGTGTCTGGTTCCACTCTTCATCGAGTGTCGTAGACATATATTTTCCAAGTTCTCTTGCTTTGGATGTCACATAGGAAATACGTGTTCCGTCTGCGGACATCTGGTTGATGGAGGACTGCAATGCCTCTAAGAACTCTGACAGATACTGCTCGTTGATCTCATCGATCTCCACTCTGTCTGCGTTTCTCGGAATTACTTCTGCATAGAACTGGAGTGGATTGGTGATCTTAACAGAATATGTACCATGCGCTCTTAAGAAAAGCTCAGCATTATAAAAATTATCAAAGTAATTGATCGGATTTCTCGTGCCAAACTTGATCCCTTTAATTTCCTGCAGATTGATAAAGAATACTTTCTGCACAGTTGGTGTCTGACCGCCATATTTAATACGGTTAAAAGAATCCTTTAATGAATCTCCAAACTGTCCGTTAAACAATGATGGCAGGGAAGAGTTATCCACTTTGTAATATCCCGGTTCTGCCGTGTAATCGACTACCTTGCCGCCATCCACTAACATCATGAACTGATTGTCATAAACATGGATGATCGAACCATTGGAAACTGTGTTGTCTGTTCCCTTGGTATTCTGTCCTTTGCGGATCAGCACACCGCTAGTAAAGACGGTTTTGTCGCTCATGTCATCTGCTTCGATGACCTCTAACCACTGATCTGCAAGTGTTCCTCCGATCGCCTGTCCAATTGCCCTAATAATTCCCATAACATATCCTCCTATACGTGATTGTAATCTACTTCATAAAAACGATGAAGCGTCCAAACTTTTAAATTAATCGGTGTGATTGCAAGTCCGCAGTACTCGCAGTACATTGCCCCCAGATTGGTGACCGGTGCACCGCAGTGCGGACAGGTTGTTCCGACAGCATTGTCGATTTTTGCCATCTTCTCATCCTGGATATACATGACCTCAACATTATACTTTGTCTGCTCCAATCGGTTTTCATCCCCTGAAACCACTGTTCCATCTTTCTTTTTATAATGAAGATGTTCCACAGCACTCTGAAATGTAATGATACATTTTCCCTGTTTTTTTTCATAGTTGGAAATCTCCGTCCGATGAATCCGGATCTTTTCGTATACTTCCCGGATTCCTTCCGACCGGTTCATTTCAATTCTATTTTCTACCTGCGCTTTTAATTCCTCTGAAGCATCCCGGATCAGCGAAACATTCCCGGAATCAATTGCCTGCAAAGCGGAAACCAGCATATTCTCAGCCTTATTCTTAAACTGCACCAGATTAAAATCCGGGAAATCCCTCTGGATCTGTGGTTCAAAGATCCGCGTCATCCCGGACACGGATTTCGGGGTGGCTGCAAGCTCATCTGCCTGTTTATTCCATCCCTCCACCAATGAATCTGTCCCGAATAAAGCCTGGGAAACATCCTCTACTTTTCTTTTGATTTTCCGGTATGCATAATAACCGCCACCTGCGAGCACCGCCAGTATGACGATCACCGGAATCCAGTTATTCATCGTCGCCACCTAATCCCTTCGGGCATCCCAAAGATAACCACTTTAAGTACCCGTTGATAAACAGATCTATTTTTCCATCCATTACGCTGTCCACATTTCCAGTCTCCACACCTGTACGGTGGTCTTTGACCATCGTATATGGCTGCATGACATAGGATCTGATCTGGTTTCCCCAGCCGATCTCTGTGACCTCACCGCGGATTCCGGCTGCCTTCTCTGCATTTTCCTGCTCCTTCAACAGATACAGCTTTGCCTTTAACATCTGCATTGCCTTATCCTTGTTCTGGTGCTGGGAGCGCTCATTCTGGCACTGCACGACAATTCCTGTCGGAAGGTGCGTGATGCGGATTGCAGAGGAAGTCTTGTTGATATGCTGTCCACCGGCTCCGCTGGAACGGTAAGTATCAATTCTTAAGTCATCTTCATTGATCTCAATGTCGAGATCTTCCTCGATATCCGGCATAACATCACAGGATACAAAAGATGTCTGGCGCTTTCCAGCCGCATTAAACGGAGAAATACGGACCAGACGGTGTACGCCTTTTTCCGATTTCAGATATCCATACGCATTCTCTCCATTGATCTGGAATGTGATGGACTTGATGCCTGCCTCATCTCCATCTAACGAGTCTAAGACAACCAGCTCATATCCCCTGCTGTCTGCCCATTTGGAATACATGCGGAACAGCATCTGTGCCCAGTCACACGACTCGGTTCCACCAGCCCCGGCATGTAATGACAGGATCGCATTATCCCCATCATATTCACCGGAAAGCAGTGTCTTAATACGGATATTGTCGAAAGTCATAACAAATTCACTCAACATCTCCTCAATCTCCGGGATCAGGGAAGCATCATTCTCCTCATACCCCATCTCGATGAGTGTCTCTATGTCGTCAAACTGTGTTGCAAGCTTCTCATAAGTTGCAACATCATCCTTCATACTCTTTAAGGTTTTCATTTTATTCTGGGAAACGACCGGATCATTCCAAAAATCGCCGTCTTCCATTTCCCGCTCTAATTCCTGGATTTTCTGCTCTTTGTCAGCCAGGTCAAAGTGAATCCCTCACTTCCTGCAGCGGTCCTCTGTATGAATTCAGAGTCACTTTAAATTGATCAAGTTCTACCACAGTATCACCTCTTTCATTTTTTATCTGACAGACTCTTTTATCTGTCTGTTATTTTTATTGTAAAGTAAGCTTTGATTTTTGGCAATGTTTTCGTGCTACTTTTAAGGTAAAAAAAAGAATTGCAAGTCCAATGAACGCTCCAAGCGTATCAATGCACACATCCCGCACTTCCGCTGACCGCTCCGGCACAAAATACTGATGAAATTCATCCGTACAGGCGTAAACCGCTGCTGTGACAAGTGACGCTAAAAACTGTCTCTTTTCTTTCCTTAAAATCCCGCGATAAAATGCAAAAGAAAGCAGACCTAATATGGCATATTCTGTCATATGGGCTGCTTTTCTTACCGGATATTCGATTTTCTCTGCGATCAATAACTGCTGCGCCTCTGTCATGTCTAAGTGGAGCACCTCATTAGTCTGCTCCACCAGACGATGACATAATCCACCGCTCACTTTGCTCGATTCCGTCGCAGGCTGGCTGGAAAAAGAAAAGATCAGGCACATCCATGCCACTGCCAGTATTCCTGTGACAATCCGATAAAGTTGTTTTCTCATTCTGTTCTCCTGTCATTTACTGGATTTTATCCTTTAAAACCTCTATCGCCTTCTGAATCTGGTTATCATATGCCTCATCATAGGAAGTGCCATCTTTATCCAGATATTCATATTCCAGTTCTATATCCGGTTCTATTCCGACACCATGGATATAATTTCCGTTCGGGGTAAAATATTTTGCAGTGGTAAGCTTCACTGCATCTCCGTCTTCCAATGGGAAAATCGTCTGTACAATTCCTTTACCAAAAGTTGTGGTTCCGATCAGTGTACCATACTGGTAATCTTTGACCGCACCTGCTAAAATCTCAGAAGCACTTGCACTCTCTCCATTGATCAGCACCGCGATCGGATAATCTAAGTAAGTGTCACCGCTGGAAGTATAATCCTGCCGGTTTCCATTCTTATCCTCGGTATATACGACCGTTCCCTCCGGCAGAATATCATCCAGGATCTGGACAACTGCGGTCACCATACCGCCGAGATTGTATCTCACATCGATGATCAGTGCCTTCATTCCCTGATCCTCAAGATCTTTTACTGCCTCCTCAAACTGTGCTGCCGTCTCTGTCTCAAAGGAATCAATATGTACATATCCGATACCATCCTCAAACATCTTGTGAGACACACTTGGCAATGTAATATCCTGTCTTTCTACATCAAAGGAAAGATTTTCCTCGGTAGACGGACGGTAAATCTCCAGATGGACAGTCGTTCCCTTCTCTCCGCGGATCAGTTTGACCAGTTCAGAAACTTCCATCGAAGTAGCCTCAGTGCCGTCCACGGAAACGATCACATCATCTTTTAACAGTCCTGCTGTCTCGGAAGGTGTTCCCTCATAAACCTTGTTGACCGTTACCACCATGGTATCCTTATCCTGGCTTAACCCTGCACCAATACCATAATACTGCCCTGTGGTAGACACCTGAAGTGCCTGATAATCTTCTGCATTATAGTAAACAGAATATTTATCTCCCAATCCATCGATCAGACCTGTATAAAGTCCATCCTGCAGTTTCTCATTTTCAATGTCATCATAATAATAGAGCTTTGTGTATGCAGTCAGTTCATTGATCTTGCTGACCGTATCTGCGTCGAGCACTGCGCCTTCTCCGTCATCTGCACTTTCCTTGTTCGTGATCAGGATCTGTGAATTTGTTGCCAGACATGCCACATTGATTCCTGTCCAGCTTATCAGAAGTGTTCCGATCACACCGATCACAATCCCTTTGACTGTGCTTCCTTTTTTCTTCTTTGGAGTCTCTTCCGCTCCAGTTTGATCCAGTTCATAATTCTGCTGATCCATAAATTTCCTTTCGCAGCAATTTTAAAACATTTTTGCTGCATCCTTTCCATGTAAACATATGCATAACCACACCTCCACTTTCATAGCAATTGAGAAAAATGCCGAGGTGCCGGTTTTATTTTCCATAACCTTTACAAAACAGAAAAAAAAGAGATTGTACACAAAATGCCGTTTCCGATTTCCGGCTTTCGTGTGGCAACCTCTTTTTATATACTTTATCTGCCTGATTCCCGGAACGCTTATCAGCCCTTGAGATAACTCCACGGACTGACATAACTTCCGTTTAATGATACACCAAAATGTAAATGATTTCCAGTAGAAATACCTGTACTTCCAACGTAGGCGATCGTCTGGCCTGCAGAAACTGCTGTTCCTTCTGAAACTGCAAGCGAGGAACAATGCATGTAAACGGTATAAAGTCCACCGCCATGATCGATCATCACGTAGTTTCCAGCTGCACTGCTGTAATTTGCCGCCTTTACGGTACCGTTTGCTGCTGCAACGATCGCCGCACCTGCCGAGGCACCGATATCAATTCCTTTATGGTTTGAAGACGCTCCTGAAGTCGGTGAAACCCTCGTTCCGTAATCACTGGTGATCCTCGTACTTGACGGACACGGCCATGTGAAAGCTCCACCTGTATAAGGATTGTCTGCTACCTCTTTTCCTTCTGCGGCCGCTTTGGCTGCCGCTGCCGCTTTCTCAGCCTCGATCCGCTTGATCTCCGCAATCAGTTCGTTCTGCGCCTGTATCTCTGCCTCAAAATACTTTGCATCCTCCTGTGCATCCGAAATATTACTTGTGATGCCTGCAAGCTCAGTCTCCTTCTGGCTCATCAGTGCTGCAACTGACTGCTTCTGGCTCTCCACATTTGCCTTCATATTTTCCAGATCAGCGTAATCCTGTTCGAGCTGTTCTTTCGCCACGGTGATATATTCAATATTCTCCGTGTACTCATCCAGCTTTTGCCTGTCATACTTCTGGATCTCTGCGATATACTCTGCCGTATTCAGAAACTCTGCCACGCTGTTCGATTCCAGAAGCTGCTCCAGATACGTTGTCTGGCTGTTTTCATACATATACCGGATGCGGGTTTTCATATCATCATACTGTTTTTGTTTATCTGCTTCTGCCTGTGCTAATTCTGCCTCGGCATCTGCAATCTCTGTGCTTTTGTCCGCAAGCTGATTTTCCAGCGAAGTGATCTTCGATGAGATATCCACAAGTTCATTGTTCAGTTCCTGAACTTTGTCCTCTACATCACCTTTGGAATCCTTCAGATCATTGATCAGCTCTTTCGCAGCTTTTAACTGCTTTTCCAATGCGGCTTTTTCTTTCTGTGCTTCCTTGAGCGACGTTGACGAGGCATCTCCCTTTGCCTGTGCCGTCAGCCCTGTTGCCATTGTGAGAACAAGTACCACCGCCAGAATGCGGTGTAAAATGTTTCTTTTCTTCATAAGATTATACTTTCAAGTGCTTTCTGATCGTGATGCGGCTGCCAATAAAGCCAATGCCGACACCGAGTATCAACGCTACCGGAACCAATGTGTGGAACACCTCATCTGCCGGTAAGAATTTCATCATATTACTGATAAAACTGAACTTATCCCCGATGTAATCAATGATCCGTCCGTAAAGGACATACAGGATGCCAAGCGGAATCGCTGCGCCGATCAATCCGATCACAATACCTTCTACCACAAATGGTGCGCGGACAAAATAATCTGTCGCACCGATCAGTTTCATAATACCGATCTCTTCTCTTCGCACAGAAATACCCACAGTGATGGTATTACTGATCAAAAAGACTGCAACTCCCAGCAGGATAATAATAATTCCTGCGGAGACATATCCAATCAATTTATTAAAATCGGTCAGCGTATTCGCTACAACTGCTGACTGTTTTACTTCCCGGATACCGTCCACTGACTGTAAATAGGTCACTAACGTCTGCTGCATGGAAATGTCATTCATATAAATGGAATAGCTCGCATCATTCGCCAGTGGATTGTCCCCTGCAAAACTCTCTGCTGCCGCTTCATTTCCCTCGAAATAAGTCTGTTTGAAACTGTCCCACGCCTCATCCGCTGAAACAAATTCCACATTCGATACCTCTGCCCTTGCCCGGATCAGATCACCGATCTCATCCATCTTATCCTGAGAGATTCCCTCATCAAAAAAGACCGTTACGGCAACGCCGGACTCTGCATCCTTCACCATTGACTGGAAATTTGTCACGATCGTATAGAACAGACCGAATAAAAAGATACACGCCGTCATCGTTGCGATCGATGCAAGTGAGAACATTTTATTCTTCCAGATATTCTTAAGTCCCTGTTTTATCGTGTAAAAAAATGTACTAATCCTCATCGCTATAATCACCCTCGCTGTCTTCTACCACAACGCCTTTCTTCATAGTGATGACGCGCTTATTCATCGCTTTCACGATCTCCATGTTATGTGTAACAACTACCACCGTAGTCCCACGGCTGTTGATCTCTTCCAGAAGTTTCATGATCTCCCATGCATTGTGATTATCCAGGTTACCGGTCGGCTCGTCTGCCAGTAAAATCTTCGGCTCATTGATAAGCGCTCTTGCGATCGCAACACGCTGCTGCTCACCACCGGACAGCTGTCTCGGATAAGAGCGGTACTTTGCAGCAAGTCCTACCATAGACAACATGGACGGAACATTCTTCTTAATGCTGCGGTTGGATTCCCCGATGACTTTCTGGGCAAATGCAACATTATCGTAAATATTTCTGTCTTTTAACAAGCGGAAATCCTGAAATACAACACCGATATTACGGCGAAATTTCGGGATTTGCCTTCTTTTGATCTTGTTCAGTTTCTTATTGTTTATTGTGATCGTACCCTCTGTTGGTTCCAATTCTTTCAGTAAAAGTTTGATCAGTGTCGACTTTCCCGAACCACTGTCACCAACAATGAATACGAATTCGCCTTCTTCAATGTCAAGACTCACGTCATTTAATGCAGGGATTCCTGCTGTATATGACTTACTGACATGTTCCAACTTAATCATTGCTTCCTCCTAAATTCTAGTAATCCAATGACTCCATATATTTCATGTATTTTACAACCATCAACGCAATCTTAAATGTAATGGCATCTTCAAACACACGAAGATCCAGTCCTGTGTACTTCTGCAGTTTATCCAGACGATATACCAGTGTATTTCTGTGGATATATAACTGGCGGGATGTCTCGGAAACGTTCAGGCTGTTCTCGAAGAACTTGTTAATTGTGGTAAGTGTCTCCTCGTCAAAGTCATCCGGTGATTTGCCATCAAAAATCTCTTTGATGAACATCTTACACAGCGGAATTGGGAGCTGATAGATCAGACGTCCAATTCCCAATGTGGAGTATGCGATCACATCTTTTTCCTCAAAGAAAATCTTTCCTACATCCAATGCCATACGGGCTTCCTTGTAAGAACGGGATACTTCTTTGATCTCATTTACAATTGTTCCATAAGCGACATGAACATCATTCTCAGCATCTGCACGGAACAGGTTCACGATCACTTCTGCTGTCTTGTTCAGTTCATCGTATCCCTCGTTGTCTGCAACTTCTTTCACCACGATGATGTTCTTCTCATCTACCGCAGTGACAAAGTCCTTGGATTTGCCACCGAAGATTCCTCTGATCTTTTCCAGTTCATTGCCATCTTTCTCGCGGTTCGTCTCAACGATAAATACCACTCTCCGGACTTCTGTATCAATATGGAGCTTCTTCGCTCTGTTATAAATATCAACCAGCAGCAAATTGTCCAGCAAAAGATTCTTGATAAAGTTGTCTTTATCGAATCTCTCCTTATATGCTACCAGAAGATTCTGTATTTGGAAACTGGCAATTTTACCCACCATGTAGACATCGTCACTGTCTCCGTTGGCAAGCAGGATATACTCTAACTGGTGTTCATCAAACACCTTGAAAAACTGATATCCGTTCACCACCTGGCTGTCTGCAGGTGACTCCACAAATGCCTGAGCAGGTTCTACATACTTCTCTGCGTCAGGAAATGTAGCAGCCAAAATCTTTCCCTCGACATCAATAATGCATAAATCAATTCTGGTTATTCCCTTCAATCCATCAATTGTGTTCTGAAGTATCTGATTCGAAATCATAAGCTATGCTCCTTCTCTGGTCAATTCTGTTCAACTTTCACAAAAAAAACCTTACTTTTCTCCCTCAACAAAAATACCTAGATTACATTTTAATGCAAAACTGCAAAAAAATAAAGAGGAAATACATATTTTTTTATGCATTTCCTCAATTTTGCTGGAAATTTTACCTTATATTACCTGTATACAATCTCCACAAAAAAATTACCGGTTCCCATGATATTCCAGAAATCCCTCGCCGAGTACTTCGCGGACATCTGAGACAATGACAAACGCATCCGGATCCACCGATGCCACGATATCTTTCAGTTCCACGATCTGTTTCTTTGAAACAACACAGTAAAGCATGCACTTTTCATCACCGGAATACATTCCTTTTGCATATAGACCGGTTGCTCCACGGTCTAACTCCAGCAGTATCTTTTTTGCCACTTTTTCATACTGGTCTGTAATGATGAACGCTGACTTGGAATACTTAAATCCCTCCATCAGGCCATCCGACACTTTCGTTGTGACAAAAATGGCAACGATCGCATACATTCCTGCCTTGATACCAAACAGGTACAGTCCGGTCAGAACGATCATGGCATCTAATACCTGCATGATCTGTACCACAGAGTAATGTCTTACAAAATGCTGGATCAGCACTGCTAAAAGTTCGGTTCCGCCTGTCGTGGAACGTGCCAAAAGGATCAGTCCCATGCCGGCTCCACCGATCACACCACCAAAAATTGCGGCAAGAAAGTAATCCTGCTGTGTCAGATCAATTGCCGGAATCACATAAATCCACGCAGACAAAAGTACCGTACCCACAACAGTCCGCCAGATAAACCTCTTTCCTTTAAACTTCAGAGTCAGAAAAAACAGCGGCACATTCAGCCCAATATTGGTCAGCCAGAGTGGGATTCCTCCCGGCACAAATCTCTCTGTCACTGCTTTGATCACAATCGCAAGTCCTGTAAAACCTCCTGTGACAAGACCGATCGGATCATACAGACACTGGATGGCTGCCGCTAACAGTCCTGTCCCGACGATCATCATCAGATAATCTATCACTATGGAACGTTTATTGATTAATTTCTGCATTTCTACTACAATTCCTCTTCTTTTTCATCATACTTATTCATACTGTTGATCAACTTGCCACGATGTATGATGCTTTTCAAGTGGGCAAGTATGCCGTGCTTTTTCTTATGTACCGGTATCCCTCCGATTCCATACCAGATATTTGCATTCATTTTATCCCGGTGTTCATATAAGAACTGCTCCTGCAACGGGGACGGCAGAACAGATATGATCACATCCGGTGTAGTCGCATTCATATCATTGATTACTGCCTCTAAGTCACCTATACAGTTCTCCACAGCATACTCTCCCGCAAAGACAAGCTTCGGATAATCCTCATTTAATTCCGCTTTCAGTGTATCGATTTTCTCCTGCGTATCTCCAAGTAAAAAAACACTTTTTTTATTGCGCTCTATCCGTTTAAAAAATTCAAAATAAAAATCATTTTCCTCTGTTTCCCGGATTCGCTGCATGGACTCAAGCCCAGCTGCCTGGATGATCTCTTTCTCTCCGATCACTGCAAGATTCAGGGAACTCATAACTTCTTTTAATACCGGGTTCGTCTCCGAATCGATCAGCATCTGCAAGGAAATGCTCTCGATCGTATTAAGGACATTATTGCTCAGAAAACGTTCCACACACATAATCGCTTCCCGCACTGTGTAATTGTCCAACTGAATTCCCAGTATATCAACTTTCTTTATCATTTAACACTCCTGGTTATTTTTCTCAGTTCAAGAAAATTTATGCATGTAGTATAGCAAACCTCTTTTGATTTTTCAAGTTGCGTTATAAATCCGCCGTGAATGGCGGGTCTGTTTTATGTTGTCTGACAATTCACACTATTTTTTCCTTTTATCTCATTACAAAAAATGCAATAGTTTTTTTCTTTTATCGTTAACTTTATCACATATGTACAAAACGTATATTCGAGTTTTTTACTATGTAAACCACATTTTTACCGCCAAAAATTGTGGATAACGTGGATAACTTCGTGTATAACTTTATTTTTTAGTATTTTTCGACTTTTTTCACGTGGAAAACTTTCTCATAACTTCCATGTCTTTGTTTAATATTTCTGAGATGCCCATTCTTTTTTGTGCATATTTTATAAATCGTATTTTTTCTGTTATGAAACTTGCGAAGCATTTTTTAATTCTTCACAATTTAATAGCATGGATTTGAGTTTCGCAAACACCTAATAGAAATATCAAAAAAGGACTGCCACAAATGTGACAGTCCAAATGATACCTGTTTAGAAAATTCTTCTTACAGAAAGTACATTACGATATGTAGCTGTTGAATACTTAATACCACTAGACGGTGTACTTGCATGTACAATGGTGTTATTACCTACATAGATTCCAACATGTCCACTATAGCATACAATGTCGCCCGGCTGTGCTTCTGATAAGCTTACCCCATATCCGGCGCTTCTCTGTCCGCTGGAAGAATGTGGAAGGCTGATGCCAAATGCTGCATATACAGACATTACAAATCCAGAACAGTCTGTTCCGTTTGTCAGACTGGAACCACCATATACATATGGATTACCAATGAACTGGCTTGCATAATTTGCAACTGCCTGACCGTCTGATCCGCTCGGTGCTGAGTAGGATGCAGAAGATGATCCACCGGAACTGCTTGTACTGCTTGAAGATGAGCTGCTGGAGGATTTCTGTTTTGCCTTCGCTGCTGCAGCGGCTGCTGCCTGACGCTCTGCTTCTTCTTTTGCAAGTCTTGCTTCCTCCTCTGCTTTGGATTCTGCAGTCACAAAATCAGTCCAGAGATTTACATAATCTGTAGAAACGTATCCGTCACCTTCCTCTGTTGTAACAATTACCCATCCGCTATCCTTCATGGAATCATCTACAACAACGAAATCGTCTCCCTCACCAAGCATTGTTAAAATGCTGGCTTCTGTGGAAGGCTCTGTTCTTACATATAACGTAGTCGTTGTTACAGTTGCATATCTGGTACTTACTCTCTTGGCAAGTTCCTCATCTCCTGTCACAACATATTCGCATTTTACATATCCGGTAACGCTTCCGGATGTGATCTTATACCAGCCGTCTTCTGTTGTCTCCAAAACAGTCGCTGCTGAGTTATTATACAGCTTGCCTAATACTTCACTGTCTGTATTGGCTTCTGCTCTGACATTCACATAATTATCTACCTGTGCAATTGCAATATCTGCATACTCAGATGCTACAACTGGAACATCATTCTCGCTGACCTGTTCCTCTGCCTGGGCTGCTGCTTCTGCAACTGCCTTATCACTGTCGATCAGGCACTGGGAAAGCATTTTTGAAAATCCTGCTGCCGGGGAACCATTAGAAGAAAGTCCGGTTGCGATCACTGCTGATACGCCGCCTGTCTGCGCTCCGTATGTTCCAACTCCTGTTCCACCAATCACAATAGCACCTGCAAGTAAACAGCTTGCTATTCTTTTCATTCTATAATTCATCTTGTATATTGCCTCCAAGAATTATTTATTACGAATTTGTTACATTTATTACATGGTTATTATAGCAAAGAGCGTTATACCTGTCAACAGCCTGGCTTTGTCACATTCTACCAAATCTGGCAATCAGTTTTTATCTATTTTTAGGGCAGCATTGTATAAATTGCATGGCGGCAAAGCAGCTCTCATATAAAAACGAGGAGCAAATTAATTTTTGCCCCTCACATCATCTTTATTATTTAATTGCGATTGCTTCAATCTCAAGCATAACATCCTTTGGCAGACGTGCAACTTCCACGCAGCTTCTTGACGGGAAATCTGTTGTAAAGAATGTCTTGTAAACATCATTGATCGCGCCAAAATCATTCATCTCTTTGATAAATACAGTTGTCTTAACTACATTGTCCATATTCGTTCCAGCCGCTTCCAATAAATTAGAAAGATTGGCAAGTGCCTGTTTTGCCTGTGCCACAGAACCTTCCGGGATTTCTCCGGTTTCCGGTACAACAGGGATAATACCTGATGTGTAAACCATTCCATTCACTTCGATTGCCTGTGAATATGGTCCGATTGCTGCCGGTGCTTTTTCTGTACTGATTACTTTTTTCATGTTGTTAGTCCACCTTTCTGATACTTCTTTCAGTTATTTCCACACGGTGTTCCTTATATAAACGTCCCACCGCACGTTTGAAAGCATTTTTGCTGAGTCCGGTTTCTCGTTTGATCACTTCCGGAGAAGCTTTATCCCCAAATGGAAGAACCCCGGCAAACTCCTCGATCACCCGCATCACTTTCTCTGCATCCTCGTCCATCTGCAGATAAGCTTTATCCCGCAATGACACATCCAGTTTTCCGTCCGGTTTTACCTTAGTGACTTTTGCCTCGATCACATCTCCAATTCTAAGTTTGCTCGTATCCTCGTGTCGTGGGATCATGGCTGAATATTTATCATCCACTGCGACAAACGTACCAAAATTATCGCTGAACTCATACACTCTTCCTTCCACATGATCTCCCTCTTTATATGGAGAATCTGTGGAGAGCAGATCATAAAGCTTCTTCATGCTTGCACAGAGTCTGCTGCTCTTATCGATATAAAGTGTCACCAGAACTTCATCCTCCGGCTGCACTTTCATTGTCATCTCTTTATAAGGAAGAAACAGGTCTTTTTCCAGCCCCCAGTCAAGAAATGCACCGATCTTTCCAACCTGTGCCACACGTAAAACTGCAAGTCCTCCCAAAGTGAGCTTTGGCTGGTTTGTTGTTGCGATCATCCGGTCTTTGGAATCCTTGTATAAAAAGACTTCCAGTTCATCCCCTGTCTTTGCATCTTCCGGAACCTGTTTTGCCGGAAGAAGCACCCGCTTCTCCACGTCCTGTTCCTCTGCAAGATAAACACCAAACTCCACTCTTTTTACAATTGTAAGTTTCTGATACTGTCCTAATTTTAACATTCTATTTTCCTCTAAACTGTATAATGGCATACGGCACTTTCTGTGCATCTGCCAAAACAATGGTTACTCCGTTCTGCTGCGTATAAACTTCCGGATATAACAGATCACCTAATACCGCAGCCTTTTTATACTCAACACGGATACTCTCCGTCTTAAAATCTTCCGGCAGATATTCTTCTGCCACAAGAATATACTTTCCATTATTCATGTGATGATTGGTATCAATGTGGAAACGCTGTACCAAAACCGGTTCTTTTTCCACCTGAGTGCCCTCAATACGGATCTTGCGGTCTGACCACTCATACTGTATCGCATCATTCATCACCGGAATATAGGCATCCTGCACTTCTTTTGCAATCCGTGCCGGGCGCATTGCATCCGTGTCCATATAAACCCAGACCGAATTTGCAAACGCACAGATTTCTCCTGCCTCATCCTTAATTGTAAAATTACGGTATCCGTAAAATCCCTTAAAGTTGTATGGCCATGTGCTGACCGTTATATGTTCTGCAAGCTTCGGATAGCGGTTGATCACGATCTCCCAGGATGACAGCACCCATGCTTCATGCCGCTTCTCTAAATACTCCACACCGATATTCATATCTTCCGACTGGAAGGTACAGCAGTTCTGCAGATAATCCACTACCGCCGGCAGCGTAAGCTGTCTCTCACTATTCACTTCACTGTATCTTACACGGCTTTTAAAATCATACATGTCTAATACCTCTGTTCACCCTGTATCCGAAAGATCAATGAACAATTCCTTCTCACATATTCCTGCAAATTAAAAACAGCACCACTTTCGTGGTGCTTTCTAGCAGGGCTACAAGGATTCGAACCTTGAAATGACGGAGTCAGAGTCCGTTGCCTTACCGTTTGGCGATAGCCCTATGTATTGTGTTTTTGACTTTTGCGCCGTCAACAATAGCTATTATATACACCCTTACTAAATATGTCAAGCATTTTTTTCAAAGATTTTTAAATTTTTCTCAATCATGGCGTATAACACCTCGTCACCCCAGGAAATATCGGCATTTCCGCTGGTCGCTTCAATCACTTCTTTTTCAAAAATCTGCTCTTTTTCCTTCGGAACCATTAAAATTAATTCCACTTTATCCGTATAAACGGTATCAATTGTTGTAAGTTCCTCTTTTGCGATCAGATACTGTAACTTTCCAAGTCCATTGTAATCTGTCCCGATCGTTAACTTTCTTCCAAGCTGTTTATCTATAATCACACTGTTTTGCAGTCCGGTCTGTGTTGCTTTCTGATATGCCCGGACAAGACCTCCGGTTCCGAGCAGTGTTCCGCCAAAATAGCGGGTAACGACCACGCACACGTTATGTATTTCTTCCTTTAATAATACATCTAACATCGGACGTCCTGCTGTCTGCGCCGGTTCCCCGTCATCCGAACAGCGGCTGATCTCCTGTCTGTCTCCGATCACAAAGGCAGAACAATTATGTCTGGCGTCCCAATATTTCTTTTTCATTTCATTAATAAATGAGGCTGCTTCCTCCTCGCTGTTCACCGGACGGACCGTTGCAATAAAGCGGGATTTTTTTTCAACAACCTCTCCCTCACCGCCAACATATACTGTCTTCATCTCTTCTGACTCCTGACCTGCCTGCTTTTGCGCATATTTTTTTCTCATCTGTATCAAAATACTATCATGAAACGAATATAAAATGCAATATGGAAGGAACTCAATATTTTCACATTTTTCTTTATTATGACACATTTATTTGGTATAATACATAGACGGTAAATTTAGACATTTGATCAAAAGGAGACTTATTATATGAATTATGGAAAGAAAAGTTCGAAAAAACGTCAAGCCGAACTGACTTCCAAGGGCATTATGTACCGCAAGAAAATGCGTGTTGTTTTTTGCAAAGTATTGCTCATATGCTGTTTTGCACTCGCAATTATAGGCGGAAGCCTTGGATTTGGAGTTTATAAAGGAATTCTTGATTCCGCTCCGTCCATAGATGACATTGACGCAACACCTACCGGTTATCTTACCACAGTCTTAGACAATCAGGGCAATGAGATTGCCACTTTAGTGGCCTCCGGTTCGAACCGAAAAAATGTAACGATCGACGAGATACCGATCAATCTTCAACATGCCTTTGTAGCAATTGAAGATTCCCGTTTCTATGAGCACAACGGTATCGACATCACTGGTATTATCCGTGCCGGTGTTACCGGTATCACTTCCGGCGGAAACTTTTCCCAGGGTGCCAGTACGATCACACAGCAGCTCTTAAAGAATACCGTTTTCACCGAATGGACCAGTGAAACTTCTTTCATTGATAAACTGGAACGTAAGATCCAGGAACAGTATCTTGCCGTCCAGCTTGAGAAAAAAGTAAGTAAGAACTGGATCATGGAAAACTATTTAAATGCTATCAACCTTGGGCAGAATACGCTCGGTGTCGCAGTCGCTTCCGAACGATATTTCGGAAAAGATGTGTCCGAGCTGACGCTCTCGGAATGTGCCGTTTTAGCAGCGATCACGCAGAATCCGTCCAGGTTTAATCCGATCTCCAACCCGGAGAAAAATGCGGAACGACGCATGAAAGTATTAAATAATATGTTAGATCAGGAATTTATCACCCAGAGTGAATATGACGAAGCTGTGGCAGATAATGTTTATGACAGAATCCAGTTAGTCAACGTAGAATTACAGGACAACGGTATCAATTCTTACTTTATTGATGAATTGACGGATCAGGTTATCCGCGATCTCGTAGAACAGAAGGGCTATACGGAAACCCAGGCATATAAGACCCTTTACCAGAGTGGTCTTACCATTTACTCAACACAGGACATGGATATCCAGAACATTGCAGATGAGGAAGTCAACAACCAGGACAACTATACCTCTAATCCAAAGGTTTCCTTCTCCTATCGTGTCTCAATCCGTTCCGCCGACGGATCTGTAAAAAATTACAGTGAACAGACCATGCTTTCTTATTATAAGAATAAGGATAACCCGAACTTCAAGAGCACCAATTACTCAATCAACTTTGCTTCTGAGGAAGATGCGGACGCTGCGATCGAACAGTACAAGGCTGACATTATGACAGACGGCGATGAAATCGTAGACGGAAGTGAAACTGTCATCTATACGATCCAGCCTCAGGCATCCTTAACGATCATCGACCAGTCAACCGGCGAGGTAAAAGCCATTGTTGGTGGTCGTGGAGACAAGACAGCAAGCAAAACTTTAAACCGTGCAACTGACACCACAAGACAGCCTGGTTCCACCTTTAAGATTCTGGCTTCTTACTCGGCTGCCCTCGATGCAGGCGGTCTTACCCTTGCCTCTGTGCAGGATGACGCTCCTTACACTTATGCCGGAGCTAATGGAAAAGCAGTCAATAACTACGATAAACGTTACCGCGGTTTTACAACGTTGCGAGAGGCGATTACCGATTCTATCAATATTGTAACTGTAAAAACGCTTGCACAGACCGGGGTTTCCCTCGGCTGGCAGTATGTACAGGAATATGGTTTTACAACCGTTGATTCCCGTGATATGAATGAAGCACTTGCACTCGGTGGTATCACGCAGGGTGTTTCCAATCTGGAGCTTACCGCTGCTTATGCTGCTATCGCAAATCAGGGAACTTACATTAAACCAAAGTTCTATACAAAGATTTTAGACCATGACGGCAATGTATTGATCGACAATACAACACCGGAATCCCATACAGTGATCAAAGATACCACAGCATGGCTTCTAACAAGTGCCATGGAAGACGTTATGACTTCTGGTACCGGTACTTCTGCTTACTTCGGCAGCTCCATGGCTCAGGCAGGAAAATCCGGTACAACCACCAGCAGCCGTGATGCGTTATTCGCAGGTTATACACCTTATTATACCTGTGCTGTCTGGGGTGGATATGATGACAACGCGGTTCAGAGCGGTTCGGATACCAATTATCCAAAACGAATCTGGAAAGCCGTTATGAAGCGGATACACGAAAACCTCGCTTATAAGGATTTCACCAAACCAAGTGGAATTGTCGCTGTTGCAGTATGTAAAGAATCCGGCAAACTTCCGATCGAGGGTGTATGCGACCACGATCCTCGTGGAAACTGTGTCATCACAGAATACTTTGCACAGGGTACGGAGCCAACAGAATACTGTGACCACCATACGGTTGCAAATATCTGTACCGCTTCTAATATGTTAGCTGGCAGCTATTGTCCACCGGAAACAGTTGCTGCCGGAGTATATGTGATCGGTGGTTCCGAAACAACCGAGGATGCACCGTATCTGCTGACAGAAGCATTCTTAAGCCAGACCTGTACCGTACACAATGAGACAAACTCCACCTATACCGGAACCAATGCATTTCCTGGTGCAGCCGGTGTCAATCCGATCGGTGATGCGGCCGGTTCTGATACTACTGTGACCGATCCTGCTGCAACAACAGATTCTTCGACAACAGATACAGCCCCAGACGGTCAGTAATATAAAATTATATATGATTGCCCAGCAGGGCAAAAAAATGCTAGTCCACATCATCTATGGACTAGCATTTTTTCTGCCTGATCCTGTGCTCTGGCAATGCTTATGGCATCTGGCTTTTTGCACATTTCATTTAATATTTCTTTCTCTTCTGAAACATACGCTCTGCGTTGTTTTTCGCTCCATGCCGTTCCGTAACGCTCCATTGTAAAACCTAACAGCTGCCCGGCAAAAGCCTCAAATTCTTTCCAGCCTTTATTCTGGTTTTCTAAGATTCTCTCCAGTTCTGCAATTGCTTTCCGGTTTCTCTCCAACTGTCTTAAGCGTTCCTGCCTGCTGTCACGGTCATGTTTTTTCAGATCATAGAGTTCATATGCTTCCTCTAATGCCTGCATAAATTCCTGCCGGAAATTCATCGGACGCAGGAACACACGGAAAACGTCCCGCTTGTTCAGATAAAATCCAAGCTGCACGGTGCTGATCGAACTTGTATACAACATGCAGATGGTATCCGGAAATTGTTGGTTTACATAAGATATTATCTTGTCTCCATTGCATCCTTCCAGATTCAGGTCTGTCACAACCACCTGATACTCTTTTTCATGCAACATCTTCATTGCGTCATTTCCATTCCTGATAATGTCCATGTCAATCTGTTTTTCCTCTAATACAGACTGAAACTCATCTATGATTTCCGGATATCCACTGATAAATAAAAGATTTCTTTTCATCAACCAATCCACGCTTTCCCTTCTTCCATTTTCTTTTTTATTATATCCTTCCACCTGTAAAAAATCCACCACGAAATAGCAGCAAAAACCCCAAAGCTCTCACTTTGGGGTTTTTACTGTTGATGTATATACTACTAAGGGGATTAGATTCCACGAACCTAATCGAATTAGATTCGTGCGAATTAATGAAGTTCTCTTGGAACAAAGTCAGGATATCCGGATTCAAGACCATGTTCTGTGGAATCAAGACCTTCCACTTCTTCCTGTGCGGATACTCTGAGTCCGATTGTTTTCTTAAGTACTGTAAATACAATTGTCATTGTAACGATTGTCCAGCCTGCGATACATACAATACCAAGTAACTGGATCAGTAAATGATGTACCCCGCCGCCGTAGAATAAACCGTCTTTGTAATCAAATAATCCTACTGCAATCGTACCCCAGATACCGTTGCATCCATGAACTGCTACTGCACCAACCGGATCATCTACTTTTAATTTATCCTCAATAAAGTATACAGCTACGCAGACCAGAACACCTGCTACTGCACCGATGATAAAGGAACCAATCACATCCACATTTGCACATCCGGCTGTTACTGCTACAAGACCTGCAAGAGATCCGTTTAAAGACATGGAAACATCCGGTTTACCATTTCTGATCCAGGTATAAAGCATTGCACTTACAGTTGCTACTGCTGGTGCTACGGTTGTTGTTGCGAAAATCTGTGATAACTGCATTACGTCTGATGCTGCTGCTCCATTGAATCCATACCAGCCAAACCAGAGAATGAATACACCAAGAGCACCGATTAAAATATTATGACCAAGGATTGGCTTTGGTTTACCGTTTTTGTCGTATTTACCAATACGAGGTCCCAACATTGCAGCTCCGATGAAGGCTGTAATACCACCTACCATATGGATGCAGGCAGATCCTGCGAAATCTGTAAATCCTAAATCTGTAAGCCAAGGTGTTGCACCCCATACCCAGTGTGCCTCAACCGGATAAACCACAAGACTGATGATAAAACTATACACACAATAAGTAACAAATTTTGTACGCTCTGCCATTGCTCCTGAAACAATCGTTGCTGCTGTTGCACAGAAAACCAAGTTAAATACAAAACCTGACCAGTCTGTATCACCAAATCCGGTGAATGGATTTAATCCCCAGCCTACAAAACTACCTTCACCACAGAGAAGGTTATAACCTAACAAATAAAAAGCAACTGTACCAATACAAAAATCCATTAAGTTTTTCATGGTAATGTTACCAACGTTTTTTGCTCTGGTAAAACCTGCTTCTACCATTGCAAATCCACATTGCATAAAAAATACTAACGCTGCACCCATAAGGTACCATACACTCATATCCATAATTAGCCTCCTTGTTTTACGAATAAAAAAGGAGATAATATCAGGCGAGACTACGCCCTTTATTATCCCCTTTGATAATCGTTTTTTCCTGATTCAATTTTTTCATAATCAATCTCTCACTCCTACTTCCGGACTCCTCTTTCCTTCCGCCGAAGCTTCCATTGTACTTTATTACAATGCATCTGTACCATGTTCGCCGGTACGGATACGAACTGCATCCTCAACATCATAAACGAAAATTTTACCATCACCAAAATGTCCGGTATTAATTTCTTTTACGATCTTGTCGATCAAAGAAGGTGCCAGTTCATCTGTTACAACCGTCTCAACTTTAACCTTAGGAAGCAGGTTCACAGCATATTCAGAACCACGGTAATTCTTGATAATACCTTTCTGATTACCATAACCCATGCTGTTTACGATATTCATACCGTTTACTTCACAGGAATCCAAAACTTCTTTTAAATCTTCCAGTTTTTCCGGCTTGATAATAATTTCTAGTTTCTTCATAATATCCTCCTTAATTTCTATTCTTTATTTGTTCACAATTTGTTTAAAAACCTTTCATCATGTGAACATGAAATTTTCACTTCTTCTGCATATAATAAAAGCATAAAAACGATAGACAGTTTCAAAGTTTTGATTACTTTTTATTATAAACTTTTTCATAATCTGCCAGGTGGATAGCCACCTGGCATCCTCCCTTTTTATAGGGATTTTTTATACTTCAAAGATCAGATCGCCGTAAGAAGGCATTGGCCACATAGATTTGTCTACTAACATTTCCAGTTTATCAACCGGTGCTCTTAACGCATCCATAGCTGCTTTTACTTCATCATGATAGTAAACCGCCTGCTCTCTTCCTTCTTCCATTGCACCACCCTTTGCAGTAACCTCTTCCAGTTTGGAAAGTGCATTTTTTGCATCTGCGAGCAGATCCGATACTTCTGTTAAAATTTCGGTCTGGACGCTCACATCAGCACCACATGCAGATTTGACTGCTGTAATAGACTCTGCAAGTACCGTTGTGTATTTAATCACTGCCGGAATGATCTGCTTGGTTGCAATATCGATCATTGCCTTTGCTTCAATATTGATCTCTTTTGCATAAGTCTCATATTCGATCTCAACACGGGAATCAAGTTCTGCCTTTGTAAATACGCCAAATTTTTCAAATAAAGCAACTGCTTTTTCTGTATTCAATGCCGGGATTGCGTCTACCATGGATTTGATGTTTGGAAGACCACGTCTTTCGGCTTCTTTTACCCATTCCTCGGAGTAACCATTTCCATTGAATACGATTCTCTGGTGCTCAGTTGCGTATTTTTTGATCATATCATGTACTGCCATGTCGAAGTCATCTGCTTTTTCCAGCTCATCACAGGCTTCTGCAAATGCTTCTGCAACGATTGTGTTAAGTACAACGTTTGGCTGTGCGATTGAATCCTGGGAACCAACCATACGGAACTCGAATTTATTGCCAGTAAATGCAAATGGTGAAGTTCTGTTACGGTCTGTTGCATCTTTCATGAAATCAGGTAATGTTTTAACACCTGTCTCTAACATTTTTCCTGAAATACTGTGTGTTGCCTCTCCGGTGCTGATCAGCTGTGATAACACATCCTGTAACTGCTCGCCTAAGAATACGGAAAGGATTGCAGGTGGTGCCTCATTTGCTCCTAATCTGTGGTCATTTCCGACATCTGCTGCGGACTCTCTTAACAGATCTGCATGTGTATCAACTGCTTTTAAAATACAGGTTAAAACTAGTAAGAACTGAATGTTCTCATGCGGTGTTTTACCAGGATCTAATAAGTTGATTCCGTCATCTGTTGTGATAGACCAGTTGTTGTGTTTTCCGGAACCGTTTACACCAGCAAATGGTTTTTCATGAAGCAGGCACTGTAAGCCGTGGCGGTAAGCTACTTTTTTCAAAGTCTCCATAACTAACTGGTTGTGGTCAACTGCGATGTTTGCCTCTGCATAGATCGGAGCTAACTCATGCTGTGCCGGTGCTACCTCGTTATGCTGTGTTTTTGCAGACACACCGAGCTTCCAGAGCTCTTTGTTTACATCTTTCATGTAAGCTGCGATTCTCTCACGGATGCTTCCGAAATAGTGATCATCCATTTCCTGTCCTTTTGGAGGCATTGCACCAAATAAGGTACGTCCGGTGAAAATCAAGTCTTTTCTCTGTAAATATTTTTCTCTGTCAACAATAAAGTATTCCTGCTCCGGTCCAACGGAAGGTGTTACTTTTTTCGATGTTGTATTGCCAAATAATCTCAGTAAACGAAGTGACTGTTCATTGATTGCTTCCATGGAACGAAGCAGTGGTGTTTTCTGGTCAAGTGCTTCGCCTGTGTAGGAGCAGAAGGCTGTTGGAATGCAAAGTGTTGCGCCTGCTGCATCCTGTCTTACGAATGCCGGTGATGTACAATCCCATGCTGTATATCCTCTGGCTTCGAAGGTTGCTCTCAGTCCTCCGGACGGGAAAGAAGATGCATCCGGTTCGCCTTTTATCAGTTCCTTGCCGGAGAAGCTCATCAATACTTTTCCATTTGGCATTGGAGCTGTGATAAAGGAATCATGTTTTTCTGCTGTCACACCGGTAAGTGGCTGGAACCAGTGTGTATAATGTGTTGCCCCTTTTTCGATTGCCCATTCTTTCATCTCATGAGCCACAACATCTGCTGTCTCAAGATCTAATTCTTTTCCTTCCTCCATGACTTCATGAAGTTTTTTGTAAATTTTCTTTGGAAGCCGTTCCTGCATGACTGCATCATTAAATACGTTTTCTCCAAAGATGTCGGCTACATTGAAGTACTCTTTTTCGCTCATCTTTCTACATCCTTTCTTTTCATCCAAATCCCCTGAGATTTGATTTCTTTGATTCACATTGCAATTTCCTATAAACAAAAAAGAAGGCATTCCAACTCCTGTTGGAACGCCTTCGTTCTTTTTTCTCTCGCAATGTTTTGTTGTTGTAACTAAAATAATACTTTCAAAATCATTTTTCAAGACTATTTTTTATTTTTTTGCGATTTTGTACAAATTTTATATTTATTTCCTTGGAAACAATATTTTTTTAGTAAATTTGCTTTACACCTCAAACATGAGATCTCCATAGGACGGCATTGGCCACATGGATTTATCTACCAGCATCTCTAATTTATCAACCGGTGTTCTCAAAGCCTTCATTGCAGTCATAACTTCATCACGGTAATAAACTGCCTGTTCTCTGCCCTGTTCCATGGATGCGCCCTGTGCAGTCACTTCCTCTAATTTTGAAAGCGCATTCTTCGTATCTGCAAGAAGATCTGATACTTCCACCAGGATCTCTGTCTGCACGCTGATATCTGCGCCGCAGGCTGCTTTTACCGTATTGATAGATTCTGCCAGCGTGGTTGTATAACGGATGACAGCCGGGATGATCTGTTTTGTTGCGATGTCAATCATCGCCTTTGCCTCAATGTTGATCTCTTTCGCATATGTCTCATATTCGATCTCCACACGGGAATCAAGCTCTGCCTTTGTAAATACACCGAATTTTTCAAATAAAGCAACTGCTTTTTCTGTATTTAATGCAGGAATGGCATCTACCATGGATTTGATATTCGGAAGTCCACGTCTTTCGGCTTCCTCTACCCATTCGTCTGAATATCCGTTGCCATTGAATACGATTCTCTGATGCTCTGTCGCATATTTTTTGATGAGATCATGCACAGCCATGTCAAAGTCATCTGCTTTTTCCAGTTCATCACACGCTTCTGCAAATGCCTCTGCCACAATTGTATTTAACACAACGTTTGGCTGGGAAACAGAGTCCTGGGAACCTACCATACGGAACTCGAATTTGTTTCCTGTAAAAGCAAATGGAGATGTTCTGTTTCGGTCTGTCGCATCTTTCATGAAATCAGGCAGTGATTTTACACCTGTCTCTAATCTCTGACCTGAAATACTGTGTGTAGCGGCTCCTGTGCTGATCAACTGTGATAACACATCCTCTAACTGTTCGCCAAGATATACGGATAAAATGGCTGGTGGTGCCTCGTTTGCGCCAAGTCTGTGATCATTTCCGACATCTGCTGCGGATTCTCGCAAAAGATCGGCATGGGTATCCACTGCCTTTAAAATACAGGTCAGCACCAAAAGGAACTGAATATTCTCGTGCGGTGTTTTCCCCGGCTCTAACAGGTTAATGCCATCGTCTGTCGTAATGGACCAGTTGTCATGCTTACCGGAACCATTCACCCCTGCAAATGGTTTCTCATGCAACAGGCACTGTAACCCATGACGATACGCAACCTTTTTCAAAGTCTCCATGATAAGCTGGTTGTGGTCAACTGCGATATTTGCCACTGCATAAATAGGAGCCAGTTCGTGCTGTGCAGGTGCGACCTCATTATGCTGTGTCTTCGAGGACACGCCAAGCTTCCACAGTTCGATATTGACATCTCTCATATAGGATGCGATACGTTCGCGGATGCTTCCAAAGTAATGGTCATCCATTTCCTGTCCTTTTGGAGGCATTGCACCAAACAAAGTACGTCCGGTAAAGATCAGGTCTTTTCTCTGTAAATATTTTTCTCTGTCTACAATAAAGTATTCCTGCTCCGGTCCTACCGAAGGAGTCACTCTCTTAGAGGTTGTGTTTCCGAATAAACGGATCAGACGCAGTGCCTGCTCGTTGATCGCTTCCATGGAACGAAGCAATGGTGTCTTCTGGTCAAGTGCTTCTCCTGTGTAGGAACAGAATGCAGTCGGAATGCAGAGTGTTGCGCCTGCTGCGTCCTGTCTGACAAATGCCGGGGAAGTACAGTCCCAGGCTGTATATCCTCTCGCCTCAAAAGTCGCTCTTAATCCACCGGATGGAAAAGATGATGCATCCGGTTCACCTTTAATTAATTCTTTTCCCGAAAAACTCATCAAAACCTTGCCGTTTTCCATAGGCGCAGTAATGAAAGAATCGTGTTTCTCTGCTGTCACACCGGTAAGCGGCTGGAACCAGTGCGTATAATGTGTTGCACCTTTTTCAATTGCCCACTCCTTCATCTCATGAGCAACGACATCTGCGGTCTCGAGGTCTAATTCTTTTCCTTCCTCCATTACTTCGTGAAGTTTTTTGTAAACTTTCTTTGGTAAACGAGCCTGCATGACAGAATCGTTGAATACGTTTTCGCCAAAGATATCTACAACATTAAAGTTCTCTTTCTCCATCATCTTGTTTGATATCCTTTCTCTCATCTAAATCCCCTCAGATTTGATGTTCTTATACTAATATAAGAGAATCTACACATAAATGCAACTAATAAATCGTTTTCTTCACGCAGTTTCTCAATAAAAATATTCCCTACATAATATAGAATGCCGAGATAAACACAAACAGAATGATCGTGACGACGGTGTTGACCGAAAGCGTCGTCGAAACATATTCGCTGTCGTCTCCGAGGTCTGCAAACATCGGAATGATAAACGGTGCCGGAAGCGAATATAACACCATCAACGCAACTTCAAGTTCTTTGTCGTATCCAAAAATTCCTGTGACAATTGCACTCACTGCCACTAAAAGTACTGCCATGATTGCCAGACGTGTTACAACTGTAATAAGTACTTTTTTCATCAACTCACGTTTCATATTTAATTCATATCCAACAACAAGAAGTACGATTGCGCTCGTCGGTGCTGCGATCATACTGATGACCGAAGTAACGATTCCGCCGACACTGCTGTTTAAGACAAGTTTTCCAATTCCGGTTGCCCCACAGATAATACCAAGCAGCATGCCCCAGAAACATTTATTGGAAAACATATTGCCCAGGAGATTTCTGGCGGTGACTTTCTTTCCATCCGTCATTTTTAACAGTGCAAGAAATGCCGTGTATGCAAAAACAGTCTGTCCCAGATCAACTGCCGCAAATCCGGTCTGCGTTCCAGTGATCAGTCCGTAAAGCGCATATCCGAGCATTCCGCCTTCCGCACTCGCCAACAGAAACGGCATAAACACAGAACAGCTTTTCCCTGTTTTATTCAGCAGAAGTCCTGTACCGATTGCAAGCAGATAGCCCACATAAATCAAAACAAACAACACTACAATTTTCGCATTGTACTCTGCACACAAAAATGCATTGAATAACACCACCGGCAGCGTAATATTGCTGATGAACGCTTTTAAGCCAAGCAGCCCTTTTTCATCAAACACATTTTTTGCTTTGCAAAAATATCCAAGCCCCAGCATGATAAGCACGGGCAATGCCATTTCCAGTATTTTGATAACCATTTCTCATCCTCTTTCCAAAAAAGGGGCAGGCCAAAACAGCCTGCCCCTTCTTCTCTCATTGTATTAATGAATAAGATCTTCGTAAAATTCATATGCTTCTTTGTCTGTGAAGCCTTCATGTACTACCTTATGAACAGCCTGTGCCATTTCAACCGGATGCTGGCTCTGGAAGATATTTCTTCCCATATCAACACCTCTTGCACCTTTGCTGATTACATCATAAGCTAATGTCAAAGCATCTTTTTCAGCCAATTTCTTACCACCGGCTACTACGATTGGTACCGGGCAGGCTGCAACGACTTCTTCGAAGTTTTCACAGTTATAGGTTTTTACCATCTGGCATCCCATCTCAGCGATAATACGTGTAGCTAATTTAAAGAATCTGTCGGTACGCTCCATGTCTTTACCTACAGCACATACGCCTAAGGTTGGAACACTGTATCTCATACCTGCATTGATTACTTTGCTTAAATTATCAATACTTGATAACTGTCCGTCTGCTCCGATAAATACCTGTGATGCCATACAATCTGCATTCATGCGGATGGAATCTTCGATATCTACCGCAACAACTTCATGACTTAAATCAGCCTGAACCATGCTGGAACCAGATGTAACTCTCAATGCGATTGCATTGGTATACTCAGGTTTTAAGCATGTACGGATAGCACCTCTTGTTCCCATAAAACAGTCAACATATGGTGCCAGCTTTGGTAATAATAAATCCAGTCTCTCTAATCCTGCTGTGCTTCCCATAAAGTATCCATGGTCAAAAGCAAACATTACAGTATTTCCACTCTTTGGATTGAAAATATTTGCTAAATGACGTTTCATTCCCCAATCCAGGCTGTTTGCACCTTTTACATAAAAGCCATCCTGGTTGGCAAATGGTGTATCAATGTGATAATCTTTTGCTACTTTAAGTCCTTCTAAATCTGCCATCGATATATCTCCTTTTTCACTATAAACTATTTGTTACTACATACATATCACAAGTTAATAATTCTTCTCTCTTTTGTTTGTTAATAATTAGAAATCATAATCATCCATGTTATCTGCGGTAAATACCAGACGCTCTGGAAGAAGAACAACACCGTTGTTTTCATCACCTGTTGTTGCGCCAGCTGAAATACTATCGTTGGAAAGTACTTCACAGGAACCGATTTCAGGAATGTCAATTGTGTCGCCAACTTTTACAGTGTTACCTGCTGCAAGGTAAGCAGCTACATAACAACCCATAGCACCCTGAAGTTTTGCATCCCACAGACCCCAGTTGTAAAGAGTTCCGTTTGAGCAATACTGTTTTACAGCGTTTGGTGTTGCGAAACCAGTAATTGTAATGTTGTCTTTGTTGTAACCTTTGTTCTCAGCAGCCTGTAACTGTCCTGGAAGAGCTGTAGAGTCGTTACAGATAATAACATCGATATCTGGGTTTGCATCTAATACAGCTTCACCAACTGTGATAGCTTTTTCAGCATCCTGCTCTGAGTAGTAGTTGTCTGGGTAAACGTTTGTCCAGTTTGGATATTTCTCAGCGATGATCTTCTCGCCTTCTACCTGCCAGCTGTTCTGGTCTGTTACAGTTGCCTGTGAGTAGTGCCAGCAATATTTAATCTCATCGTTTTCAGGATCTTTACCTCTCTCCTTTAATCCATCAACTGCCATATCTACTAACATCTGTCCTAAAACTTCTGGTGTTCCCTGAGAAACCATTAAAGTTCTGTCATCGCTGTTTGCATCAGAATCCCATGTTGTAACCATGATTCCTGCATCCCTTGCTTCCTGTAATGCATCAGATACACCTGCTGCATCTACAGTTGAAATACAGATTGCATCAACCCCTGAAGAAATAGCCTGGTTAATAACAGATACCTGATCTGCTACTGCTGCGTTAGAGCTTCCCATGTAATCAACAGTGATTCCCCATTTTTCTGCATATTCCTGTGCTCCGTCGTTTGCAACTTCGAAGAATGCATTTCCTGTTAATTTTGGAATGAATGCTACTGTTTTTCCTTCGATTCCAGATGCCTCTGCTGTTGCATCAGAAGAGCCCTGCTCTGTTGTCTGCGCATCTGAACTTCCTGCGCTTGTGCTTGCACTGTCACTTCCACCACATCCAGCTAAAAGGGAAGATACCATTGCCCCAACTAATAATGCTGATAAAATCTTTTTCTTCATTACATTTCCTCCTTAATATGTGTGATATGTATGTTTAGATATTTTCTAACAATTTTGTACTAAGCTGCTTTCTGCCGCTTGTTTTTTAACTTTGCGCGGTAATTTATGAATGCCGGATGAACCATTAATGCACGTCCTAACAATACAACTACCAGCAGGATTCCGATTGGTGCATCCAGATACTGTGAATTAATACCAAAACATAACGGAAGTCCAAATTTGATCAGTCCAATAATGATGGTTGCCAATACTGTTCCGAATACATTTCCTTTACCACCTGTTGATAAAGTTCCTCCAAGTACTACAACCGTAATGATATTCATTGTAAATGTACTTCCAAGGTCAGATTTTGCTACATTATAATAAGATGTAAGTACAATACCTGCGATTGCTGCACCAACAGCACTCAATACATAAGTAGAAAGAATTACTCTTTTTGTATTAATTCCGGAGAACTCTCCTGTATTCTGATTAACACCAACAAGGAAAATTTTACGTCCATACTTGGTTTTATGTAACACAATTCCCATAATCACTGCAATAATGACAAATACCAAAACCGGTCCCGGTGAAATTGTACCAATTTTAAATTTGGTAATGTTTCGGAATGCATCCGGGAAGTTTGTGATTCCCATGTAGGATGGTGTATCACTCAAAGTGGAAACCATCAGGGCAAGTCCTGCATATAAGAAACTTCCACCTAATGTTGCAACCATCGCCTGTACGCCACAGTATGCGATGAAGAATCCGGTCAACGTTCCACATAAGATTGCGATCACAATTGCAAGTACAACAGCAGCCCAGATATTCATTCCCCAATCCTGCCATGCAACACCAATAATGATAGAGGTCAGTCCGACGATTGATCCCGCCTGAATATCGATTCCTCCGGTAATCATAACCAGTGTGACAAAAATACCAATAATTCCAATCGGAACGAAGTCGTTCATACTACGAAACATGGAAGATATATTCAAAAACTTCGGATTCGCAGCTCCAAAAACCAAAAATTCGAAAAGAATTACAACAATCAAAAACAAATTCCAGTTCAGCATTCCCTTATGCTTACTTTTTTTCTCGTTTGAAGAAATTCCGCTCATTATGCATCCCCCTCTTCCGTATTCATGTCATCCCGCGTTCTTGCCTGCAGTCTTTCATGTCTTAATTTCATTCTTGATCTGATCTGCATTACAGAATCAACTACCACAATCACAATCAGGATACTTCCGGTAATTGCATCATTATAATCAGATGAGAATCCCATAAATACTAAAAGGTAACTGATGGAACTCATAATTACAGCACCAATTGCTGAACCGATCACACTACCAACACCACCGGTAAGACTGATACCACCTAATACGCATGCAGCAACTGCTGTCATTTCGTAACCATTACCACTGGATGTTGTGACAATACCGATACGGCTGCAGAATAAAATTCCTGCAATAGATGCCATAACGGAACATATAATATAGGAAACAAATTTTGTTGCAACCGGGTTAATACCTACTAACTTCGCACCATCTGCATTATCACCAACTGCTTTTACATATCTTCCTTTTCTTGTCTTTGTAAGGATCAAATGGATGATAATTGTAAGAATCAGCGCTCCAATAAAGTAATATGTAAGTCTCACTCCCGGAAGAGCTTTTGCTGAGATGTCTTTAAAGCTTTTTGGAATATTGTTGACATCTGCACCGTCTGTGTAAATAAACATCAGACCACGTAAGATTCCGTTTACACCTAATGTAAAGATCAGTGAAGGTGCTTTCATAATTGCAACACCAAATCCATTAATGCATCCAACGATCACACCGATCAGGATTCCGACAATAAATGCAAGTATCCAGTTCTTTCCATCGCATATCATGGTGCCGACTACAACTGCCGTCATACCCATACAGGAACCAACGGAAACATCGATTTCACCAATCATGATCGTAAATGCCATACCAACGGAGATAATGACAAACACAACAGATGAGTTAAAACATGCGGATATATTTCCTACTGTAAAAAATGCCGGGTTGATACAGCCAACCACGATGAATAACAAGACCAGACAAAGGAAACTTGTCATTTCTCTCTTTTTCAAGATTGCCCGTAAACTGTTCATGATTCTTTCTCCTTTCCAATAACACCAAAGGATGCTTTTGTTAAATTCTCCTGATTGATATCTGCTCTGTCAAACTCACAGTTTAATCTGCCCTGATGGATCGTCACTGCTCTGTCGCTAAGTTCGATAATTTCTTCCATATCAGATGAGATCAAAAGTACAGCCAATCCCTTTTTCGAAAGTCCTTTAATAATATTGTAGACATCAGTTCTGGCACCTGCATCGATTCCTCGTGTCGGCTCATCCAGAATAATCAGCTTCGGATTTGTAGCAAGCGCATGTCCGATCACTACTTTCTGCTGGTTACCACCTGAGAGGCTTCCAACTTCCTGTTCCTGTCCGGTGACTTTGATGCGGAAATCATCAATGTACTGCTGGGTGAGTGATTTTTCTTTCTTCTGGTTTAAGAAAACTTTTCCCATGAAAGATTCGCTTAATACCCCGCTTGTAATATTGTAGGCAACCGATGAAATCTTGAAAATTCCATCCGCATGTCTGTCTTCTGAAACGTAGTTCACACCAGCTTTCATAACTTTCTGTGTGCTCAGTCCTGTAATGTCGTTACCATCCAGATAAACTTTTCCTCCAAGTACTTTGTCCATTCCAAAAATTGTCTGCGCCATCTCTGTTCTTCCAGCACCTACAACACCTGCAACTCCAAGGATTTCTCCCGGATATACTTTTAAGGAAATATCTTTAAATCCATATCCACTGTAGTTCTTTAATTCAAGAACCGGATCTTTGCTGTAATCAACTGTATTTTTATTCACGATTTCCTGCTGATCAGTGGCATCTGGCAGCAAGCCTTTTACAAGGGCTGCTTTTGTAAATTCTTCAATCTTTCCCATGAGAGTGATTCGACCATCTCTCATGATTCCAACGTCTGTGGAAATCTCAAACACCTCATCCAGACGATGGGTGATATAAATAATTCCAATTCCCTGTGCTTTCAAGTCTTTGACTACTTTAAAAAGACTTTCTACCTCTTTAAAAGTAAGTGCACTTGTCGGCTCATCCAGAATCAGTATCTTTGCATGTCTGAGCAAGCCTCTCAGCAGCTCGACCAACTGCTGTTCTGCGATTGACAATGTATTGGCTTTACGATTAAGTTCAAGATTCCAACCGATCTTCTTCATTGTATCGACAAGTTCTTTATGAAGTTCTGACTGTGGTTTTGTGAAACCGATCAGAATATTTTCTTCAACTGTCATATTAGGGAAAAGCAATGGTTCCTGTGGTACCATATAAACACCGCTGGATAACGCTTCTGTTGTTTTTCCTGCTGTCATTTCTTTTCCATTTACAATGACTTTTCCACTGTCGTGTGTATAGATACCCATAATAATTTTCATTAAGGTACTTTTACCAGCTCCGTTACCTCCAATAAGAGAAAGAACTTCTCCAGATGCCAGGCTCAATGTCATGCCTTTTAAGACTGCATTGTCACCAAAGGATTTATAAATATCACAAACCTGCAGAAGATTTTCAGCGTCTGGTTTTTTGTTGTTCTCCATATTATCCCCCTCCGTTATCTTCAAGTACTTTTGTTCAAGTGATGAACTAATATTAACACTCGTATTATCATTTGTCAACATAGCTTTTCGAGATTTTTTCTATTTTTTTGGTTATTCTACCTATACAAATTATGTAAAAACATTTTATCTTGACATTTTGCACAATCGTAATTATACTATGAATTAACATATTTCAGTTTAGTGAACAATTGTTTCATTTTACTTGTTAGGAGAATTAAATATGGATTCGAACTATAATTACGAAGAAGAACTTATGATCAAAATTGCGTGGTACTACTATATTGAGAATCTTACCCAGCAGGAAATCGCCAAGATATTAGGTATTAACCGCATCAAAATCCTGCGTTTGCTTGACAAGGCAAAGGAAAATGGATTGATCACCTTCCAGATTCGAAACAGTAACGCAAAAAGATTTCATATGGAAAATACTTTTAAGGAACTCTTCCATTTAAATGATATTCTTATCATTCCATCTGTTCCTTCCAGTGATTCTTTAAATGATTCACTTGCGCAGGCTGCTTCCATGTATATCAACCAGCGTATTAAAGAAAATTCTTATATTAATATGGGATACGGAGATACTCCAAGCCGAATCTTAAACTACCTTGCCCAGCGATCCGAAAGTCCGATTAATGTAATTTCACTGACCGGCGGTGTCAATTATTATCTGCCAAATACGGAGTCCAATGTTTTTAATGCCCGCTTACATTTGATTCCATGTCCTTTAATTTTAAGTTCTTCCTTTATAATGGAAGAATTAAAAAAAGAAACTGCCATTCAGCGCATCTCGAAAATGGCTTTGATTTCTGATTTTACAGTTGTCGGTATCGGTGGTGTTGATACAAATGCAACTATCATCAAAAACTCGATTTTGACACCGGATGACTACCTTCTTTTGAAGAAACAGGGTGCTGTCGGCGATATTTTAAGTCACTTTATTGATATCAATGGAAATCTGATTGATACCGATTTGGAAAAGCGGCTTATGAGCCCGGCACTCACGGACATCGAAAAATACAACAACGTTGTCGGCGTGGCAGGTGGTCCGCACAAGATTGAAGCAATTTATGCTGTATTGACAGGAAAATATCTGGATGTTCTCATCACAGATGAAAATACCGCTACTGCAGTATTAGATCTTTATCAATCAAAAAACAATATAGACACTGAGAGAAAGGACGGTGCATTGCAATGAAAAATTATTTAATGGCAATTGACGCTGGAACAGGAAGTGTACGTGCTGTTCTGTTCGATTTGAAAGGAAACCAGATAGGCTGCTCCCAGCATGAGTGGACGCACAATGAAGATCCTCGTTTTCCGGGAAGTATGGATTTTGACTGGAAATACAACTGGGAACTCGCCAGCGGTTGTGTTCGCAATGTCCTTGCTGAGACCAAGATCGACCCAGCAGAGATTGCTGCTATTTCTACAACATGTATGCGTGAAGGAATACTTTTATACGATAAAGGTGGAAATGAAATCTGGGCGTGTGCCAATGTCGATGCCCGCAGCAATGATGAAGTAGCTGAACTTATCCGCATGAATCCTGATCTTGAACTGGAATTGTATAAAAAATCCGGACAAAGTTATGCCCTTAATGCGATTCCACGTATTTTATGGGTGAAAAATAATATGCCGGATATCTATGAGAAAACTGCTAAAATAGGTATGTTTAATGACTGGCTGATTTACAAGCTGACCGGCGTACTTGCGGTCGAACCAAGCAATGGTTCCACAACCGGACTGCTCGATCTTCAGACCCGCACCTGGGATACGGAAATTGCAGCCAAATGTAATCTGCGTACTGACATTTTCCCGGATATCTTAGAATGTGGTTCCATTGTAGGAAAAGTAACTGCAAAGGGAGCTTCTGAAACCGGTCTGGCAGAAGGTACTCCTGTTGTTGTCGGCGGTGGTGACTGTCAGCTCGGCACAATCGGTGTCGGTGCATGCAAACCTGGCGAAGCAGCCGTATTCGGTGGAAGCTTCTGGCAGTATGAATTCAACACAGAAAGTGGCAAAACCGATCCTTATGGCCGTGTTCGTGTCAACTGCCATGCAGTACCAGGCGTATGGCAATATGAAGCACTTGCATTTAAACCAGGACTTGTCATGAGATGGTTCCGTGATGGTTTCTGTCAGGAGGAAAAACGGAAAGCAAAAAAGATTGGCGACGATCCATACAACCTTATGAATCAAGAAGCAGAGAAAATCCCTGCCGGATGTTACGGCATGATGTGCTGTTTCAGTGATATTATGAACTTCATTAACTGGAAACATGCAGCACCTACCTTCACAAACTTTGAGCTGTTACCGGAAAAGTTTAATAAATATACTTTCTATCGTTCCATTTTGGAAAATACAGCTATGTTAGTCAAAGGACATATTGAACTTGTAAAAGAAGCAACCGGAAATGAACCGGATAAGCTTATTTTTGCAGGTGGCGCATCTGTCAGTGATTTATGGTCACAGATTCTTGCTGATGTGACCGGAAAACCTGTCGTAACTCCTGTTGTAAAAGAAGCAACTGCACTGGGCGCTGCGATCATTGCCGGATATGGCGTTGGCATTTACCCATCCATCGCTGAGGGTGCTGCAATCTGTGCTAAAGTAGATAAAACTTATACACCTAATTTAGAGAACAAAAAAGTATATGATGAAATGTATCCAGTCTGGAGAGAGGTCTACAAAGCCAATCTCGATTTGTGTGACCGTAAGCTTACCAAAAATATGTGGATTGCACCAGGTTTATAAAATTCAATCATGAAGAAAACTTAAGAAAAGGAAGGAAAAAAATATGTTTGTAGTTAATGAGAAAGATTTTGAATATCGTTTTGGAGACAGTGGTCCAAAATATTTAATGAAAGGACCTCGTATGAATTATGCACTTGTACAGTTCCAGCCTGGCCAGGATTTTCAGGCACATTATCATAATGTGATGGAAGAGAACTTCTATATCTTAGAGGGAAAAGTTGATATCGTTGTCGATAACGTATGCCATACCTTAACAGAAGGCGATTTTATCCATATCGAGCCTGGCGAAGTTCACTATGTAAAAAATGCATATGACAAACCAATCAAAATGGTTTCTACACTTGCTCCTTATCAGGAAGTTGATAAAGTCAATGTAGAAAATCCTGTATATTAATATGTGGCATGCCATATTGCCACAACCCTGATCTGGTGCTTATAGCCATTTACTTTTTTCATACACGCAAAAACTTCGGGCAGTTTATCGTCCGAAGTTTTTTTCTGTAAAGAAAAAAGAGTGCCTCCAAAACAGAAGCACTCTCTTCGCATTCTTATCTTATTCAGCTTTACCAACAGAACCAAATAATTCCATTTTCTCTTTTACAGTTGCTTTGATTGCATCTGTACCTGGAGCTAATAATTTACGAGGATCGAATCCTTTACCTTCAAGGTCTTTACCAGCTTCAATATATTTACGTGTAGCATCTGCGAAAGATAACTGACACTCTGTGTTAACATTAATCTTAGATACACCAAGTTCGATTGCTTTCTTGATCATATCTTCTGGGATACCTGTACCACCGTGAAGTACTAATGGTAATGCTCCTGTTTTCTCCTGAACTGCTGCTAAAGTCTCAAAGCTTAAACCAGCCCAGTTTGCAGGATATTTTCCGTGGATGTTACCGATACCTGCTGCAAGCATGTCCACACCAAGATCAGCGATTGCTTTACATTCGTTAGGATCAGCGCATTCACCCATACCAATAACGCCATCCTCTTCTCCACCGATAGAACCAACTTCTGCCTCGATAGATAAACCTAATCTGTGAGCAACTGCTACTAATTCTTTTGTTTTCTCAATGTTCTCTTCGATTGAATAATGAGAACCATCAAACATGATAGATGTGAAACCAGCTTTGATGCATTTGTAGCATCCTTCGTAAGTTCCGTGATCTAAGTGTAATGCTACAGGAACTGTGATTCCAAGTTCTTCATCCATAGCTTTTACCATAGCTGCTACAGTTTTGAATCCTGTCATGTACTTTCCAGCACCTTCAGATACACCTAAGATAACAGGGGATTTTAACTCCTGTGCTGTCAATAAAACAGCTTTTGCCCATTCCAAATTGTTAATGTTAAAATGGCCTACAGCATAATGACCAGCTTTTGCTTTGTCTAACATCTCTTTTGCAGATACTAACATTGTTAATTCCTCCATAATTTAAAATATTTGCTTTATCCAGCATTATTTCTCTCATTATTATATATTACTTTGATGCAAAAATAAAGTTATTTTTTTAACAGATATCACAGACAAATCTCTTATTCTTCCGGCTTTTTGACTATAATATCCACTGCCTGTTTCAGATTTTTCACACAGACTTCCTTATGGTCACCGCCAAATTCGCCATCCAGCGTCCAAGGGATCTGTTTCGACGATGTGAATTTCACTTCGTCCGTCTTAAAAGAATAGATCATTTCCGTATCATCTACCAGATTGATCAGGGATGCGATGATCTCATTCAATTCCATTGGATTCTTCGGTTTTTTGATCAAGGTCACTTCAAAGACTCCATCATCGAGCAGAACATCTTTGCCGGTCATTCCCTTGAATCCTCCTACAGATGTAGAGTTTGTGATCATGCCGTAAATAAATTCGTCCTGGATACGCATATTGTTATATTCCACCTGCATCATAAAAGACGGGATATCATGAAGGCATTTTGCTCCTTCTAAAATATAGGCTGCATGACCAAGTACATTCTTCCATTCCTGGCTCGTCTTATAAGACACTTCTGTAAAAAGTCCAAATGCTGCAACATAGACAAAATAATCCTCATTAAACAGACCGACATCGCACGGAAACGTTTTTCCTGTGACGGCCACCTCTGCCGCTTTTTCCATGTCCTTCGGTATTCCAAGCGAGGAAGCAAAATCGTTCGTGCTTCCGGCCGGTATGTATCCCAATGGAACTTTTGTCTCACGGTGCATCATTCCGGTTACCGCTTCATCTAACGTACCGTCTCCACCGCTGCACACAACAAGATCATAATTGCCGGCAAGCGCTTCCACTTTTTCTTTTGCATCTCCCGCATACTGTGTCGGGTATATGGTAACCTCATAGTCTGCCTTTACCATCGTATCCACAATGTCTAACAACTGATTCTTAATCTGTGCCTTTCCTGAGCACGGATTGAATACAAATAATAATTTCTTTTTCATACCCATAAAAATCTATACTCTCTTATTTCTAAAACCTTTTATTTTCCGATTAAAAACCGCTCCAATGCATTCACTGCTTCCACTTCGTCTGTCCCCTCTGCATCGATCGTAACTGTCACGCCGTTTGTAAGCACTAAGCTCATCATTCCCATAATACTTTTTGCATTGACACGCTTTTGATCCATTTCCAGATAGATATGACTGGAAAACTGATTCGCGGTCTGTACCATTAATGCGATCGGTCTTGCTTCCATTCCTGCACCCATCTGCACTTCTACTGTCTTTTTCATTGTCTCTCCTTCTCCTCCTTATTTTCTCAATCCCTCTGCGATTTCACTGATCTTACGAAGTCTGTGATTCACACCCGATTTTCCAACCGGCGGATCTAAATAGGTTCCAAGTTCTTTGAGTGGTGCCTCCGGATAATCAAGACGCAATAACGCTATTTCTTTTAAATTGTCCGGCAGACTGTCTAACCCCGATGTTTCTTTTATATATGTAATATCTTCCAGCTGTTTCACTGCTGCATTCACAGTCTTGCTGATATTGGCAGTCTCGCAGTTGACTTTTCGGTTCACGGAATTGCGCATCTCTTTTAAAATGCGCACATTCTCTAAATTCATCAATGCCACATGGGCTTCCATGACATTTAAAATGTCAACGATCTGAGCACCCTCTTTTAAATATACGACAAAATGTTTCTTCCGTTCCACGATCTTAGCGTCCATATCAAAACTGTTGATCGTGTCACGCAGCTGCTCCGCCTGTGGCTCTGTTCTGCACACGATCTCAAAATGATACGATTTATTCGGATCACTGATCGAGCCGCCGGCAAGAAAAGCGCCTCTGATGTAGGCTCTTTTACAACAGCTCTGCAAAAGCAGCAATCCATTCACAGTCTCCGTGATCATCGGGATCTGGTGATCCTCATCCCACATTTTGACTGTCTCATAGATTTTCTGCTGCCTTCTTTCTGCTTCCTCTTTTTCCCCATTGCAAAAATCAAAAAGTTTTTTCAGCAAAAGTTCATACTTTGTGTTCAAAAGTTCATTTTCGGAATCCAGAAAAAGATCACATCCGGACTCACTTATCTGCACTTTTCCGTCAAATGCGATCAATGCCGCCAGTTCTGCGATCTGGCAGTGACGGCTTTTCCCCAGATGTCTGGAAAGTTCTTCTTTCACTTCACTTGAAAATGACATTCTATTTACCTCTCAGGGCATCTTTTCCTATATCCCTATGTTCAATCTTCAAACCATATTCCTTCTTGTCCGCCATTCTCTTATACAATTCATTGGCAAGCGTTACGGAACGGTGTTTTCCGCCTGTACATCCAATCGATATGACAAGCTGGTTTTTCCCCTCTGCAATATAGTTCGGTATGAGAAAATTGATCATATCCTCTAATTTATCCAAAAACTCATGCGCCTCCTTAAACTGGAGCACATAATCCTGAATCTCTTTATCATTTCCTGTCTTGGCACGCAGTCCTTCCACATAGTATGGATTTGGCAGGAAACGCACATCAAAAACCAGATCGGAATCCGCCGGGATTCCATATTTAAATCCGAACGATAAAATCGTGATGAACAGATTTTTATAATCCTGGTTCTGCACAAATATTTTTTCAATCTCTGCTTTCAGCTCTCTGGTCAGAAGCTGGCTGGTATCTATAATATAACTTGCACGTTCCTTCAAAAATGCAAGTCTTTCTCTCTCTTTTGCAATTCCCTTATCGACGCGCTCCGATCCTGCCAACGGGTGGCTTCTTCTGGTTTCCTTGTATCTTTTTACCAGAACAGAATCCTCCGCATCCAAAAATAAGATATCATATGCGCCGCCGTTTGCCTTGATCCGGTCAAGCACACTCCGGAGTTCCTCAAGTGCCTGTCCGCTCCGGATATCAATTCCGACAGCAACTTTCTGTAATTCTGCATTCTGCTGCAGATCAGACAATTCCACGAATTTTTCCAGTAAAGGGATTGGAAGATTATCGACACAGTAAAAGCCGATATCTTCCATCATTTTCAGTGCTGTACTTTTTCCGGCTCCAGACATTCCTGTTAATATCACGAATTTCATACTATAACCACACCTTTCTCATAAGTTTGCAGCTTAAAATTCACCAATCATTTTCACTTCCGGTTCTAATACTACACCAAACTGTGCCTGTACCTTATCCGACACATCCTGCATCAGCCTGCAGATGTCTGCCGCTGTTGCCTCCCCTTTGTTGATCACAAAACCACAATGTTTTTCAGAGACCTGCGCTCCACCTACCTGATAGCCGCGCAGCCCTGCATCCATGATCAGCTTCCCTGCAAAATATCCCTCCGGTCTTTTGAATGTACTTCCGGCACTTGGATACTGCAGTGGCTGTTTTTCTGCTCTTTTTTCACTTAATTCTTTCATTTTGGAACGGATCACTGCCTCATCCTGTGGCTGCAGTTCCAAAACAACTTTTGTAACAATATATTTTTTCTCCGGGATACAGCTATGCCGGTAACTTAAGTCCAGCTCCTCTTTCGAAAGTTCTAACTGTTTTCCGTTCTCATCTAACACATACGCTTTTTCAATGATGTCTTTTATCTCGCCGCCATAAGCACCTGCATTCATGACAACTGCTCCACCAACGCTTCCCGGTATGCCGGCTGCAAATTCCATGCCGCCTAAACCATTTGCCGCTGCGGTATTTGCGATCTTGGAAAGCATTGCGCCAGCCTGTGCCGTGATCTTAGTTCCATTTACTTCAATGGCAGCCATCGGCTCTGTCATCTCGATGACCACACCACGGATTCCCCTGTCTCCCACAAGAAGATTACTGCCGTTCCCGATCAGGGTATATGGCACGTCATACTGTCTGCAGAGTCCAAGGACTGCGACAAGTGCCGTCTCATCCGGGCAGACCAGCACATCTGCCGGTCCACCCACACGAAACGTTGTATGTTTTTTCATAGGCTCTTTAAAAAAGATACCCGAATCACCTGTTACATTTTTAAGTTCTGTTAAAAAATGATCGTTCATTTATAATTCCTAAGCTTCCTTTAAGAATGCAATATAACCTCTGTATGCCTCGTAAAGATCAACCTTGCTGATGATCTCCCACGGTGCATGCATATTCAATACCGGAACACCGCTATCGATAACGTTCATTCCGTAATTTGCAAGGATGTAAGCGATTGTTCCGCCGCCGCCCTGGTCTACTTTACCAAGCTCTGCTGTCTGGAAAGAAACATCATTGGAATCCATGATATTTCTTAATTTGCCGACATACTCTGCATTTGCATCATTGGAACCTGATTTTCCTCTGGCTCCTGTGTATTTGTTGAATACAAGTCCTTTTCCAAAATATGCTGTATTGCGTTTTGTCATGACACTTGGGAAGTTTGGATCAAATGCAGCGGATACATCTGATGAAAGTACCTTGGAATTTGCCAAAGCTCTTCTGAGTGCTAACTCAGAATATGTTCCTGCAGCGTTCATCACCTCTGCAACTGTATTCTCGAAGAATCTGGACTCCATTCCGCTTGCGCCGACACTTCCGATCTCCTCTTTGTCTACTAACAGGCATACGCTTGTAATTTCAGGGTTCTCTGTCACAAGCATTGCCTCAAAGGAAGGATATGCACATACTCTGTCGTCATGTCCGTAACCCATGATCATGCTGCGGTCAAAGCCATAGTCCCTTGCCTCTCCGGCTGGAACAACTTCGATCTCTGCGGAAAGGAAATCTTCCTCCTCTATACCATATTCTTTTGTTAAAAGATTCATGATATTCGCTTTTACTTTTTCTTTTACTTTTTCATCTTCGGTCTGCATTGGAATACTTCCGATCAGAAGATCAAGATTCTCTCCCTCGATCACCTTTGCAGCCTTCTTCTCTAACTGCTCTGCGGATAAGTGGATCAGAAGATCACTCACACCAAAAACAGGATCACCCGGCTTGTCACCGATGTTTACTTTCACAACTGTTCCGTCTTTTTTCGCAATGACACCGTGTAATGCCAATGGCAGTGTTACCCACTGGTATTTCTTGATTCCACCATAATAATGGGTGTCTAACATTGCAAAATCAGTATCCTCATATAATGGGTCCTGTTTTAAATCAAGACGTGGGGAGTCAATGTGTGCTCCAAGGATGTTCATTCCCTTCTCCATGCTCTCTTTTCCGATTACAAATAGAGCCATGCCTTTTCCCATGTTGTTGGCGTATACTCTGTCACCGGCTTTTAATGCAGTGTGCTCTGCGATCACTTTCTCAAGATTTACAAAGCCTGCTTTTTCAGCTTTCTCTACAAAAGATGTAACGCATTCGCGCTCTGTCTTGCACTCCGAAATAAACTTGCGGTAGTCCTCTGCGAACTGGAATACTTCCTCGCGCTTATTTCCTTCCGGATATTTTTCCCATGCAATTTTGTTTTCCATAATTCTGTCTCCAAATCTAACTATATATTTATAACGGTTGTTCCGCTATATGCAAAAATGTGATTGTGTCGTTTCCGGCTTAATCGTCATCATCATGACCTTTTGTGATATTCTCCTGCACGCGGCGGTAAAGCTCCTGTGCTGCGTTGTAACCCATTTTCTTCTGTCTGTGGTTGACTGCCGCTGTCTCACAGATAACGGCAAGATTTCGTCCCGGACGGATTGGAAGTGAATGGCATGCCACTTTATTTCCAAGAAATTCTGCGTATTCATCCTCTAAACCCAGACGGTCATACTCATTTTCTTTCTTCCAGTCTTCTAACTTGATGACAAGATCGATCTGCTGTTTTTCCTTGACGCACTCAACACCGTAAAGTGCTTTTACATCGATAATTCCGATACCGCGCACTTCGATAAAGTATCTTGTGATATCCGGGGATGTACCGATCAGTGTATGCTCATTGATCTTGCGGATCTCCACAACATCATCCGTTACAAGACGGTGTCCGCGTCGCACAAGCTCCAATGCTGCCTCGCTCTTACCGATTCCGCTCTCACCCATGATCAGAAGTCCTTCACCATAGACATCCACCAAAACTCCGTGAATGGAGATACATGGTGCCAGCTGTTCACTCAGACAGAAAATCAATTCTGCCATAAATTCCGATGTGCTTCTCTTCGTTCCCAAAACCGGAACATCATTTTCCGAAGCAATCTGTAAAAAATCTTCATCCGGCTGTAAATCCCTGCAGAAAATAATGCATGGAATATCATATGTGGTAAATTTCTGTAAAACTTTTTCCTTCTTCTCCACATCCAGTCTCTGTAAATAGGTGTACTCAACGTTTCCGATGATCTGTACACGCGACTGCTCAAAATGTTCAAAGAACCCACTCAACTGCAACGCCGGACGGTTCACATCACTGATTTTAATACGGTGTTTTTTCAAATCCATGTCCGGCAGGAAATTATACAGATCCATGATCTGTGCTACTTTGCTGACACTTACTCCATTCGTTCCATTCATACCCTTTTCTCCTTTATGTTTTGGGCAATTGCAAAACATAGTCTCTGCTCCCGCATTTTGCAGTTACCTATTGGAAATATTAGTTACAATATATCATAGAATAGCGTCTTTGTGAAGAAATTCATAGACTGCCTGTGCTGCTTTTTCATTCATGCTTTCCGTATCTGTAAGATCTTCCACCGACGCTTCCCGGATTGCATCCAGCGACTGGTATTTTTTCATCAGCGCTTTTCTCCGGGACGGTCCGATTCCCGGAATATCATCCAAAACGGAATGAACCTGTTCCTTGCTGCGCAGTGATCTGTGGTATTCGATTGCGAAACGGTGTGCCTCATCCTGCACTCTCGTGATGAGCTTGAACCCTTCACTGCTCCTGTCGATCGGTATCTCGACATTATTGTAGTATAACCCACGGGTTCTGTGATTATCATCTTTTACCATGCCGCATACCGGGATATTCAGATGCAGTTCCTCAAGTACTTTCAGGCAGATGTTCACCTGACCTCGTCCACCATCCATCATAATCAGATCCGGGAAACGGGTAAAACTTCCATATTCCTCGCCAAGATCTTTCTCCTGCATTTCTTCCTGTTCCCGCATACCGTGCGTGAAACGTCTGGTCAGTACCTCATGCATGGAAGCATAATCGTCCGGTCCTGTGACAGTGCGAAGTTTGAACTTTCTGTAATCGCTCCGCTTCGGCTTTCCTTTTTCGTAAACGACCATGGAACCCACCGTCTCAAATCCATTGATATTGGAGATATCGAACGCCTCCACGCGCTGTAAGCCCGGAAGATCCAGCCAGCCTGCAATCTCTTTCATGGCTCCGATCGTTCTTCCTTCCTCACGCTTGATTTTCTCTTTATCCTGTGATAAAACCAGCTCCGCATTCTTCTGTGCCAGTTCGACCAGTTTTTCCTTCATGCCCTTCTGTGGAATCCGGATGTAAACTTTTCCTCCACGCTTCTCTCCAAGCCATTCTGCCAATACTTCGTGGTCGTCAATCTCCTCCGGGAGCATAATCTCCCGCGGAATGAACGGCGTGCCGGAATAGAATTGTTTTATAAATGTAGTTAGTATCTGTTCCTTCGTATCCTCTGTTCCGATCTTTACATAAAAATGATCCCGTCCGATAAGCTTTCCATCCCGGATAAAAAATACCTGCACCACCGCATCCCGGTCATCCGAAGCAAGCGCGATAATGTCCTTGTCCTCGCCGTCGTTATGGGTGATTTTCTGTTTCTGCGCGATCTGTTTTACACTGTTTAAGAGATCCCGGTATTCAACTGCCTTTTCAAACTGCATTTCTTCGGATGCAGTCATCATTTTTTCCTGAAGGGATTTTAAGATCGGAGCATAATTACCATTCAGGAATTCCACCGCCTGATTCACGCGTTCCCGGTATTCCTCTTTGCTGATATATCCCTGACATGGCGCATTGCACTGGTGGATGTGATAATTCAGACACGGGCGGTCTTTTCCAATATCTTTCGGCAAATTCCGGTTACAGGTCCGTAACTGATATAACTTATTGATCAGTTCGATCGTATCTTTGACTGCGCCTGCGCTTGTGTATGGTCCAAAATAACGCGACTTGTCCTTCTTCTGTTGTCTGGAAAAAAGGACACGCGGGAAATCCTCTCCTACCGTCACCCGGATATACGGATAGGTCTTATCATCCCGCAGCATCGTATTATACTTCGGTCTGTGCTCCTTGATCAGATTACATTCTAAAACAAGTGCCTCCAGTTCAGAATCCGTGATAATATATTCAAAACGCGCAATCTGTCTGACCATCTGCGCCTTTTTGATTCCCTCATCATGGCTTGCCTGAAAATACTGGTGCACCCGTTTTCTAAGGCTGACTGCCTTTCCAATATAAATAATCGCATCTCTGCTGTCATGCATAATATAAACTCCCGGCTGATCCGGGAGTTTTTTTAATTCTTCTGCAATATCAAACATTATTCACCATCATTGCTTGTCTGTGTGTTTTCATCTGCTTTATAATCTATATGGCTTCCTGTGCTCTGGCGTTCTGCATCCATCGCCTGTTCCATAAAGCTCTTTTTGCCGCTTTCTTCCTCTGGTTCCGGAATTCCCTTGATCTCGCGGAAAATCTTCATAAATTCCTTTCCGGTAATGGTCTCATGTTCATACAGATATTCCGAAATCTTATCTAACGACTCTCTGTTCTCGATCAGAAGCTGCATCGCCTCATCATAACATTTATTAATAATCGAAAGAACTTCGCCGTCGATCTGCGCTGCTGTCTCCTCGCCACAGATCAGTCCTGCACGGTTATCCAGATACTGGTTTTCTGTTGTTGCAAGACACATCATACCAAACTTATCTGACATACCATACTGTGTTACCATTGCTCTCGCAATCGCAGTTGCATTCTCAATATCATTCGCTGCACCACTTGTTGCGGAAGAAAATACCAGTACTTCTGCTGCACGTCCAGCCATGTAGGTTGTGATCTTTGCGAGCAGTTCATCCTTGGTCTGTAAGAACTTTTCTTCCTCCGGTGTCTGTAATGTATATCCGAGTGCTCCCATCGTTCTTGGAACAATTGTGATCTTCTGAACCGGTTCTGTATTCTTCTGAAGTGCTGTCACGATTGCATGACCAACTTCATGATAAGAAACGATCTTGCGCTCTTTATCGCTCATCACACGGTCTTTCTTCTCTTTACCACCGACAGCGACTAACTCAAACGCCTCAAACAGGTCTGCCTGATTGACATACTTTCTGCCCTTCTTGACCGCATTGATAGCAGCCTCATTGATCATATTCGCAAGGTCAGAACCAACCAGTCCTGCCGTTGCAAGTGCAAGCGCATCCAAATCTACGGTTTCATCCATGAGAACATCTTTGGAATGAACCTTTAAAGTCTCTAATCTTCCTTTCAGATCCGGCTTATCTACGATAATACGACGGTCAAAACGTCCCGGACGAAGCAGTGCTTTGTCTAAGACTTCCGGTCTGTTTGTTGCAGCTAAGATCAAAAGTCCCTTGGAAGTATCAAAACCATCCATCTCTGCCAGTAACTGGTTCAATGTCTGCTCACGCTCATCATTGCCACCGCCATAGCGGGAATCACGGCTTTTACCGATCGCATCGATCTCATCGATGAAAATAATACACGGTGCCTGTTTCTGTGCCTCTTTGAAAAGATCACGCACACGGGATGCACCGACACCCACGAACATCTCTACGAAATCAGAACCAGCCAGAGAGAAAAATGGTACTCCGGCTTCTCCTGCAACAGCTTTCGCCAGCAATGTCTTACCAGTACCCGGAGGTCCTACCAGCAATGCTCCCTTCGGAAGCTTCGCACCGATCTCACGGTACTTCTTCGGATTATGCAAAAAGTCTACTACTTCCTGCAAAGATTCTTTCGCCTCATCCTGTCCTGCAACGTCTTTAAAAGTAACACCGGTGGATTTTTCCACATAAACTTTTGCGGTACTCTTGCCAACACCCATGGCTCCGCCGCCCATACGTTTCATCAGAACTCCCATAAGAATCCAGATTAAAACCAATGGAAGTAAAAAGCTTAAAATATTATAAATCCAGGTGGATGTGTTGTCCGGAATAACTCTTGAGATCGTGATTCCTTTTTCTTTCAGTAACGGAAGCAGATCCGGGTCATCCAACCGTCCACAGTAATACGTCTGTTCCTGCAGATACGGGTTCTTGTTCTCGGAAACCGGTGTGATATTGATCTGGTAAGAATCAAATTCTACTGACTCAACCTTTCCGTCCTCTACCATCTGAAGAAAATCCGAATAACTGATCTCCGATGTGCTCATGGAAGTGTACCGGTTCATGACCATGCTCATAAGGAACAGTGCCACTAACGACACTAAGATAAACACCATGATCATCTGGCCATTTTTATTGTCCTTATTATTGTTACCATTATTGCCGTTATTATTATTTCCGTTGTTTCCATTATTATTGCCCGGACCGCCGCTGCCGTAGCCTCCGCCGCCGTATCCGTTATTGCCATTATTATAATTGCTCTGGTTATCCATAAATCTATCCTTTCCACAGTCAGTCATTCGTCTGACCGGACTTATCGTATTGAATCCTTTTTATGCTCACCACAACATCATCCATGCTGTGTCCTGCAATCACAATTCTTACTTATTATATTGAAATTAGTGCCTAAAAGCAATACATTGTTCGTGAAGTTTTCCTTTCATTTCTAAAGATTTTATAAACTTCCACTTATTTACCATGAAAAATTTTTATTTTTTTATGGATTTTAGAAAAACATAGTAGTATACTATTTCAGTTAAAAAAATTGTGTAATGTTTTTGCTGCTTACCGCAGCTTATCATTACTATGATACAAACTAAGAGGATTTTGTTACTATATTTCACTTTTTTAGAGGAGGATAACCCTATGCCTGTAAAATACGTTTTTGTCACCGGTGGTGTTGTATCCGGTCTCGGTAAAGGTATCACAGCCGCTTCCCTTGGAAGACTTTTAAAAGCGCGCGGATACAAAGTTACCATGCAGAAATTCGACCCTTACATCAACATCGATCCAGGTACCATGAACCCGATCCAGCACGGTGAAGTTTTCGTCACAGATGACGGTGCCGAAACTGACCTTGACCTTGGACATTATGAACGTTTCATTGATGAGAGCTTAACAAAAAATTCCAATGTAACAACCGGAAAAGTTTACTGGTCCGTTCTGCAGAAAGAACGCCGCGGTGATTACGGTGGAGGAACTGTTCAGGTCATCCCACATATCACAAACGAGATTAAGAGCCGTTTTTACCGCAATTTCACTTCGGATGAAACACATATCGCTATCATCGAAGTCGGCGGAACCGTAGGTGATATCGAAAGCCAGCCTTTCCTGGAGGCAATCCGTCAGTTCCAGCATGAGGTCGGACATGAAAATGCCATTCTGATCCATGTAACCCTGATTCCTTATTTAAAGGCTTCCGGCGAATTGAAAACAAAGCCAACACAGGCTTCTGTAAAAGAATTACAGGGAATGGGAATCCAGCCTGATATTATTGTATGCCGTTCCGAGCACGAATTAGACCAGAGCTTAAAAGATAAAATCGCCCTGTTCTGTAACGTACCGAACAGCCATGTATTACAGAACCTTGATGTGGAATACTTATATGAGGCACCACTTGCAATGGAAAAGGAAAATCTTGCAAAGGTTGCCTGTGAAGCTTTACATTTAGCTTGCCCAGAACCTGATTTAAAAGACTGGGAAGCAATGGTAGATGCGCTCCGCCACCCAAACAAAGAAGTAAAGATCGCATTAGTTGGAAAATATATTGCCCTGCACGATGCCTATATCTCTGTTGTAGAAGCATTAAAGCACGGCGGAATCGCAGAGCACGCAACTGTCAATATCAAATGGGTTGATTCTGAGGAACTCACTCCTGAAAATGTAGACGAATATTTAGGTGATGTTTCCGGCATTTTAGTTCCTGGTGGCTTCGGTTCCCGTGGTGTAGAAGGAAAAATCCTTGCTGCCCAGTACGCCCGCGAGCATAAGGTTCCTTACCTTGGTCTCTGCCTTGGTATGCAGGTTGCCATTATCGAATTTGCAAGACACGTCTGTGGATTTAATGATGCACACAGCGTTGAACTTGATCCGAACACAACACATCCGGTCATTGCCTTAATGCCTGACCAGAATGGTGTGGAAGATATCGGTGGAACTTTAAGACTTGGTTCTTATCCATGTATTTTGGATAAAACTTCCAAAGCATATGAATTGTATGGAACTGAAAATATTGAAGAGCGTCATCGCCACCGTTATGAAGTAAACAATGATTTCCGTGCCACTTTAGTTGAGCATGGCATGAAACTCTGCGGTACTTCTCCTGATGGACGTATCGTGGAAATGATCGAACTTCCGGATCATCCTTGGTATATTGCTACACAGGCACATCCGGAGCTGAAATCCAGACCGAACAGACCACATCCGCTGTTCCATGGATTCGTGGAAGCTGCGACGAAGTGTAAACGATAAAAGGGACTGTAAAAAATTTCCCTAACAGAAAATCGCCCAGACCATGCGTGAGGTCTGAGCGATTTTTTCTTTTATTCCAATTTGAAACGTTTCACCTCAGTATCAAGCAGATCTGCGATCTCATTGTTGCGATCTGCCGCCTTCTGGATATCGCCAACGCTTCCGGTAAGGTCTGTGGACATTTCTGCCACATTCACAATGCCCTTTGCGCTCTCTTCGACAGCTGCACTGACTGCTGTCGTTGATTCCCTGATCTCATCCATGGCTTTCTGCAATTCGCCTGCAGCACTTGTGAACTCTTCCATAATGGAATTCATATCACCTGCATCTTTGCTGTAACACTCACTCATTTCCACTAACTGCTGATAACCATCCACAGCAGTGATTCCCGCAAATTCGACCATATTTTCTGCCGCAAGTGCCAGACCATTCACAGCCTCAACTACCGCTGCACTCACTTTTTGTATCTGTTCTGCAGCTTCTGCCGAATTGGCAGCAAGTTTTCCGATCTCATCTGCCACAACCGCAAATCCTTTTCCTGCCTCTCCTGCCCTTGCCGCCTCAATGCTCGCATTTAAAGCCAGCAGATTAGTCTGATCGGTGATCTCGATAATATTGGCTGTAAGTTGTGCTATCTTCTGCACTGCGTTGGACTGCTCGATCTTCTCATCCAATGTCCGTGCCATTTCGGCTGTCTGCTCCGCAGCCTCCTGCTGTTTATTTAAGGCTTCTGTGCGGACACTGTCTGCCCGTCCGTTCATTTCACCGGAAGACTCTTTTCCATGCTCTGCACGCGCTGCCATGTTTTCAATGGATGCATAAACCTGTCCCACTGAGGTGCTGATCTGCTCCAGTGAAGCGTTTGTCTCCTCCATTGCCGCACTCATTTCCTCCATAGTTGCGGAAACGTCAGTGATATTCACCTCAGCTGCTGCAAGGTTTTGTGCGATCTTTTGTGACGAACCATTTAAATGTTCTGAATTGTCGGAGATCTTCAACATGATTCCCCGTATGTATTCCAATAAAGCATTGACATTCCCTGCAATGAGTTCCATCTCATCTCCACTGTGGATGTCCAGCTTCTGTGTCAGATCTCCCTCGTTATGCACGATCTCATAAATCTTGTCGTCCACTTTCTGAAGACCTCTCGTGATCGTTGAAATAATGATACTGAGAGCCGCTACTGCCAGGACAATGCAGACCGCACCGATCTTGACCACTCCCACAAGTGATGCATCAAGCCGGGCAGTAATATCAGATGCATCATAATCGCACCCCAGAACTGCCACCACTTTTCCTGCGCTGTTTGTGATCGGCTTGTAGACTGTGATCAGGTCGCCATCCTCAGTCTCATCAATATAATCCTGCACATATTCCTGTCCCTCAAATACAGATTTTAACTCCTCATAAGAGTCAGCAAAAGGATCACCGAGATAACTTACATCTTCGGTTGCTTCCACATCTACTCCGTAATAAACATTCGTCCCATCGGTATATAACGTATACAGATATGCGATCCCACAGCTGTCCTTCATATTTTTTAAAGCTGCCAGAACTCCTTTATATGCATCGCTTTCTTCTGCCCCCGGAACGATCTGCTCCACCTCGTCGCCATCTAACATACGAAGTGTCAGATCTGCCGCCATGTCTGCCTCCTGAACGCCCATCTCAACCATGCCGTCTTGGATATGTTTGTAAGAATTTACTCCCATAACCACACAGACAACGAGTACACATACACATACCGGGATCAGTATTTTAAATTTGATCCCCAGCTTTCTTGTTCTGACTTTCCGCTTCATCTATTGTTCCTCCAGATTTTCTCTTAAACACACGCATTTTCGCAATACCTGCATTTTCCGTCTTTGATATTACTATTATATACCAAAAAACCACAGATTCAAGTAAAAATCCCCGATAGATTCTCTCATATCGGGGATTTCTGTTATCCGGAAAAGTATTCTTTTTTACTCTAAGATCACGACCGAATACGCAGGTATGGTAAGCTGTTCTCCATCCAGAACGGCAGCTTCCGTTCCTGTCAGAAGCTCCCCGGCGATCTGCAATGGATATTTCCTGTCTTCCGTTGCTCCGAGAGCTGATTTTCCAAAATCGACCGTCTGTGCCTTCTCTGAAGTATTGAACACCAGCGTCAATTGTCCCTCATCACAGGTTTTCCGGATCACGCATACCGTATCATCCGAAATCCCCTCATCAAATGCGACCTTTCCTCTGGCGATCACCGGATACGCATTCCGCAATGCGATCGTCTGTTTCACAAAGTTATAGATGGAATTGCCATCGTTTTCCTGCTCCTTGAGACTTCCATATTTCATTTTGACATCGTCCATATCCTTTGGTCCGTCACACATACCCGTGGCATCGGCATCCGTCGACCAGTACATCGGAGCACGCTTATTTTCATCTTTCCCGGAGCCTTTCATACCGAGTTCTTCCCCATAGTATAAAAATGCACTTCCGGACATCAGAAGATTCATTGCATTTCCGAGCTTTGTCTGTGCTTCACTATAATCGCCGGAATAGTAACCTGCACTCCGCGCCATATCATGATTGGTGTAAAACGGTGCGTCAATGTAAGTATCACTGTAGCTGCCATAAAGTTCCTGCGTATTGACAAGACCCTTTCCGTAAGCGGAAGCGCCATTGATTCCCTTTACAGTGTCTGCAATGATACCGTCCTTATCCGCAAAAGTGAAATCAAAGAAACTGTCCATGCCACTCTGATAATATTTCGCATAGACACTGTAATCATTCCACGCCTCTCCGACCAGATATGCATCCTCTTTTTTGGATTTCACCATATCATTAAACCAGGTCAGGACTGCAATATTTTTATCATCTGCGCCCGAATAGAATTCCTTTACTGCATCCAGACGGAAACCATCCACTCCGAGATTCAGCCAGAACTGTACAATCTGTTCAAACTCTGTCTTTAACATCTCATTATCCCAGTTGAGATCCGGCATCTCGCTCCAGAACTGTCCTTCATAATACCAGTCTGTTCCCTCCACCGGATAATAACCGCCCAGTTTTTCTTTGGAAAAATTATAATAATCTACATAAGGGCACTCTGACGCATCTGGCTCTGCACCCTCCGGAAGGCTCTGGATATACTTGTACGCAGTCTGAAACCACTCATGCTGTGAGGATGTGTGGTTCATGACAAAATCAATGATCACATTGATTCCTCGCTTGTGGCATTCATCTACAAGTGTCGTAAAATCGTCCATCGTCCCGTACTCCGGATCGATTGCTTCATAATCCGTCACATCATACTTGTGATACGTCGTGGACGGCATGATCGGCATCAGCCAGATACCATTGCATCCCAGATCCGTGTCCGTCTCAGGATCACCGTCATTGATATAATCGAGATTTTCCGTCAGTCCTTTCAGATCACCGATTCCATCTCCGTCACTGTCATAAAAACTGTAAACAAACACTTCATAATAAGTTCGGTAATTATCATCAATGACATTTTCATCTGCCGTATTGACCTGCTGCATCAGAGATAATGCGGTCACTCCGTTTTCTTCTTTTTCTGTATCTGCCTCGGTCTGGCTCTCTGCCACTGCCTCGGTGTTATCAACATTCCCTGCTGCCACGCCTGTGTTATTCCCACACGCTGCGGTCTGTATCAACATCATTCCCGCTAAAAAGACTGTTATAAAACGTTTTCTCATGCTTTTCTCCTTACGATCAATTATGAAACTCATATTTAGATTATGAGTTTCGCGATTACCTATACTAACGATTATTATATATAAAAACAATTAATTGTAAAACTCTATTTTTACATAAAAAGGGACTGCTGTATCAAGATTTTCACTCTCATACAACAGTCCCACACACAGCCAAAACTTATCCGCTGCCCGGGTTAACCCTTTACAGCTCCACTCATTCCATCTACATAGAATTTCTGTGTCAGTAAGAACAGAATTGCAATCGGAATGGATACTACAACTGCGCCTGCGGCAAAACAGGTATACCAGCTGTCAATGTATTCTTTTTCAAGCATCTTCCAAAGACCGATAGATACGGTGTAGTACTGTGCATCAGCACGGCAGATAACCTTTGCAAAAATGAAGTCTACCCACGGTCCCATGAAGGATGTCAAAATGGTATAAACAATAATTGGTTTACTGAGTGGCACGGTAATCTTCGTAAATACCTGCCATCTTGTTGCCCCATCGATAATCGCAGCCTCGTCGAGTGCTTTTGGAATCGTATCAAAGAAACCTTTTGCAACATAGAATCCAACACCGGAACCTGCTGAGAATACGACGATCAAAGCAACACGGATCATAGATCCCTCTGCCAGTCCAAGAGCCTTTAAAATATAGTAAACAGCGATCATAGACATAAAGGATGGGAACAATCCGAGGATCATTGCGATATTCATAAATGGTTTTCTCATGTTAAAACGCATTCTTGACATTGTATAAGATACCGAAAGTACAAAAATGGTTGAAATGATACATGTAAAAATCGCAATGATAAAAGTATTCATAAACATTTTCGGAAAATTCAAAATACTTGTATCTGTGAATAATTTCACATAGTTGTTAATCGTATAAGTCTTCGGGAAGAAAGTGGTTACGTAAGAACCTTTCTCACCGCGGAAGCTTGTCAGGATTACCCAGAAAATCGGCAGCACCCAGATGAATGACAGGATTGCCAGAAAAATATGGATAATAATATTAACAATTGTTTTCTTTGCTTTTGTGCCAGATGTCACTTGTTTTTTACTCATTACATGAATCCCTCCTCATCTTTGTAGGATGCGGTATTACGATATGTTACCAGCGCAACGATCGCAAGGACAATGAATGTCATAATACCAATTACTGCACCTAAGTTGTAGTAGTTCTTATCAACGGTCAGTTTGTACAGCCATGTAACAAGCAGATCTGTCTTACCAGCTGTTGCCTCCACCGGTGTCGGATTACCGCCGGACAGCAGGTAGATAACATTGAAGTTATTAATATTTCCGGTAAACTGTGTAATAAGGTATGGTGTCATAACAAATAACATATATGGCAATGTGATCTTGAAGAATATCTGGACTGCATTGGCTCCATCGATCTTCGCTGCCTCATATAATTCACCCGGAATGTTCTGTAAAATACCTGTTACCTGAAGTAACGTATATGGGATACCTACCCACAGATTGATCACGATAACCGTCACTCTGGCCCATGTCGCACTTGAGAGAAATGGAAGCGCTGTATCGATCAGACCATATTTTAATAATAAAGTGTTTACGATACCGGTTGGCTGTAACATACTTCTCATGATCAGCAGGGAAACAAACTGAGGTACTGCGATAGATAATACAAAGCAGAATCTCCAGAAACCCTTAAAATGTGTCTCTTTACGGTTGATCACGATTGCAAGGATCATACCAAAGATATAGTTTAATGCTGTTGCAAAAATCGCCCAGGTGATCGTCCATGCCAGTACGGAATAGAACTGCTTACCGATGCTGTCGTTCAGATTTAAGATTTTTGCAAAGTTGGCAAGCCCAACCCAGTCAAACAATACCAGATGATCGTTTACCTTGCTGTAATTGGTAAATGCCATGGAAATATTATAGACCAGTGGGAGGATCGTAAAGATCAACACTCCCATAATCGGCGCTGCGAGTAATAATTTATGTAAATTTTGATCAAACAAACTCTTGAAGTCTTCTTTAAAGGTATTCAGGTGCTTTCCTGATTTTGCAAGCACTTCTGATTTATAAGAACTTTTTACTGCCTCTCTCCACACAACGACAAACATCAACGTAATATAAATCGTTGCAACTCCATACAACAGGATCAGGGATGACTGATCTCCGGCAGTGTACTCATAGATACTTTTCTTCTCATTCCAGACTTTTTCCTGCTCTCTCCATCCCAATGACGGAAACATGGATAAATTATAAATTCCGGATTGGATCATAAACCATATATATCCAATCTCAATAACCAGGAACATCAGTCCCTTTGCGATCTGTCTGTGTGCGATATTACCCAAGCCCATAATAAGCAGGGAAAGCTTTGTAATGATATTTCCTTTTGTAACCGCACCGGTCACGGTATATGGATCCGCAAACTCTTTTTTTCTTTTTCCAGCCTTTATCACGTTATGGGCCTCCTTAAAATAAAAATGGATTCCTTAGTATCAAACAATCCTCAGAGCGCTTATGCGCCCCGAGGTTTGTATTTTGCATGTAAGAATCTTCTGTATCCTTTTTACTGTGCTGCGTCTGTGTTCATTGCTGTGTTCATATCTGCTGTCTTTTCTGCAGCGTTATCATGTGTGATCTCGCCAGCTACAAGTGCTTTACCCATATTCTCAGCTGGTGTCCAGTAGTTACCCATCTCAGATACTAATGGCTGCATGATAGATGTGTTAATCATTACGTCTGCAACTGCTGTTGCGATCTCATCATCAACTGCAAGGTTTGTGTTTGTAGGAAGGATGTTTCTCATATCGTAGTGATCTTTCTGAGCGTCCTCACCTGCAAGGTAAGCTGCCAATGCCATAGCAACCTGCATGTTCTCAGCATTTGGGTTTACACCGATCGCTTTAGATCCGATGAAGGATTTCATCTGGCAGTCTGTTCCATTTAAGTTAAAGGATGGAAGTGCTGCAATACCCATATTGTCACCAAGTGCTTCTTTTACAGCTTCTGCATCCCATGTACCGGAGAATATAGCGTTTACGCTTCCATCACGTAAGCCTGCAATACCAGCTCCGTCTGCATCATTGATAAAGTTAGGATTTGCAACTAAATCTACTAAGTAATCTGTAACTGCTGCTGCCTTATCTCCATCGAAGTCGATTCCTGCTGCTTCATCAGTACCATCACCGAATAATGTACAGCCATTTCCAACATAGAATGCCTGAATGTACCAGGAGTTAGATAATGGGAAGGAAACTTTTCCTTTCTCTAACATTGTGTCAAAGCTCTTGATATCCTCATCAGAGAATACACTCTTGTCATAGTACATGAACCATGTATTGGATGTGAATGGGAATGCTACTACTGCATCATTGTATGTAACAGATGCTGTAATGGAATCGGAGTTTGTGCTTGTCACATAATCAAGATAAGATCCGCCAAGCTCAGCAAGTGCGTTTGCTGCTACTAAATCAGGGATGTTATCGTTTGCCAGCATATAGACATCTGCAGATCCTTCAACGTCTGTTGTGACAGTAGCTTTTGCATCACCCTCTGCACATACACCATACTCAAATGTAACATCCCAGTTTGGATGAGCCGCATTAAATGCATCACATTCTTTCTGTAACCAGCCTGTATCCTGATCTTCCTGTGGGCTCCATACAGTCAATGTACCGCTCCATGCTTCCTCTTCTTCTTCTGCTGCTGCATCATCAGATGCTGCTGCTTCTGTAGAAGGTGCCGCATCGTTTCCTGCAGTTGTGTTGTCTGCTGCTTCCTGTTTGTCGCCGCAGCCTGCTGTCATTGTAGCTGTCATAGCTGCAACAAGTAATAATGAGATTGCTTTCTTTTTCATTTGATTCCTCTCCTTTTTTAGAATAAGACTTCTATATAAAATGCTTATGCATCTTATAGCGTATTTGTTATCTGCGGTATACGGCTGCCAGAGTCCGTATCCATGCTCTCCGTTCTTCGCTCAGAGTATCTTTTCCGATACGCCAGCGCCAGTTACATCCCACCGTGGAAGGTGCGTTCATTCTGGCTTCATTTCCAAGTTTCATCAGATCCTGCATCTGGATAATTGCCACATCTGCAATACTTGCATAGGCTGCCCGGATCAATGCATCCGGTATTTCTTCTTTATAATGAATGTTCAGATACTCATACAGATATGCAAGCTCGTAATCTGACTTATCCCGGAAATAACCAACGATCGTTTCATTGTCATGAGTTCCTGCATATACGACCATATTTGTGTCCTGATAGTTATGTGGGAGATGCTCATTAGCGGTGTCATCATCAAAGGCAAACATTAAAATCTTAATGCCCGGCCATCCGGTTTTTGTCTTTAACTTTTTCACTCCCGGAAGCCCGCCCTTTGGTCCGATGTCTTCCACGATCACCCGCATATCACCCAAAACCTCTGTCATGGCATCTGTCAGTTTCCTGCCCGGCCCTTTGCTCCACTTGCCATTTCTTCCGTCTTCTGCATCTGCGGAAACGGTGTAATAACGGATCAGACCGGAAAAATGGTCTAACCGGATCACATCAAATAATTCCATGTTCTCAAGCATTCTTGCCTTCCACCATGCAAAACTATCCTCTCCCATGACGCTCCAGTCATATATCGGACTGCCCCATACCTGACCGTTCTCGGAAAATGCATCGGGTGCTGCCCCTGCGACCACATTCGGTCTTCCATCCGGTTCCAGTAAAAACATCTCACGATGCGCCCATACATCCACACTGTCTGACGCCACATACAATGGCATATCACCGATGATCTGGACTCCACGGCTGTTTGCGTACTGTTTCAGCTGCATCCACTGCTTAAAAAACTCATACTGGCAAAATTTGCAAAACATGATGTCATTATGTAATATTTCCTGATACTCTTTCACTGCCTCCGGATCTCTGTCCCTGAGCGGCACATCCCAGCTCTGCCATTCTATGTCTCCAAAATGCCGTTTCAATGCGGTATAAAGAGAATAATCAGACAGCCAGCTGTCGCTTTTTTCTGCAAAAGTAAGGAAGTCTTCACTCTCCACAGAAAATCTCGAAAAAGCCATTCGCAAAATCTTGTAACGGTTCTCATAGATGGTTGCATAATCAATATCTGCATCATCCGTTCCCCAGTTAAAACTGCGGATCTCCGTCTCCTGTAACAATCCATCCTTCACCAGATCATCCAGATCAATGAGATAAGGGTTTCCGGCAAATGCGGAATAGGACTGATACGGACTGTTTCCAAAACTGGTAGGACCGATTGGAAGCACCTGCCAGTACCTCTGCTTGAGATCGACAAGTAAATCAACAAATTGGAATGCAGCTTCCCCTAACGTTCCTATTCCATATGAAGATGGTAAGCTTGTGATTGCCAGCAGGACTCCTGCTCCCCTGGTCAATTCTTTTGATCCCAATTCATTTCCTCCCATTCTGTTGGAATGATCCCACATTCAAAACCCTTACGAATTGTTTCGTGAATTTTCGTATCTGAGATAATTTTAGTTTATGAAAACGTTTTTGTCAACGAATTTGCAAATATTAATATCGATTTTGCTATTTTTCACGTTTTTATATTTGTTTTTTTGTGTAAAATGACAAGTTTTTCTCGTTTTGTTTCGAAACTTTTTTGAAATCTCTGAGCAGACTGCTTGAAAACAGAAATTCGATTCTATATAATAAGGGAAGTATCGAATAATAATAACAAAGAGGATAAAGACTTGGCTACGATCAAAGATATAGCAAATCGTCTGGGTGTATCCGTCAGCACTGTCTCCAAAGGTTTGAACGGAGCAAGCGATATCAGTGATGAATTAAGACAGATGGTCTTAGATACCGCAGTGGAAATGGGATATGCGACCAAACGATCAAAAAAAGTAGAAAACCGCAAGCTTGCGATTTTCATTGAAAATATGGACTATGAAGCTGCCACACAGTTTGGTTATGAAATTGTCCTGGGATTCAAGCAGAATGCGTTCCGCCACAACTGGGATGTGACAGTCATTCCGGTCACACCGGCATTCCAGCTCGCAGAAAAATATGACACCTATATGTTAAAGAATGGTTTCTGTGGAGCCTTTCTTGTCGGCTTCGCCCTTCACGACGAATGGATGAAACAGTTAGAACAAACCACCATGCCGACTGTTCTCTTCGACAATTATATTAGGAAGAATCCGAATGTTGCTTACATTGGAACGGACAACTATGAGGGAATCGATGCGGCAGTTGACCATCTCTACACACTCGGTCACAAAAAAATTGCCTTTTTAAATGGTTCCCTGCACTCCATGGTATCCGAACAGCGTCAGGAAGCCTACTATAACAGCATGAAAGCACATGGTCTTGAGATCAATGAAGACCTTACCGCTTACGGCTATTATGTGGCAGACAGTGCAAAGTATCACGTTCCTACTTTTTTGGGTGCTGGTGCTACTGCGATCATCTGTGGCAATGACCTGATCGCATCCGGTGTTATCACGGAATGCAAGCTCCGCGGTTTCCGCGTGCCGGAAGATATCAGCGTGGTCGGATTCGATGACATTCCGATCTCCTCCATGTTAGAGCCACCGCTTACCACTATCCGGCAGGAACGCAGTGAACTCGGAAAATGTGCTTATGTCATTTTAAACTCCCTGATACATCATATTCCAATCTGCCGCACACAGCTCCGCGCAGCACTGATTGAGCGTGAATCAACCGCAAGATATCAGGCACCTGTGAAGAAAGCATAAGATTGTTTAGAACCTATAATATCAAGGGGTTTTCACACACTCTTATTATATGTTAATGAAAAAGAAAAATCGTGCAGACGAAATATGATATTCCTGTTCGCAAAGCTCACAAAGGAAATCATATTTGTCTGTACGATTTTCTTTCATTTACACTGAGAATAACTTGTGAAGCTCCCCTGATACATACCAGCTTTAAGTTTCTGACAAAATAAAAAGCCCCAGATGCTGAACGAACTTCAACACTTGAGACCTCTTAATGCCGGCGACCGGAATCGAACCGGTACTGTATCGCTACAACAGGATTTTAAGTCCTGCGCGTCTGCCAGTTCCGCCACGCCGGCATATATGATAATGGGCAGAGGTGGATTCGAACCACCGAAGCAAGTTGCAGCAGATTTACAGTCTGTCCCCTTTGGCCACTCGGGAATCTGCCCATTTGTGTCAGAACAAATGTCCTGACAAGGAATGATTATAACATATCATTTTTTCTAACACAAGCATAATTTTTACTTTTTTATATTTTTTCGTCTTTTTTCGTATTTTTCAAAAATTTATCCAAAATATATTTATTTATCCCTCGGTCTATGTTACACTTTTGCCAAAATGATTCTATAGAATCACAATCATTGAGACATTACAGAACTTATGCTGCATATGAATGATTTAAAATTTTGCAAATATATGCTAATTGAAGGGAATGATAATCAAATGTCAAATACTTATTCTACCGAACAATTTGAAAAAGAATTTACTTACTCCGGCAGTGACTTAGGCGCCACTTATACACCGGAAAAAACAACCTTCCGCGTGTGGGCTCCTACTGCGGACACTGTCACTTTAAACCTTTATGAATCCGGCACTCCGGGCACAGACGATCTTGTGGAGCAGCTCCCGATGACTGCCGATGTAAATGGAACGTGGATCGCCGAAAAAGAGGGTGATTTAAACGGCACTTACTATACTTATCTCGTATCGGTGGGCGGGAATGAAAATGAAGCCTGTGATCCTTATGCACGCACCACAGGTGTCAACGGAAAACGTGCCATGGTCATTGACCTTGCAGCCACAAACCCGGACGGCTGGGAGAAGGACACCAACCCAAATGCCGGAAAAACATATAATGACGCTATTATTTATGAACTTCACGTCCGCGATCTTTCTTCCGATGAAAGTTCCGGTATTCAGAACAAGGGAAAATTTTTAGGACTTATAGAAACAGGCACAAAAACCATTTCCGGTATTCCTACCGGATTAGATCATATGAAGGATCTCGGCATCACTCATCTGCATCTGCTTCCTGCTTATGACTATGCTTCTGTGGACGAGTCCAAACCAGACATCCCACAGTTTAACTGGGGATACGATCCGGAAAACTACAATGTTCCGGAAGGTTCTTATTCTACCGATCCTTATAACGGTGCGGTGCGTGTATCCCAAATGAAACAGATGATAAAAAAACTTCACGATAACCAGATCAGTGTGATTCTGGATGTTGTTTATAATCATGTTTACAGCGCAGTGGATTTCTGCGTCAATAAAATTGTTCCGGGCTATTTTTCCCGCATGGACGAACATGGAAATTATTCGAACGGCTCCGACTGTGGAAATGACACTGCTTCCGAGCGTTCCATGGTACGAAAATACATTGTGGATTCTGTAAAATACTGGGCGGATGAATACCATATCGACGGATTCCGTTTTGACCTTGTCGGACTGCTCGATACAGATACAATCAATGAAATTGTCCGGACAGTTCACAAAGATCACCCGGACGTGATTTTCTACGGAGAAGGCTGGACGCTCGACACCCATGTGACAAAACCGGGTTATCATATGACCACACAGCCAAATTCCACGCTTGTCCCAGATTTTGCATTTTTCAGTGACACGCTCCGGGATGCCTTAAAGGGACATGTATTTTATACAGATACAAAGGGTTATGTCTCCGGTGGCTTTGAACTTTCTGATACGATAAAGGGCTGTTTTCTCGGTCAGGCTGGTGACTGGTGCACGACTCCGGCACAGAGCATTAATTATGCATCCTGCCACGATAATATGGCACTGTTAGACCGCATAACAAATGTCACCCCGGACGCTTCCCGCGAAGACCATATCCGCATGAACAATCTTGCTGCGGTTATTTATATGACGGCACAGGGGATTCCTTTTTTACAGGCTGGGGAAGAAATGCTCCGCACCAAGGTCGATGCTTCCGGAAATTTTGTAGAAAACAGCTACAATGCCCCGGATTCTGTGAATAGTATCAAATGGAATACATTGGAAAATGAAACTTATCGAAAGGTTTATGAATATTATAAGGGACTGATCGCATTCCGCAAGGCTCACGCTGCCCTGCGTCTTACCAACGCCCGCGATGTCAACGCCAATATCACTTCCATAGACGGACTGGATGAAAATGTGCTCGCTTTCCATATCAATGGCAGAATAAACGGCGAAAAGTCTGACGGTATTTTTGTTATTTTTAATCCAAATCCTGCCAGAACAACAGTCGCACTGCCAGAAGGCGCATGGAATGTCTGCATTAACGCAGACACCGCCGGAACAAAGGCTCTTTCAACCGTTTCCGGTTCTGTTTCCGTGGAACCAATTTCCGCGCTGGTGCTGGTAAAAAACGACAGATAATTACTCTGTGATCTCAATCTGATTGTCTTCCGGTCCTAATACGGTGCTCTCATAATAACCGTCTCCGGTCACTCTTGGACCGCTCAAGACCTCATATCCTGCCTCGTACAGCTTTTCGGTAAGAGCATCGACTTTTTCCCTGCTTCCTACCGAAAGCGCGATATGGATATATCCCATGCGCACAAGCACTTTCTTCTGATCCTGCATTTCAGGAAGATTCATCAGTTCCAGTCTCGTTCCCTCATCAAATGACAAAAAATAGCTTTTCAATCCTGTTTTCGGATTGTGATACAGTTCGCCCGCTTTTGCCCCAAAAAAGCGGATGTAAAAATCCTTCACGACTTCTAAATCACGTACATACATTGCAATGTGTGATATTCTCATGATAATCCCCTCCATTTCTGTTCCTGCTTCTCCTGTTTTCGACACTCTGCTATTACGTTTTGCTTCTCCTGTTTTCGGCACTCCGCTATTACATTATGCTTCGTCCGTACATCTGTTATCTTCCGTTGCAGGCTAATTACTCTGCCCGGACTGCCCAGCGCATCTTCGTGGATCTTGCCCTGCCATTCTGCGCACATTCCTCCGCTGACGGACGCACAACATCATTTGCGATTTCCGAATAAATACCCTCTTTATATCCCTGCTTCAACGCTTTTTTCACCAGTTTATCTTCCCCGGAGTGAAATGTTAAGATTGCTGCTCTTCCACCCGGTTTCAAGACACCCGGTAATTTTTCCATAAATTCGTATAACACTTCAAACTCGTTGTTCACATCAATGCGGAGCGCCTGAAACGTTCTCTGACAGGTTTTTTTGACCGTATCCTTTCTCTCTTTCTCCGGAAGAAAACTTAACGTCTCCTCGATCACTTCCCGAAGTCTTGTCGTGGTTTCAATTGGCTTTCCATGCTTAATCTCGGTCACGATCGCATGTGCTAATTCTTCTGCGTAAGGTTCATCAGAGTTTTCCCAGAGCATACCTGCTAATTCTTCCTCTTCAATCCCTGCCAGACGCTCTGCCGCGCTGATTCCCTTTTCCGGGTTTAACCGAAGATCAAGCGGTCCATCCACTTTAAACGAGAAACCACGATCCGGGTTGTCAATCTGCATGGACGAAACGCCAAGATCTGCCAGCACAAAGTCAAATCCTCCGGCTTCTTTTGCAATCTCATCGATCGTACAGAAATTTTGAAGCTTGATCGTCAAAATATCTTCCCCGAATCCAGCCTCTGCCAGACGTTTTTTTGTCTTTGCGGACTCAATCGGATCGACATCTGTGGCATACATATGTCCCTGCCCTTTCAAGCACTCCAGCATTGCCCTTGTATGACCACCATACCCTAAGGTTGCGTCAAATCCGGTCTGTCCCGGCTTTATCTGAAGGAAATCAATAATTTCCTTTACCATAATGGAAATATGCATCCCCGCCGGTGTGCTTCCCTTACGGATCACCTTTTCAATCGTATCCCGATACTTTTCCGGGTTCAGCTCCTTGTACTTTTCCTTATAATTCTTCGGGTACTTTCCCTTGTACCGCACACGTCTCTTGTGTGGTTCTTCCTGTATATTCTGGTTTTCCTGACTCATTCTTAAATTCTCCTGTTGCAGTGTTTATCCAACTACCAATGCAAGATATCCCCAGTCCCAGATCAGCTCCTCAAAACTGTTTTCCAGATACTCATAAATATCTTCCTCATCATATCCCATCATACGGCAGATAATTACAATATAATCTCTGACTGTGTCGTATGCAATCTCTTTTTGTCCGTCCAGCAGCCAATGTAAAAAAATACAATGCCGGATCACGCTGTACTCCATTGCGATCCACTGATACTGCACCACCATTCCCTCAAGATCACTGTCCGGCAGCAAAAGATCTGACCAGATTTCATTGAGTAAAAAGTTCCGCATCAGTTTCTCATATTTTCCAAAATGAGTTTCAAACGCTTCCGTCAATTTTTCTATCTGTTCCGTTTCTTCTCCGTCTGAAAAAAGTTCTGAGAGTTTCTCCGCTTTTGCGATCACCGGATTCAGATACTTCTGGTACAATCCTTCCTTCTGGTAATTTACCGAAAGATCCTGCAAAAGTTCATTCTGTTCTGTCACCGATGCAAGCGTATCTGTCGGGATCTCCGCAATGGCTGTCCGAAGCTGTTTGACGTTTTCCACAGAAAAATATTCCTCTATCAATGATCGGTACATTTCTTCGTCTGTGTGTATCTGTTCACTGCGTTCGTTTTCTGCACCTGCCTCACCTCTGCTTCGCAGCAATTCACTTAATATATAAAATGCAGCCAGCAGTGTTTCTCTCACACTGTACTGCTCCTCTGCAAACATTTCAGCAATTTTGTCCCGGATAAAAAATAAGATATGCTCCTCTGACAGTTCCGCCTTTTCACTCTGCACAGCTGCATCCTTTATCCCGATCTGCCTGGTATTCTCCGTGGCAAACAAATCCACCACCGCTGGACAGCATGGCATTAATGTTTCTTCCTCATGCGTCTCAAAATGATGCACCTCCCTCGGAAATACCGTACAGGTTTCCGAAAGCACTTTTTCTCCATAGCAGGTTACAAGTTTACATAACTTATTTTCATTTAGAAATGGGCATTTGTGTTCCTCATCCAGTTCAATCACACGTATTCCGTCTTTTTTCGTTGTATAAGCACTCAGATTTTTCTTTTGTGGCTGCACATCCTCCGGCGGAAATATTTTCTTCCATTTCCGGTTCGTGTCTGCATCCACCGCAATTTTCCACTCCTGACAGCAGGTGATCGGACACTTGTCTGCTATGCAGGTAAATTTATCGTAATAATCCGGGCGGATTCGTTTCATGCGTTCTTTCTCCTTCGAAAATTTTGAACAATTTTCATCATCTCACATAGCCACTCTTGCTTGTATCAAGGTTGTACTGACAAGCTGAAAATGACATTCCTGCCATCGAAGAATCGCCAAATTCGATCAGTAATTCCTCAATAGCTCCTCAAATGTGAACTACCTATCATAATCAATTTCTTTTTCATATGTTCATACTCCATTATTCAAAGAATCCAAAGAGATAATTGCAATTATCCTTACTACTACCAATATAACACCAGAATACCTTGAAGTGTCTTAATATTTCATTAACTTATATTTTTACATAGTAAAAAGGACAGCCTGTCGATCAGCTGTCCTCTTAGGAGAAGGTATTTTTACTATGGGGTATAGCAAAAACTATATATAATGTATTGGGGGGTTTTTACGGTTATTATAGTATCATGATTCCCCAAATAAGTGTGCACAAAGTTCACAAAAATTGTAAGTTGTTTTTATGCACTTTTTACAGTGCTAATTTTTCAGTTTTCTTAAAATAAAGAAAATCCTGCACAAAAGATACGATCATTTCGTGCAGGGTTTTGTTTTTCCATATTTTACTGCTGAAACTCTGCAACAACAGAATTTCATGCAAATGCTTTTTTATAAAAGGATATGATCCGGCTCAAAAAGTGCTTCAAACTCTTTCTGGCTGATTTTCTCTTTTTCTAACAGAAGTTTAGCGCAGGCATCCAAGACGCTGCGATTTTCTGTGATGATCTGTTTTGCTTTTGCGTAACACTCATCAATGATACGTTTCACTTCCTGGTCAATGGCTGTTGCCACGCCCTCTCCATAACCTCTGGTATGCGCCAGATCTCTGCCAATGAATACCTCGTCATCATCATTATCATAACAGATCAGTCCGACGTTTTCCGACATACCATAGCGCGTTACCATTGCCTTTGCCATCTTGGTTGCCTGCTTAATGTCCTGGGAAGCTCCTGTTGTGATATCATCAAAAACAAGTTCCTCCGCCACACGTCCGCCGAGTGAAACCGTGATATCCTGTAACATTTTGCCCTTGGTGTTAAACATCTCGTCCTTTTCCGGAAGCGGCATGGTATATCCCGCTGCACCTGCTCCGGTCGGAATAATAGATACCGAATAGACAGGTCCTACATCCGGCAGCACATGGAATAAAATCGCATGACCTGCTTCGTGGAATGCCGTGATCCGTTTTTCCTTGTCGGAAATGATACGGCTCTTCTTCTCTGCACCGATACCTACTTTGACAAACGATTTCTTAATATCATTCTGTGTGATATAAGCGCGGTTTTCTTTCGCTGCAACAATTGCAGCCTCGTTTAAAAGGTTTTCCAGATCAGCTCCGGTAAATCCGGCGGTTGTCTGTGCGATCTGTTTTAAATCTACATCATCGCCAAGCGGCTTGTTCTTGGCATGTACGGCAAGAATCTCCTCTCTGCCGCCAATATCCGGACGACCGACATACACTTTACGGTCAAAACGTCCCGGTCGCATGATCGCCGGATCTAAGATATCCACACGGTTTGTCGCTGCCATGACGATAATTCCCTCATTGACACCAAAACCGTCCATCTCAACCAACATCTGATTTAACGTCTGCTCGCGCTCGTCATGACCGCCACCCATACCGGTTCCACGGCGTCTTGCGACTGCGTCGATCTCGTCAATAAATACGATACACGGCGCATTTTTCTTCGCTTCTTCAAAAAGGTCACGCACACGCGATGCACCGACACCGACAAACATTTCCACGAAATCAGAACCGGAAATACTGAAAAACGGCACGCCTGCTTCTCCTGCGATTGCTTTTGCAAGCAGTGTCTTACCTGTTCCCGGAGGTCCGACTAACAGAACTCCTTTCGGGATTCTTGCGCCTAAAGCTGTATATTTCTGTGGTGCACGGAGAAAATCTACGATCTCCTCCAATTCCTCTTTTTCCTCTTTCAAGCCAGCGACATTAGAAAACGTCACTTTCTTTGCATCCGGCTGCATCAGCTTTGCACGGCTCTTACCAAAATTCATCATCTTGCTGCCACCGCCGCCGGCATTTGCTGCTGCCTGATTTGTCATGATCATGAAGAAAATAAACATTGCACCAAATATGATCAGATATGGAAGCAATGTCATGATCCAGCTCTCTGCCGGAACATTCTCCATCGTATAATCCGTGATCCCCTGATCCTGCAGATAAGCTGCGATCTCATTCACATCCGACACGATCAGGACTTTCTGTGTGGAATCCGCAAAAGTAAGGCTGACACTACCGGTCGGGATCTCGCGGTTCTGCACAATATCAATTGCTGCCACATCCCCTGATTGGATGTCTCTTTCAAAAGCTGCCCGTGTATAAGAATTGGTTGTTGTATTTCCGTCTAAGAAATACCAGACACCAACTACGATCAGGATGAGCAAAAGATAAAATCCAAAGCCTCTGTAACTATTATTCCTACTATTCAAAGCTGCTCTCCTTTATTCTTCGTCCTCAAGTTCCACACATCCAATGTATGGCAGATTTCTGTACTGCTGGTCAAGGTCTAATCCGAAACCTACTACAAATTCATCCGGGATCTCAAATCCGACATAATCAACCTTCACATCGCACACACGACGGTCCGGTTTATCTAATAATGTGCATAATTTCAGGCTCTTTGGATTTCTTGTTTTCAGATTCTGGAGCAGATAGCTTAATGTTCTTCCGGAATCAATGATATCCTCGACAACAAGGACATTCTTTCCTTCAATTGTAGTATCAAGATCTTTTCCGATCTTGACAACACCACTGGAGCTTGTGCCTGCACCATAACTGGAAACAGACATAAAATCGATTTCTACCGGAGATGTGATCCTTTTTGCAAGTTCACAGGTAAAAAAGATCGATCCTTTCAAAATACAGATCAGGTATACCGTCTCATCCCCGTAATCTTTACTGATCTGCTCTCCCATCTCTCTCACACGCTCGGTAAGCTGTTCCTCTGTCAGATACTTTCTAATATTCTTGACTTTCATGATAATTTCCTCCAAAAAAATGTACTTCTAATATCTTTTCTGTGTTCGCATTGATTTTATAGTCTGCGCTGATTCTCTGACCAACTGCCCACACGACATGGGAGTCTTCTGTCAGAAGCAGCATCGTATCACGCATCTCTCGCGGAACCTTTTCATTGATCAGATATTCCTTGAGTTTCTTCGTGTGTCCTGCATCATCCACCGTAAGATAATCTCCTGCGGCTCTGGTTCGAATTTGCAGTCCACATTTGATTTTATCATAATTCAGCCATTTCGTATATGATTTTTTATCAATTTCCGCGATTTCTCCGTCTGCGTTCCAGCCGCGGAACACGACATTGCCTCCCGGCACTTTAAGTTCAAGTGGTTCTCCTGTGAAAACCTGCTGCAGTTTTTCCTTCGGGATCTCAAGGAAAAAGTCCTGCTCTGCCGTCTTTTTTCCAGTCTCTTTTCTTAAGAAAATACCACGATAATTGCGCTCTACCACCACCTGATACGGCAGCTCCACGCGCCTTCCAACCTGTGAAAAATAAAGGTTTTTCACACTCTCCACATGTTTTTTCGTGATGTCCTTTTTCGATCCTGCGACCTGTGCGACTGCCCGGCGGATTACCTCACTCTGCACGACTTCGTGGCAATTTTCCCAAACGCCCAGGTAAAGCTGTATGCCATCCTCTTTTTCCAGTACACACATCTCCCAAATGCCGTCTGCTTCCGTATCGAGAAAATCTCTCATTTCCTGCAAAAAAACTGCACTCTGATTGATATGCGCTACCGCCTGCTCATTGATCTGCTTTAATTCCGGCAGCACCTGATGTCTGATACGGTTTCTGCTGTATACAGTATCCAGATTCGTCTCGTCTGTGCAATAAGTCTGTCCGCAGTCTCTTAAAAATGCTTCAATGTCTGCTCTGGACTGCGCAAGCAATGGTCGGATCAGTTCATAATCATCCTCCACCCTGCGGCGGTTCATCCCACAAAGACCGTCTATTCCGCTTCCACGCACCATTTGAAACAAAATCGTTTCTGCATTGTCCTCCGCATGATGTGCCAACGCAAGTTTTATTTTTTTCCCCGGAAATTCCCTCCGTGCGACTTTGGCTGCTTTCTTATAACTGTCATATCTTAAAATACGCGCAGCTTCCTCAAGACCAATGCCGTGTTGTTTTGCAAAATCCGGCACATCCACGGAAAACGTATGACATACGATCCCATGTTTTTCACACAATTTTTCTACAAACGCCGCATCGCTTCTGCTCTGCTCGCCGCGGATGCCATGCTCCACATGGACTGCTTCCAGCGTAAAATGCACCTGCTTCTGAAACTGCTCTAACAGCAGCAAAAGGCAGACGGAATCGGCACCGCCGGACACTCCTGCAAGCACCACATCCTCCGCCTCCACTAATTTTTCTCTTTTCCACTCGTTTAAAAGTTCCCGCGTCATCTATTTTTCCCAGATGCAGGCAGCAAGAATCGTCATATCGTCCGAAACCTTTCCTCCTGTAAAAAGAAGCACGCGCTCCAAAATCTTTTTTGCCAGGATTCCCGGATGATTCGTGTTGATACTCTCGATGATCTCCTGCATCGTTTCCTCCGGTTTTGGTACATGCAGATATTCTAACACACCATCCGTGACCATGACAACAAAATCACCATTTTTCAGGCTTGTCTTTTTGTGCTCGATCTCAGGGTTTGTCCCAACTCCGACCGGCAGAGAGTCCGGGGAAAAACTCGTGACTTCCTGCCCCCTCTTGATAAAACTTCCCGCCGCACCGATCTTATAAAAATCCGCTTCGCCGTCATAGAGGTTCACCATGCAAAGATCCACTGTCGAATACAGGTCACTCTCCCCTTTCATGACCATTGCAGAATTCATCATGCGGATCGCTGTCTCCACCGAAAACCCGGCTTCCAAGAAACGCTCCACCAGATCTAACACCATCTCGCTTTCCTTGCACGCTGCACTGCCGGAGCCCATGCCGTCCGACAGTCCAAGCAGAAGATCCCCGCGCTCCAACTCCAGAAAAGAAAAATTATCCCCGGAAATCTGTGCGCCATCTTTTTTCAGCCGGGCGATTCCCTGCACGCTCCGGTATTTTGTATCCTCGTAAAACAAAAAATCCATACGTTCTTTTGAGATAAAGGAGCGGCAGTCTGCGGCTGCCCGGATATCCCTTCCGAGCGCGTGCGTGGCTGCTGCCAGAAATGATTTTACCGAGACACAGCCACCCATTTTGCTGCGAAGTCCTGCTGTGAGCCTTAAGCGTCCCTGCTGATTTTCATACAAATGCATTTCTTCAATGACAATACCGCACTCTTTTGCCCGGTAGCGCATTTCTGCCAGCGCCTTTTTTTCCTGTGCATCCAGCAGTTTTTCTTCTTTCGCGCAGTCCTTCATAATATACGCCATCGCATCTAACTGCTCCGCGATCGTCTGCCGGTTTTCCAACAAACGGTTGTACCACGCACGATTTAAACTCGCCTTTTCAAACACGCGCACAGCCTCCTCGACCATGTCTTTGCTGTGTTTGCAGTAATGGCTTAGTTCCTCCTCGCTCTCTTTCGCCGGAACTCCGATATTTAAGATTGACGCGATCATATTTGACAGGATTCCGTAGAGTGGCGTGGAATCCTCCTCCCAGCAGATCGCACAGCAGTCACAGTTGGCGCAGAGCCGCCCGGTCAGTTCATTTTGCATCTGCCCCAGCTCCTCGGCGGTGTACTGCTCCTTCTTTTTGCTCATATTCAAAAAAATCTGTGACAGTCCCTGAAATGACTCCGCGTAACCGGAAAGCCGCTCCTCTTTTCCGCGGTCTGTCGGCTCCTGCGCTGTCAGGTTCCCACGCCCCTGCCATTCCATAAAAAAGTGTATGACACGATTTAATAGAATGACTGAGCCAAATATAAAGATTCCTTCTAAAAACACCGCCAGAACTTCCGGCTGGTCTTTCCATTCCAGCAATCCGCCACAGAAAGACAGTATCATTGTCGTGATCGCAGTGAGGATTGCTGCCAGAAATGCCGGGCACCCTTCATTCGCCCATTCTACCAGCTTGATTGCCCCGGCAGTCACTAAAAGCGCCACCGCGTATTTTACCGTTGCCGTCAGCGGCATAAAATAGAGCATTCCTATGTACATCGCAACGGTCAGCCACACGCCGTTTATTTCTTCTAAAAATGCCGCCGCAAAATACGCTGGCGCAAGTGGATAGCATCCCATCATTTGTATACTGCATGCAAGGACTCCTCCTGCGATCGTTATCATTTGTCTGCCTTTGCTTTTTTTCATGACATAATCTCCTTTTTACCCTTTTCGCTAATTGCGACCGTGCCAACGATTATAGGAGTTGTCAAAAAAAATCTTTGTCAAAGGAGCGACGTGCAAAAAAAAAGTTTTCGCCAAAAGTTCCGCTCAAATGTCTTTTTGTGGTGATTGAAGGGTGTTCGGGTTTTTTAGGAAGATGAGGTAGTCCACTTATAAAAATATGTTACAGAAATATAATTTTGACACTGTACACGCGAAATTTCTTGTACTACAATTTAAGAAATAAAGTACGACTTGAAGGGAGATTTTATAATGTATATTGCAGATGAAAAAAGATATGACACGATGGTTTACAACCGCTGTGGCAACAGCGGCTTGAAGCTTCCTTTAGTATCTTTAGGATTATGGCACAATTTTGGAGATACGGGTGTTTACGAAAACATGAAGCAGATGTGTTTTACCGCTTTTGACCACGGCATCACACATTTTGACCTCGCCAACAATTATGGTCCGGCTTACGGAAGTGCAGAACGCAATTTCGGAAAAATTTTAAAAGAGGAACTTCATCCTTACCGTGATGAACTTCTGATCAGCACAAAAGCCGGTTATGATATGTGGAAAGGACCTTACGGCAATTGGGGAAGCCGCAAATATCTGATTGCAAGCCTTGACCAGAGTTTGAAACGTCTCGGCTTAGATTATGTCGACATTTTCTATCATCACAGAATGGACCCTGAAACTCCACTTGAAGAAACCATGGGAGCTTTAGATTCTATCGTAAAGAGTGGCAAGGCGCTTTATGTCGGTCTCTCTAACTATGACGGTCCAACCTTAAGAAAAGCAACCGCGATCTTAAACGACTTAAAGTGTCCATTCATCATTAACCAGAACCGTTACTCTATCTTTGACCGCACCATTGAAAATAATGCGTTAAAAGATACTGCTTATGAACTTCATAAAGGAATTATCGCATTCTCTCCTCTTGCGCAGGGACTTCTGACAAACCGCTACTTAAATGGCATCCCGGCAGACAGCCGTATTGCCACAGACGGACGTTTCTTAAAGGAAACTGCTTTAACACCGGAAAAACTCGCCCAGATTCAGGCATTGAATGTACTTGCTGGCGAGCGTGGTCAGACACTTGCAGAAATGGCATTAAGCTGGATCTTAAAGGACGATAAAGTAACCAGCGTATTGATCGGTGCTTCCAAACCAGAACAGATCTTAGATAACATTAAGATCATCGGTCACACCGACTTTACTGCAGAAGAATTGCAAAAGATCGAAGATATTGTGCGCGGATAATTTGTTTCCTAAAAAAAACGGGGCTGATTTTTCAGTCCCGTTTTTTCTATCTTTCATCCTATGTATTTTCGATTTTACTTCTGCTCTTTGAACACAACCTCATTCTCATAAAGCAGTCCAAGCTTGCTCTTAGCGACATCCTCTACATACTGCTGTGATTTTGTGTAAGTCTCGTAGTCCTCTAAATCCTTTTGTCTGTCCTGCTCATCGGAAAGTTGCTGCTCTAATTCCTGCTGCTTTGCTACATACTCCTGATCCTTCTGATAAACCTTAATAATCTGGGTTGACATAACAATTGCGAATACAAATACGATACAGGTAATGCACATTCTTCCCGCTCTATTTCCGTTTTTTCCACGTCTTCTTTTCACATTTGCCATGAATAACTCCTCTGAATCTACGCACTAAAGTTTACATAAACCCATTCTAATCACTTTTCGTAATTTTTTCAACTGTTTGCGCAAAAAACTTATAATTTTCCTGCTGATTTTACGAACCGGTCTTGTCACAAAACCAGTCATTTTTGCTCCAACGCCAAGTATTTTTTTCAAAATACATACATTGACCTTGACCACGAACCTGCTGAGGAGAACGAAATAAAGCAGCATACCGAGAATCACACCGCCAATGGCAAATCCACGGATCATCCCGTCATTTTTCTGATACAACATCAGAAAGACTGCTGCTGTGCAGAGTAACCAGTACAGAAAATCCTCCACGCCGATCCATACTGCTCCATGCGGAACGATTCTGCGGAAGATCCGGAAAATATCGTAGAGCAGAAACAACCCCATTCCGACCAGAATCGAAATTCCAAGAAAAACTGCTTCTGTCAGGATTCCCTCACTGACTCTGCTGCCTGTCTCCTCCAAATTCTCAAACAGAATCGCCACAACAGTGCTTCCATTCCCCGGCATTATTTAAAAAGCCTTCCCAATAAAGACTCTGCCTGTTTTCCGGCACTTTTTACCTCGGAATAGGTCAGTGAATCAATTCGTCCTTCAATATCAATCTCTCCTTTTTCCAGAGAAAGACGGTTTACATGAAGGTCATGTCCTTTTATCAAAAGCATTCCAAGTTCTGTCTCTAATAATATTTCCGCAACATCAAAAGACAACACATCCACTACGCCGCTGAACGCACCGCTTTTGCGGTTTGCAAGCAGAACCTTGTGGGATTTTGCCACGTTAGTTTTCTCGTCCATAAATCTCCTCCTCATATATAATATTCTATATATGAAAAAGTTCTTCGATTTATGCCAGAAAAAGTACCAGCCTAGGATACATATTCAAACAAGTCTTTTGCTTCTTCTTTCTTCGTCGTATCCTGAAGATCTAACACACGCACTTTGACACTTTTTGTTCCAAATGCGATCTCGATAATATCTCCGACTTTCACATTGACGGATGCCTTTGCAGGTTTTCCGTTCACCATTACACGCCCTGCGTCGCATGCCTCATTTGCAACGGTTCTTCTCTTAATCAAACGTGATACTTTTAAAAATTTATCTAATCTCATACTATTTTTTCCTTCCTAAATCCATGGAGAATTTTTTAGAATAAAGAGTTGCTTTGCAACTCTTTCGCGCTGATGCGCGCAAGCTTTAGCTTGCATAATTCTTCTGCGCATCAGTCGCATCCTCGCGGAGCGTTTTTTATTGCATAGGAAGAATTTTCCTATGCAATAAAAAAATGAGCCCGGAAAATCCGGGCTCGATAACATTCTTATTCAAAAAAGAATTATGCGTTAACCATGTCTTTTAAAGCTTTTCCTGCTTTGAATTTTGGAGCTTTAGAAGCTGGGATAACCATCTCTTTACCGCTCTGTGGGTTACGTCCTGTTCTCTCTGCTCTCTCAGAAACTTCGAATGTTCCGAATCCAACTAACTGGATTTTCTCACCTTTTTTTAATTCCTCAGCAACAACATCTGTAAATGCTTTTAATGCTGCTTCTGCGTCTTTTTTGCTTAATTCAGCTTTCTCAGCCATAGCTGCAACTAATTCTGCTTTGTTCATGTTAAAAATTCCTCCTCTGGATTTTCACTTTATGATATATGAGGTTTTTTCTTTTCCAAAATACCTACATCCATATTTATACTTGTTTTCTATGCCTTTGTCAAGGAAATTTCCTATATTTTGGGCATTTATAGCATTTTGTTAATCATTGCATGGACAGACTCAGACAATGCTTTTGATTTTGCATCTGCATCTTCTAAGGATGTTCCTTTTACACCAAGATAGAATTTTACCTTTGGCTCTGTGCCGGAAGGTCTTACACATACCCATGCATCATCCTCTAATTCATAATATAAAACATTGGAAGCCGGAAGTCCGGTCGGTTTTACTGCACCTGTTGCAGTATCTGTAATGGTATCTTTCTTGTAGTCACGCACTGCGGTTACTTTGTATCCACCAATCTCTGCCGGTGCATTCTCTCTTAAGGTGCTCATGATTTCCTGAATCTTTGCAAGTCCCTCGATACCTTTTAATGTAATGGCAGTCACGTCATCTTTGTAGTATCCGTAACGCTCATACATTTCAAGCATTGCATCCCAGAGTGTCATATTCTTTGTCTTATAGTAAGCTGCTGCCTCACACAGTGTCATGGAAGCGTCCACCGCGTCTTTATCTCTTGCGTAGGTTCCTGTCAGACAGCCATAGCTTTCCTCCATACCGAAAAGATAGGTTCCTTTTCCAGTCTGTTCAAATTCAAGAATTTTCTGTCCGATGAATTTAAATCCGGTTAAAACTTCTACCAACTGGATTCCATAGTATTTTGCGATTGCGTCTGCCATGTTTGTGGAAACGATTGAACGGATAAATGCTCCGTCTTCCGGCAGTCCGTATAATGCTTTTCTCTGACCGATCACATAATCACCGATCAGACAGCCGGACATATTTCCGGTCAGGCTGTGGTACTCCCCGGTCTTGGAATCTTTTACATAAACGCCAAGTCTGTCTGCATCCGGGTCTGTTGCAAGGATGAGATCAGCATCCACTTTTTTGCCTAAAGCAAGTCCTAATTCAAATGCTTCTGCTGCCTCCGGGTTTGGATAGCTTACGGTTGGGAAATCTCCATCCGGGAGTTCCTGCTCCGGAACGACATATACATTTCTGAATCCAAGTTCTTTTAACACACGGCGCACCGGGATATTTCCGGTTCCGTGAAGTGGAGAATATACGATTTTTAACTCTCCTGCTACTTTATCAATACAATCCTGATGAAGGATCAGTTTTTTCAGTTCTTCTATGTATGGATCATCGATGTCTGCTCCGATCACCTGATACAGTCCTGCTGCAACTGCGGCATCTTTTTCCATAGTCTTAACGGCTGCATAATCGGTTACTTTCTTGACTTCCGCCATAATTCCGGTATCATGCGGTGGTGTGATCTGCGCGCCGTCTTCCCAATATACTTTATAACCATTGTATTCCGGTGGGTTATGGCTGGCTGTGATATTGATTCCTGCAGTGCATCCTAATCTGCGGACAGCATAGGAAAGTTCCGGTGTAGGACGGAGTGATTCGAACACGTAAGCTTTGATTCCGTTTGCTGCCAGACACAAAGCTGCCACATCTGCAAATTCCGGTGACATATGTCTGGAATCATATGCGATCGCTACGCCTTTCTCCTGTGCATGTACACTATTGATATAGTTTGCAAGTCCCTGTGTCGCCTTGCGGACAGTATAAACATTCATGCGGTTTGTTCCGGCACCGATCACGCCACGCAGACCTGCGGTACCAAACTCAAGATCCATGTAAAAACGATCTTCGATCTCTTTTTCATTTCCCTCAATCGCTTTTAATTCTGCTTTTGTTGCATCATCGAAGTATGGATTATTTAACCATTCTTCATACATTTCTTTGTATCCCATGATAATTCCTCCCTAAATTCGCAACTACCGGGATAGTCGCTCTAACTTAACCGCAAATAACGTTTTATATCCCAAAAACGTTATCCGCTATCTATCTCGTATATAGTTTAGCTTTGTCAGCCTCTATTTTCAAGCTCTATTTTCATTATTTATTCAACGATGTAATCAGATCTGAAAGTGTTGACAGATAATCGGATGTCACATCCTGATCGGTTGTTTTCTCTGTTGTGTCGGTTGCTTTTTCCGTGCTTTCCGTCTTATCCTCACTGTTATCTGCCTCTGCACTCTCGGTCGTTTCCACTGTCTCTGTGCCCTCGGTTACTTCATTGTCTGAGGACGAACTGTCACCCGTAAGTGAAAGGTCGATCGTCGCTGCTGCCGAATTGACAAAAAGTTTTTTGTCAAAGTCCTCATACCCCTCCGCCTCAGCATGGAGCTGATGCACTCCGTAGGTAAGTTCCACCGGAACACTGTAGTCCACCGTCTCTCCGTCAATGGAAAGCACCGCTCCTTCCACATCAATGTAGAAAATAATACTTCCGGTTTTCGGTCCTTCGCCCTTTAGTTCATCAAGATCAAGCGTGTAAGTCTCATCTCTTGCAATGCTTACTTCCGTACTGCCGCCATATCCCTCATTGGCTACCGTTACCGTATAGTTTCCCTCCGGAACCTCCAGTTTCATATTATGCGTGATTTCGGCAAAAATTTTGCTTCCCACCTGAATAAAGCTTCCCTCAAATACCGAGGTGTTTTTCAATTCCAGCGTTCCCTGTCCGGTAGTCACGGAAACTGACAATATTTTCGTTCCGATTCCTACAACACGGATTTTGTCTTTCTCATTCAGATCGGACAGACGTATTTTTTCGCCATTTGACTCCACAAACAAGTCTGCGTCATACGAATACTTGGAATCTGCGATTTTAAAAATCCCACGCTCTGTATCGACCGAATATTTTGTGATATCGGCATACTCCCATACCTCATCTGCGATCTGTGCCTGCAAAAGACGTCCTTCACTGTCTTTCTTTCCGATGTGGATGACTCTGCCCGGCTCAAAATCCATCGTGGTTGCCGAATCACCGTATTTATCCTGAAAATCGGTCGATAAGGAATAGGCATACAGATACTGTTTTCCCGACGCAAGCTGCTTTACATTCAACTGTTCGTTTGTCATGTCGTTTTCCATGATCAGATAGAGATCGGTTCCGATCGATATCTTCTCCCCTGCGCCCTCTGCTTCCTCTGTATCTGCTGCTGTCTCTTTCGCTGGATTATAGTACTGTGCAGTCGAGACCGGTCTTGTCTGCTGTCCACAGCCCGCCATCATAATCATACTTAAAATACTGATCACTAATATGTATATTAATTTTCTCAACATATCACCTCTTATGTGTCATACAAATCATGTAAATTATGAAACTCATCAAAGCGTAAATAGAATTGTAAAATATCAACAAAAGACATGAAAGACACTGGGGAGCCGCCGGCACTTAGAAGTCATATTCCGTATTTCATTCTGATTTATCAGAAATGAAATGCAGGATATGACTTCTTAGTACCGCTGCGAGCGACACGTAGCGAGAGCGTGTCTTGAATGTTTTTGTTGGTATTTTACAATTCCTCATAACCTATTAGTAGTTTCGCTGTTACCTAATTATATCCTATTTCCCACTTTTCCTGCAAGTGTCTGCAAAAACTGCTCCCTCGCACCCTCCTGCGCGATCACTTTGCCAAGTTTTTCGATGTTTCTGCCAGACAGCCACGCTTTATGTGACTGATTGTAGTGGTTGGCAATCTTCCAGAATTTTTCCGGGTATGCAAGATAAAAATACAGGTAGGACAATTCCTGTGGCTTTAATTTCCGCACAGAATCATACGCACCGATCAGTTCCATTCCTAGTGATGTGTTCCAGTTATTTTTTTCCATCATCTTGCGGATAAAGTTCGAGAGATCACTCACCCGGATCTGATAGGAAAAATTTAAGAAATTGACAATCGCCACGCCCTCCCGCGAGAAGATTACATTATGCTGGTTATAATCACCATGGCAGAATCCGATCAGCTCCACAGATGCCTCCATATGCTTTAACTGCTCTGTGACCGCCTGCGCCTTCTCAAAATAACGCGCATACTGCCGCATAAACATTTCCTCAAATTCATTTTTCTGCTTTCTGCCGCGGATATAATTGCGCACCTGCCGCAGTTCCCGATTGTGTTTTTCATACAAAAACAACAGCGCATTCGGGTCCTGTTTTACAAACTCCGGCACTTCCCCCGGATATTGTTCCGATATATTATGTAAACCTGCAAGCAGTTTTACCGCACAGACCATGTCCTCCCTGCTTTTGGTATCACACTCCGCCCCGCGGAATGCAGACAACAGCAGATAATTCTGTTCTTCCTCGTCCTTCGCAAAGGGTTCCCCTTCCTTTGTAAAGAAAATCTGCTCTGCTGTGATTCCCTGCTCTTTTAAAAATTGCAGCATTCCGGCCAGAAATTCCGCACGTTCCTTAGAGCCTCTGTACTCCTTGAGTGCACGCATTCCGAGGTCTGTTTCACACAGAAAACAGTCCCTTCCTTTCGAAATAGACTTTACTTCCATCTCATATTGTTCTACGATCTGTTCCGGCCTGATATACATGAAAAAACCCCTCCATACGACGAATCTGCAACGATAAGCATTGTCTGCTTATCGTGTCAATTCATCATATGTGAGGGGACATGATTTTATGAACCTGTTCCATTAATTTTTCTTTGGTGTTAGCTTCCGGGTTTTCTAACACATACTCTAAAAGCTCTTTCAAAGTCTCGCCGATCACTTTTCCCGGCTTCATTCCGGCAGCGATCAGATCTGTTCCGGTCACTGCAAGCTCCTTAATGGAAAGACACTGCTTCTCTGCCATGATCTGGTTATAAACTGCTTCGTATTCCTTCAGATATTGTAATTTTTCCTCGCGCTCATATGTGCTCTGTGCCAGTGTATCTGCCCTTTTGACTGCAAAAAGTGCCGGATACTGATCCACGCCATTCCGGCAGACCGCTCTCCGGACCGCGCGTTCCTGCAATGGTGGATTATCATCATGACATAAGATCAGACGGCACACCCGGTCTGTCGTGTCATTGTCAAACTTCAACCGGCGTAAAATCTTTTTTGCCATAAGGCTTCCCTCTTGCGGATGCCCGTAAAAATGATCCACACCGTCATCATCCGTTGTTCTGCACACCGGCTTTGCTACATCATGCAGTAACATTGTGATGCGCGCCACCTTATCCGGTTCTATCTCCATTAATGCATGCAGCGTATGCTCTCCCACCGAATAGCAGTGATGCGGGTTGTTCTGCGGTGTCCTCATCATCACATCAAACTCCGGAAGAAACACGGCGGTAAGTCCTGTCTCATAAGCTGTCCGCAGCTTGTCCGGATGCTTTGAAGTAAGAAGTTTTACCATTTCGATCTGAATACGTTCTGCACTTACTTTTGCAATATTTGGTGCCAGAGAAACAATCGCTTCTCTTGTCGCATCCTCGATTGTAAAACCAAGCTGCGCCGCAAACCGCACTGCACGCAGCATACGGAGTGCATCCTCCGTAAAACGTTCCACTGCAACTCCGACGCAGCGGATCACGCCGCGCTCTAAATCTCCCACACCGTCAAACGCATCCACAAGTCCGTCCTTGTCATTGTATGCCATGGCATTGATCGTAAAATCACGGCGTTTCAAATCCTCTAACAGATTCGATGTAAACTGCACTTCCTTTGGATGTCTTGCATCCTCATATTCCCCGTCGATCCGGTACGTGGTCACCTCAAATCCCTCATGGTCGATCATGACTGTGACCGTTCCATGCTGGATTCCTGTATCGATCGTGTGGTGGAATAACGCTTTTACCTGTTCCGGTTTTGCCGATGTAGTAATGTCCCAGTCCATGGGAATCCTGCCAATCATCGTATCCCGGACGCACCCTCCCACAGCATAAGCCTCAAAGCCCTGCTCTGCCAGCGTGTCGATAATATAAGTTACTTTCTCAGGTAAAACGATTTTCATATACGATAAGTTCCTTTTGTCGTTGTTTTAATCGAATACAACAGATCATCTGCTTTCTTGATCATCTCTGTCATATCATCTTCCGTACAGATATGGTCTCCGGCTGCAATACCAATGGAGCAGGAAATCTGGTGTTTTTTGTCAATCGAAAAACTCTGTCCGAGCCGCTTGCTGATCTCCGCAGAAAATCCGTCTGATTCCTCAAGCTTGTGATAAATCTGCTCTGCTTTTTCCGTAAAGACCTGTTTATCATCCGTGTAAAGGAAAATCAGAAATTCATCCCCGCCATAACGGCAGACGAATCCGTCCTCTCCGCACACTTCCTTAAAAATGTCTGCCATTTTCACAAGAACAAAATCACCCACATCATGTCCGTATGTATCATTATAATGTTTGAAATTATCCAGGTCAATAAACATTAAGCCAAGCTTCGGCTCTCTTTTTCCACCTGAGATTTCCTGCAAAAGTTCATCTAACTTCCGGTAGAATCCCTCACGGTTGAAAATGCCGGTCAGCTGATCGGTCACTGCGGACAGATACAGCTTTGTATTCATCTCATAAATCTTATCATAGGCGTCAAGACGATTTAACGCATACCGCACCTCGCGGAAGAGAAGCTGGTAAAAGTTCAGATCATCCTCATCTAACATATAACGGTTCACGGACGAATGCCAGTTGTCTTTCATCAACACATAAGTAATGAAAATATTCTCAATCTTCGCATTATTAAAAAATGGAATCGCCACCATGGAGCACACATCATCATCCCCGAAAATAGAGGTGATATCCTGATGTTCCGAATAATTACTGCTGATCTTCGAAACCACAAATCCACTCGTATTTTTGCGCATGGATTTCTCCATGATCTTCATGATCTCCGGCGTGATCTCTTTTTCTGTGTCATTGTAAAGCACCTGCGGCGTACGCTCGTTATAGCGGATATAAACTGCCCGGTCGACATCAAAATGATTTAAAAATGTCTTCATGACCATGTCGAGCATCTCTTTGGCTGAAATGCCATTCACGTCGATCAGCTTCTGCCAGATTGAGATAAAATCAAGCTGTTCCTTCTTGCTCTTATAAGCCCGCTCCACACTTTCCTGTTTTAACAGTTCCTCGATCTCCCTGCTGGAAAGTTCCTCGCAGTCGTCGTCATCCACCGGTGGCAGAAGATCTTTCATATCCCCTGCATACTCATGGAACATGATCTGGTGTGTCTCCTCATACTGTTTTAAAATGAACTTCTCCTGCTCATAGAGGATATCCCTGCCTGCATCCTTAAAACATTCCATTCTGCTCCTGCGAAACAGCGCATAACTGAAAAACTGGTTTCCTTCCGCTCTTTTCAGATAAATCTCTGCCTGTCCGTAAAGCTTTAATGCTTCCTCGTTATCTCCGTCGTACCGCGCCAGCAGTGCCTTGGAAAATGTATACAAAAACATATCATCATCCGCTTTTGCATAGTCGTGTACGGTTGCAAGATTGTTCTCTGTCTTTTCTTTTTCAAAAATATAATTTAAAAACTGGCGGCAGCTATATAAATACCGCTCACAGTTAAAACGGTTTCCCTGCAAAATGGAAACTAACGCAAACAGTCCGTACAGCTTGGAAAGATTGCAGACACGCAGGCTGTTCAGATGAAGCTTTTCAATCGCTTTCATGCACTGTGTGAGGTATTCCTGCGCTTTTTCATACTGCCCGAGCATAATGCAGTTCAAAGACATATTATAATGTACCTCTGCAATATCCTCCGGCTTTCTTAGTTTACATAATATCTTAATTGCTTTGTTGTAATAACTCTGGGCTTTTTCATTTTCTCCCATTGCACACAAATTATACGCAATACCGGAATAAATCCTTCCGCCCTCGACACTGTCGACATTCTTCATTGCCTCATAGGTGCGGATCGAATACAGAAGCGATACCTCATACTCTCCATTCGTGGACGCGATCATAATATTTTTCCGGTAAGCAATGCTCATCAACTGCTCATTTCCGATTTCTTTTGCAATTGCAACCCCCTTGGAAAAGTAAATCAGAAATGCCTCGGAGCGGTATGCTTTCGCCACGATCTCCGGCTTATTGTCATAGGCATAAATGTAAATGTGCGCCAGATGATTTTTATAATGGTAGGCATTCAGCCGCTCGATCAGCTTGTCACTGATCTCGATATCCTGTGCACAGAAAAAGATATTACACCAGCCGGACATCTGGATCTGCGCTTTTAAAAGTTCCGCACGGAACATCAGAAAATCATCATCAAGCGCTACGCCACATTCACCCGCTTTTTTTGCAAATGTCATGGCTTCCTCTAATTTTCCAAGATACATGTAAGAAGTTGCCACCCAGAAGTTATAATAAAAAGAACCTTCTTTTTCCTGATCCTGCAATTTTTCCAGATCCTCGCAGGACTCTAACGCCTTGGCAATATCCCTCTGTAAAATCGAAACCATGATCTGTAACAGCAGCAACTGATAATATTTTTTCTTTGAGATCGTAAAATTATCAAACTTGATCCGGCGCTCAATCTTGCTCAAATGATGATCCGCCTGGTCAAAATCCAAAAAGTACACCAGATTATTCAGCTTCCGGTATCCTTCCTCACTCTCATAATCAGAGTAATAAACCAGAACATCCGATTCTTTTTTCTTATTTGCATTTCCGATATGGAACACCATGTTCCGGTCATCCATGCTCTCACAGATTGCATCCCACTCCTCATGCACAAATTCTGGAATGGACTGCACATCATTGACACCTAACACGATTCCGATGTTTTTATTCTTTGTGTGAAGCAGCTGGTTGGTAAGCTGCATCGTGCTTTTCGAAGCAAGCTGAAAACGGTTTAACACAATGACAATCGGGCAGATCTCCGATAATTTCCGGATCATTGTCACGATAGAATTATTCATCCGTTCCTGCTCGTACTCGACTTCATCAATCAGTATCTGCTCTGTCCGCTGACAAAATCCGGTCTCGAAATAGCTTTCAAACACAGGTCTCTGCAATTTATAAACGTCACATTCCTCCATGAATTCTTCTAACGTACCGCTTCCATACTTGTGAAACATCTGCCGGATCAGCGCAAGATACGGCTCATATGCCTCTGCGACCCGGTTGTAGGAAAACTCATGACAGGTAAAAAAGATATCCGGCTGCTCTTTGTAATGATTCACGCTCTCCAAATCCCAAATGGAAAAGTCATTGCTGTAACGGACAAGAATACTGTTGTGTTCAACATTTCCGATGCCGCTTACGACCTGTTCAATAACCCCATTATAATGCTTCTCTATCATACGATCCCCTTTTGTTTAAAACTTCCCTTAAGTCTTATTCTCGTCAGACAATAAAGCGCTCTACATTTTTCTGTAATTTTTCAGCAGAACGGTAAGCAGTCTCTGCTTTCTGTTTGATTGTCTCTGCCTCCTGCACGACATTTCCTACTTTTTCTGCAATATCTGTTGTGCCGGTTGCTCCTTCTGTAGCTGTCTTGCTGACATCTGAAATAGCGTCCATAACTCCATTAATGGAAGCTAATAATTGTTCTGAGGATGCGGAGAAATCTGTTACCAGAGAATCCACATTGACAGCATCACTGTTATAGGAATTTGCCATTTCTGCGAATCCGCCAAGGCTCTCTACGACATCATTTCCAACAAATTCGAGCAGGCGCTCTGCATCTTTGGCAAGATTATCAACCGCTGCTGTGACATTTTCTGTCACTTCCTGAATATGCGAAACGGCGTCTTTGGACTGCTCTGCCAACACACGGATGTTATCTGCAACAACCGCAAATCCCTTTCCTGCCTCTCCTGCCCTTGCTGCCTCGATAGAAGCATTTAAAGCAAGCAGGTTTGTCTGTCCTGTAATATCCATAATTGATTTTGCAAGAACGTTGATCTGATCTACTACCTTAATATCATCCAGCGCTTTTGTCAGGCTGACATTAATCTCCTCATGGATAGATCTCGTCCGTCTGTCATTTGCATCTGTATCTTTTTTGATCTTCACAGCACGATCCCGGATAGAGTCTGCCTCTGTTGCACCGTCCTGTGATCTCTCTGCAATACTCTTAGCTGCGCTCTCAATCTCATGTGACATTGCATTCATCTCTTCGGATGAAGCTGCTGTCTCCTCCATGCCTGCTGCAAGTTCCTCTGTTGTTGCAGATACATTCTCAATCTGATCATCCAAAGCCTGAAGACTTGTATCAATCTCCTGCACCATGCCGGTGATCTCTAATGCCTCGGATTTTACCTCTCCGATCAGTTCATTCATCTCGGCACGCATTTTTTCAAGGGAATCTGCAAGCTGTCCGAAATCATCTTTTCGTTTTAACAGATTCTGTTCAAATTCTTTTGAGAAATCTCCCTGTGCCATTTCATTGATATGGGTAAGACTTCTCTTTAATGGTTTTACAACACTGACTGTGATCATGGTCAGCACTAAGATCAGTATCACTTCCATGACAACTGCGATTCCGATGACCATCATTCTGCTGTTAGACGCATAAGAGTTAAACTCTGTCTTTACTGCAAGTACCTCATCATCAATATCATCTGTATAATTTCCGGTTCCAAGCACCCATTCAAATGGCTCAAATGCTTTGCTATATGCACGCTTTGGAGAGGACTCTGTCTCTCCTTCCCTTGGGAACACATAATCTGTGAAGCCGCCGTCTTCCTGCTTTCCGGCACTGATGATTGCCTGAATATATGCAAAGCCATTCGTGTCAACTGCATCCATACGGTTCGTTCCCTCGGTGTCATTTCCAAGCAGAACCACATTCGTTCCGTCATAGGTATCTACCCAGAAATATCCGTTATTACCATAGCGCAGATCGCGGATCTGGTCTGCCGCGAGTTTTTTTGCCTCCTCGAGTGTATACTCTCCGGCTTCATACTGATTGTAAATGCCCTGACAGAGTGAAATAACATTGTCTACCTGTGACTTGATCTGTTCATCATAAGAAGAACGCATGTCGTTCTCAATAATGTTCAATGCGTTATCTCCAAGTCCTGACAGACTTGTATTAGAAACGATCGAGCACAAAGCCAGTGCCACCAGTGCGATCAGCATTACGATAATTAATTTTGTTCTTACTTTTATGTTGTTCATACACGTACCTCCCCAATCTTTTGTTTTTAGGTGATTGTGAAACTCTGATTTAGGTTGTGTTTCGCAATTGCCAAGCTTTTTGTACGAACGAATTTAAACTATACTTGTATTTTAGCACATTGTGTTTTTTTTGCTACTGTAATTTCGACTTTTTTCGTGTTTTTTCTTGTAAAATCTGTTCCTCTCATCTTTATTGATTCAGCTTTCTTCCATAACCTTAAAAAGAAAAAACGCAAGCGTTTTTTCATCCATGCGTTTTTCTTAGATTTGAAATGGATTTGGAATTTCAAATTCAGCTTTTTTATGTGTTTTCGGATGTTTAAATCCGATTTTGTAAGAGCAGAGTGCAAGCCCGTTTCCACTTCGCGCCATTGCCTCTTTAAAATTATACTTTGCATCCCCCACGATCGGGATTCCGGCATTCGCTAACTGCACCCGGATCTGGTGGTGCCGTCCGGTATCCAGCTGTATCCGAAGGATTGCGTTCGTTTTGTTCTGTTCGAGTACTTCATAATTCAGTCTGGCAAGCTTCGCTCCCTCTGTGCTTTTGCTCACAACTTTGGATGTGTTGGTTTTTCCGTCCCGGAGCAGATAATCCTCCAATGTATCTTTTTTCTTCTCCGGGACTCCGTCTGTCACTGCATAGTAAAATTTATCTGCCAGCTTCGTCTGCACCTGACGGTTTAAATCTGCCGCAGCCTCTTTCGTCTTTGCAAAAACCATTACGCCTCGCACAGGCTGATCCAGTCTGTGTACCACGCCGATATAAGGCGGCTCGCCCCTGGCTGACCGGTAATTTTTCAAAAGGCTTTCCATATCAGCCTGTCCTAACCGTTTTGTCTGGGTTGCAACCCCAGCTGGTTTTTCACAAACGATCAGGCTTTCGTCCTCATATAAAATGTTAAGGTTCATGTATGATGATCTCCTTTGCTATTCTATGGCATTTCTGCTGTTTTTATCTGCTTTGGTTCATTGTAGCATGATTCTTTTGTTTGAGCTACTGGTGCGGAGATTTGAATTAATTCTTTTATTGATTTTTTAGTGCTCATAATATTTAAAAGTTTGCTATTTTCTCCATTGCATTTTCTGATGTTGGTATGATACAATATCCCAAAGCATATTTTACAAAATCTTTGTGGCTTAAGAGTCATCTGTAATCTAGAAAGCTTTCGGTCAACCGACAATGACCGGGGCAGTTCATTTCGTATCTATGCTTTTATTACCCATTAACCAATTTAAAAGCAGGAGACGGATGAAAAATATTTTTACAATGCTCTATTCTCCTGCCGGAGGCATGATGCATTTATGCGCATCTGCCGTCCACCGTGATAAGGAGGAAAGCCTATGGCAATGCGACCACAAGATCATTACAAATCAACCACAGCAGGAACAGTTTCTGCAAATCGTAACTACAAAGATACTGTTTTCCGGATGTTATTTTCAGACAAAAAGAATCTGCTCTCGCTTTATGATACCTGCTCCTAATTTTATTGAGTTTTATAATGGTTCTGATCCGGTTTGCGATGTTTTTGAGCACAAACTTTCCTCTGCTTTTGAACATCTGTCGGGCGAGCCAAAACTGGAACTGATTGTAACTGTCTTAAATATCAATGAAGGTCACAATGCCCTTCTTATGGAACATTGCAAAACATTAAGGGAATATGCGCAATATGTTGCAAAGGTGCGAAAACACACAGCCGACCTGTCTCTGAACGAGGCAGTGGAACGTGCTGTTGATGAATGTATCAAAGAAAATATTCTTGCGGATTTTCTTCGAAAGAACCGCGCGGAGGTTATCAGTATGAGTATATTTGAGTATGACAAGGAAGAAGAAGAAAAGAAACTTCGGAAAGCGGAGTATGAAGCTGGCGTTGAAGCTGGCGAAAAAAGTGGAATTCAAAAAGGCGTCCTTAATACTGCACGTCATCTATTGGAACTTAACCTACTGTCTTTAGAGAATATTTCTCGTGCTACTGGTCTGTCAATCGATGAATTAAAAAAAGCTACAGCAATAGCTTAGTAAAAGAAGCCCGCAAAAACTGCGAGCTTCTTTTTTGTACAATTTTACACAAATTACTGTAACAGAGAGAGTACACCCTGAGTAGACTGATTAGCCTGTGCAAGCATAGACTGACCTGCCTGTGCAAGAATGTTGTTCTTGCTGTAGTTAACCATCTCTTCAGCCATATCTGTATCACGGATACGGGATTCTGCTGCTGTTGTGTTCTCTACAACGTTGTCTAAGTTGTCGATGGTATGCTCTAATCTGTTCTGAACAGCACCGAGAGCGGAACGCTGGGAAGAAACTTTTGCTACTGCCTCTGCAATACGGTCAATTGCTGCTGTAGCATCATCTTCTGTGTCAACTTTAAGACCTTTCACGCCAATTCCTGCTGCACTCATGGATTTAATGTTGACTGCAATCTTATTATCTGCTGCTGAATCTGCTCCAACGTGAAGGTTAAAGGAAAGCTCACCATTTACGTCAAACTGTTCAATGTTTTTTGTTTTAGCATCTCCTGCTTTAATCGTAATAGCGTTTGCAACTGCACCTTTATCATTAACATAATAATTAGTTGCTGCTGTTCCATCTGCATTTTTTGAATTAGCTATCTGCTCTGCTGAAACTTCTTTTCCATTTACGTCGTATAATTTTGTTGCATACGCATAATCTTTTCCAGCTTCTGCTATATCAGCATCTGTCTGATCTCCAGCATTAGTTTCTGCCTTTGTATATACCTTATTTCCCTTTGCTAATTCTTCTTTAAGCTGGGCTTCGGTAAGTTTATTTTTTCCACCTTTTGCAAACAAGTCTGTAGCCATTGCATACGTACTCTTCATGAAGGAAGCCTTACTTGCAGTCTTTGTATCACCCTTTAACAGATAAATCTCATTGAACTTTGTTGTTTCTGATACACGATCAATTTCTGTTGCAAGCTGATCTATCTCATCCTGAATCGCCTGACGATCTGACTGTGCATTGGTTCCATTTGCAGACTGAACTGCTAACTCATTCATTCTCTGCAACATAGAGTGAACTTCTGTCAAAGCACCCTCTGCTGTCTGAACTGCGGATACACCGTCCTGTGCGTTTGTGGAAGCCTGATCCAGACCTTTGATCTGTTTTCTCATTTTTTCAGAAATTGTTAATCCTGCTGCGTCATCTGCTGCACGGTTGATTCTGTAACCAGAAGATAACTTCTCTGTGGACTTTGCCTGCTGTCCTGTTGTTACATTTAACATTCTGTTAGCGTTCATTGCCTGTAAATTGTGTTGTACTACCATAATATAATCCTCCTTGTCTCATCCTTTTGATGAGCTATTATGTTTTTTGGCCGGACTTCCTTTTCCGGCATTATTTATAACAAACAGAGCGTCCCGGGTTGTGCCCTGTCTATTACCAGATGATTGTGTGATGTTTTAAATGAACTTAGTGTTTCATTCTTTCTGCATCTTTTTTTGTTTCCGCTTTCATGCGCTCATTCCATAAGATTTTCTTGATCTCATCCTGTGCTTCTTTTGAGATCGCAGGTTCCGGATAATACGTATCTTTCCTGCGCTCCGGATTTTGTTCTACGGTACTCCTTGCAATCCTGACATCCTTTGGAGCATCGATCATCAGCCGTCCGTGATTTCCAGTTCCGCCCACATAAACTACGCGGATGTTATCTCCGATATTTACATACTGACCTTGTTTCAGTGAAATCTTTAACATAAATCCTCCATGTTTTTCCGAAGGAAAAATCCGAACCTAATGGTGAGGAGAGGATTTTAGCCTCCTTGTTTTTCATCGCAATTCCATTTGCTACGTCTTGTATCATTTATATCGTCTTTTCGCTACAGTTTGTTAACATCTATTTTTAAATTTTGCTACACTTTGTTACTTTTTAACAATAAACAATCCATTTTCCATATGCATAAATGTTGATATTTTGTAAATAATCCATAATGATTCTATTTTTTTCGCAACAGATTGTTACAATTGTAGTGTAGATTAGTGTTAACATTTTAACTTTTGTTGTCTGATATGCTACACCTTGCTACATCCAAGGCACCAACAAAAAATATACTAAGAGCAAAGGTGGTATTTATATGAAGAACAAATTACTTCCACAGAAGTTAAAAGAATTACGCAAAGTCAATAATTACACGCAGGATTATGTTGCGGAGGTATTGGGCGTTGTACGCCAGACATACAGCCATTACGAAACCGGCAAACGGACACCGGACGCCGAAGTTTTTTATAAATTAGCAGGACTTTATAATATTTCTGTTGATGATCTGCTTCATCTGACAATCGATATTGACAGGGAGGAATCTTACGATGCACCTGCGCCAACACAGGCAAGCACCGATTTATCAGAATTTCTTGCTTTTTTTAATGATCCCTCGAACAAGAAAAAATATATGTTTAACACGAATTTAGAACGGGAATTACTTTTTTATTTTGATAAGATATCTGATGAAGATAAGAAAGAAATCATAGAATTTACGAAAATCAAAGCTAGAAAGCCTTTATAAAACAAGAAGCAATGTGCCGTAAAACACATTGCTTCTTGTTATATACCTGTCATTTTTTTTTACACTTTGATTCTATCATCTCAATACTATTAAGATAATCATTCTCAACATCACTAATTGTTCTTGCTTTATACTTCTTATATTCATCCTCTGCTTTTTTCATAGCCTGTAAATGAGAAACTGTTCCATTTCCTTTCAATAATTTTTCACCCGTGGATGTAAGTATTCCATCCAAATGATTTGACCAGTCGGTCATAGTCATTGGTATTTCACGTTCGGCATCTGCTCTATTATGGATAACCTCCGCAGCCGTTTCTCCTGAAACTGCATAATGAATTTTATTTTGTACTTTTTAAAAAATGCGATAGATTCTTCTGCCTTGGAATCATAATCTATACTTGTCGCATATATTTCAAGAACTTGTCTATAAAAAACTTTTTCAGAAGCTCGAATATCACGAATTCTTTCAAGAAGTTCTTTAAAGTATACCCCACCGAAATAACCATATCCAGATTATAATAGTTTGTAGGTTTGGTAGAAAATTCGGAATTTCCGATTTTTCTCATTGTTGATTGTTGCTCTAACCCACCATCTTCTGTTTTATAAATAATTATCTCAGGTTTATCCATATACTATATGTTATTCCTCTCTGCTACAGCTTAAATCTGTACCCAACCCCCCAGATTGTTTCTATATACTGCGGTTTGTTGGTATTCATCTCGATCTTTTCGCGGATCTTCTTGATATGCACGGTAACTGTTGCAATATCTCCGACGGATTCCATATCCCAGATTTCCCGGAACAATTCTTCTTTGGTGAACACATGGTTTGGATTCTCTGCCAAAAAGGTAAGAAGATCAAATTCTTTTGTTGTAAACTGTTTTTCCTCGTCGTTCACCCAGACACGGCGTGCTGTCTTGTCAATGCGGATACCACGGATCTCAATGATATCATTTTTCGCCTCACTGCTTCCGATCAGGCGCTCATATCTGGCGAGATGTGCTTTCACCCTCGCTACCAGCTCACTTGGAGAAAATGGTTTTGTGATGTAATCGTCCGCGCCAAGTCCAAGTCCACGAATCTTGTCAATATCATCTTTTTTGGCTGAAACCATAAGAATTGGTGTATTTTTCTCCTCACGGATCTTTTTGCAGATTTCAAATCCATCCGTTCCCGGAAGCATAAGATCTAAAATGAACATGTCAAATTCCTCGGACAATGCTCTTTTCAATCCTGCTGTTCCGTTATTCTCAATCTCTACGGTAAATCCGCTCAATTCCAGATAATCTTTTTCAAGATCTGCGATTGCTTCTTCATCTTCAACTATTAATACTCTGCTCATTTGGCACCTCCTGATATTTTCTGATCACAAAATACATAACGGTTCCGATGGACTCCTTGCTGGTCGCCCAGATTTTTCCACCATGGTCTTCAATAATTTTTTTCACAATTGACAATCCGATTCCGCTGCCTCCGGTTGCAGAATTTCTCGAAGCATCCGTACGGTAGAAACGGTCAAAAATGTATGGCAGATCCGCTGCTGCAATCCCCCTGCCGTTATCCTCGATCTCCACCTGGATAAAATCGCCAACATCCTTGATACGGATGTTGATAAGCCCTCTCTGCTTGTCCAGATATTTAATGGAATTTCCAATAATATTGTGGATCACTCTGCGAAGCTGTTCCGGATCCGCAATGATCTGTGTCGATCCATCTGTATAATTAAAGTATGCCAGTCCGATATTTTTTGACTCAAGATCCAGTCCGATCTCCTCAATGCAGTCATTGAAGTATTCACCCACATTGATTTTGGCAAAATTGTATGGTATACGGTTCGTATCGATCTTCGCATAGAGCGTCAGCTCATTGATAAGCGTATCCATCTCATTTGCTTTATTATAAATTGTTCGGATATACTTATCCCGTTTTTCCGGGGTATCCGCAACACCGTCCATCAATCCTTCCGCATATCCTTTTACCGCAGTGATCGGCGTTTTCAGATCGTGCGCGATATTGCTGATCAACATTTTATTTTCTTTCTCGCTATTGATTTTCTCTTCGGCATTGTCTTTCAACCTCTGCCGCATTTCCTCAAAACTGGTACAAAGTTCGCCGATCTCATCCTTGCTCTCTGTCTCTATCGTAAAATCAAGATTTCCCTCTTTGATATTCTGCGCCGCAGTCTGCAGTTTTTTTATCGGATTGATCAGACTTGTGTAAATCCAGACCGTCAGCATGCACGCCGTCAGCACAAGAATCAGCACAATGGAAACCATAATATCGATCAGAAGACTTTTCAGTTCCGGAACCATTTCTTCTAACCTGGTCACGATGAAAATGCTTCCCGGTGTACCATCCGGATAGATAAAATCAATCTGTTTTACCAGTGCCTGCTCGTCGCCATCCATATAAGTACCGGAATCTGCATTGTTATCCGCGCTTCCATATTCCGGAAGCTCCGTCAAAAGCGATGTTCCTGCACTTTTTCCTATATATACCAGTTCCTGTCCCTTCCGGACAATGAGATAAGATGCTTTTTCCTCCAACTGCTGGTTTACTTTTTCAAGATACGCTTCATCCTGTAACTTCTCAGGCTGATTGTCCGACACCTGGTGAAGTTCCTGATAAATCTCCCGCGTGAACCTGCTCAAAAGCTGCACCGAATTAGAAAAATAGCTGTATCCTTCCCCTTCCACACCATAAGTCTGCTCGATTGCCTTCATCTGGATATGCTGCATACTGAACAAAACCAGCATTGCGAGGAAAATCGGCACAAAAATAATGATGCAGAATGAAATAATAATTTTATTCTTAAACTTCATATGCTTTCCTTCTATGAAAACGGTTTTCTATCTTTTTGCCCATTATATCATGTGCAAAATATGCTCCGGCAAAAGTCAGAAAAACCTACGGTTTTCCTGACTCGCGGGCGCGTTCACATGCATATATCATGTCCACGGCATGCAAACATACGTGTCCATGATATATCGCATGCTCACTTTTGCCTTCGCGTACATTATATCGCAAAAATAGGCCACAGGGACAAACCCTATGACCTATTATAGCATGAACCGTCTGAAATCCTATGACATTTTCCGAAAAAGATTCTAAACTTTTCATAAATTAACCTGCAAAATACCGATTATAAATATTTTTTTAATACCTCTGCTTTGTCTGTAGCTTCCCAAGGAAGATTTAAGTCTGTACGTCCGAAATGTCCGTAAGCTGCTGTTCCACGGTAGATTGGTCTTCTTAAGTCAAGCATCTTGATGATTCCTGCCGGACGGAGATCAAAGTTCTCGCGAACGATCTCGACCAGTTTTTCATCAGAAAGTTTTCCTGTTCCAAAGGTGTCTACCATAATGGATGTAGGCTGTGCAACACCGATTGCATAAGAAAGCTGGATCTCACATTTTTCTGCAAGTCCTGCTGCTACGATATTCTTTGCAACGTAACGTGCTGCGTAAGCTGCGGAACGGTCAACTTTTGTACAGTCTTTTCCGGAGAAAGCTCCGCCGCCGTGACGGGCATATCCACCGTAGGTATCTACGATAATCTTACGTCCGGTAAGACCTGCGTCTCCGTGTGGTCCACCAATTACAAAACGTCCTGTTGGGTTGATGAAGAATTTTGTCTCTGCATCTACTAACTCTATTGGAAGGATTGGATCAAATACATATTTTTTGATATCCTCATGGATCTGCTCCTGTGTCACATCCTCATCATGCTGGGTAGATAATACAACAGCCTCTAATCTCTTTGGCTTGCCGTTCTCATCATACTCTACGGAAACCTGTGTTTTTCCGTCTGGTCTTAAATATTTTAATGTACCGTCTTTGCGGACTTTTGTAAGCTGTAAAGCTAATTTATGTGCAAGAGAAATTGGATACGGCATTAACTCTGGTGTTTCGTTTGTTGCATAACCAAACATCATACCCTGATCGCCGGCACCAATTGCCTCTAACTGCTCGTCAGACATTTTGTTTTCTTTTGCTTCTAATGCTTTATCAACACCCATAGCAATATCCGGAGACTGCTGGTCGAGTGCTACCATAACTGCGCATGTATGTCCGTCAAAACCTGTTTTTGCATCGTTATATCCGATCTCGTTTACTGTTTTACGAACGATTGAAGGGATATCTAACTGTGCTTTTGTTGTAATCTCTCCTGTTACAAGTACAAATCCTGTACAGCTTGCAGTCTCACAGGCTACACGGCTCATTGGATCCTGTTCCATGCATGCATCAAGGATTGCATCAGAGATTGCATCGCACATTTTGTCCGGATGTCCTTCTGTAACGGACTCGGATGTGAATAATAATTTTTCCATTTGTTCGTTCCTTTCTTCTTGTGGTGGGAAATTTCCCGTTATCATAGTGTATTCCGCCATGTTCAATCTGTCTGCGTACTCCCGCATCCCAACGAAGCGTTTTTACTTTACAGAAACATCTCATTGCAATTTTTCCATAAAAAAAGCTCCGCTGTCTCGAACAAGCGGAGTTAATAAATCATCAGATTATCAAATCCTCTTATTGTTCGAACTATTAAATATAGTCTTGGATCTTCGATCCAACTAATTTGCTCGCTCAGGTAGGCACCTTCCGTAGAGGGGTTGCCGTGACTTCATAGATCCTATGTATCTCCATCACTCTGAATAAGAAAATTTTATGTAATTACATTCTAATTACTTTGACACAATATTGAATTTTCAAATCTGCTCTGTGGACTGAACGAATAGCCGTATCAATCTCACTTGCTCTAAGATACTCTCTAACCGCTTCTCTGTCAAGGACTTTTTCAAAACGATATACAAACCTGCCCGAATGTATATAGTTACTGTTGACTTTCATTTTCTGCAAACATATACTATTTTTATAGAAATGTATAGATTGGGGTATGCAAATGACAAAATATTATCCAACAGATGAATTAGTACCAGGAATGGTGACTGCTGGAGAAGTTCGCACCAGAGGCGGTCAGCTGATCGTTGAAAATGGAGTTCCTCTCACAGACCGTCTCATTTCCCGTATCAAATTTTATGTAATTTCACAGGTTATGATCACTGATGATCCTGTGGTTACTGAGAAAAAAGAGGAAAAGGTCGAAGTTCCTCCTCAAATTGTAAAACCGGAAGCTCAGGCTCCTTCCTATTCACAGAAGGTTGTCCGTTCCAAAGAGTTTCAGGACTTCCAGATTTCTTATTCTAAGGTGATCGCCACCTACCGCACTGTTCTTGAGGACTGTGTGTTCCACAATAAGCCACTGGACTACGAGCAGCTTTTATCTGACACCAGGGAATTATATTATTCCTGCAAAACATCCTTAGAGCTTTTTGATATGCTCCACAATATGCGTTCCGTGGAGGACTCTGTTTACGCTCATTCGCTGAATGTTTCACTGATCAGCCGCAGACTTGGACGCTGGTTAAAGTTCTCACCAGAAGAATTGGATACATTAACGCTTGCCGGTGCTTTACATGATATCGGCAAGTTAAAGATTCCAAACGAGATTTTAAATAAACCCGGAAAGTATACCGACGAGGAGTTCGCCCTTGTAAAACAGCATCCAAAATTCGGTTATGACATATTAAAATCACTCCCATTAGACTCTCACGTGAAAAAAGCAGTTCTCTGCCATCACGAGAGAAGTGACGGCAGCGGTTATCCAACTGGTTTGTCTCAATCCGATATTGATGAATATGCGGCAATCGTTTCCATCGCAGATGTATACGATGCCATGACCGCTGCGCGCTCTTACCGCGCACCGCTCTGTGTCTTCCAGGTAATTAACAATTTTGAACATGATGGTCTTTCCAAGTACAATCCGAAGTTTATTCTGACATTTTTGTCACACATTGCAAGCACTTATCAGAATAACCGTGTGCTGCTCAATGACGGACGTGTAGCAAATATTGTCATGTTAAATAAAAACCGCTTATCGAAACCGATCATCCAGTTAATGGACGGAAGCTGTCTGGATCTGTCGACACAGCCGGATCTGCATATCCAGTCGGTGTTGTAAACCGGAGTTGAACTGGGTAATGTAGGCAGATTTTATGGCTACGTTATAGGTAGTGAAGGACAGATATAAGAATCCACACACAAGTCAATATTATTGGTTATTATAAAGAAAAATCGCACAAACGAAATATGATGTTCCTGTTCGCAAAGCTCACAAAGGAAATCCTATTTGTTTGTACGATTTTTCTTTAATTTACATTTAATTTCCTAAGTAATCACTAAGAGTATGTTCTATTTTTCCTAAGAGAATGTAGGCAATGTGATTACAAAATCTATCATTTCGTTTTTACTGGATGCAGTAATCGTTCCCCCATGTAAATGTATAATTTCTTCTGCAATGGAAAGTCCAAGTCCCGCACCGCCGGTGTTGGAAAGTCTTGCTTCATCCAAACGATTGAATTTCTCGAATATACTCTTTATCTGCTCTGATGGAATTGTTTTTCCATGATTTTCAAAAGTAATCTGAACTTCATGTAGGAATCTTTTAGCAAATATATGAATTTCTGTTTTGGGGTAACTGTATGCAGCAGCATTTCGCAAAAGGTTGCTGAAAACCCTTGCCATTTTTTCGGGATCAGCCTCGACAGTTAAATCATCTTCCGAGGTAAATACTGCTGTATTACCATTTGCGGAGAGTGTTGGATATATTTCATCAATTACCTGTGCAATCAAGCAGTGTAAATCCACATGCTCTTTTTGGATAACGACCGTGTGAGTATTATACTTTGTGATTTCAAAAAGTTCATTGATGAGCTTTTCGAGACGTTCTGCCTTATCCAACGCAACCTTTACATACTTTTCCTTTTGCTGATTTGGCATATCAGGTGCTTCATGGAGCAAACTCAAATAACCAATTACAGTTGTCAAAGGGGTTCGTATATCATGTGCCAGATACATGACAATTTCATTTTTCTTTTGCTCAGCCTGTTTTGCGGTCTGCTTACTTAACAGTATAGACATTTTTATTTGATTTAGCTGCTCCTCTAATTCTTTCAGCGGTTCAGATAAAATTACAGAATGATCATTTTGCTCATAAACGGTTGTGGTTGCTGTAATCACTTCATCCAGATATTTCCATGGCTTTTTCCAATAATATTCGAAGATATATACAAAGCCAATCACCAAATAGAGTATGAAAAAAACATCTATCCGCAAGTAGAACCATGCCAGAATACCGTTGTTGAATTTTGAAAAAATATAATCCAACAGGAGCGTCATAATATATCCTGCAACAGCATAAATCAGCAACGATAGGAACAGACATACTCTAAGATGTTTTTCGGTTGTATTTTTTTTGTCCGACATAAAAATTGTACCTCCTACTGATTTGCAAACAGGATAAATCCAAGCATTCCAACCACAATAACACTTACAATGAGTCCCAAAATCGAAAACAGTCTATTTGTTTTTTCTTTTTTTCCAAGTAAATGAGCAATCATAGAATATAAAATCAGACCTGAAAGACCTCCTGCTGTATTTGTAAGTATATCAGTAATATCTGATACACCAATTGCTAAAACATATTGCGCTGTTTCCAATAGTAAACTTGTTCCAACAATTATCATCAGTTTTTTATAGTAGTTTGATTTTGACAAGAGCATTTGAAGATAGATGCCCATAGGCATGAAAATTAAAACATTTTCAAGAACCTCTTTTAAGTGAAATGATTCTCCAATTTCCTTATCATAGTAAAATGGCATGAAGTTCACACTTCTTATCTTGTCCAAATCGTTGATTGAGAATTGCAATTTGAACAGTATGATCCAGACCAAGAGTACCAGATAAATTAAAAATAGAATAAGTATCAGAAATTTTGAATTTTTCTTCATTGTCAGTCTCCTTTTTTCTAAATTTTATAACCAATACCCCAAACCGTTTTAATATATTGTGGTGTGTCGGAAGTATCATTTAATTTTTCACGCAGATGCCGGATATGTACGGTAATTGTACTGCTGTTTTTAGAGTAATATTCATCTTTCCATACTAAATGAAACAATTCCTCAATGCTTACAACTTTTCCGGCACTCGCTAAAAGAACATGCAGGATAGAAAACTCCGTAGGCGTTAATGAAATAGTTTCTCCCTCTAACAAACATTCATGAGTCTGCACATTCAGACTTAATTTATTGTATGAAAGCGTTGAGGAAACTTTTTCAGGAATCGTCTCAAGTGCGTACCTTTTATAACGTCTCAGTTGTGCTTTTACTCTGGCAACCACTTCAAGTGGTCGAAATGGTTTTGTTACATAATCATCAGCTCCCAATGTCAGACCGGTAATTTTGTCTGTTTCCTCAATTTTAGCAGTCAGCATGATAATCGGATAAGTGTATTTTTGGCGTATAAGCTGACAAATTGAAAAACCATCCATATCTGGAAGCATAATATCCAAAATAGCGAGATCAATATCGCCATTTTCGATACATGGCATGGCATCCTTAGCACAATAGTATTTATAAACTGTGTAATTTTCATTTTTTAAATAGACTTCCAATAAGTCCGCTATATCCTGCTCGTCATCTATAATCAATATCTTTTCAGACATACTTTTCAACTCCTTACATCTATATTGTTTAAGTTTAATATAACAAATTTCTCATACAAGTTTTCAAATACTTGCATAAGAAATTAACAAGAAATTATTAAGATTTTCTTATATTAAAATATCCTCTGGCTTCCCACCAGCCTTTCACATATCATTTCACTAATGAACAGACAGGAATGCCTGTAAAATGTGGAAAGTTAGCCGGATATTTCAGCAAATCAGGCAGATTTTGAGCTACATTCATAACGTAAAGCAGGGCAGATATAAGAGTACATGCACAAGTCAGTCACAGCATAGAGAAAAAGAAAAATCGTACAAACAAATATGATTTCCTTTGTGAGCTCTGCGAACAGGAACATCATATTTCGTTTGTACGATTTTCTTTTATATACACTAATAATTTGACTTGTGTATGGACTCTTATATCTGCCCTTCATAGCCTATAACGCAGCCATAAAATCTGCCTACATTACCTAGTCAGCCTCCGGTTTAAGAAACCTTAAGCGTGAATTTCTGGATTTCTTTTTCCGTGCTCACTTTTTCGATCACCGCACCCAAAGAAGCCAGCTTGGATTCAAATTCTTCATATCCACGTTCAATATAGTAAATATCATCTACAACTGTAATACCTTCTGCTGCAAGACCTGCAATGACAAGTGCTGCGCCCGCACGAAGATCCGGTGCGTTCACTCTTGCTCCGGTGTATTTTTCAGTTCCATTGATGATTGCAATATTGCTCTCTACTTTAATATTGGCACCCATACGTGTCAATTCGTCTACATATTTGAAACGGTTCTCAAAAATGCTCTCAGTAACCGTGCTTGTTCCCTCGGAAATTCCAAGAACAACTGCCATCTGTGGCTGCATATCTGTCGGGAAACCAGGATATGGAAGTGTTGTCACCTGTGTATGATGAAGCGGTTTGGACGCAACAACACGCACTGCATCGTCAAATTCTTCCACCTCACAGCCGATTTCCAAAAGTTTTGCTGTGGTTGCCTCTAAATGCTTTGGAATTACATTCTTTACTGTAACATCCCCTTTGGTTGCGGCTGCCGCAAACATAAAGGTTCCTGCTTCAATCTGATCCGGGATAATGGAATACTCGGTCTTATGGAGTTTTTCCACACCTACGATCCTGATAACGTCGGTTCCTGCACCACGGATCTGTGCACCCATGCTGTTCAGGAAATTCGCAACATCAACCACATGTGGTTCTTTTGCTGCATTTTCAATAATGGTCTTTCCCTCTGCCATGGAAGCTGCCATCATAATATTAATGGTTGCTCCGACCGATACTTTATCCAGATAAATATGGGTTCCGGTCAGTTTTTCTGCGGATGCAAGGACAAGTCCATGCTTGATATCCACATGCGCACCTAATGCACTGAATCCCTTTAAATGCAGGTCAATCGGGCGGCTTCCGATATTACATCCACCCGGAAGTGCCACCTCTGCTCTTTTATATTTTCCTAACAAAGCACCGATCAGATAATAAGATGCTCTGATTTTTCTGATATACTCATTGTCAACATTAAAATCACGGATAAAAGATCCGTTGATCTTAACGGTATGAGCGTCAATCCGGTCTACTTTTGCTCCAATCTCCTGGATTGCATTTAATAATACATTTATATCTCTCACATTTGGGAGATTCTCTATCGTAACAGTTTCATCCGTCATTACTGCTGCAGAAAGGATTGCCAGTGCCGCATTTTTCGCTCCGCCAATCTCAACTTCTCCAACCAAAGGATTTCCACCTTTAATCACATACTGTTCCATATTACACCTCTATGAACATTTTCGTCCCGCCTGCCATCAACTTACAGACTTATCGAATGGTTGCATACAAACACATTATTATAGTAACCATTGTATCTTTTTGTCAAGCGGTTCTTTTTCTGATTATAACATTACTGACCAATATAATTCAATGGATTTACCGCAACTCCATTGATGTATATCTCGAAATGAACATGTGGTCCTGTCGATCTTCCTGTGCTTCCGCTCAGTGCAATGCTCTGTCCCTGTTCTACCCACTGTCCTGCTGATACCAGTAACTTACTGTTGTGGGCATAGCGTGTCATTCTGCCATCCGGATGACTGATGACAACATTGTTACCATATCCTTTGCTGTAACCGGCACTTACAACGGTTCCTGCGCTGGATGCGTAAACAGTTGTTCCTACCGGGCAGCCCCAGTCAACACCTTTGTGCATTCTTCCCCAGCGGCGTCCGAAACCAGATGTAAAATGTCCGCCTGCCAAAGGTTTGATATACGTTGGCGGTGTGATCGTTCCCTGCTCAATGATTGCTGGTGTTGATTCTACCATAATGGTCTGATGTGCAAGCTCTCTTGCTACTTCGATTCCATTTTCATAGGTAACGATATCGTTGCGCTCTCTGTGTCCGGTCGTACCTTCCTGATGTACCACCTGCTTTGTCGTATACCATTCGTCATTTTTAATAATGGTCGGTTCTGCGTTGTAATCTTCCTCGTAAACCTCACCCTTTTTGATACGAAGGCTTAAGTCCGGTTCCGGTACTGCAATGATGATTTCCTGTCCCGGGTAGATTCTTACATCTGCATTGTCAAATCCATTTAACGTCATGATATTCGCTACAGTTGTATCATGATCCATGGCGATCACAGAAAGTACATCACCACTCTCTACTACATATATTTTATTCGTTTCTTTTTCTTTTGTTACTTCCTCTACCTGTGTTTCCACATCCGACAGTGCATCCTCGGCAATATATTTTTCGTATACTTCTACACTCTCTATAAATTCTATATCCAGTGTTCCGGTCTCGTAACTGTCGTCTTTTGGATTTGCCATGGCATATTCCAGCTGGTAAGTAAAAGCACCATTTACACCACCGGACACCTGATCTGCCAATGTTTCCTCCGGGATCACTTCTGTGTCCTCTTTTGGATCAACCGTCACTAACTGCGCACTGTAGATACCGCTTATATGTCCTTCTTCTTTCGAAACCTGTGTTGTAAACTGTCCCTCTGTGTCAGCCTCATTTTTGACTGTATTTAAAAATTCTGTCACTTCGTCCATACTTTTGAAATTGCCGCGATAGCCTTCGATTGCCACCGTATAGGCTCTCACCTGCGTTTCAATTTCTGATACTCTCATTTTTTCCTTTAAGGCTTCTTTTAATGCATCTTCTGTGAATAGTGGGGTAAACCAATCATTGGCTTTGCTGGAAGAATATTCATAATCCATGCACACAGGATCTGCGCTCTCTGCCGCAAGTTCGCGCCTCACTTCATGTACTGCTTTATCTACATCTACGTGTACCGCAACATTTCCAATTAATTCACCATTAAAATAAACCTGCTGATATTTCTGTCCGATTGTTATCTTTTGTGAAACCGCAAAAAACAATAAGACCAAAAATAGACCCGCTATCACGAGCAGTTCTATGATAACTTTTTTCGTCAACTTTATTTTTTGCATTTTGCTTCATTCCTCAAACTTAAAATTTTATCAATGGTCTGCTCCACATTCAGACCGTATTCATTTACAACGACATCCGCATATTTTTCATATAACGGAACACGCTCCTCATACAGATCTTTTAAAGTCTGTCCGTCTCTTAAAACAACACCGCGCCCCTTGATGTCGCTTAATCTCTTATCCAGTTCTTCATACGGAAGCTGTAAATAGATCACCGTTCCGATACTTCTTAAATGCTCCATTGCCTCTTTGCCGTAAACAACGCTTCCGCCTGTGGCAATGATCGAATGTTCCACCATAAGCGAGCTGTTCACACGGTTTTCCACCTCGATGAAACCGTCTGTTCCTACTTCTTCAATAATCTCTTTTAACAGTTTGCCTTCTTCCTTCTGGATCACAAGGTCTGCATCTATAAATTCATATCCCAATACCTTCGCAAGAATGACACCCACAGTGCTTTTTCCTACGCCAGGCATTCCGATCAGTACGATATTGTCTTTTTTCATTGTTTCGGATTCCTCTTACTGTTTATGTAAAATGCTTATTTTATCGGCATTGCGTGTTTGGCATACAAACGCGCGGGTCTTCGCCTTATTTTTTAGGATAACATAAACGCCAGCATTTCACAAGAAAAAACAGGATAACCATTGAACCGATATGATTCCCTGATTATCCTGCATGTCTGTATTTTTACTGAACAGATTCTGTGCCATCCACTGACTCAGTATTCTCTGTCACTGCATTGTCTGCTGCTGTGTTATCTTCTGCTGCCTCTGTGGATTCTACCGTTGTTGTGAACAAGTTATCAAATGTAACTTTTTCCCATACTTTTTCATTTAATACCCACTCTGCATCATCTTTCCAGCCCTGTAACACTTCATTATATAAGTCACTCTGGCGCTGGCTGATGATCTCCTGTCTGTGCTGCTCTGTCGCATCTGCATCTGTGATCTCATCCAGACGAAGTACATAGTAATAATTGTCTGTCTCTACGACGTCAGAAAGGTCTCCTTCGTTCTTAAGTCCCTCTAATGCAGTAAGCACTTCTTCATCCAATGTGGTATTATCTGATGAAAACGTACCTGTACTCACCGTATATCCATACTCATCTGCGGCTGTATCAAGTGTCGTGTCTGCTGCTGCATCGTGGAATTTCTGAACTGTATCTGCAAGTTCTGCTTTCTCGTCATCTGTATATTCCTGCGTGTTTCCTTCTGCATCTTTATAACTGGTTTTCGATACATTAACATAACTATATGCACTTGTGTTGGCGTCCGCGTCACTGACATTCGTATCTGCATCCGCGATGATCGCTGTACGCATTTTGCTCTGAATGGTTACTAATGTAAGGTATTCATTCACAATGTCCTCCGTTGCGCCGAGTGCATTGATCGCCTTTTCATCATTATCTGCCATAAACTGTGCAGCGGTATCTGCAATTTTTGCAGTCTCCTCATCTGTTAATGTCACATCATAATCTGCCATATGATTCTGCAGTACATATAAGTTCTCGATCATTCCGATGACATTGCTCTTTGTGGACTCTTCCATCGTAGTACCGTTTCCATAAAGATCAGAAGTCCAGACCTCATCTCCAAAATAAGATCTGTAAAAATCATCTGCCTCTGCCTGCTGCAGACGTGCTGCAAAATTAGCAACTCCTAATTTGATCTCCTGTCCATCTAAGGTTGCGACTGTTTCATTTTTATTGATACCGCCGCATCCCACTAACATAGATGCTGCCAAGACACCGCTTACCAGCAACGTTGTAAATTTCTTTGTAACCATAATTCCTCCTAATCTATCCAAACGAATTTTGATACATGGATAGTCGCTTTTCCTATTATAGTGCTTTTTGACTGCTGCCGCAAGATTTTTCACCCTTTTTTCACAGAGTTTCCCGCATGCCACTCAAGAAAGCGTCGATCACAACTCTTACATCCACATTTTTTTCTCTGGAATTTTTCTTGAAAAAATAGGTAAAATACGGTGCTTTTGCGTCCATGACAAATTTCAGGTTATTGCCGTAAGAAGCTACAAATTCCGGTATTTTTGCCACATCCAGTTTCGCCTTCTCATAGAGTGTAAATTTCACCGTGTCGGCTTTCTGTGAAATTTCTGTCAGGTAAACCTCATGCGCAAGTGATTTTATTTTTGCAATGTAGAGCAGGTTTTCTACCGGTTTCGGCGGTTCTCCGAAACGGTCGATCAGTTCCTCTAACATTTCCTCCGTCTCTTCTTCCGTCTGGATATCTGCGATACGTTTGTAAATATCGAGTTTCTGCATTTCATTTGCGATATATCCCATTGGAATGTAGGCGTCAATGTCAATGTCGATCGTGGTGTCGAAGTTTTCTTCCTGCTTCATGCCTTTTGCCTCTTTGACAGCCTCGTTTAACATCTTGCAGTACAGATCATATCCGACCGCCTCCATATGTCCGTGCTGTTCCGCGCCAAGCAGGTTTCCGGCTCCACGGATCTCAAGGTCACGCATGGCGATTTTAAATCCACTGCCAAGCTCGGTGTACTCCTTGATCGCCGCCAGACGTTTTTCTGCCACTTCTTTTAACATTTTATCCCGCTTATACATTAAAAACGCATACGCTGTGCGGTTCGAACGTCCCACACGCCCACGGAGCTGATACAACTGCGACAATCCCATATTGTCCGCATCATGAATGATCATGGTATTGACATTGGAAATATCAAGTCCTGTCTCAATGATCGTTGTTGACACAAGCACATCGATCTCGCCGTTGATAAACTTATACATGATGTTTTCGAGTTCCGTCTCTTTCATCTGACCATGCGCATAAGCAACGTTTGCCTCCGGAACAAGCTCTGCGATTTTTGTTGCGACATCTGCGATCTCTTTTACTCGATTGTACACATAATACGCCTGTCCGCCCCTTGCAAGTTCCCTGGAAATGGCTTCCCGCACAAGTTCCTCGTTGTATTCCATAACATAGGTCTGGATTGGGATACGATCCATTGGCGGTTCCTCTAACACGCTCATATCACGGATTCCGATCAGGCTCATGTGCAGTGTCCGCGGAATTGGCGTCGCGGTCAGTGTGAGAACGTCAATATTATTTTTTAACTGTTTGATTTTTTCTTTGTGGGTAACACCAAAGCGCTGTTCCTCGTCGATCATCAAAAGTCCGAGATCTTTAAACACCACATCTTTAGATAAAAGACGGTGTGTGCCTATGATGATATCCACCTGTCCTTTTTTCAGTTTTTCTAATGTTTTCTTCTGTTCGCCCGCAGACCGGAAACGGCAGAGCAGATCAATATTCACCGGAAAATCTTTCATTCGCTGCACAAAATTATTGTAATGCTGCTGCGCTAAAATAGTGGTCGGCACTAAAAATGCCACCTGCTTTCCGTCCTGAACCGCCTTAAACGCTGCGCGGATAGCAATTTCTGTCTTGCCATAGCCGACATCCCCACAAATCAGACGATCCATGATCTTCGTGCTTTCCATATCTTTTTTAGTCGCCTCGATCGCAAGATCCTGATCTTCCGTCTCCTCAAACGGGAACATCTCCTCAAACTCCCGCTGCCATACAGTATCCGGTCCGTAAGCAAAACCTCGCTCACTCTGCCTTGCCGCATACAGCCGCACAAGATCTCCGGCGATCTCCTTGACCGCGCCACGGACTTTTGTTTTCGTCTTATTCCATTCCTGACCGCCAAGCTTATTTAACTTTGGTTTCTTCGCATCAGCACCGGCATATTTCTGGATCAGTTCCAACTGCGTCGCCAGGATATAAAGATTTCCACCACCGGCATATTCAATCTTGATATAATCTTTTACCGTCTTATCCACTTCGATCTTCTCGATACCGCGGTAAATACCAAGTCCATGATTCTCATGCACTACATAATCGCCGATATTTAAGTCTGTAAAGCTGGCGATTTTCTCGCCCTCATACATTCTGTGGCGTTTCTTTTTCTTTTTTTCGGAGCCGAAAATGTCACTCTCGGAAATGACGACAAACTTCACCGCCGGGTACTCATAGCCTTTTTTCACCTTGCCATAGCCTGTCATGATCTCGCCGGGGCTTAAATTCCGGTCAAAATCTTCCGAATAAAATGCCGGAAGATCTTCATTCATCAGTTCCTCTGCCAGACGTTTTGCTCTCGTTCTCGAACTCGACAACAGGATCATCCGGTATCCGTTTTTCTTATAACGCTTTAAGTCCTTGATCAGAAGTTCAAAACTGTTGTTATACGGATTCACCGTGCGGCTCTCGATCGCCATACGCTCTGTGATGTTCAACGAATTGCACTTCATATCAAGCGCGACCAGTGCGACACAGCGCATCTGATTGATCTTTGCCAGTATCTCTTTGCAGGAAAAAAGTTCACGCATCTGCCCCGGGAGAATATATCCTTTTTCCAAACGCTGTTTCATGCTCTCGGAAAATTCCGTTTCCGTGGACTGTCCGCGCTCAACGGTCCGCACTGTCTCGTCTAAAAACAGAATGGAATCCTCTTTTTTCAGATAATCTAATAAGGAAACCCGCTCCTCGCAGAAATAGGAAAGATACGCATCCAGTCCCGCTGAGATGCCATATTCCATTGTTTCTTCGGCAATCTGATCCGCCATAGACTGCACCCGGCAGGCTTCCTCGGTCTTCATCTCTTTGCGGAACTTGTCTGCAACTTTTTTTGCTTCTTTCTTGATCTTCTCGACACCAGACCGGCGTTCTTCTTCCGTCAGCACCAGTTCACATGCCGGATAAATATAGACTTCCTGCAGATTCTCAATGGAGCGCTGGCTCTCTGGATCAAACGAACGGATTGAGTCCACCTCATCTCCCCACAGTTCGATTCGGAATGGATTTTCCTCCGTCAGTGGAAAAATATCTATGATTCCACCGCGCACAGAAAATTCTCCCATTGTCTCCGCCTGATAGTTTTTCTCATATCCGAGCTCCACAAGATGTTTTGTCAGCTCATTTAATTCGACGGTATCTCCCACGGAGATTTTTTTTACTGCCTGAATAAACTTTTCCGGGCTTGGCATTGGATTCATCAGACCGTCAAATGTAGTTATAATGGTACATTCTTTTTCCTCTGCCATCATTTTCAAGGCATTGATACGCTCCGCTGTCAGAACATTTCCACGGATATCCGACTGGTAAAAAAGAATATCTTTTGCCGGATAATAAGCTGCTTTTTTATCAAAAAAACGGTATTCCTCTAACAGTTCCTTCGCTTTCTGCTCATGAAAAGTAACAATGATTCTGTTTCCAGAACCATTGTTGACACTGTATGCAATATGCGGTTTTATGGCATCGATACAACCGGAGACCTGTATCACTCCTGTTGTTTTTTTCAGTGCCTGCTCTAACTCTTCATAACCCTGCAGTTCTTTTAAGGGTTCTGTGAACGCTTTGGGTTCTGTGAATGTTTTCACGTTGTCTGTACTCCTCTCTGCCCGGCTGATACTGCTTGCTTACTCCTGCTTTTTGCTGTTATAATCGTTCATTGCTTTGTCGACTTCACCCTGCATCATCAGGACGGCTGCATCCATTGCATGTCCGATCGCTTCCTCGACTTTTGCACGGTCTTCCGTGCTGAAACGTCCAAGCACATAGTCTGCAAGATCCCAGCCCTTCGGCTTCTCTCCGACACCGACTTTGATCCGCATGAAGTTCTGCGTGCCTGTCATTGCAATAATGTTTTTGATTCCATTATGCCCACCCGCACTTCCTTTTTTGCGGATGCGGATATTTCCCGGCTCTAAGCTGATGTCATCAAAAATCACGATCAGCTCAGATTCCGGATCTAATTTGTAATAGTTAATCAGTTCTGCAACGCTCTCGCCGCTTAAGTTCATGTATGTCTGTGGCTTCGCCAGAACAACTTTCATGCCTTCGATCACGCCTTTTCCACAAAGCGCTTTGTGCTTGTTTTCACTGATACTAATATTATATTTCTCTGCCAGCGCATCCATGACATCAAAACCGATATTGTGTCTCGTCTTCTCGTACTGTTTGGTCGGATTGCCCAGTCCTACGATCAAAAACATCTCCTGTTCTCCTTCTGTTTATTATTGAATCAAGTTATTTGTTCTGTCGTCCGCGGATCACCGCAGCGGCTGCTGCAAGCTGTTCCTGATCGTTGACACCTGTGATATCTTCCGGATCTTCGAGCGCAAATGCGTCCACTTTTAAGCCTTTGTTTTTGATTATAGTAAGTGTATCCGGTAGATAATATTCGCCCTGTGCATTGTTTGGGGTTAATTTATCCAAAGCTTCTTTCAATTCCTTTGTGTCAAAAATGTACATACCGGAATTGATCTCGTGAGACTCTAATTCTTCCGGTGATGCATCTTTATGTTCCACGCTCTTTACGAATTTTCCGTCTGCATCACGGATGATTCTTCCGTAGCCGGTCGGATCATCAACCATTGCTGACAATACGGTCACGGTGTTTCCATTTTTCTTATGATGCTCTGATAAACGTTTCAGTGTCTCTGCAGTGATGAGCGGTGTATCTCCGAATAAGATCAATGTCTGACCCTCCTCACCTAAGAAATCTCTGGCACATTTTACTGCATGACCGGTTCCTAACTGTTCTTCCTGTAATGCAAATTTTACATTTTTATGGGAGATACTGCTTTTTACTACTTCACTTTTATATCCTACTACAAGGCAGATGTCTGTTGCGCCAGCGCCCTCTGCCGCGTCAATTGCATAATCTACAAGGCATTTTCCCTCAATGGTATGAACCACTTTTGGAAGATCAGATTTCATACGTGTTCCTTTTCCTGCTGCCAGAATGACTGCTTTTAACTGTTCCATTTTTCTATACCTTTCTATCCTTTGTTTTCTCTATTATTATATGCATGCGAAAATAGGGAGGTTTTTACTCTCCCTATTTTTATTGTATCATCCTATATTTTACAGAAGATTTTAGATTTTACAAGCGGATAAATGAATTTTGTAAAAAACGGGCCGCTATCCCCATAGCGCCCCGTTCACCTGCAGTTATTATTCTTCCGCAGCCATTGTCTCCTGATACTTCTCAAGGATCAGTTTCTGAATGCGGTCTCTTGTATTGGAATTGATTGGATGTGCGATATCACGGTATTCACCGTCTGCTGCCTTTCTGCTTGGCATCGCGATAAATAATCCCTTCTCTCCCTCAATGATCTTAATATCATGTACCACAAATTCTTCATCTATGGTAATAGAAACTACGGCTTTCATTTTGCCTTCTTTTTCAACTTTTCTAATTCTAACGTCTGTAATCTGCATGATGTCTCAGTCCCCCTTTTCGGTCTTCATCTAACGCAAGTTTTTGTCACCCTGTAAGTAACTCTGTGATTCTGGCTATAATACATATCTCTCATTGTTCTCAGATACGATCTTAATTCCATTCTCTCCACAATAGTATGTGTTGGCTTTCAATGTATCACGGCTCTCAACGATACAGTTTTCAATGTGTGTATTATCCCCAATATAAACATCGTTTAAAATAATGGAATTCTTGATCACACAATTTTTTCCGACAAATACCTTCTTAAATAAGATAGAATTTTCAACCTTGCTGTTGATAATACATCCGCTCGCGATCAGGCTGTTTTTCACGTCTGATCCTGCATTATATTTTGCCGGTGGAAGATCATCCACTTTTGAGAAAATTCCCGGTTCTTCTTTAAAGAAGTAATTTCTGACTTCCGGTTTTAAGAAGTCCATATTGGTCTGGTAATAAGAATCTACGGTTGCAATATTGCTCCAGTATTCTTTCATCTTATAACCATAGATACGCTTCATATTCTTGTAACGGATCAGTATATCCGTTACAAAATCCCATCTTCCCTCATCAGCACTCCGCTCTAACATCTCAATGAGCTGTCTTCTGCGGACAATGTAGATACCTGTAGAAATCGTATTGGACTGGGAAACCATTGGTTTCTCCTCAAACTCAACGATTCTGGAATCCTCATTCATGCGGACAACACCAAAACGGCTGACATCCACATTCGGATCCATATCTTTGCACACAACGGTGATATCTGCTTTCTTCTCGATATGGTAATCAAGGACTTTGTTAAAATCAAGTTTGTATACACAGTCACCACTGCTGATGATGACATATGGCTCATGACGTTTTTTCAGGAAACTGATATTCTGGTACATCGCATCTGCCGTACCGCGGTACCACCAGCTATTGTCAACGGTTACAGTCGGGTTGAACACATAAAGTCCACCCTGTTTACGTCCAAAATCCCACCATTTGGAGGAACTTAAATGCTCATTCAGAGATCTTGCGCTGTACTGTGTCAGCACTGCGACTGTCTGTACATGAGAATTACTCATATTGCTCAGAGCGAAGTCGATGCTCCGGTAGCTGCCTCCGATCGGCATTGCTGCAATTGCTCGTTTGTTCGATAATTCCTGCATGCGGCTGTTATTACCGCCAGCTAAAATAATTCCTACTGCCTTCATTCTGAGTCACCTGCCTTAATAATTACTTCACCGCTGTCAAGAATTCCTTCCGGATAATCTTCTTTTGTGGTTCTGCCGGAAATTGCAGTGTTCTTTCCGACTGAGACGTTCGACGGAATCTCGGAATCTTCTCCGATCGTCACAAGACCAAAGGAATAGATCTTCTCATTGAACTTGTTCGGTTTTTCCTCTCCAACGCCTAATGTAACATTATCTCCAATGCTGCAGTTTTCAGCAATAATCGCTTTGTCGATCACAACATTCTCACCGATCTGTGTTCCCTTCATGATAATGGAATCACGGACAACGCTGCCCTTTCCGATCGTAACACCAGCTCCGATGACTGAACTGTGAACCTCTCCGTAGATCTCAGATCCCTCTCCGATGATACTCTTCTCCACAATGCTGTCCTCGGACAGATACTGTGGCTGGATAATATCACTCTTGGTGTAGATCTTCCAGTATTCTTCATAAAGGTTGAACTCCGGGATCAGGTCGATCAGTTCCATATTGGCTTCCCAATAAGAGCCAAGCGTTCCTACATCTTTCCAGTAGCCATTGTATTCATAAGCAAACAGACGCTGCTTCTTCTCGTGGCAGTAAGGAATGATGTGCTTACCAAAATCACAGTTGCTCTGATCCTTCATTGCTGTCAGAGCTTCCTTCAATACTTTCCAACTGAATATGTAAATACCCATGGAAGCCAGATTGCTTCTTGGATGTTCCGGTTTCTCCTCAAAATCCTGGATTCGCTTATCTTCATCTGCAATCACGATACCAAAACGACTTGCTTCCTCCAGCGGAACCGGCATCGTCGCAATTGTAACGTCTGCATTGTTTTCCTTGTGGAAATCAAGCATGACTTCATAATCCATTTTATAAATATGATCGCCTGACAGGATCAGTACATATTCCGGATTGTACTGCTCCATGTAATTCATGTTCTGATAAATCGCATTGGCAGTTCCTGAATACCACTCACTGTTATTGCTCTTCTCATATGGTGGAAGTACTGTTACACCTCCGTTATTACGGTCAAGATCCCACGGAATACCAATTCCGATATGGGTATTCAAACGTAATGGCTGATACTGTGTCAACACACCGACCGTATCAATTCCGGAGTTAATGCAGTTACTCAATGGGAAGTCGATAATACGATACTTGCCTCCAAATGCAACTGCCGGCTTTGCAACTTTTGCTGTCAGAACGCCTAAACGGCTTCCCTGACCTCCCGCTAATAGCATTGCTATCATTTCTTTTCGAATCACGTCAATCACCTCTCGTCACTTTCTAGTCAATCTGGTCCTCTTGATATTTCAAGTATATCACAACCCTTTTTCAATGTACATCATTTTACACAATTTTTCCAGAAATTTTTTCTGTTTTTTGACAATTTATACAAATATGTGTGTTTGTCCTGTTTTTTTCGTCAAAATAGCTAACGCCGAATTATCCGAAAAGAATTTGCAAAATCCGGATATATGGGTATAATGAAACTGTTTCAGTCATTCTGGAACGCTTTGTTATAAAAAGATGAAGTTTTTCATAAACTTTTTCATCAATATTCAACGAAAAACAGGCAGGTATTCATAAAATGTATAAAATTAATTTTAAAGAACCAATACACATTCACTTTATCGGAATCGGCGGAATCAGCATGAGCGGTCTTGCTGAGATTCTTTTTGAAGAACACTTCACCATTTCCGGATCTGACGCAAAAGAATCTGAACTCACAAAACACTTAGAGCATATGGGCATGCAGATTTTCTATGGTCAGAGAGCTTCCAATATAATAGAAGGCATTGATCTTGTCGTGTACACTGCAGCGATCCGTGAAGATAACCCGGAATTTGCCGCAGCAAGGGAAAAAGGACTCCCAATGTTAAGCCGTGCAGAACTGCTCGGTCAGATTATGGATAACTATCAGAATTCCATCGCTGTGTCCGGAACCCATGGAAAAACAACCACAACTTCCATGATCTCCCAGATTTTACTCATGGCAAAAAAAGACCCGACCATTACCGTAGGTGGTATTTTAAAGGCAATCGACGGAAATCTCCGCGTTGGAAAATCTGACGTTTTTATCTCCGAAGCCTGTGAATATACAAACAGCTTTTTGAATTTCCGTCCAAAATACAGCATTATTTTAAATATAGAAGCGGAACATCTTGACTTCTTTAAAGATATTCAGGATATCCGCAATTCTTTCCACTTATTTGCAAAAAATACAAAAGAAAATGGTGCCATTATCATCAATGGCGAAATTGAAAACTATCAGGAGATCGTAGCAGATCTTGCGCCACAGGTCATTACCTACGGCATGAGCGGCACCTGCGACTTTTATCCTGCTGATATCACCTTCAACGAGAAAGCCTGTGCAAGTTTCACCGCCATGTACCACGGCGAAAAAGTAATGGATGTTGCATTAAATGTTCCGGGATTGCACAATGTTTCCAATGCACTTGCAGCCATTGCGCTTGCCCTCGACTTAAAGATTTCAAAAGAAGATATTCTTGCCGGTCTTGCTGCCTTCGGCGGTGCTGACAGACGTTTCCAGTACAAAGGCTGTGTGGACGGTGTGACAGTCATTGATGACTATGCACATCATCCGACCGAGATCCGCGCTACCTTAACTGCTGCAAAGAAATATCCTCACAAGCGTCTGGTACTGGTGTTCCAGCCGCATACCTACTCCAGAACCAAGGCATTTTTAAATGACTTTGCAGACGTTCTCTCTATGGCAGACGTCGTTGTGTTAGCTGATATTTACGCGGCCCGTGAAAAGAACACCTTCGGCATCAGTTCCAGGGATATCGAGGCCAAATTAAAGGAAAAGGGCACGGATGTCCACTATTTTCCTTCTTTTACAGAAATTGAAAACTTTTTATTAAAAAATTGTATAAACGGTGATTTGTTGATAACTATGGGCGCCGGAGACATTGTAAATGTTGGCGAACACCTGCTTGGCAGATAACTTATCCACATTATCCACATTCAATTGGGGAAAACTTCAACTTTTGAATGTGGATTTTTTTGTTTACATAAAGTTATCCACATTTCAGCCTAAAAAGGCTGTAAGCGCTTATATTTTCTCACTTCTGTGCTTTTCTGCCGGAAATGGCTTTTTGTAATGCTATTTTTTATCCACATTATCCACATTTTTGCGAAGCCTTGATTTTGCTGGGTTTGTGGGCAATTTTTTTCTTCTCTTTTTTACATTCCTGTGCTATAATTTGGGACGAGCTAATGGATAATACATTCCAGACAGCTCTGTTATGAAAGGAATGAACACAATGGCAAATATAACACTTCATAGTGACAGTCAGACCTCTGCCACCAGTGTATCGAATATTTTCATTGATGAATATATGTCGGATGCCAATGGAGAGTTTGTAAAAATATATCTTTATCTGTTAAGACAGTTAAATGCGCCGGATGCGGCGTTCTCTATCTCTGCCATGGCAGATAAGTTTGAACACACGGAAAAAGACATCAAGCGTGCTTTAAGCTACTGGGAGCGGATGCATCTGCTCCGTCTCGAATACGATTCCAGTGAGAATCTGACCGGCGTCTGTTTTTTAGATACCAGACGCAGACCAGCCGAAAACGAGGCTTCGAACACGGTATCTTCACAGGCTGCTGCTTCTCCGGAAGTATCCACGGCAGCGTTAGCTGAGGACGCCTCCCAAAAGCCGTCTGCTCCGGAACCAAAGAACTATTCTGCGGAGGACATTTCCATGTTCCGCAAACAGGAATCGGTCGCAGAGCTTTTGTTTATTGCAGAGCGTTACCTTGGACGTATTTTAACCCCAACGGACATGAACAGTATCTTATACTGGTACGACGGTCTTGGTTTTTCCACAGATCTGATTGAATATCTGATTGAATACTGTGTGAGCAAAGGACACACCAGTATCCGTTACATAGAAAAAGTTGCCCTTGCCTGGGCAGATAACCAGATTACAACCGTAGACCAGGCAAAACAGGCTGCCGGAATCCACAGCCAGCTTTATTTTGCTGTCATGAAGGCACTCGGCATCACCGGACGTTCCCTTGTTCCAGCAGAGACTGCCTACATTGAAAAATGGCGTTCTGAATATGGTTTCTCCACGGAAGTGATCTCATGCGCGTGTGAGCGCACGATACAGGCAATACACCAGCCGAAGTTTGAGTATATTGACTCAATCCTGACAAGCTGGAAGAAGAACCATGTAACTACGCCGGAAGATATCACAAAGCTTGACGAGGAACACCAGAAGAAGAAAAAAGCTGCTGTCGTCCCGAATACAGCACTAAACGCCCAGTCCAAAAACCGTTTTAATAATTTTGAACAGCGTTCCTATGATTATGACCAGTTAGAAAAGATGCTGCTGACTACTTCTGCGCAGCATTAATTCGTACAGTATCTTTCTTTTTTAAGATAACAGGGAGAATCCAATGGCATTAAATAATTCGCAGTATGACGAAATTTTCCGTTCATACGATGCAAAACAGTTAAAAGCACAACATGCGTTAGAAGAACGCACCAAAGCAGCCTATGAACGTTCCCCGGAACTGAAGGCTCTTGACGCCTCCATTGCCGAGATTTCCGTGGCTTCTGCGAGACGTCTCTTAGACGGTGATAATTCTGCGCTCACGGAGTTAAAAGCCAGACTGAAAGAACTGCGCACCCGGAAGAAAGCTCTGATGAAAGAACTCTCTCTCCCGGAAAATTATTTTGAGCCGGTCTATGAATGTCCGGACTGCAAAGACACCGGATATATTGACGGCATGCCTTGCCACTGCTTCAAACAGCAGGCAATCGATCTGATCTATACCCAGTCCAACATCAAGGACATTCTCGCAAAAGAGAATTTCAGCACCCTGTCACTGGAATATTATTCAGATACGGCTGTCAACCCGGCAACCGGACTTACCTCGCTTGCAACTGCGAAAGCTGCTGTTGCAAAGTGCCATGAATTTGTGGATCAGTTTGATTCCACTTTTGCTAATCTGTATTTTTTTGGAGATACTGGAATTGGTAAGACTTTTCTATCAAACTGCATTGCAAAAGAGTTATTAGATTCAGGACATTCCGTAATCTACTTTACGGCGTTCCAATTATTTGATATATTAAGCAAAGGTGTGTTTGAAAAAGACGCCGATGCGATCGCCACACACCAGAATATTTTTGACTGCGATCTGCTGATCATTGATGATCTCGGTACTGAGCTTTCGAACTCGTTTACCACATCGCAGTTGTTTCTGTGTTTAAATGAACGTATCCTCAGACAGAAGTCCACGATTATTTCCACCAATCTGAACATGAATCAGGTTGCGGATATTTACTCGGAACGTGTTCTTTCCAGGATATCGAACAGCTATACCATCATCAAATTATTCGGTGATGATATCCGCTTGAAAAAACGTATTCACTAGATGCACTAAATATCCCCTTATTTACCATCTATTGAAATAAATTGTTAATGTTTAATTTTTATGGAGGAAAACCACTCATGCCAAACGATGAAAGAATTCTAGAAACCATGCCAGACGGCGCACTCGGCTTAATCCCCTTAAAGAGCTGCGAAGAATTAGGCGCCAAAGTTGACCAGTACTTAGTAGGCTGGAGAGAAAAAAGAGAACACGCACACCAGAATGAAGCTGCATTCAAAGGTTATCACCGCGACTCTTACATCATCTCCACATCTGTACCACGTTTTGGAACAGGTGAAGCAAAAGGTGTGATCAAAGAATCTGTACGTGGATATGATCTTTATCTCATGGTAGACGTTACCAATTACAGCCTTACTTACTCTGTATCCGGCCACGAAAACCATATGTCACCAGACGATCATTACGCTGATTTAAAACGTATTATTGCTGCCGTTGGCGGTAAAGCAAGACGTATCACAGCGATCATTCCTTTCTTATATGAAAGCCGTCAGCACAAACGTACTGCACGTGAATCCTTAGACTGCGCACTTGCATTGCAGGAACTGACTGCTATGGGTGTTGACAATATCATCACTTTCGATGCACACGATCCTCGTGTACAGAACGCCATTCCTTTGAAAGGATTTGAGACTGTTCAGCCAGCTTACCAGTTCATCAAAGGTATCTTAAAGAACTGTGATGACTTAAAAATCGACAATGACCACTTAATGATCATCTCCCCGGATGAAGGTGGTACCAACCGTGCTGTTTACCTTGCAAACGTGCTCGGTGTTGATATGGGTATGTTCTACAAACGTCGTGATTACAGCAAGATCGTTGACGGACGTAATCCGATCGTTGCACATGAATTCTTAGGAACTTCTGTAGAAGGCAAAGACGTGATCATTATCGACGATATGATCTCTTCCGGAGAAAGTATGATCGACGTTGCTACCGAATTAAAGAAGAGAAAAGCAAACCGTATCTTCGTAGTAGCTACTTTCGGTCTCTTCACAAATGGTCTTGAGCGTTTTGATAAGGCAGTAGAGGACGATATCATCTACAAAGTAGTTACCACAAACCTTACTTACCAGACACCGGAACTTCTTTCCAGACCATACTACATCAACTGTGATATGAGTAAATACATCGCTTACATCATTGATACTTTAAATCATGATTCCTCCATCAGCGATCTGTTAAACCCATATGACAGAATCCAGAAACTGGTATCTAAATACAAAGAAGAACACAAATAAGAGACGTATGCTCTTCAAAATTTGATTCTCATGAATCTAAGCGCAAAAAAGGAATTGCCACAACGTGTGGCAATTCCTTTTTTGTATCTTGATTCAATTCTTATGTATTAAAATAAGTTCACTCTTCCAGCATGTTTCTGGTTGATCACATAATAAGCTGCATATTCTTCCGGTTTTAAATATACCTGAATGCTCTTGATAGAAGATGCTCTGTGACCTTCTGCCTCAAACTGTTTCTTTGCTTTCTCGATCACTTCTGTAACAACTGCTTCCTGTCCCTGGAACTGGATATAAACTTCCGGTTTCAGTTCCTCTTTCTTAGGAGCTGCTTTTTTAGCTGCTGCTTTCTTTGCTACAGTCTTTGTAGCTGCCTCTACTTTCTCTGCTGCCTTTTTGGCTACTGTCTTTGTAGCTGCTTCTACTTTTTCCGCTGCCTTTGTCTCTGCTGCTTTCTTCTCAACTTCTTTGACAGCCTCTTTTACTGCTGCTTTTGTCTCAGCCGCGGTTTCCTTTACAGGCTCTTTTACTGCTGTCTCTTTTACAGTGCTCTTAGATGCTTCTTTTGCTGTTGTTTTTACTACTGGTTTTGCTGCTGTTGTCTTCTTTTCCATAAATTGGTTCCTCCTTCAGACAAAAACTACTCACAAACTAAAAACTTTTCCATTGCTACTAATGCTTCCTGCTCATCATCACCGTTTGCCTCGATATTCACTGTCATTCCCTTGGATGGATTGAATGCCATAATTCCCATAATACTCTTGGCATTGATTCTGCGATTATCACTTTCTAAAATAATCTCACTATCAAAACGACAAGCGACCTGAACTAATTCAGCAATTGGGTTATTATGCTCTTCTGAAACATTGGATACAACTATCTCTTTTTTGCTCATGCCATTCACTTCCTCTTTCACAGTACTTCGATATCTGCTTTTCCCTTTACAGATACATCAACTTTTTCATACTCTTCAAAATATATACTATTACCCTTGAATTTGCAAGGCGTCCTATGGAAAACTGTTAAAGTTCCACGAAGGAACCGTGGAACTTTCAGAAATTTTATGCACTTTTCTGTTGTTTTATCCGTTTTTTTATTTCTGGTAGGTGAAGAAAATATTTCCCGCATTGAAAAACATCTCATTTGCATCGGTGATCGTCCGCTTATAAGTAGTTCCGATCGTCGGATCATAAAGTGTGATGTTGTTCGCATCATAACCAACAACAAGAACCGCATCATTGCTTCCTGTCATTGCAAATACCGGATAACCATTGCTCACATAATAAAGGATCTCATCTACCGTACAGCCGGTCAGATCTAAAACGGCTGCATCCTTTAAGGTATTAATAAGGATCTGTTTCGGTGTCTCGCCCTGTGAGATCAGCGCACTGACGCTGATGTTGATTCCCTCTTTTTCCAAAATCGCATTCACGCACTGGGCAATGCTTCCTGCCCCGCTGTCCTCCTCGCCGACTGTGATATCATTAAACGCTGTCTGAGCGGTCTTTCTGGAGCGTTTCCATACATATTGCTGATTGTCATTGATCACAACGCCCATCTGGCTGTTTGCTGTAATGATCGCCTCAGAGACACTGTCTGTTGTGAGTACGACATCCCCCTTCACATAAACATAGTAACGATTACTGTCTGTTTCTTCTTTTAAGGCTACTTCACGTTTCTGCTCTAAGATTGTCTCTTTTGGTGTCAGGATCTTCGGCGATTTTTTCTTCGCCTCCTCCTGCAATGTGATCAGGATCTGTGTCTCTTTCTCATCCGTATTGCTCGTTGCAATATCCACCACTTTTAAACTGTCACCCTCACGGTTCATGATCATATCCTGATCTGCGTCCACATAGGCAGTTCCGTTATTCTGGATACGGTTTAAGTACATGGTATAGCCGTTTATCGTAATGCTCTGCACGTAGTAACCCGGTTTTTCATATGTTTTCAGAATCTCCTGATCCTCCGAGGACGTATCCATGATTTTCACCTGATACATCGGGAATATGGTATTACCCGCAGCATCTATCACAACATCGGATGACTTTGCCACACCATAAACAAAATCTTCCTGCATAAAGCCTAATGGCTTTACATAATCAGAAGCGCTCTCTGTCACATCCGTTACTTTTTCCGTGACAAAATCAATGATGTGGATCGTATCACTTCCACGGACAGCGGAAGGATCTACCCACGCTAAGAAGCGGTTGGATTCGGAGATTGCCACTGCCTCATCCGAAAGTCCCTCCACCAGCACTTTGGTGTCAAGGGAATTAAGATCTATCCCATAGACATTTCCGTCTACCATGATGTAAAATGCACCGCTCTCCGTCACATACATTAACTGTCCCAGTTCTGATTTCATCACTTCGTAGGACTGGCTGGACGGAATGAACACCTGCTCCTCGTTGGTGTTGGCAAGGCTGTCATAATGATATACCGCAATTCCGACTGTACCCTCATGGATTCCACGGTTCATATATCCATATACGATATAGTCAATGCTTCCTGCCTCGTCAATATTCACGATCTTAATGTCGTGTTCCCCATAATTTTCACGGTCATCCACACCTTCATAGCCGCGGAAGCTGAAAACTTTTGCAAGCGTATTTGCCTCCTGATTGTAACTCCAGAGTTCTCCCTCCTGCACAAAGGCAACCACTTTTCCAGATTCATTCGTCTGATATTCCACCTCTTTTGAGCGGATTCCAAGCTGGATATTATTTCCGGAAATGCTGTCGTTCTCTCCGCGGAAAATCTCTTCCATTGTTCGTTCAAAATTCAGCAGATACATTCTCGTATTGGTATAGCGCACTCTGTAATATTCTTCTACGTTATAGTATTCGCTCTGACCATTCTGCCCTACCCGTGTCACAACATAATCTAAAACAATGACATTGTAAGTAGACGTAATTTCCTTGATAGACGGCACCGGCGTTGTCAGCCTTGTACCATGAAATTCAGCCCAGCTGATCTGATTCAGTGAATTATTGAGTGTTACATACTGCAGGGTTGTGTTGTCCCCGGTTGTTTTTTCCATATAAGTGCTGAGTGTTCCCACCTTTTCACTGTCAAATGTAGTATCATTAAACTGCTTTACGAAATCAATACACTCGGAAACATAGCAGTTCTGCGGTTCAATGATACGTGTGTAGTAGTAGATCATGCGGTCTCCACTCTCTAACTGGATCACCAGCAGATACTCTTCGTCCTTCTCTAACAGATTCTGGATTGGAAGCTGCATGGAGATCATGCCTTTATTTTCCGTATAAGAAGTAACATCCGCGTTTGCGATCAGTCTTTCTGCATCCAGACTGCGGATCTCATAAGAGATTTTATCCACTGCGGTCTGATAGGTCTGCACTGTGACCGGAAGCAGACGGTCTTCCCCGATCGGCGTGATCGTATCACGCATGGAAGCTGCATCCATTTTCTCCGTGTATCCGTAGAGTTCGTTGATCGCTGTTTTTCCATCATAGAGGGTAAGAACCGGCAGCGTTGCCTCCGACATCTCTGTGGTCAGGTCTTCGTTGGTCTGATTTGTCATAAAACTGAATATTATCACTGCCAGAATAAAAATAACCGGCAGAACAATTGCTTTTATCGTACTTTTCTGCACTATGATCCTCCAAATTTCCTATAAAACTGTTCGAATATTGCATCGTAATTTTCCATAAATTGAAAATAGCTACCGCCAAAACGGCGATAGCTATATTGTATGCAGTTTTTTCGTTTTTGTCTACCACCATCTTCTGCATCTGCGGTGGCGGCATCTCCTTCGATACATTTCATTATTTAACATTACCCCGATCAGGCTCCGCCACGGATCATTCGGTCCTGGCGGGGAAGGTGGCGGCATACTTCCCGGTCTGCCCGGCGGCGGTGGTGGCATGCTTCCTGGTCTGCCCGGCGGCGGTGGTGGTGGATTGCTGCCTCCCCAGAATTCTTCTGCCGTAACGGTATCCGTTCCATTTTTCACGGTCTGGTAAATCCGCTCTGTCACCTGCTCAAGCATCAGCCGGTCCGGATACTCGTCAAACATGAGGCTTCCCTCATATTCCATCTTATCGCACTCATCTTCAATGACTTCCATAATACGTGCAACATCCCTCGGATACAGCTCTTTCATCCGGTCCATATCCTTTTCATACTCCATTTCTGTCAGATACAGATTCTGCATCGGATAGCTCATATAAAAAGGCACTTTCGGAGTGTCAAACTGCTGCATGCGGAAAAACGGTTCCTCTCTATAGTCCACGCGATACTCCTTATTTCCATCACATCACTATAAGATATGCCATATTTTTTCCATGGTTCCTGCGCGCTTTTCTATTTTCCGATAAAAATGTATTCAATATTCTTATAAGGCTTGTCATATCCTTCCTGCTGCATTGTCATTGTGACGTCGTCATTCTGCTGTTTTGTGAATACATATTCATTATAAGCACCCTTCCGGTATGCAAAATCGCTTCCGTTATCCTGATAATGAACATAGCTGCCCTCACCCGGAAATACAAGCATTTTTAAAGTGTCATACGGTTTTTCACCAACATATTGCATCACTTCATAAGTCGGGATCATACTTCCCTCTTTTGCAAACATCGGACAGGTATCTAACGGTGCATCCACAAGATAATACTGTTTTCCCTCATAGCGTTTTCCGGTGTTGAAGTCATACCAGACACCTTCCGGCAGGTAGACCATTTTTTTCGTCTGTCCCTGCTCTAACACCGGTGCGACAAGCAGATTCTCGCCGACTAAAAATTCATCGTTTAAGTTCCATGTATGCTCGTCCAATCCATAGTGAAGTACAAGCGGACGCATTACAGGAAGTCCTGTTTTTTCACACTGTGCAAACAGATCATACAGATACGGAAGCAGGCGGTAACGCAGTTCGACAAATTTCCGGTAAATGCGCACGGTTTCCTCTCCAAACTGCCACGGTTCCTGATAAATGCTTCCATTCGAGGAATGATTCCGGAACAATGGGGAAAATGCCCCCACTTCTACCCAGCGGCATAAAAGTTCTGCGGTACAGTCCGCTCCAAATCCGCCGACATCCGTTCCTGCAAATGCCAGACCGCTCAAGCCAAGGTTACACAACTGTGGCACTGCCATTTGAAGATGTGACCATAAGCTCTGGTTGTCTCCGGTCCAGACTGTTGTATACTTCTGGCTTCCTGCATAGCATGCGCGGGTGATCACAAACGGTCTTTTTCCGGTCTGCTCCTTCAATCCTTCATAGGTTGCCTTCGACATCAGATGTCCGTACACGTTATGCATGGCAGCATGTGTCGATTTCCGGTCTTCATCTGTGAATACCACATCCGGTGGCAGTTCTCCATGGAAACTTGCCGGCTCGTTCATATCATTCCACACACCAGCCACTCCAATGTCTGTCAAAAACTTCTGGTTTTCTGCCCACCATTTGCGCACTCTCGGATTTCCAAAATCAGGGTATACAGAATCTCCCGGCCATACAGCATTCACATAGACTTCCCCTTCCGGTGTCTTTGCAAAATAATCTCCGGCAATTCCCTCATCGTATTTCTCATAACCAGGATCTAATTTCACACCCGGATCGATAATGCAGACTGCCTTGAATCCCTCATCTGCCAGCTCCTGAATGGTTCCTGCCGGATCGCCGTAATCTTTCTCATTCCATGTAAAGACACGGTAGCCATCCATATAGTCAATATCAAAATGCATCGTATCGCATGGGATATCAAGTTCTCTGTATTTACCTGCTACTTTTTTAATGCAGTCTGCGGAATCATATCCCCAACGGGACTGATGATAACCGAGTGTCCACAGCTGCGGAAGCGGAGTCCTTCCGGTCAGGTAAGTATATCCACTTACAATATCCGGCATCGCATCTCCTGCGATAAAATAATAGTCAAGATTTCCGGCATCCGCACCATAGTAGTAGTATGCCTCATTTTCTTTTCCAAGGTTTACATAAGATTTGTATGTATTGTCAAAGAAAATACCGTAAACACTGTCCTGCTTCAATGTGATCAGAAACGGAATCGACTTGTACAGTGCGCGGTAAGCGTCTGTATGCGCCTGCGGGATATCGGAATTCCAATTTTCATACTCATAATCGCGCTTGTTTAAAAATCCGGTCTTATCTCCAAGTCCATAGAACTTCTCGTCGCCGTCCATTTTCTTCACAGTCTGCACCGGGTAGCTGCCGCTTGCACCAGCGGAAACATCATGTCCTTCTGCCTTTAACACTTCTAATGATTTTTCACTTAACAGTGGTCTTAAAATGCGCCCACTACGGTAATCCTCACAAATACTCTTTCCATTCCGGTAAAAGTCCACATAAAATCCGTCATAAACTCTCGCTTCCAACTGTTTTGTTGCAACTGAAACATAACTGCCGCAGTCTTTTACCTCAAAATCTGTCCGGACCGCCTTCTCCCCTTCGATTGCCTTGGAGCGGTGTCCTTTTGTCTCATAAGGAACAAAGACATTCATAATACTTTCAGTAATGACTTCTACATAAGCTTCCCCTTTTTCAAAGAAAAAATGGATTTTATTTTCCTCTTCCTGATAACTCAAACGTTTTCCTAACATGTCGTTTCCTTTCTCCTTATTGCGGATTTTCGTATTTTTTCGTAAGGATATTTTAACATGCGCATTTATATTTTTCCATATTTATTTACTGGTTTCTTGCCATGTCCTGCAGCTCGCGCATCAGTTCTAAATCAGACTGCTGGATCTTCATGTTGGTCGTCATTGGTTCCTCGCCCGGTCTGGTGAGTGTGATCTCAATGACCGTTCCCTCCTCCATTTCTCTGGAGAAAACTGCATTCAAAAATGCCACAAACTTCGGATGATTTGCAGTAAATTTGTTCTTTGCATTCATAATCTTCATAATAGTTGCTGGATTCATCATAATCTTTCGTCCTTCTCTTTCCAGATGCCTAAAGCATCTTCTTTTTCTTAAAATAAATAATTTCCAAAATGATCACTAAGATACTCACTATTATAACTGCCGGATACGCATATTTCCACCCAAACTCCGGCATATTTGGGAAATTCATTCCATACCAGCCGGCGATCAGCGTGAGCGGCAGAAAAATCGTTGTCACAACCGTCAAAATGCTCATCACCTGATTCTGCTGCACCGCAATGAGTGACTGGTAAAGTTCCCGGATCTGCACGAGATATTCCCGCAGCATTTCCACATGGTCATGCAGCCGCTCCGCCCGGTTGGAAAATAACTGCCACTGTGCTTTTTCCTCCTCCGACAGACCACCGTTCACAGATGTCTGCATGACATCTCCCATATTCATCAGCTGTTCATAATAGGCATGAAAAATATTGAACCGTTTCCGGTATTTCATGATCATCTCATAAAAATAGTCCGGTATTTTCTTTAACAGTTCCTCCTCCAGACCAGCCAGATGTTCCTCCTGTTTCTGCAGATACAATACTTCATCCTGCAGCAGTTCCTCGAACAATGCCAGAAGGATCTGCCGGAAGCTGTAACCCTCGTAGGTGCCTTCCGCCATCTTGTTCAGATACTCCATCAGAAAATGGCTTTCCTCCACAAGATATAATTCCTGCTCTGACAGGTAAAATCCAAAATTATGGATACACACCTGTCCTTTATTTCCCTTTGGCACACGCATTGTTCCCTGCACACACTCCCGGTATTTTTCAATCTTGCAGTACTGGATCGGTGTCATGCTGTGAATAAAATTATTTTTCCGCACAAGTTTCCGCGGATGGCTCAAAAACTCATCCAGACTCATGAGATAAATGCTTTTTCCTGCGTTTTCACTATTTTGTACTGCTTTCTTTTCCAATGTGATTTTTCCAGTTTCCTCATGATAGCTGTATTGTTCCATATGATTTTAACCTCGTAATTTTTTTGTATATCATTCCTTACAACCTGCATACTCCCAGGTAACTCCGTGATCCGCAGACTGAAAAATAATCCCCTGCTGTTCCATCGCATCAGTCTGCAGATAAATCTCCATTTTTCCATCCACGATCTGCGGCATGGTGTGATAATCATAATCTTCGATCGTAAATCCCAGTTCTTCTGCTTCAGATGGAAGTTCAGTCACCGTATCCAATGGAAGTTCCAGCCGTTCAAATGTCTTTCCGCCATCCTTCGTCACATAAAGCATGGAGAAATCCTCACTTGCATACGTCAGTCCTGCAAATCCGAAATCATTCGTAAAAAAGAGCAGACCTTCGGCAACGCCCATATTCTGGTCAAACGGATCACCGTTGACCTCTGTCCAGGTCGTACCACCATCCTTCGTCTTTTCAAAGTTATAAAAGCGGCTTCCACAGGCAGCGTCTACCACATTCAGCCGGTAACCGGTAATATCATTGATGAAATAATACATATCACCGTCTTCTGCATTAAATTCCCACGTATCCGAATTGCGGATATTCTCACTGGTCTTTGTTTCCGTTTCTGTCTCTGTTCCGCTGAAAATTTCCGGCTCGTTTTCTTCCTTATTAGTATCACTATTATCTTTGGAAGAACTCTCGTCATTTATTCTCCGCCACTCATAAATTTTCCAGGAGAGTGCCCCATTGTATGGGATTGCCGTGCGGATCACCGCAGCGCCACAGATGATCGTTGCCGCTGCTGCCGCCACAAGTTCTGCGATCCACAGATATTGTTTTTTCCCTGCCTGCTGTTCTTTTGCCTTTTTTCTGGTGATAAGCCAGAAGAGAAAACCAACTGACATGACCGCTGCTCCCACAGCCATTTTCTGTCCGTGGTAGCGGACTCCTCCAAACTGGCATAAAAAATAGCCTTCGTATAAAATGTAAAAATAACCTGCTAATATCAGCACCGAACTGATTTTGTGTATGACTTTCATTTTCTTTTCCCTCTTTTTTCAAAATGGATGTTACGGCTTTTCAGACCAGACTGTTTCGTCTTTCTGCTGCTTGCATTATATTGTTTTTGTGTGCATTTTTCAATCGTGAAAAGCGGGTTTGGATCGTATTTTTCCACTCAGATCTGTCTGTATCTCTGTCAAGCGCAGATGATGACAAATTTTCCTCCATAAATTGCTAAATTTTTAACAATTTTTTTATTGATTTTATAACTGAGATATGTATAATTATGGTAGAGAAAGTTGGCAATTTGCTTATGTTTCCTGCATTTCACAATGTGGAACAGAGCGATCAAAAGTCCGGCTTCCAAAAAGATATGTACAGTCTGTTTTTACAGATTGATACCATATTACACACAGCGAAAGGAAAGAGGTAATTAAAAATGGCAAAAATTGATTTAAGCAAGTATGGCATTACCGGAACAACAGAAGTTGTTTACAATCCTTCTTATGAATTATTATTCGAAGAAGAAACAAAACCGGAACTTGAAGGTTACGAAAAAGGTCAGGTCAGCGAACTTGGCGCAGTAAACGTAATGACAGGTATCTACACAGGACGTTCTCCAAAAGACAAATACATCGTTATGGATGAGAACTCAAAAGACACTGTATGGTGGACTTCTGACGAATACAAAAACGACAACCACCCAGCTACAGAAGAAGCCTGGAAATCTGTAAAAGATTTAGCGATCAAAGAACTTTCCAACAAGAGACTTTTTGTTGTAGATGCATTCTGCGGTGCTAACAAAGATACACGTATGGCAATCCGTTTCATCGTTGAAGTTGCTTGGCAGGCTCACTTTGTAACAAACATGTTCATCAAACCAACAGCAGAAGAATTAGAGAACTTCGAGCCAGATTTCGTTGTTTACAATGCTTCTAAGGCAAAAGTTGCGAACTACAAAGAGTTAGGATTAAACTCTGAGACAGCAGTTATGTTCAACATCACAAGCCGCGAGCAGGTTATCGTTAACACATGGTACGGCGGAGAGATGAAGAAAGGTATGTTCTCTATGATGAACTACTTCTTACCATTAAAAGGTATGGCTTCTATGCACTGCTCAGCTAACACAGACTTAAATGGTGAGAACACAGCTATCTTCTTCGGACTTTCCGGAACAGGTAAAACTACACTTTCCACAGATCCAAAACGTCTCCTGATCGGTGATGACGAGCACGGCTGGGATGACAACGGTGTATTCAACTTCGAGGGAGGATGCTACGCAAAAGTTATCAACCTTGATAAAGATTCTGAGCCAGATATCTACAATGCTATCAAACGTGACGCACTCTTAGAGAACGTTACCTTAGATGAGAACGGTAAGATTGATTTCGCTGATAAGAGTGTAACAGAGAACACACGTGTGTCTTACCCGATCAACCATATTCAGAATATTGTTCGCCCAATCTCTTCTGCACCAGCTGCTAAGAATGTAATCTTCTTATCTGCAGATGCATTCGGCGTACTTCCTCCAGTATCTGTTCTTACACCAGAACAGACACAGTACTACTTCTTATCTGGATTCACAGCAAAACTTGCTGGTACAGAGCGTGGTATTACAGAGCCAACACCTACATTCTCTGCATGCTTCGGACAGGCTTTCTTAGAGCTTCATCCAACAAAATATGCAGAAGAACTTGTTAAGAAAATGGAAAAGAGCGGAGCAAAAGCTTACCTCGTAAATACAGGATGGAACGGAACTGGAAAACGTATCTCCATCAAAGATACACGTGGTATCATCGATGCTATCTTAAACGGAGACATCAAGACAGCTCCTACAAAGACAATCCCATACTTCAACTTTGAAGTTCCTACAGAGCTTCCAGGCGTAGATTCCGGAATCCTTGATCCTCGTGATACTTACGCTGACGCTTCTGAGTGGGAAGTAAAAGCAAAAGACTTAGCTGCAAGATTCGTTAAGAACTTCGCTAAATATGAAGGAAACGAAGCTGGTAAAGCATTAGTTGCTGCTGGTCCTCAGGCTTAATGATAGCAATTATCTAATAGTTTGTTTTTTAGCTTAAAAGAAACCGGATGTTTTTACGCATCCGGTTTCTTTATTACATCCTACGGAGTTTGATCATGTTAAAAAAATTTGTAAAATATGTTTCCCAGAATATGCTTGGTATGGTAGGTATGTCTGTTTATATTCTTGCAGACACCTACTTTATTTCTGTAGCGGTAGGTGCCGATGGTATCACTGCCTTAAATCTGGTTCTGCCAATTTATAATATTATTTTTGCGATCGGTGCGATGATGGGCGTTGGATCTGCGATTCGTTTTGTTGTAGAGCGCAACAAAAAAAGCCCGGATGCGGACGGTTACTTTTTCCATGCACTTGTGTGGGCTTTTATCATCGGTCTGATTTTTATTCTGGTCGGTCTTTTCCTTCCGGATCGTTTGATCGCACTGTTAGGCGGTGATGCCCAAATCGTTGCCACCGGAAAAAATTATACAAGAATTTTTATGTGTTTTGCTCCCTTTTTCATGTGGAACTACATTTGTAACGCATTTGTGAGAAATGACGGAAATCCTTCCATTGCCATGGCAGCCACGCTGTTCAGCAGTTTATTCAACATCGTATTTGACTATATCCTGATGTTTCCGCTTGGGCTTTCCATGGAGGGTGCTGCACTTGCAACTGCCCTCTCCCCGGTCATAGGCATTGCGATCTGCTGTATCCATTTTCAATCAAAAAAGAGTACGATCCGCCTGAAACCGGTCCTGCCTTCCTTCCGCAGACTGCTCTACTGCTGTCAGGTCGGCGTTTCCTCTTTCGTCGGTGAGATTTCTTCCGGAGTTATCACGATCGTCTTTAATATGCTGATCCTCGGTCTTGCAGGAAACACCGGAGTTGCCGCCTACGGCGTCGTCGCCAACACCTCACTGGTCGCAGTCGCCCTCTTTAACGGCATTGCGCAAGGCTCACAGCCGCTCATCAGCGAGTCCTACAGCAAGGGAAATCACAAAAATGTAACTACTTACCTGAAAATGGCAGTCACCACCGCTATTGGTGTTGCCGTCCTGCTCGTTGTATGCATTTACATTTATGCACCTGCGATCACAGCCGTATTTAACGGAGAAGGCAACCAGACGCTTGCGACCTACGCTGAAAACGGTCTGCGTCTTTATTTCATCGGCTTTCTTTTTGCCGGACTGAATATTGTTGGAACTGCCATTTTAAGCGCGGTAGAATCCGCGAAATACGCTTTCGCTGCGTCAATCTCCCGCGGATTTATTGCGATCATCATTTTTGCATTCGTGCTGTCTGCACTGCTAGGATTAAATGGTGTATGGATTGCTTTTCCTGCTGCGGAGTTTGTGACGATGTTAATTACGTTATATGGACTGGTGAAGACGATACGAAAATGTAACTATTCAGAGCCAAGGCAATTTTCATAATTTGCGAATCATGCCTGCATGAATGAGCATAATTTTGAAAATTTCTTTGGCAAAGTAACCACATGAGCAAAAGGAAAGCATCGAAGATGCGGTTTTGCGAATGGGGTGCTGAATAGTTACATGAGAAAGTTATTATAACGCCTTCTTAATGGCTTCCATTAATTCTTCGTAAGTCTCATAGGCTGGCAATTCCGGATTGTCTTTTTTGATCTGTTCTGTACTCTTGAATAAGAATCCGGCTTTACTAGCCTTGATCATGCCAAGATCGTTGTGGCTGTCTCCGCTGGCAATCGTCTGAAATCCAATTGACTGCAATGCTTTAACGGTTGTCAGTTTGGAGTTTTCCACTCTCATCTTAAATCCTGTAATCTCGCCGTTTTCTGCCACTTCCAAAGAATTACAGAAAATAGTAGGATAACCGAGTTTTTTCATAAGCGGTGCTGCAAACTGTGTGAATGTATCACTGATAATGATCACCTGTGTCATGCTGCGCAGTTCGTCTAAAAACTCTTTTGCTCCCGGCATTGGATTGATTTTGGCAATGGTTTCCTGAATCTCTTTTAAACCGAGCCCATGCTCTTTTAAGATTCCAAGTCTCCATTTCATCAGTTTATCATAATCCGGCTCATCCCTTGTTGTTCTCTTTAACTCCTGGATTCCTGTCTCTTCTGCAAATGCAACCCAGATCTCAGGCACAAGAACACCCTCCAGATCCAGACATACGATATTCATATCCATTTTTTTCCCTCCTCAAAGCTCCATCGTGTCATTGAAAAAACAGTACATTGTCATTCTATTATATTTCGTGCTGCACTTCAAGAAGTGATTGTAACAAAGGTGCAAATTGCAATATCAAAAAGTCTTGCAATTTCTTCATCACTGTAGCTTGTATTTTTTGATTGTCAATGGAAGCTATATGCGTCATAAGATTCCATAAGTATTTGAGCTGCCTCTGAATCGCTGACATCCACAATATCACTGACATCTATCCATTTGAAATGTGCCCGATGTTCGGAAGCTTGCTGTGCTTCATAATAGCGCGCCGCATAAGTGCGATACTCATCCTCTGTCAGCTCTGTCCCATTGTAATCCTCATAGCTTATCGTTGCTTCGTAATCCGGACCTTCATATGTTTCATATTCAATGGCGAGTTTTGTTTCTGTTACAACATCATCCACGATCGCCAGTGAGCTGACCCGGTAGATGTAACAGTCTGGTGACTCTTTCATAAAATCGTACACAATATAATTATAGCATCCTTTTCCATTTATGATATTAGAGTATACCGTCACATCACTTTCATCCGATACCGAATCCATAAGATCCGGCTGGGATTCATATTCTGAAAAAGTTGTATCCAGTTCTTTTAGTTTTCCATCCTTATCTACTTTGTAAAAACTGGTATAAGAAAAAATTCCCGTGCCGCCACAATGCGAAACCAAAAGTTCCACTTGTCCATCCATATCCAGATCTGCCAGCGTGAATTTATATTGTTCATTGGCAAAATCAATATCAACTGCCCACTTGTCCCTGTTTTGTGCAAATATCTCAATCTGTTTTTGAATATCTTTAGTAGCTCCAGATATGCTGTCCACATATTTTACATAATCTGTCCATACGCCTTCCATATCAGAAAGCTTTTCTGTCAGATGCTGCTCGCTTAGAAATTCTTCCAAAAAAGTATCCCGATAAAACGGATTACCATTTTCTGTTTTCGCTTCTACTTTATAGCTTTCCAGATTTGGATAATCCAGATACATCATATTGTCCGGATTTTCCTGTAAAAATATAACCGGCATATTCCATGAATCTCCGTCATTACTATATTGGAGCAGCAGTAAAATATCCTTTTTCCCATCCATATTCACATCTGAAAATTTGACGCCACTGACCTGCCCAAATGAATCCGATATTGCTGCCGTTATTTCCGGAAACTCATACATAATTTTATCGTTTTTCATCAATAAGAATTCCGGCTTATTTGAATTATCTTCTGGTGCAACTGATGTAAATGTTACCATTCCCCAGTCATCCAGCTGAATCTCAAATGTCTGATCCTCAATCACTCTCTGCTTGAGGCTTTGCATGTTCTGTCCCGGTGTCTCTGTAACCGCTTCCTGCCCACCGGACAATTCTTTTAACACTTCCGTTGATGCTTCTTTTGCATCCTTTGCTTCCTGCTTACAGCCTGCAAGAACAAATGATACTATTATGAGTCCGAATATGATGTTCTTTTTCATCTGACTGCCCCACCTTTTATCGTTTCTCGGTATCTATAACGTCATCTGACTCCTCTTCTCTTATTTTATCATACCTAATTCTTCTATGCATCTTTTTCTGTTTTTTCTTCCATTTTGTATCCGATTCGAAAACCTACACATATTCTGCAATAGTATGATAAACTATCACTATAAAAAGCCATTCGGTGAAGAATAAGCTTCGCCTTGGATGGGATACAAATTTTAATGAGGGGGCATCCATGCAAAAAGAGAACAGAAAATATTACGAAGCCTATGAAGATCGATATAAAACCGCTCATGAAAAGGGTGTCAGTTGGGAGCAAATGAAAAATACTCCAATCGTTATGGATATTATTAATCGATATCACCTTCATCCTGAGCAGTCATTACTGGAAATTGGGTGTGGTGAAGGCAGAGACTCCGCCACCGTTTTAGAAAATGGCTTTCACCTTATGGCAACCGATATATCGCCTGAAGCAATAGACTATTGTAAGAAAAAAATGCCTGATTTTGAATCAAAATTCATGGTTTTGGATTGTTTATCAAGCGATTTGGATATGAAGTTTGATTTCATTTATTCAATTGCGGTTATTCATATGTTAGTTTTAGATGAAGACAGAAACGGGTTTTATCAATTTATTCATAGTCATTTGAAATCAGATGGAATTGCTCTTATTTGTTCAATGGGAGACGGAAAATATGAAATGCAAAGCGATATCAGCAACGCTTTTGAGATTCAGGAAAGAGAACATGAATCTGGAAAAATGATGGTTGCGGGAACATCTTGCAGGATGGTTTCATTCAGTACTTTTGAGAACGAGCTGCTGAGAAACGGACTGAAAATCATTGAAAAAGGCATCACAAGTGCGATGCCAAATTTCAATAGCTTAATGTATGCTGTAGTTCAGTAGAGAGCCTATCGAAAAGCAAACCATCCATCCAAATGATATTGACCGCAACGAAAAAGTAGTTTCACTTGAGACCGTTTCAAGTTTTGTGTAAACGTTAAAAACTGATATAAGATTTGTGAATAGTTACAAATGGGCAGAGCCGATTTTCCGGATTCTGCCCATATCTGCATTATACAGGAGTTTTTGGGCATGTCAATAAGACCTGCCCAAAACAAGCTGGTTTTACAGGTTGTGTCCGATCAGACGTTCTTCAAAATAGATTTCAAGCTGGGAGTGGATCTGCCCCCAGTCCTGCCGGTGTCCTGTCCATTTCTTAGTGATATCCATAGTCGCAAGATACAGCATTTTTAAAAGGCTGTCATCCGACGGGAAAACGGTCTTGCTTTTGGTTACTTTCCGCAGCTGACGGTTGAATCCTTCAATCGCATTGGTGGTATAAATCAGGCGCCTTACTGCCTCCGGGTACTTGAAATAAGTGGATAATGTAGCCCAGTTATCATGCCAGGATTTATAGATTTTCGGGTACTTGGAATCCCATTTATCTTTGAACAATTCTAACTCATTTAAAGCTGTTTCTTCCGTTGGAGCTGCATATACAAGCTTCAGATCAGCCATCAGCTTTTTGATGTCTTTGTAGGAAACAAACTTCGTTGAATTACGAATCTGATGAATGATACACTGCTGGATTTCTGTTTTTGGATAAACAGCTTCAATTGCCTGTGGAAATCCATTTAGTCCATCCACACATGCAATCAGGATATCTTCAACTCCGCGGTTCTTCAATCCATTCATGATGGAGAGCCAGAACTTGGCGCTTTCGTTTTCTCCAACATACATACCAAGAACGTCCTTTTTTCCGTTCATATCAATACCAAGAGCAATGTAGACTGCACGTTTTACAATGCGTCCTTCACTTCGGACATGATAGTGGATAGCATCCATAAATACGACAGCGTACACTTCTTCCAACGGACGTTCCTGCCATTCTTTTACAATTGGAAGGATTTTGTCCGTAATCCGGCTGATGGTACTGTCAGAAATATCAATATCATACAGTTCCCGCATATGAGATTCGATATCTCCGGTAGTCATTCCCTTTGCATACATGGAAAGGATTTTTTCTTCCATGTCCTGAGTCACAGTATTTTGATATTTTTTGATTAACTGAGGCTCATACTCACCGTTACGATCTCTAGGGATAGCTACATCCATATCTCCATAGCTTGTGTGCATGGTTTTGCGGGAATGCCCATTTCGACTGTTATCTGTTTCTTTGTTTCGATAATCATACTTGGAATAGCCTAATTCTTCATCCAGTTCTTCATCCAAAGCACCTTCCAGAAGAACAGACATCATGTCACGCATGATACTGTTTACATCGGTGCCGTCTTTGATGCTGATATCATTATTTTTCAGATAATCACGCATCATTTCTCTCATTGCTGCTTTTTGTGGGCTGTCTTTTCTTCTTGCCATAAAAATAACCTCCAAACTGAGTAATTTTATCTTACATCAGTTTGGATGTTTACACAAACTTTGGGATGCTCCTTTTCACTTCGATACACTCCCAAGGATGGAACCATTCTCCCCATCACCGTTTGCACAGAAGATGATTTGCAGGAAGCTCGGCAAACCGCTGCTGTCCGTCATGTGATTTTTGGAGCAGCGTATTGCATTGAATGCCTTGCTGTGGTGTTGATCTATTTCAAAAAAAGAGCCAAGTAAAAAGGCATAGCCCACATTAAATGCCGTGTGGAATCTCCGGTTGCATAAAAATTAACCTGACTATTATTGCAGATATATTTTTATAAATCTTTTCTCTTGCGGAACAGATATTCATCAAGCTGCTTTTTGATATCTTCCGGTATCTCTCTTGCAACCGGGCAGACTGCTGCATTTGCAAAACGATCCGTAAATATTGCAAGGAAATCAATGTCTCTCTGCAGCTGTTCCATTGACATCACGTCTTTCAGATCATAGCGGCAATGGATCGGTGCAACATTTCCACCAGCAATACGAGCAAATGAAACTGCAGGAATGCCTTTGTCTGCAAATGGCGTAGAATCACTGGAATAAACGCCTGTTTTGGATGCGACTGGAAAACCAACTTCCGCTGCCATATAGCTGATGTAATGTGAAAGCTTATCCTCTGCAGATACGCATGCAATAAATTTGCCCATATACGTTCCTATCATATCCAGATTGATGTTCAATACGATTTTATCCAGTTCCGCCTCGTGATCTCTGACATATGCTTTAGAACCAAGCAGACCACGCTCCTCACTTCCACAGAACACGAAACGCAGTCCGTAATTTAATTCTTTTTCCTTCATCTGCTCCATGATTCCAAGAAGACCTGCACAGCCACTCATATTGTCATATGCACCATGGGAAAGTGATGTTGTATCATAGTGTGCACTTAATACGATCCATTCGTCTCTTTTTCCCGGAAGTTCTGCAATCACATTGTGAGATTCTCCGTCATATTCTTTCTGCTCAATTTCTAATTTTATCTGCTTTGCACCATTTTTCACGAGTTTTACTGCCTCGCTGGAATGAAGCATTGCACAGAGCGCCTTCCGTTCCTCACCGACAACTGCCTCACGAAGATCCCGCCCATTGCGACACGGAATCCTTCCAGTCTTGCTGTAACCCCTGCCTTTCCACACTGCATTTTCAAATATTCTGCAACGTGCAATTCCTCTTTTGTTCCGCTTTCGTGGACAAAATCTGTTTCGTTAAAAATCTGCTGTAAATTCATTGCTCTCCCCCTTCCTCTACTTCTATCAGGTTTATCCTTGTAAAAAATTCTGTCTCATTTTCATGATGAATATATGCTCCGTTTTTCATCTGAACACGAAGGCTTGCCGGATTATCCTTATTTACAGACATATAAACTTCGTGAATAGACCTCTGTCCGGCTTTCTCAAGCGTCAGCTTCAATCCCTTAGTTGCATAACCTCTTCCTCTGTATTTTTCTGATATGCAATAACCTATATGTCCAGGTCCTTCTCTTAGAAAATCATTGAGACAATGTCTTAAATTAAATACTCCCACATATACATCTTTATCAACAAGCACGTATGTAGTATCCGGAACAAATCCTTCCGGCAGCTCCTTTCCTAATGACCAGTTTCTCTTTTTCTCGATCCATTCAAGAAACTGTTCATAGTTATAGCCATATACGTTATTCATATATCCGTTTTCATTTTCCGGAAAAGTCATATAAAGCTCATATGTTTTTCGATAATCAGAATCCTGTACTCTTATTAATTCCATGGGCAATCCTCCTTGTGTTTGTTCTGTCGGGCTTATTGAAGTTGATATCACTCATATCTCGTCTGCCTTCTTGAAATTATTATTCAAAAGTATAATCATGGTATTTCTTCATGTCAATCGAAAATCATTTGATTTTTCATATATGCTCCAATCAGCTCTTATTTCCATGCAAAAAAGAGAAAATGGGCTGCCACAAAATGTGGCAACCCATTTTCTCTCTTTATATTCTTTGTGATCAGATTGTTCCTGTCACAGTTAAGGTTCCTGTTCCCGGTGTTACGATCCAGTTTCCGGTAGCCGGATCCTGCGTATAGGCTGCCGCAGGCACCGTGATTCTTCCGGCTGTTGTTGCAAATAATCCGGTTGCTTCGTTGTATGTGTAATCTGTTCCGGCTGCAAGTGGTGTTCCATTATAGCTTACCGCTATGTTGGAAAGGATCGGATCAAACGTATCGATGATCTCTGCTGCTGTGGCTGCATCCGCCGCAGTATTTCCGGTGTTCTGAATGAGGAACGTATAGGTCAGCGTTCCATTTTCCGTTACCGGAACCGGGCTGATCGATTTCGTGATATTTAATAGCGGCTCATTATCTGTTACCACTGTCTCGGTCACCTCGATCGGTGTAATGCCTCCGCCTGTGATCGTTGCTGTATTCACAATATTTCCGGTTGCAGCAAGCGGTGCATACGGATTCACTTCTGCTTCATATACGATCACTGCATTGCCGCCTGCCGGTACTGTGATCCCATTTATCACAAGTGGCGGTCCGGCTGTTACTGCAGGTGCCGGCTGCAATACACCATTGATATAATACTTTGCTGTTCCCTCCATATAATCCAGTGGAACAAGTGTTGTTGTATTATAAGGATATGCTCCCAGATTGTCTGTAATGGTAAGTCCTGTATACGCTAACGTTCCCGCATTTACAATACTGATCACATAGGTGATCGTATCGTTTTGTCTGTAAGTATTCCGCACTGCCTCCTTTGCAGCGGATAAAACTTCCAGAATCTCACCGACTGCTATATTTGAATTGGCAATGGATCTTCCATAACGCAATTGTGCCTGGTTTGTAAAACGTGCCATATATTTTTCCTTTCCTGTTTTTTTATTGTTCCTGTTAAGCAATGTGCTATATTCAGGTACACTTTAATATATGACAGTTTTTTTTAATCGTTTCTCCTAACCATGCCGCAGCTTTCTATTTTTCATTTTTTATTAAAATCAGATGCCCAAAAATCTATATTATGATCTGATGGCATCCTTCATCGATTTTACATATTCCGCTACATGCTCCGGTGCATCTGTTCCATATTTTTCAATCAGCTTGATAATAGCCGAACCGACGATCGCACCATCGGAAATGTCTGCCATTTTTTTTGCCTGTTCCGGTGTGGAAATACCAAATCCGATCGCACATGGCACCTTCGTATTTTCCCTGACTACATTCACAATAGAAGCAAGGTCTGTCTTAATCTCACTCCGTGTACCTGTGACACCAAGGCTTGAAACGATGTAGATAAAGCCTTCTGCTTCCCTTGCGATCATAGAAATCCGGTTTTCGGATGTAGGGGCGATCAGTGAGATCAGATCCACGCCATATTGCCTGCAGGTCGGCAGAAATTCTTCTTTTTCTTCATATGGCAGGTCCGGCAGAATAAGTCCGTCTATTCCGATGTCACGGCAGGTGGAGATGAATTTTTCTGCTCCATAAGAGAATACGACATTGGCATAGGTCATGAAGACCATCGGAACCTTCACATCACGTCGAAGTTCTTTTACAAATGCAAAAATCTTATCGGTCGTAATGCCACCACGCAATGCCCTTAAATTTGCACCCTGAATCACCGGTCCCTCTGCGGTAGGGTCAGAGAATGGAATCCCAAGTTCGATCAGATCCGCACCATTTTCCACGGCGGCACGGACTACTTTTGCGGTAGTTTCCAGATCCGGATCCCCGCAGGTTACAAATGCGATAAATGCCTTTCCATTTTCAAATGCTTTCTTTATATTACTCATGGATATCCTCCCCTCTGTAGCGGGCAATGGCCGCACAGTCCTTGTCGCCTCTGCCGGAAATAGTAATGACAATGATTTTATCCTTATCCATCGTCGGTGCAAGCTTCATTGCGTAAGCAACCGCATGTGCTGATTCAATGGCTGGAATGATCCCTTCCGTCTTTGCCAGATATTCAAAAGCATTGACTGCCTCATCATCTGTGACAGGAACATATTCTGCCCGTCCAATATCATGAAGATGCGCATGTTCAGGACCTACACCCGGATAATCAAGTCCTGCTGAGATTGAGTAAACAGGCGCAATCTGACCATCTTGATTCTGGCAGAAGTAAGATTTCATACCGTGAAAAATACCGACTCTGCCTGTTGCGATCGTTGCTGCTGTTTCAAATGTATTTATACCTCTTCCTGCTGCCTCACAGCCGATCAGTCTTACACTTTCGTCCTCGATGAAATGATAGAAGCTGCCGATCGCATTGGATCCTCCGCCTACGCAGGCGATCACAGCATCCGGAAGTCTGCCCTCCTTTACAAGCATCTGCTCTTTGATTTCTTTTGAAATAACCGCCTGGAAATCGCGGACGATCGTTGGAAATGGGTGTGGTCCCATCACCGATCCAAGGCAATAATGGGTATCACTAATCCGTGAAGTCCATTCACGCATGGCTTCGGATACGGCATCCTTTAATGTAGCCGTACCTGTTTTTACAGGAATGACTTCTGCTCCGAGAAGCCGCATACGGTATACATTGAGTGCCTGGCGGATAGTATCTTCCTCTCCCATGAATACCACGCACTCCATGCCCATAAGCGCTGCTGCCGTTGCTGTGGCAACACCGTGCTGGCCTGCCCCTGTTTCAGCGATCAGCCTTGTTTTTCCCATTTTCTTTGCCAGAAGTGCCTGACCGAGTACGTTATTGATCTTGTGTGCACCTGTGTGGTTTAAATCCTCACGCTTGAGATAAATTTTGGCACCTCCGAGATCTTTTGTCATTTTTTTTGCATAGTACAATCTGGATGGTCTGCCTGCATATTCATCAAAAAGCTCGGTCAGCTCTCTGTTAAATTCCGGATCATTTTTGTAATGGTTGTATGCTTCTTCCAATTCAATAACTGCATTCATGAGTGTTTCAGGGATATACTGACCACCGTGAATGCCGAAGCGTCCATTTGGATTCGTCATAATGTTTCTTCCTTTCTGACAGCGGCAACAAATGCCGCCATTTTTTCTTTGTCTTTTCTTCTGTCCGTTTCTATGCCGGAGCTTACATCCACCGCAAATGGATGAAGCTCTCTTACCGCTTTCCCAACATTTCCGGCAAAAAGTCCACCGGCAAGAAAATAGGGTCTGTCTATTTTTTTCAGGATATTCCAGTCAAATACCGTACCGGTTCCCGCACCGGAATCTAACAGGATATAATCGGCAGAGCATTGTCCTGCATCCGCTATCTCTTTTTCCGATTTCACCTGAAAAGCTTTGATGATCGGTTTCCCGGTGAGTTGTCTCAACCGCCTGATATACGCTTCATCCTCATCTCCGTGAAGCTGTGCGATATCGATAATATGATCATTCAAAAGCTCTGCTATCTTTTCCACAGCTTCATTGACGAACACACCAGCTGCCTGGATTTCACCGGAAAGCTGTTTTTTCAGTTCTGCCGCTTTTTCCGGTGTCACATAGCGTCTGCTTTTTGGAGCAAATACAAATCCGATGTATTCTGGTTTCAGTTCGTTGGCTGCTTCTATCTCTTCTATTCCGGACAGACCGCATAATTTTATTTTCGTCATATCTCTCCCCGCAGTTCTGCCAGCTTCGCTTTTTTATCCGCTGCCCGCATCAGCGTCTCCCCGATCAAAACAGCATCTGCACCGATTTTCCGAAGTGCTGCGACATCCTCTGCTGTCTGCACCCCGCTTTCGGAAACAAACAGTACCTCTGGTGGAATCAGCTCCCGTAACCTGCGGCTGTTATCAGTATTTACCGAAAAATCTTTGAGATTACGGTTATTGACACCGATCACGCGTGCTCCGGCATCAATCGCCATCTGCACTTCACGCTCATCATGTGTCTCCACCAAAGCAGAAAGACCAAGCTCATCACAGATCTGTATGTACTCCCTGATCTCTGACTCACCCAGTATGGAGCAGATCAGCAATACCGCTGAAGCGCCAAGCACCTTTGCCTCGTAGATCATATATTCGTCTACCGTGAAATCCTTGCGCAGACATGGAATGGAAACCGTATCTGCAATCTCCCGGAGATATTCATCCCTTCCGAGAAACCATTTTGGTTCTGTCAGCACGGAAATGCCGTCTGCACCGGCCGCCTCGTATTCTTTTGCGATCTGAACATACAGAAATTCCGGTGCGATCAGACCTTTTGAGGGTGACGCTTTTTTACATTCGCAAATGAATGAAATGCCGTCTTTTTTGAGTGCTTTTTCAAAAGCAAAGCTGCCTTTTTTCATGGATAATGCCTGCTGCTTTAAATCTTTCGGAGACATTTTTCTTTTTGCTTCGCTCACCCGCTCTCTCGCGTGATCTGCAAGCTGGTCTAGTATTGTCATTCCTCTACCTCCGGCCGGTTACTGACTTCGATCAGCCGCTTTAATGTTGCAAGTGCTTTGCCGGAATCGATAAGCTCTGCCGCAAGATTGATGCCCTCCGCCATGCTCTCTGCCTTGCCTCCGATATACAATGCCGCTCCTGCATTCATCAGCACAGCATTTCTCTTATGTCCTTTTTCCCCATTTAAAATGGCAAGTGTGATCGCTGCGTTTTCTTCCGGTGTTCCGCCTTTTAAATCTTCTTTCGTACAGCGTGAAAAACCAAACTCTTCCGGTGTGATCACGGAGGATCTGAACCAGCCATCACGGATCTCGCAGACCGTTGTCGGTGCACTCATCGAGATTTCATCCAGCTTATCCTGTCCATACACGACCATGCCACGTTTGACGCCAAGGCTGATGAGTACCTGTGCCAGCGGTTTGACCAGATACTCGTCGTACACCCCAAGAAGCTGCATGGACGGTGTTCCCGGATTGGTAAGCGGTCCTAAAATATTAAATACCGTCCGGAATCCAAGTTCTTTGCGGATAGCTCCCACATACTTCATGGAACTGTGATATTTCTGTGCGAAGAAGAAACACATACCGACTTCATTTAAAAGCTCCACACATCTTTTTGGACTCTGCGAAATATTTACGCCCAGTGCTTCCAGACAGTCTGCCGTTCCACATAGCGAAGAAGCCGCTCGGTTGCCATGCTTTGCAACCTTCATCCCACCTGCCGCTGCAACGATTGCTGAGGTAGTGGAAATATTAAAGCTATGTGCGTTATCGCCACCGGTTCCGACAATTTCAAAAAGCTCCATGCCTGTTTCCACTTTGGTCGCATGTGCCCTCATCGCGGCCGCACAGCCTGCGATCTCATCTGTGGTCTCGGCTCTTGCACTCTTTGTTGACAGTGCTGCAAGAAATGCTGCATTCTGTGTAGCTGTCGTTTCGCCGCCCATAATTTCATTCATCACCGTGTATGCCTCATCATAGGTAAGGTCTTCTTTGTTTACAATTTTTACAATCGCTTCTTTAATCATCACTTATATCTCCTTTATGAAATTTCTGAGCATCTGTTTTCCATCCGGTGTCATAATCGATTCCGGATGAAACTGTACGCCGTATATCGGATATTCTTTATGCTGTACCGCCATGATCTCTCCATCCTCTGTAAGCGCTGTCACTTTCAGGCACTCCGGTATGGTATCAGGGGCTGCTGCAAGCGAATGGTACCTTGCAACCGGAGCATTTTGTGGACAGCCTGCAAACAGCGGACAGGACGTATCAAATTTCACATCAGACTGTTTTCCGTGCATGAGTTCTTTTGCATAAGTCACCGTTGCACCAAATGCCGCGCAGATCGCCTGATGGCCGAGGCAGACTCCCAAAACCGGGATTTTGGTGCCAAGCGTTTTTGCGACTTCCATGATAACCCCTGCATCCTCCGGTCTTCCCGGACCCGGTGAGAGGATAATGTGATCGGGATCCAGGCTTTTGATCTCCTCTACTGTCATTTCATCGTTGCGTATCACCCTGATATCCGGCTCAATCTCTCCAATCAGCTGGAAAAGGTTATAAGAAAAGCTATCGTAGTTATCAATCAGTAAAATCATCCTTCCACCTCCTGTGCAAGTTCCAATGCTTTCAGGGAAGCCTTCGCCTTATTTATACATTCTTCAAATTCCTTTTCCGGTACGGAATCCGCTACAATGCCCGCACCGCTTCTCACAAACACTTTGCCGTTTTTCTTATAAGCAATGCGGATTGCAATGCAGGTATCCATGTTCCCGGTGAAGTCGATATATCCGATCGCACCGCCGTAGATGCCGCGCTTATTATTTTCCAGTTTTCCGATCAGCTGGCAGGCTCTGATCTTCGGTGCACCGGAAAGTGTTCCGGCAGGCAATACTGCTTCGATCGCGTCAAAAGCATCGTGTTTTTCATCAATCTCTCCCCGGACCGTTGAGCCAATGTGCATGACATGGGAAAAACGTTCCACAGAATGCATTTTTTCAACCTGCACGGTACCGAATCTGCTGATCTTTCCAAGGTCATTTCTGCCAAGATCGACCAGCATATTGTGCTCAGAAAGTTCTTTTTCGTCTGCAAGCAATTCTTTTTCCAGCGCTTTGTCTTCTTCCGCAGTCTTTCCTCTCGGTCTTGTTCCGGCAAGCGGAAACGTATGCAGTACACCATTTTCCAATTTCACCAGTGTCTCCGGGGATGCACCTGCGACCTCTACGTCAGTTCCCGAAAAATAGAACATATACGGTGAAGGATTGATCGTGCGGAGTATGCGATAGGTATTGAACAGGCTTCCTTCAAAAGGTGCCGACAGCCGGTTTGACAGTACGATCTGAAAAATGTCTCCCTCGCGGATATGGTGTTTCGCCTTTTCTACCATATTGCAGAATTGTTCTTTGTTGAATAACGGTGTCACTTCTCCCGTCAGCCTGCCGCCCGGTTCGTTCTTCTTTTCACCGTTCCTGAGAAGCTCTTCCAATTGTTTTAACTCCATCACAGCTTTGTTATATCCGACTTCTACGTCCGCCAATGGCATATTGACAATCAGAATGATTTTTTGCCGCAAATGATCAAAAGCGATCACCTTGTCAAAAAGCATCAGATCAAGATCTTTAAAATTTTCCGTATCTTCCACATCACATTTCACACCCGGTTCGCTGTATCCAAGGTAATCATAGGAAAAATAACCTACCAGTCCTCCGGTAAAGGAAGGAAGATAGTCGAAACGTGGACTTTTATAATCAGCAAGGATCTGGCGGAGATATTCAGAAGGGTGCTCTGTAATTACTTTCAGATTTCCGATTTTCATTTCGCCATTGATACAGGTGATCTCCAGTTTCGGATCAAAGCCAAGAAACGTATATCTTCCCCATGTCTCGTTTGCCTGGGCGGATTCTAACATATAGCAATGTGTCGATACATTTTTCAGTATCCTCATAGTTTCAATCGGGGTAATAAAGTCAGAAAGCATTTCAAAGCTCACCGGGAGCACGTTGTATTTTGCTTCTGACGCAATCTTTTTTACTTCCGCTAAAGCTGGCATAATTTTCATTCGCTGCACCTCCAAAGAAATATTGCATTTTTTTATGCAACAGGAACTAAACTATGTTTCCATTGCATAAAAAAACGTCCCTGACAGAAATATACTCTCTGTCAAGGACGAATAGAAATTCTTATCCGCGGTGCCACCTTGATTCACAGCATGACCTGTGCGCTTAGCAGGATACCCACATATCCCCGGCAAGTTACGTCTGCCTGCAACGTCGCAGAATACTTTGTGATTCTCACATTTGACTGCGCCCTCAGCGGTCCATTTGACAACTTGTTTCTCACCTGATTCTCAGCATCACAGGCTCTCTGTAAAGGCATTATTGCCGTTATCTCCGCTTCAACGGTTTAGCGTATTAACTTTGTTCCCTAATGTATCACACTTGCATTGTGCTGTCAATAGGGCAAATTTAATCTTTCCTATTCACGATCTTGTAGTATTCTCTCGAAGTGATCTTGTATACAATCGTATAGATCACAAGGAAGATCATGCTCACGATTGCGATCGCCATGTTAAAGGTAAAGGTATCCACGATCAGTATCATCCGTAAAAACAGTCTGACCACGCTGCTTGCCACGATCATATGCATAATCGCTGCTGCGACCGGAAGGTAAAATAATAACATAACCTGTGTCCGGATGGATTCTTTTGCTTCTTTTTCAGTCAGACCGACATTGGAAAGGATCTGAAATCGTTTCTGGTCTTCGTACCCTTCCGACATCTGTTTGTAGTAAATGATCATAACCGTTGCCATGAGAAAGAGTGCTGCCAGAAACATTCCTACAAAAAAGATTCCACCATAGATACTATAAAAAGCGCTCATCTCCTCTGATTTAAAACGAACTGCTTCACGGTTTAATCCACTCAGTTCCATCAAAACTCTGACCGTTTCCATCTGTTCTGCTGTCAGAGCTTTTTCTAACTGGTATCCGATGAAAACTTCATACTCATCCGGATTCACTCTCTGTCCGGCTTCCGCCATCAGTGCACAGATCTGCTCATCATCCGGAAAGACAAGAATTTCACGTTCGAAAATTGACATGGTCGAATCAATGATATAGCGGATTGCAGAATACTCTGCCTCTCCTGCTACTGTATACTCTTTTCCCATAAAATTCAGGTTATCACCTTTTTTCCATTCTTTTCCTGAACTGTAGATGAGTATTTCATCATCCTTAAGTGTCAGATTCATATCGGCATATTCGTTATAATCAGCAGCAGACAACAGATACGTAACTATATCGGAGGCTATGTCACTGTCGAATGTATCCGGGTCTGCAATCTTTTGTTTTCCATCTTTTTCCGTAACCATGATATTCCGGTACTGTCTATAAATCTGGTCGGTAGTCACAATCCCATCCTGCTGCAACGCTTTATTCATAGTAACGAAATCATCCATGCCTTTTCCTGCCTCTGACACAGTTTCTGCCACTTTAATATCTGTCGGATATCTGTCATCTATATTTTTTCCGATGAGCATCATCAGTGAAAAGCCACAGGTCAGCAACAGGATCACGCCTGTAGAAAGTACACAGATGGACGCCAGTCCTGCTGCATTATGTTTCATCCGGAACATCAGATTCGATACACTGATAAAATTCTTTGTTTTATAGTAAAACTTCGGATTCTTTTTCATGCACTTTAAGATAAAAATACTTCCGGCTGTAAAAAGACAATAGGTTGCGATTACAACAAGCAGAATGCTGACAAATAATATGTTGACCGCACCCCCGATCGACTTAGCAGAAAGTGCCAGCTTATATCCCGCAGTCAGTGTTATAATTCCAAGAATAAATATAGGAACTTTCACCTTCGGTTCTTTTTCCCCTGTTCTGTCACTCTGCAGCAGTGCGATCGGTTTTCCAACCCGGATGGAAGCCACATTATAAATCAGACTGACTGCAAAAAGGATAACAAATAAAACCAATGTACTTTTCAGTACTTCCACTGAGAAAAACAGTCCGTTTACCGGTGGCTGATTGATAATCTTATAGAGAATGAGGAGCATTAATTTGTTCAGAAAAGTCCCCATCACAATTCCTGTGACAATGCTGATCAAAGCATTCATCAGGCTCTCTGCAGCTAAAATATAGGTAATATTCTTTTTGGACATTCCAAGAACTCCATAAAGCCCCATCTCCTTTTTTCTCGCCCTTATCATAAACTGATTTGTATAAAAAAGAAAAACTGCCGCAAAGACTGCTACGATCTGACCGCTGATTTCCAGTAAAATCGAAATAATCTGTGCACCATAAAACGCTTCCATTCCATCTTTATAAATGTATGGACAATGCGCAAGTGACTGCAAAATATAATAAATCATGACAGTCATCGTTCCTGCAAGCAGATATGGGATCAGTGTCTTTTTGTTTTTCTGCATTCCACTGAACACAAATTTTGTCAGAAGCTTATGATTCACTGTCCTCTCCTCCTCTCATCAGAACGGTCACTGCGTCACAGATCTTATCTAACAGTGCACTTCTTGTCATATCACCGCGATAAATCTGATGGAATACTTCACCATCCTTAATGAACATGACACGGTCGGCATAGCTTGCCGCCACATTGCTGTGTGTTACCATGAGAATCGTCTGCCCTGTCTGATTAATCTCACGAAGCTGTTTTAAAAGATTCGTAGCTGCCTTGGAATCGAGTGCCCCGGTAGGTTCATCTGCCAGAAGGATCCTCGGATTTGTGATCAAAGCTCTTGCAATTGCGGTTCTCTGTTTCTGCCCGCCGGACACCTCATAAGGATATTTCTTCAAAAGCTCCGCAATTCCAAGCTGTCTGGCAGCCTTTTCCACTTTTGCATCCATCTTCTTATAATCTTCTCCTGCCAGCACCAGCGGGAGCTTGATATTATCTTCGATAGAAAAATTATCCAAGAGATTAAAATCCTGAAAGATGAAGCCGAGATTGCTTCTTCTGAAAATTGCACGCTCATTGTCCTTTAATGTGGTGAAATCTTTTCCATCCACCAGCACTTTTCCAGCGGTCGGTGTATCAAGGCTTGCAAGGATATTAAGAAGCGTTGTCTTACCACTTCCGGATTCTCCCATGATCGCCACAAATTCTCCCGGTTCCACACTGAAATGCACATCTCTTAATGCGGTGACTTCGTCCCCGCCCATACGTGTTTTATATACTTTTTTGATATGATTGACTTCTAAGATTGACATATATTTTCCTCCTTGTTTGTAAGACTATCATAGCAAAAAAGGAAATGTAGTGCCCTTTCTTTGGCTTACATTTCCTTGTCGTAATCTTACATTTTTGTAAGAAAAGTATGTTACTCTTTTCAAGATCTACATATTCACAAGATCTCCCTGCTGCACTTTTTCGCACTGAAGATTAATCATCACAGTCGTTCCCTCTCCCTCTTTCGAAGCCACAGAAATTCCATGCCCAAGCTTTTCACACACACCTTTACACAGATAAAGTCCAAGACCGCTCGCCTTCTTATCCATCCTGCCGTTATATCCGGTAAAGCCTTTTTCAAAAATTCTCGGCAGATCCTCACTCCGAATGCCGATGCCTGTGTCCTTCACAGACACTTTCAAACCATTTGCAGATTCTTCCGCCGAAATTTTCACACTTCCCTGCTTTGTGTATTTTAATGCATTCGATAAAATCTGTTCCAATGCAAAACAAAACCATTTCTCATCTGTAAGCACTGTATAATTCAAATGTTCCAGCTGAATGGAAATATGATTGTAGATAAAAATTGCTGCATATTTTTTTACTACCTGCCGGACTAATTGTTCCAGTGAATTTCGCTCAAGCACAAGATCATTGCTCATTTCTTCAAAGCGGAGATAATTCAATGCCATCTCCACGTAACTCTCTATTTTAAATAATTCCTGTCGGCATACTGCCGCATCCTGCTTTTCTCCCTGCAAAAGAAGATTCAAAGCCGCGATCGGTGTCTTGATCTGATGTGCCCACAATGCAAAAAAGTCCTGCTTTTCCTGTAATTCTTCCCATTGTCTGCTCTCTTTTGAATTACTTTCCTGCTTTTCTTTGCTTTCTTTTTCGTATTGCTCTGTTCTCTTCCGAACCCCCCGGTACTGCATACACAAAGCAGTCACCCAGAGTATCAGAAATATACTTGTTAAATAAAAGGCATATTCTGCCGGAAGCTGATATAAATTGGATACTGTAAACATTAGGAGCAGGAAAACAGGAGCTATCAATAATAAGCCTATATTTTCTGACAAAAATTTTCTATGTAAAATTTTTCCTGTTTCTTTTTGCATCTGCATATTATGGTTCATCATCTAACTCCTGTATTTTTATACTCCAACCAGATATCCAAGCCCACGCTTTGTTGTGATGAAATCATCCACTCCAGCGGCTTCCAGTTTTTTCCGTATTCTTGTGATGTTGACCGTCAGCGTGTTGTCATCCACAAATTCATCATTGCCCCAGAGGCGTTCCATAATCTCTTCGCGGCTTACCACTTTTCCCTGTTTTTCCATTAATGTCTTTAAGATCAGAAATTCATTTTTCGTGAGATCGATCTTCTCTCCACGGACTGCCGCTGAAGTATCATTCAGATTCAGTACGACTTCTCCACATTCCATCGAGTGGCTTGTGAGTTCACTTCCATAGCTTCTTCGAAGTACCGCCTGTAATTTTGCGGTCAGCACCTGCAAATCAAATGGTTTTGCGATAAAATCGTCGCCGCCCATGTTCATTGCCATCACAATATTCATGTTATCGTCCGCAGAAGATAAGAAAACGATCGGTACTTTGGACGTTTTACGGATTTCCGCACACCAGTAAAATCCATTATAATACGGAAGTTTGATATCCATGATAATAATGTCCGGTTGAAAATCCTCCACTTCTTCTGTTATTTTTTCAAAATTGCCGGCACACTGTACCTGCATCTGCCATGTTGTAAGATGTGCCGCCACTGCCCTGGCAATGACAACATCATCCTCCACAATAAATACTTTATTTGCTGCCATGTCTTAGTTCCCTCGTATTGATTTTAAATAGTTCAAGCGCTCTCTCTTTGATTTTTTCCAAATCCTCATATGTTCCATCAGAAAATTCTTCTTTAATACGCATGGAAGCCATTGCATGACTGTCATTCACTTTGTCTGCATCTGCCGTTTTCAGAAATTTTCCTAATAATTCCCAGTCACTTGAATAATATAGTTCCACTAATTTTGCCCTGTATTCCAGTTCCGCCGGAGTAATGTTTGGATATTCCTTCAGGTCTTTTGCGTGCTGTGCTTCATGCTTTAAAAGTGAAACGGTAAATTTCTCACTCTCAAAATCATAGGCACTCTCGATGCATTGAATCGTTCCGTCCTCAGATGCCCAGCCGCCAGTTCCGTATTTTCCAAAGGTCAGATAATCCATCCAGCTCCGAAATACAAAACCTTTTAAAATATTTACCGTATACTGCTCTACGCCTTCCGGCAATTCTATCTGATAAGACGTCGGAACCGTATCTTTCCAGATGTATGGTCCAAAATACCCTTGCGTTTTTCCGAAAAGTGCATGGTAGCCTTTCTGTTCAAAAAGTTCCTGCAATCTATCTTCCAGTGCGTCTTTCTCTTTTTCCGATATAGAAAAAGTCTGGCACAGCTTTCTTATCAGTTTGTCTGCGGCAATTTCTTCATCACTATTGTAATAAAACACGTCTCTGAAATATTGCTGATATGCAAGCAGTATCTCATTCAGTATTCCATCCACTTCATATTGCCGATAATGCTCGTTTTCAAATAAGTCAATATATTGTTCTCGTTCTTTCTCATATTCCGGAAGGTCGCACATTATTTCAATGGCTTCCTTCACCTTTCCCTCGATCAGTAACTCGTCTACCTTGGTCATCTGTGCCTCCAGCCAGTATTCTTAAATCTTTATTTCTATCCTTGTTTTATCCAGCTCCACTCAAAACTGTCAAGTCCGGCTTTTCCCTGCGCAAGCTGATTCAGTTCATGCAGACAGATTTCCGTCGCCCTGTCGATAAATTCCTGGATCATCTCTCTGGTCAGAAAAAAGCTGCTTTTTTCTTCCATTGGGTGAAATTGTTCACGTACTTCCCTTACCAGTTCCTGCTCACGAAAATCTGCTAATTCCATAATCGGCTCACCTGCCAGTGTCTGCGTCCGGAGCATATTCTTATCCAATCCATACTGCTTCGCTACAAACCAATTTGTATTTTCATAATCCTGATGCAGCCTTTCAACATTCTCTGGAATGGATGAGTTAAAGTGATGCTCAGAATATACATATCTTCTATAAAATATGTCCTGAATCAGATGAAGATAATATCCTAGATACAGTTCATCTGTCTTCATTTGTTCCCCGTATTTTTCCCTGTAAAATTCAAGGTCATAGGTCACTCTTGTCTGTTCACAGATCATTTTCTTAAGATGACTGTTTCCACTGACAGCCCCGTCTGGAAGGATCACACCCAGACGCAGCCTGTCCAAATTATTAAATTCTGTTTTAACTATTATGCATTGTATGATTGCAAGATGAATCATGCTGGACGCCATAAAATTTTCTCCCGCCTCCTGATATTCTGTCACATGTTTCTGTAAGCTGTTCTATTTTTCGCTTTCTGCTTCCTTCATTTCCTCATAATACGCTTTGTATCTGTAAATGGTACGCTTGCTGACATTGTTGCACTTTGCAATCTCGACCAGATCCGTACCACTAAACCTTTGTCTACCAGAGCATTCACTAAGGTTGCCTCTCCAACACCTCAGTATCTCCTCGATATGTTTCGGATTCTTGCTTCCAACAATAACGTGATTCATCTTTTTCAACACAAAATCCAACATGTCACTAAGTGCATATTTCTTAAATCCATCTCCCATAGCAAATGGCATGCTGGCAACAGTCTCTAATTCCAATGCCTTGCAAGCTTCTATCATCGTCATCTTCACACCATCTATCATCTGAGAGTTCACTGCATCAGCCCAATCACACATGATATTATATTCAAACAAAATGTATTTAAAATGATTCTTTTCTCCGGACACTTTTCTTGCTATATTCTTTATTCTTTCAATCTCAATATGCCACTTATTTTCGAAAGGTTCTTCTACCATAAATTCAAATGCTATGCCATAATATCTAATCTTTCCTTCAAAACACTTTGTCTCATACCATCTTATAAGCATTTCCATTTTCTCATAGAATTCGTCTTCCGTTAACTTTAATTTTGTTATCTCGGGAATATGAATGTAATAAACATCTATCATTTCAAGACCTAAATTTTCCAATGACTTATTAAGGGCTATTTCATAAAAAGCAGGATTGAGAGTCTGGAATAAACCTTCATATTCTGAAAAATCTTCTATTGATATTCCTTTATTTTCCAGTTTTTCCGACAAGTATTTCATTGGTGGAAGCTTTGCTGAAATATCTCCATATAATAATCCTGCCTTAGATGATATAAATACCTCTTCTCTGGTAATAATGCCAGAATTCATTAATTCAGCTAATGCAACTCCTTCATCTCGTTCTGAACACATTCCTCTATAATTTATAGCTCCATCAATAGAGTATATCCCATTTCGAACTGCATACTTTATTGCTTCTACATATTTCAAAGAATCTTCTTTTGAAAAATTACCCAAGTGAGTTCCTAATGCAACAGTTCCCATAGGCTTGTGCGAATACCCTTTTATCATTTCCATATTGATAACGTACATTATAGAAGTAATGCTAATTAATTTGCAGTCTTGTATTATAAAAACATAAATGCTATATTAAAATAAGAAATGGGGTTTTTGTCTGGTAAGCTTTTAGCTGAGAGAGTTGCCCATTTCTTTTTTCATGCAGATGCATTTTTCCGTCATTTGCACACCTAATTAACATTGATGCATGAAAAACATTATTGATCCTATGTCAATTATATTTTTGGCACACTTTTTAGTTGCTGCCTACCATAGAATCAATGTAAAAAATTTTTTAGATAAAACAGGACTTCCACCCCACAGAAAATCTGCAAGCGCGCAAGCCCTGTAAACTATACTACATAATACTTCCCATCAACGTGGACATCACGATCATCACCAACGAAAATGTAAAAGAATTTACCGAAATAAGCGTAGCTCTCTGCTCCGATGGAATCATATCATTTAACAGGATGTCTGTACGCACTTCCAGAAAATCATCTGCAAAAGAACCAGCAAATCCGCCAAGAACCATCAGATATGGATTGCCCGAAAACGTCATTCCAAACGCAAATAAAGTACCGATTCCGCTTAAAATAATATACTTTTTGTATTTCCATTTTGGAAAATATCCCACCACTTTTGCGCCGAGTGCAGCTCCAAGTCCCATGACAAAAAGAGCCGGGCCAAGCAGTGCCTCGTTCAATCCCGCCAGTGGAAGCTTTGCCTGCAGGAAAAACAGGACAAGTGTTGATACTGCACCGATCAATGCATTTACGATCATAATGCCTCTGGCTTTTCGATTGTTTTTCATGAAATGCCAGCTCTCTGTGATGACGTTTTGAAGTCTCTCTGACATGCGGATGTTCTGAATGTTTTTCTGATCAGTTTCCTCTTCATTCATCCGTTCCTGCTTTTCTTCACTCATCTGCTCTTTGTTATGCTCATCCGTCTGTGAATTTATCGGTTCACCGTCAGCACCTGTGAAACCGGAAATTTCTCTTAAACTGCATACAATTCCAAGTGCAATCATCCCAAAGAAAATATCAATCGCATATGCCTTTTTGTACCCAAGCCACAATGCAAAACCTGCACAAAGTGTTGCTGTAGAACTTGTGATCCGATATAACATCATTTCCGTGGAAGCATATTGGTTGTATTTTTCTTCCTGCTTTACCGACTTTAAGCTGTCATACGCCAAAGCTTCTATCGTTCCCGATTCCAGATTGTAACTGAGCGCACTGAATGCAATCGCAAATGCCACCGTTCCAAAATTGTCGGATAAAATCATAGCCAGACCAGACAGCACACTGACCAGCTTCGAAAGAGCCAGCGTCTTTTTCCTTCCAAAAACATCTGCCACAACACCTGATGGAATCTCAAAACAACTGCTTGCGATATGGAAAATACTCTCCAGTACTCCAATCTGTAACAATGAAAACCCTCTGAGTGCAAGAAGCGCCACCCACGATGCTCCCGCAATCCGAAAATAGCTTACCGTAGTAAGTGTATACAATTTATTGATCTGTCTTTTTATATTAAAATTACGCATAAAAAAATCTCCTTTTCAAAATAATACCTTTCCAATATTTTTGAACAGGAGATAGTGTTTTTTTCATATTTACATTCTTGATTTTAGAAACTGTTTACCTGAAAAAGAGCGCACTATCCCTGTAAACAGCTAATTTGTTGCCTTTTTGCAGGTGAAGATTCGTTGTTTTCCAGCGCATAGTCTGCTCTCCTTTCTTAGGATATTTGTTTTCTTCTGATATTTACATCTTCTGTATTATATACATGAATGGATAGACTTGTCAAATTAATATAAACTACAACACAGCAGCAAGTATAGCATAAACAACAATTGTCACTGCCAAGTATATGGAATTACAATTTGCTATATACTTTCCACCATCTTCATCCTTAATAAATGCCTGTATTCCCATCGAACCAGGAAGAGACATATATACAATGATTGCTATCTCTAACAATCGATCTGATCTTCCAAGAATATGTATCAACGAAATAGCTGCCATTGCAAATATCAGCTGCATAACAGCTCTTATTATTACAGTTTTCAGGCATGTTCCCAACAATTCTCTATTCAACTGAACTTCATAACCTACTACCAGTAAAATCATTGGTGACATCGCTGCCGTTATCATGTCTTTCAAGGAAGGCCAGATCACACCTGCCGGACTTAACATGAAACCATTCATCAGCCCACTGACACTTGCAAGTATTCCCAATATTACAGCAAGAAAAGCAGGTGTCTTAAACGCATTCTGAACAATTTCAATCACACTTACTTTTTTGCCGTCTTCTATCAGAACCAGTACATTACTCATGATGCTGAACGTAAAAAGTAATGCTGCGATATCAATCACGGCAATCACAGACAAATTTTCCACTCCGACAAGACCTGTATAAAGCGAGTATCCAATCATTCCGCCCTCATACCCACAAGCTATAAAAGGCAGGTATTTATCATAGGGTTTCCTAATAAAATGTTTCAGGACAAAGCCCAGAATAAACGTGGCACAAAGAATCACAAACATCATGCCAATATTAAATATCGTTTCTTTCCCAAGGACAGATGTTGCAAGTCCATGAAAGACTGCAATTGGAAGCATTATGTTTACAACAATCTTTTTTATCCCATCCACACAGTCTGCACTGATATAATTGGATTTTCTGCAAATCATCCCTAAAAAAAGCATGATAAGCACTGGAAGTACTATTTTTAAAATTTGAATTATCATAGCATTTATATCTCTCTGTAGTATACGTTTCTCGTCCAACCATCTACCGTAAACTGATTTGCCAATTTATAACCTGTACTTTCGATACTACAGACAGACGGAGTGTTATCCGGATGAGCACAACACCATATAGTATCATAGCCCATTCTATTTGCCTCTCTTACAGTAGCATCCATAAATCTCTTCTGTATTCCATTACCTCTGTACTCCATATCAACCACAACAAATTCATGACTCATGATTTTATTTCCAGGAATCTCCATCCAATCAGTAATAGGTCTTGAAAAGAACAAACCATCCTCACACGCAAAACTTGCTGCAATAAGCTTATCTCTGTTATAAACTCCCAATAAAATATAATCGCCTTTAAGACACTCTTCTATTGTCTTTTCGTCTGTGGGATAGTAGTACTCTTCGTGAGATAATGTAAGAATTACTTTATTCTGCAAATTCACAATCGGTTTTAAGTCTCTCTTTGGGTTTTTAATTTCAATTTTTTTATAGATAAATCAATGTATTGATTCATATTTTAGATTCCTCATAATATATAGCTGAATTTTGCATTTCTCCAATGCTTTGCTTAATTATTCTCTTATTTTTCTTCTTTCTCATCCCCATCACAAAGTAAATCCACAAGCGACATATCAAGTGCTTTGCATATAGCAACCAATTTGTCTGCCTGTGGATTAACTTTTTTCTTACGCCAGTCGCTGATCGTACTGGTAGCAATACCAGTTCTTCGCGATAATTCAATCTGACTCATATGTAATTCCGTTAATCTGTCAAAGATTTTTTCATATATATTCATGACACAATATCTCCTCACACATTTTGGTGCTTCCGTGTTTTCGGATATTGTATCATACATATAAAAGTATCTCAATCCTTTTATACATCAAGCTTACTTCATATCAGGAACAACTGGAACTGCCGCTATAAATCGTCCTCTCACTGACATTGTCCCGCTTTGCAATTTCTACCATTGTCATACCGCTCTCATACCCAACAACAAAAGGTTATTTTAATATTTCTGACAAAAAATGTGCGTGTTCCGAATCATGAATTTTTTCACGCTTGTAATTATTTTTTGAACGTTTTTCCTGTGCAAGATTCCAATCTTCCTCGGAAATAATTGCTTCATGAATTCCCTCATAAACATGAAAATCTGATTGCTCCACTACATATGTTTCATTACGGATTCCTGTTCTCTTCTCTGTACGCCTGCGTCCATACGCTATCTTCCCCATATATACCGGATACTCAGCATATCAGATTCATATAGATTGCACAATTGAGCAGTGTTTAATTTTTATTCAATTTAATTAACCATCAGGAAATGTTGCATGATTAATCTGCTGGCTTGGTGGCTTTGATATTTCTCAGGTTGATACACGAGTATATATGTAGCATTTTGTTTTCTTTTTCAATACATTCACTCCCCCTCTATTGTGGTAAAATCAAAGTTGGATTTTTCAACAGCGTGGCAATCACCGGAGCATATTTAGATACTCCATAGTCTTCAACAATACTGGTTATTCTAGCGCCTGCATCCTTTGATGAAGCCCCACATAAGAAAACCCTTTCATCAGCAGTTCCATAATCCAATACGATAAATCGATCATGAAATATACCACCTGTCTTTTTCATTGACAAATTTACTGTTGGGTACTCCTTGCAGAAATCTGTAAATTCTATGTTGTGAAGTTTATTATTTCCAACATTATCACTGAATAAAATAATAGCTACTCCGGCCGGAGAATTCTTAAGGTGTACCAGCGTCCTTAAGCCAATATAATTGTCAACGACATATATTGACGACTTTGCCTGCTTATAAATGGTCTCATATACCTCATCTGCACTACTAAATTTCGCGTTAAACATGAGCCACTTTTCATCATCATCTGAAACAAAGCTGTTCATCATATCAGCCAACTCAGATTTTGTCACAACATCCTTCAAGCCTTCTGCAACATCTGAAATCTGCTTTTCAAGAGATATCATATCTGAGTTGATTTTGTTAATTTCTATTCTGTTGTTAGCAGTTTCCATGCTTAACTGAAGTATTTCCCGCTGACCTATTAAATCACGATTTTCTAAATATGTAATCTTTCATTTTCTTAAAGGTTCTTATTAATGCCTTGCTTTGCTTAACAGCCAACGGTCCTTTCAAGACAGTCATCAGCATATATAATCCTTGCTCTGTAAATACATGAGGATTATAACGACTTTTTGAACTTATATTTGCGGTACAATTTTTGTACCGCAAATCTTCTAATTCCTCATCTGTCAATTCAAACATAAAATCTTCATCAAATTTTTCAATATTATTTTTTACCTGTCTATTAAATCCCTTCGTATCATAGCCATATATCTCTGCTAAATCAGCATCAAGCAATACCCTTTTACCCCTAATTTTATACAGTTTTTCTTTTAGATATTCTTCTGTTACTTCTATTACTGTAACATCGATTTCTTTCTTTTTATCTTCTGCCATAGAACTCCTCCATCCATTTGCGATCAAAAAAATCGTCCGCAATTCTCATATGACCATTTTACTGACGTCAGTAAAATGGTCTATTCCTCTTTTTCCCTCAGTTTGTCATAATACGCTTTATACCTATAAATCGTCCTCTCACTGACATTGTTCCGCTTCGCAATTTCTACCATTGTCATGCCGCTCTCAAACCCAACAACAAAATCATTATAAATTGCCATCCACTTGGCGTTATGTTTCTGACGACCGCTTAACTTACGATTTCTGTAATACTCCAATTCCTCCCGAAGTTCTGCATTCTCTTTTTCCAGCTCCTCAATTCTTTTTAATGCCTCTTCAAGTGTTACAGTTTTCTCCATTACCCTGTCCTCCGTTCATGTCATTTTCGTTTTGTCTATATTATAAATATCTATGTTGCTTTAGTCAATCCGATTATGTCATGTTGCATCATTTTTTTACAATAGCTTTCATACAATCGAAATACCGCTGGTATCGTTTACAGGCTAAACTTCTCCAAAAGCAATCAGCTTGTATGTTTTTTATCCAATCAAGTAAAATCCATTTTCTTTTTATTGCCGGTCCATATTTTAAGATCGGTGCTGTCACAACATCCACACATCTCTCAAATGCTGCATTCTCTTTTGCATCATCATAATATTTCTTTCTCATTTGTCCGCCCCTTTCTGTGCTTAAATTGCTTTGGCAGCCAATTATCGTTATCTGCTTTCAACAAGTCATACACATATATCTTATTCGGCTTTCCTAATCCCTGATGGCTTCGATAAATCAGATTATGTACCTCCAGTTCCTTCAGCATCTTGTTAATTTTCTTATTTCCCAGATGCAACAGCTTCATCATTTCTTTGATTGTAAAAATGATAAATGTAGCTCCATATTCATCTCGCCATGCATCACCATTACACTCCGATAAGCAACGCCGATCCAACAAAATCATATAAAGTGCCTTTGCCTCATTCGTTATACTTCTAAATTGATCATCTTTAAATAATCGTTTCGGTAATCTGTAAAACTTATCATCATATTTTGTATTTTCCATTTTTCCTGATCCTCCATATACTTTAAAGTTCTTTCGTCATTAACAGCCTTTTGTGCTCAATTCTTGCATAGAATTCAACTCTCGTTACATAAATATCGCTAATTGGCAAGCAGTGCATTTGTACGTACAAAATGCCTTTTTAGCTTGTTGGTGTACGCCCCCAATCCCCCAAAACCATGAAAATGACTTTTCATGGAGCTACGCCTATCGGCTTTGTCATACTGATGTGTTTCCGACATTTCATAAATTCTTCACTCCTTCCCTTCCCGATTTATGAATTTATTTTCTCAGATTTTCTATGCCGATTCGGTATATCCAAGATGCTGGAAAAATTTTCTTTTTGTGATTTTTTCTAATATTATGGACAAGACAGGTAAAGAATTGCTCTTTATCTCATAGCAATATCATGATAATCTATTTGTATCTTTATAAATGAGGAACATACTATGCATACAAAACTTACCATACCAGAAAGACTGAAAGATTTGAGAGTCTCAGAAAAAAGAATGTCGTTACAGGAGTTATCCGATGCCACCGGTATTCCCAGCTCCACGCTTGGCAATTATGAAAAAGATGAAAATATAGATATGTCACTCAGCAATCTTATAACGCTTGCTAATTTTTACAACGTAAGCACAGATTACCTTCTTTGCCGGACAGAATTACGGAAACATAAAAATCAGTCAGCATCTGATCTGCACCTGAATGACGATGCCGTCCAAATATTGACTGACGAAAAATATAATCCAAGATTATTATTTGAATTGCTCACACATGAAAATTTTAGGAAATTCATGACTGACTTGGAAATCTATATTGATGGATTTAATGATAAAGGCATTCAGATAGCAAACGCTTTTCTTGATGTGATGAGATATAAACTGAACGAACTCGGTGCCGATTCCACCGATGCATTTACAAAAATATTTGATACTTCCCACATTGAGACAGAACAGTATTACATAAACATCCTGTTGGAAGATTTAAAGCCAATCGTCTCTGACCTGAGAAATGCCCATATGAAAGACAGCAACACTGCCAGTGATATTGACTATCAAAGCATGATCAAAAATATCATTGATGATTTTACTTCTCCAACCCAGATTGCTGCTGAAGATAGTCCAGAAGCCTCTAATGATGCTTATATTAACGGACTACTCCTTTTGTTCTGCAAAAATTTGGAAATGAAAATCACCTAGCTTTCTGTCGAAGAAAAACATACCCTAAAAGAAATATTTTCACGTTCCAAGCCGGCAAAGGAACATAGGAAACTGAGAAGACGAAATCCGAAGTTATAAGATTTAAATTATCCATTTTCAAAGCAAGCCACAGAGGACTATTTCCCTTGTGACTTGTTGTATTATGACTGCTTTCCGTATGGAGTTTTCGGTTCTGCTACCATCAATAACGGATTCTGACTGTTCAGGTCATAATTCACTATCTTATGCTCCGGCTCAGTAAAGGTAGACGAGCCACCGATGCCAAAATACTTTTCAAAGAAAGTCTTCAGCTTGTCAATGACACCTTGTTTCTTCTTGGCTCTGCCGTCACCGCCAAAGCGTGAAACCGGTGGCATAAGTTTATCTATATCCGTTCCGGCTGTTTTGATCTCTCCGTCACGGAATGCATTCTCCATGAACTTCCGTGTATCTTCCGGCTTCAGCTTTTCTTCCGTGATAATCGCATTAAGGTCATGATCCCGCTGTGCCACCACATACTCATGCCATTCATTCATGACATCATCCACATCATTGATTCCTGCAATAAAAGTTTCAATGAGTTGTTTCTTGCTACGCAGTTCCGGGCTGGCATCAATCGCCTTATTAATGGTAATCAGAACTTCCTTATCTTCGCAGTGAGTATCATGGTACTTCTTTACGAGCATAAGAATATAATCAATGTTAATTTCTATCTGCCGGATCAGTTCAATCTCAAATACTACATCATCCGTAATATCCGTGCTTTCCTGACGCTTGCGTTTCCACTCATCACGTAAGTCCTGATAGCGTCCAAGGTAATCCTGTAAATCACGTTCAGAAATCAGCTCGTTCCCCTTGAACTCATCAAAGGAAAGCAAAAGATTTCTCATACGAAGAATCGCACCAAACAAAGCAATAAAATCTTTCTGGTTCTGTTCTCCGACAATCTGTGGTTCTGACAGAGGAAACTTATTATTCAAGTCTTCCATCATATCCACATACCCCGACACCTGCTTACCATCTACAGATTCATATCCGTAATAATAATCCTTAAAGCTCTGCAGCAGAACAATACCTCCGGCATTCTTGTCTCCGAACAGGGAAATGGCACTATCCACTCGCTTTTGCAGATTTCGGAAACATACAATATTTCCAAAGGTCTTGATAGAATTCAGAATACGGTTGGTACGGGAAAATGCCTGTATCAGCCCGTGCATTTTCAGATTCTTGTCTACCCACAGCGTATTCATTGTTGTAGCATCAAAACCTGTCAGGAACATATTTACTACGATCAGAATATCCAATTCCTTGTTCTTCATGCGAAGCGACACATCTTTATAGTAATTCTGGAATTTATCACTTGAAGTATCGTAATTCGTATGGAACATTTCATTATAATCCTTGATGGCTTCTTCCAGAAATTCTCTGGACGGCTGATCGAGGGCAGAGGTATCCTCTGAATTTTCTTCATCCAGAATACCATCCGATTCTTCTTCATTTGCCCCGAAACTAAAAATAGTTGCAACTCGCAGTTTTTTGGTCGGGTCTGCTGCCATCTGCTTTTTGAATTCCTGATAATATAGTTTTGCCATCAGAACGCTCGATACAGCAAAAATGGAATTAAAACCACTGATACGTTGTTTCTGCTTGATTTCCTCTACCTCATCCCGTTTGGCAGAAGCCACCTCTGCAATATTAGTCAGCGAATTATATATGTAAGTTTTATCCCCACGATAGGTCTTCTGGTCAAAATGTTCCAGTATGTACTGTGTCACAATACGAATACGCTCAGGAGCCATCATAACCTTTTCACGGTTAATGTCCCAGACCATCTCGTCAGTGATTTCTTCTTCCACATCCATCGTTTTAATATAATCCACCCGGAATGGAAGAACATTTTTATCGTTAATCGCATCCACAATCGTGTAGCTGTGGAGCTGGTCTCCAAAGGTCTGACCTGTAGTAAAGAATTCTGGATTCTTTGCTCTGCCGGAATTAACAGAGAAAATCGGTGTTCCTGTAAATCCAAACAGATGATATTTCTTGAAATTCTTCACAATCGCAGTGTGCATATCTCCAAACTGACTGCGGTGGCACTCATCAAAAATAATAACGATATGTTTCGTATAAACTTCATGCCCCGGATTCTTTTTTATAAAGGTAGCCAGTTTCTGAATTGTAGTAATAATGATGTGTGCGTCCGGGTCTTCCAACTGCCGTTTTAATATGGTTGTCGAGGTATTGCTGTTGGCCGCACCTTTTTCAAAACGGTCATATTCTTTCATGGTCTGGTAGTCCAGATCCTTACGGTCAACCACAAACAGCACCTTATCAATATAAGCCAGCTTAGATGCCAGCCTTGCCGTTTTAAATGAAGTCAACGTTTTACCAGAACCTGTAGTGTGCCAAATGTAACCACCACCTTCAACACTGCCATACTTTTTATAATTATTGGCAATTTCGATACGATTAAGAATCCGCTCCGTAGCCGTAATCTGGTATGGACGCATGACCATCAACATATCCTCAGATGTAAAAATACAGTACTTCGTAAGGATATTCAGAATCGTATGCTTTGCAAAAAAAGTCTTTGTAAAATCAATCAGATCTGGAATTACACGGTTATGGGCATCTGCCCAGAAGCAGGTAAACTCAAAACTGTTACTGGTCTTGGTCTTACTTGCTCCCCGTTTCTCATGCTCCTTTTCCGCATTCCATCTGGTGCTGTTGGAATAATACTTTGTATTTGTACCATTTGAAATTACAAAAATCTGAATGTATTCGTAAAGCCCACAGCCTGCCCAGAAAGAATCCCTCTGGTAACGGTTAATCTGATTGAACGCCTCACGGATGGCTACACCTCTGCGTTTCAGTTCAATATGCACAAGAGGCAGACCGTTTACCAATACGGTAACATCATAGCGGTTGTCATGCTTCGCACCATTCTCTGTGCCAATCACATACTGATTGATGACCTGCAACCTATTGTTATGGATGTTCTTTTTATCTATGAGTGTAATATTCTTGGAAGAACCGTCATCACGAGTCAGAACTTGAACATTGTCCTCCTGTATCTTCCGGGTCTTTTCCACGATATGCTCATTGGGATTGGCAACAGCATTTTTGAAGAAATCATCCCATTCTGTGTCGGAAAACTGATAGTTATTCAGTTCCTCTAATTTCTTACGGAGATTGGCAATCAGGTCTTTCTCTGTGTGAATAGGTAGATATTCATATCCCTGTTCACAGAGCAGACGGATAAACTCCTGTTCCAGTGCTGCTTCGCTCTGGTAACTATCAGAACGCTTCTTGACTGGCTCATATTCTGTGACAACGGTATTATCCGATGTCTCCGCTACAATATTAAAGTACGGCACATCCTCGCCTCCTTACTTTGGTAATTCTTTAAAGGATAACAGCTTATCCCTGTAATATTCATACTGCTTCTGACGTGCTTCGATTTCTGCAGGAAGTCCTGAGGACAGATCGTTGCAGAGGGTATCAAAACGATCGAGAATTTCCACAATACGCTGTTGATCCTGTAATGATGGAATCGGTAATTCAATGCTATTAAGCATTTCGCCACTTACATGCGGAACACCTGCACCACGTTTCATAGCATTTAGTTCTGACTCCATGTTTTTCAAAACATAGTATAAAAATTTTGTAGCAATTAATTCGCTTTTTTCTTCATAACCAAATCCATCTGTAACGAAAATTTTCTGATTCCAATAGGAAACAAATCCCGCTGATGCACCACTTCGTGCAACCACCACAATTTCTCCATCATGGTTGTACTTATCAATATAGTATGCCGGTTCTTGTCCTCCAAGAATTACTGGGATAGTTCCCTCTTTTGTGTTTTTCTTTGTGATGTATTCTCCTCTAAATACATTTGCGACTTTTCCCAATGGTAACATAGCATAACCAAACACATACTGAATGAGCTTAATTGCGCTCAGCTCTGTCTGTCTGTCTGTCTGTCTGTCTGTCTGTCTGTCTGTCTGTCTGTCTGTCTGTCATGAGCATGCTGCCTGTTTCAGCAAATGTCAAGAGCAAATCACGATAATATTCATATTGCTCCTGACGTGCTTCGATTTCTGCTGGCAAGCCAATATTCAGGTCAGTGCAGATGGCATCGAAATGTTCAATTACCTGTACCAACCTTTTTTGCGTATCAAGTGGCGGAACAGAAATAAGCACTCTTCCAATATCATCCTTATTTATTTTTGTAGGTGTTGCATCCCACAAAATCCATTTACTTAATTCTCTTCTGCCCCAACCGCTTTCAAGATAATACTTCAAATACTTACTGTCTAGAATATTGGCATTTGGACGCAACAAAGCAAGTGAAACATAATAAGCTAAATCATCATCTCGATCTACCACCGTACATTTTCCAATAACACCTGCAGTAATCCTTGTCATAAAAACATCGCCTATATGCGGTTTGATTTTATATTTCTCATAAGCCTCTGGTGAAATAAACTTTTGTGTTCCGTATAAATCATCAATATTTTCTACACTCACAAATGGTATTCCACTATTAGTATATTTTGGTGTTTGATGTGTTCCGTCATAAATATCACAAACAGTATTCAACTTAACTTTTTCAGCTTTACACTCTTTTTGTATTAAAGTATCTCTGTAAAAACTATACTGTTTCTTCCGAGCTGTAAGCTCGGCTGTAAGCTCGGCTGTAAGCAACGTGAAAGTGTCCAAAATATGGACTATTTCACGTTGTACCTCCAGAGGAGGTACAGGAACCTTAGCTTTTAATATATTATCATTGTATAATCTCGCAATAGTTCCACCTGATGATATATTCCACGGTTTTAATTCATAACAGTATCTTAAAAAAGTATTTAAAATATTACTCTCGTCGTGTGCTAACCATACAATATTAGAATCTTGATAATACGCTGGTTCGCCATCATATACTACAGTACGTCCAATTGTTCCTGCCGCAGATATTAAAATCTCACCAACCTTAGGATATGAATACATCTCCCTATACTCTTGAAATAATTCTTCAGAAATGAAAGCGTTTGCCTCTCCTCCAAAAGTCCCAATCTTATAAAATGGTATTCCTCCGTTTGTATTAGTCTGCGATTTCAGAATACGCTTGCACATTTTAACTTGCCCAATATCCCCTAAACATTTAAATTCCACACCATTAGGACAAAGTTCATTAATTAATTCATCTAATCTGCTCATCGCATCATCTCCGTTATTTGTTCATGTGAATAATTCTCAACTTGCTTTCGCAGGATATATTCATCACTTGTCGTGTACTTATCATCATATTTCGTCTTTGCAATTGGAGAAAAATAATAACCATAGTTTTCCAATACAGGGCTAAAATCACTTGTAACTGCACAAGTCACCTTTGCTGTGTTCTTTCCTTTATAATCACCTAAACGTAATGTAACCTCACGAAGTGAAAGTTTTTTAAACCCTTGTTCAAAAAATAAAAAGCAAATGCCTCCCACTTTGGCTTCTGAGTAATATGCCAGACAATCTGGCTTTTCATGTCCTATTTTATCAATAAACTCTTTTTCGCTACGGGTCAATTCTTCATGGTTGCCAACTTTTTTCAAAATCTTATCAAAACCAAAATGAACACCATCAATTATACGAATATTTTCAGCCGGATAAATTGTAGGAATAAAGCTACTCCCATCATCATATGCCCAAAATGTCAAAATATTATTACCTGATCCCCACTTTTTTATTTCTGTCCTTGCCGTTTGTGGACTATCTGCCCAATATGACAGCTTTTGACCGGGAAAGAGATTTGAGTACCTATTATCTTTTCTACTTAATCTTAGATTTCCGCTATGAAGTTCACTTACTGTTTTTCCATAATAACTATTGTTAAATTCAAGGCATCTAAAAAAATTAAAATCATGTGATTCTATTATCGGCAATTCCTGATGTTTCCATATATCCATTCCCCAGTATTGATTCGGAAAAAATTCTCCCATAAATCACACCTCGATTTCTGCGATGATCTTATCAATCTCATCACGGAGCACCTGCTCACGGGCAACAATTTCCTTAATTTCCGCATTCAGCTTCACGATGTCAATTTTCTCTCTGGTATCTTCGGCTTCAACATAAGTTGAAACAGATAAATTATAATCATTGCCGGATACTTCTTCATAGCTTGCCAGATGTGCAAAATGCTCCATTTCTTCACGCTTAGCAAACACATCTACGATCCGATTAATGTTCTCTGGTGTCAGCTTATTATTGTTGGTCACCTTCACGCACTCGCTTGTAGCATCAATAAATAGTGTCTTGTTGTCTGCCTTGTTCTTTTTCATTACCATGATACAGGTTGCAATCGAAGTGCCAAAGAACAAATTACTCGGCAGCTGAATAACGCAATCCACATAGTTGTTATCTACCAGATATTTACGGATTTTCTGCTCTGCACCACCACGGTACATGATTCCCGGAAAACATACGATGGCAGCAGTTCCGTTAGACGCAAGCCATGACAGACTGTGCATAATAAACGCCATATCCGCTTTGCTCTTAGGTGCCAGAACTCCAGCCGGAGCAAAACGAGGGTCATTGATGAGCAGTGGATTTTCGTCTCCCGCCCACTTAATAGAATATGGTGGATTAGACACGATCAACTCAAATGGCTCATCATCCCAGTGCTGAGGACTGAGCAATGTATCTTCACAAGCTATATCAAATTTATCAAATCCCACATCATGCAGGAACATATTAATACGGCACAGGTTGTAGGTTGTAATGTTAATCTCCTGTCCATAAAAACCATTACGGATAGCATCCTTACCAAGAATCTTCTCAGCCTTCAGAAGCAATGACCCTGAACCGCAAGCCGGGTCATACACTTTATTAATTTCTGTTTTTCCTACTGTTCCAAGACGTGTAAGCAATTCAGACACATCTGCCGGAGTAAAAAACTCTCCACCAGATTTTCCGGCATTCGATGCATACATGGTCATAAGGTACTCATATGCATCACCAAAGGCATCAATGGAATGATCTTTCACATCTCCCAGATTCATTTCACCTACGCCATTCAGCAGCTTTACAAGTTTTTCATTACGCTTTGCAACGGTAGAACCCAGTTTATTGCTGTTTACATCATAGTCATCAAACAGTCCGGCAAAGTCGCTCTCTGCCTCACTGCCTTTCGCTGATTCCTCAATGTGGCGGAACACACGCTCCAGTGTTTCATTTAAGTTTTCATCATTCGAAGCATTAGCACGGACATTACAGAAAAGTTCACTCGGAAGGATAAAAAATCCCTTTTCCTCTACCAGTCCTTCTCTTGCTTCTTCTGCATCCTCATCCGACATTTTTGCAAAGTCAAAATCGGTGTTACCTGCATCAATCTCACCGCTGTTTATGTAATTACACAGATTTTCAGAAATATAACGATAGAACATCGTGCCAAGAACATAATTTTTGAAGTCCCAACCATCGACTGCTCCACGCAACTCATCTGCAATTGCCCATATTGCACGGTGCAGTTCATCACGTTCCTGTTCCTTTTTGGTATCAACCATTCTCTTTTCCTCCGTTATCCTCTGGTACAAATTCCAGAATATCATCAACGCCACAGTTCAGAACACGGCATATACTCTCTACGCTTTCGAGGGAAATATACCCATTACGTTTCAGCCGTGTGATGATATTTGCGGAGAAGCCAGCCTCCTGCTGCAACTGTGCATTCGTCATATTTTTTTCTATCAGTAAATGGAATAATTTTTTGTAACTGACCGCCATGTCATCCCTCCATTATTTTGCCAACAGATATAAAGAAAGTATATCACGAAAACGTGAATTATTCAATTTGTACCATAATATCATCCGATTAGATATGATAGATATTATTCATATCAGTCTTAATAGTCTCAGTATCATTACCTTGTCCCTTGAACACTTCCATATCTGCAAAAAGGACATCCCCTGATCTGTAATAACTACAGTTCCGGAATGTCCTTTTTTCCATACTTTACTATATTTTTAACACACGATGCTGCTTATCCACAATCTATATGATTCCAAAATGTCTAAATGCCTGCATAATTGCATCTTCCTTCTCCGGTGTACACTGTGGCTGTCTCGTATTCTCTGATTTAGCTAGATTGAAATTCTCACCGACATCTAATCCACACTTCTTCTTAATCTGTGCGATATACAGTGATGAAACCTTCAGTCCTGTCTGCTCCAATACATATACCTTTATCTGCTCATATGTCGCTTTTCCTTTGAATTCAGATAAATCCATATCCTCCAGAGAGAAGTCCACCTTCACTTTTCTGCTGTCGACCATTCCCTTGGAAAGTAGTACAACCGTCTCCACATGTGTCGTGTGCGCAAACTGATCCACAGCCCGGACACGTTTTACCTCATACCCGCCTTCCGCCAGCACCTTCAAATCTCTCGCCAGTGTCGCAGAATCACAGCTCACGTAAACAATACGTTCCGGCTTCATCAGAAGCATCGTTTCTAAACATTTTTCATCGCAGCCTTTTCTCGGCGGATCGACCACGATCACATCCGGATGCAGCATATCTGTCTTTTCATTTTTATGCTCCGCATAAAATTCCGGCAGCACTTCCTCTGCTTTTCCAATGAAAAACCCGGTATTGGAAAATCCATTCCGCTTTGCATTGTCCTTTGCGTCGGCAATCGCCTGTGGTACGATCTCCACTCCATACACATGCCCGGCTTTTCCGGCAAGGAATAAAGAAATGGTTCCGATTCCGCAGTACAGATCCCAGACGGACTCCTTTCCGGTAAGTCCTGCATACTCTAACGCAAGGCTGTAAAGCTTCTCGGTCTGTTCCGGGTTCACCTGATAAAAAGACTGCGGTGAAATATGGTACGAAATTGCTTTTCCGGTCCGCGTGAAATCAGTACAGTCACGCAGATGAATATAATCTGTGATATAGGACTGTCCCCAGATCGTCTCTGTCCGTTCTCCGAGGATCACATTTGTTTTATTTTGATTTATGTTAATGGAAATACTTGTCATTCCGGAAATGCCCTGCAATTTTTCAATAAGCACATTCTGTGCCGGAAGTTTTTTTCCATTAATCACGAGGCATACCATGATCTCTTTTGTTGTAAAACCATAACGGATCAAAACGTGCCGTACAAGACCCTTTCCGCTCACCTCATCGTAAGGCTCAACATGACATTCTCTCATATAGGAAAGAACCGCGTCTAAAATGTCCCGATTCTCGGTAACGCCAAGCATACAGTCCTTCACCGGAATGATGCTGTGTGTACGCGATGCATAAAAACCGGCAATGATATTTCCCTCTTTATCTTTTCCGATTGGAAACTGTGCCTTATTCCGATAGCGGTAAGGCGCCTCCATGCCGACGATCGGCTCCATTACGGAGTCCACAAAAGTTTTATCAAACCCGCCTAAACGGATTAGATTGTTACGCACTTTATTTTCCTTGAATTCCAATTGTTTCGCATAATCTATTGCCTGAATCTGGCAGCCGCCGCAGCGTCTGTGAAGCTCACATTTTGGTTCTGTGCGGAATTCAGACGGAGTTATAATGTTCTCCACTCTCGCATAGCCGTAATTCTTTTTCAACTTCGTAATGCGCGCTTCGATCTCATCACCGATCACTGCATCCTTAACGAAAAAAGTCATGCCGTCCAATTTGCCGATGCCTTCTCCGTCGGTTCCCATATCTTCAATTTTTAATATGATAATATCGTTTTTATTCATTCTTCGTTCTATATTATTTCCCCTATCATAACATTTATTTCAGACTTGATCTTCGGATATTGCTGTCGAGCAGACGGTTGAATCCCTGCCATTCCACATTATTTTCCGGTACATTGACAAAAATCTCACGGATTGTCTCCATTTTTGCATCTATGTTATCTGCAAAACTAAGTGCCAATGCCTCTGCAAGTGCCGGTTTCTTCGGAGAACCATACTCCAGTTCGCCGTGATGTGCGAGAATACAGTGTTTTAATTCATTTGCCATGCGCACCGGGAAGCCTTCGATCGTGCGGATACGCTCCCCTACCAGCTCTGCGCCGATCATAATATGGCCTAATAACTGACCTTCATCCGTGTAATCATTTTCAGGAAAAACAGATAATTCTTCCAATTTTCCGATATCGTGGAAAATGGCTGCTGTCACAATTAAATCACGGTTTAACATTGGATAATAGTTTGCAAAATAATCACAGTGTTTTGTCACGCTCAATGTATGTTCTAACAGTCCGCCTACAAATCCGTGATGCACTGTTTTCGCTGCGGAGTGGAATTTGAAACGTTTCTCAAAATCCGCATCCTCTAAGAAAAAGCTGCTCAGTAATTTCTTATAATAAGGGTTCTCCACGGAGCGGATAATTCCACACAACTCCTCATACATCTGATCGATGTCTTTCTCACTTACCGGAAGGTAATCTTTTGGATCATATTCCCCTTCCTGCACTTTTCTCACACGCTTAATGGAAAGCTGCAGATTTCCCTGAAAGCTTGTGATATCTCCCATGACTGCAACATAATCAAGCGAATCAAAATCGTCAATTCCAACAGAACCCGGATCCCAGATTTTTGCATCCAGAATTCCCGTTTTGTCCTGTAAAATAACATTTTCATAAGGTTTTCCTGCTTTTGTCAGCGCAGACTGCTTTGTCTTGCACAGGTAAATCTCATTAATACGCTCGCCTTCGCGAAGGCTCTCAATATATTTCATAACTAATATTTCCTCCAAAATCTATATTTCTTTTGTATTAAAAATCCAGTAACCATTCAGCATCTTATGCACAAACTATGAAAACTGCCCTGACTCTGAATTATTGCATAATCTGTTTTTGTTTACTGTAAAACACTTACTGTCACAGGACACTTGATCTCTGTATAACCGTCTTTTCCCTGTCTCTGGATCGTGACGTCCACCACGTCTCCCGGTGTGAGGGAAAGCACTTTCGTCTGGTAGCCGTCCACTGAAATGACCGCATCACCGTCGATTTCCGTGATCACATCGCCGCTCTGCAATCCTGCTGCCATTGCCGGCGAATCCATTTTTACATCCTTGATATAAACACCTTTCGGAATGTCATTTTCCTTTGCAATGGTATTCGTAACCGTAGTAACTTCCAGACCAATATACGGAATGTCTTTGTTATTAGACAGCATCTCAATGACTGGTTTCAATTCAGAGATTGAGATCGCAGTCAGTGTATTCTGGTCCCCTTCACTGCTGTATCCCTGTGTGACAAGACCTATCACCTCGCCATTTAAGTTGATCAGCGCACCGCTTCCGTTCCTGCTTCCCACAATATCGGTTGTAAAAATATCGTAGTTCGCATCGATCGTGGAAATGGAATAGGAAGACGACGTAATATTTCCCGTTAAAATAGAATAATTCGTTCCAAGCGGACTTCCAACTGCCAGTGCAAGCGTTCCCTGCGTGATCGCCAGCGAATTGCCAAGTACTGCAACCGAGATCAGGTTCATCGTATCATTGTCAATCTCGCTAACCGGCACACTGAGCACCGTAATTCCGGTGTTTCCGTCATATTTTTTTATAGAAGCTTCCACGGAAGTATCATTGACAAAGGTGACATAAACAGAAGATGCTCCTGCGATCACCTTGCGCTCTGTCAGGATCAGAAGCTCCTGCCCGCTGTCTGCAATAATAATTCCGGAACCCTGTCCCTTGCTCTCATAGGCATTATTGAACCAGTCCGTGTTGCTCTTAACCCCGGTCACTGCCACGATAAACTTATTCGCCTGTTTTCCGATCGCATACATCTCATTCTGTAGCGCCTGAAAATCAGAAAGTGTCAACTGTTCATACACGATCTGTGCCTCGGAATCCGGTTCCGCTGTCTCGGTTTCCGTGTCCGGCTCCTCCGTCTCAGTCTCCTGCTCCGGTTCATCTTTTGGAATCGTGATCGTCGGATCTTCCTGTGGATGAAGCAGTTCCTCCATTTTAGACTGCGACAGTACGAATGTGACACTTGCCACCAGCCCGAACACGACCGCTAAGATCACGACAAAGCATACATGATAAAACAGCTTCTTTTTGTTCACTGGTTTTTCTTTTATTTTCTCGCTGATAAATTCATATTTATCCTGTTTGTTTTCCTGCATGATATTCCTTTCCAGACAGCCACGTTGCCCTGTCTTTAAATGCAATCAAGCTTATTTCCGTTTCTTCGCTCCATACATGAAAAATCATACCAATCTATATTATAAATTGAAACACATACGCTTGCAATACTTTCTTTTTTCCGCAATTTTAAGCAAAATGCCAAGGTACTGCCTGAACAGCAACTTTTTCTTTTCATAAGTTTCACTTTGGTCTATAATAAAAATTGATCAGTTAGAATGACGTTGGAGTAATTTTGTATTATGAATGAAAAAGTTTTAAAAACCTTAGAATATAATAAAATATTGAACCAGTTGTCGGAATACGCATGCAGTCCGGAAGCGAAAAAACGGTGTCTGTCCCTGCGTCCGATCACTGACAAAGCACAGATTGAGCAGTTGCAGCTACAGACCAAAGACGCATTAAGCCGTCTGTTCCGCTGCGGAAACCTCTCCTTTTCCGGGGTACACAGTGTCAACGATTCACTGAAACGTTTAGAGATCGGTGCTTCCTTAAGCGCCACTGAACTTCTCTCGATCTGCTCTCTGTTAGAGGCAGCCAAGCGTGTGAAAGCCTTTTCCCGCTCGGAAAAAGAGGACGTGCCGGACGATTCCCTGACCGGATTTTTCACAGAGATCGAACCTTTAACGCCTCTCTACGACGAGATCAGGCGCTGCATCTTAGCAGAGGATGAGATTGCTGATGATGCCAGCAGCACACTCCGCTCGATCCGCCGCTCCATGCGTGGCATGAACGATAAGATCCGCGCCCAGATGAACAATATGATCAACAACAGCACTACCAGAAGCTATCTGCAGGACGCTGTGATCACAATGCGCGACGGCCGCTACTGCCTCCCGGTCAAAGCCGAGGCAAAATCGCAGATTCCCGGAATGGTGCATGACCAGTCTTCCTCCGGCTCCACCCTTTTCATTGAACCAATGGCAGTCGTGAACCTGAATAATGAATACAAGGAACTTTTATTAAAGGAAAAAGATGAGATTGAAAAAATCCTTGAAAATCTGAGCAGTCTGACCGCTAATTTTTCTGAGCAGATTGCCACAGATTATACGATTCTCGCAAAACTTGATTTTATTTTTGCAAAGGCAGCTTACGCGCAGACCTATAACGGTGTCGCGCCGACTTTTAATAATGAAGGCTATCTTCATATCAAAAAAGGACGGCATCCGCTGTTAGATAAGAAAAAAGTGGTTCCGATCGATGTCATGCTCGGCAAGGATTTCAAGCTTCTAATCGTTACCGGTCCAAACACCGGCGGTAAGACAGTCTCCTTAAAAACCGTGGGACTACTTACGTTAATGGGACAGTCCGGACTTCATATTCCGGCTTCCGAGCGTTCCGAGCTTGGTATTTTTGAGGAAGTGTTTGCCGATATCGGAGATGAACAGAGCATTGAGCAGAGCTTAAGTACCTTCTCCTCCCATATGACGAATATTATTCATATTTTAAAGAAGGTAAACGACCGCTCGCTCGTCCTTTTTGATGAGCTTTGTGCCGGAACCGATCCGACGGAAGGTGCCGCGCTTGCGATCTCTATTTTATCCAAGCTGCATCTGTATGGGGCACGCACTATGGCGACCACCCACTACAGTGAATTAAAAGTGTTTGCGCTCTCCACGCCGGGCGTTGAAAATGCCTGCTGCGAGTTTAACGTCGAAACTTTAAGTCCGACTTACCGACTTTTGATCGGTATTCCGGGAAAAAGTAATGCTTTCGCGATTTCCGAAAAACTCGGTCTTGGCAAGGATCTGATTGAGGATGCCAAAACCCGCATCAGCGAGAATGATGAAAACTTTGAAGATCTTCTCGCCGATCTCGAAAAAAGCCGCGTGACCATTGAAAAAGAGGAAGCCGAGATCAACCGCTACAAACAGGAGATCCAGTCTTTAAAAGAGCGTCTTGAACAGAAACAGGAAAAATTAGACGCAAGCCGCGACAAGATACTGCGCGATGCAAACGAGGAAGCTTTCCGGATTTTAAAAGAAGCCAAAGATGTTGCAGATGAAACGATCCGCAATTTTAACAAATATGGAAAAGCAAATGCTCCGATGAGCGAAATGGAAAAAGAGCGTACCAGACTTCGCGACAAGATGAACGACAAACAGAAAAAGCTTGCTGACCAGAAGAAAGCTGCTGTGCCAAATCACAAAGTCCCAAAGAAACTTCAGATTGGCGACACTGTCAAAGTGATCTCCATGAATTTGAAAGGTACCGTTCACACCCTTCCGAATGCCAAAGGCGACCTTTATGTGCAAATGGGAATCCTTCGTTCCCTTGTCAATATCAACGACCTGATTCTGATCGATGAGGACTCTCCTATGATGTCTGGCGCAAAGGCGAACAAGACCGGAGCCGGAAAGATCCGCATGAGCAAATCCGCTACGATCTCACCCGAGATCAACCTCATTGGAAAAACAACAGATGAAGCGATCGCGCTTTTAGATAAATATTTAGATGACGCATATCTGTCCCACTTAGGTTCTGTGCGCATTGTGCACGGAAAAGGAACCGGTGCTTTAAGAAATGCGGTACATGCTTATCTGAAACGCCAGAAACATGTAAAATCCTATCACCTTGGCGAATATGGCGAGGGTGATGCCGGAGTAACCATTGCAGAGTTCAAATAACAAGGAGGATCTATGGCAGCGAAACAGAAAATTTTAATTGTAGATGATGATAATAATATTGCAGAACTGATTTCCCTTTATCTCACAAAGGAATGTTTTGATACAAAGATTGTAAATGACGGAGAGGAAGCGCTCATCGCTTTTGAGCAGTATAATCCAAACCTTATCTTATTAGATCTGATGCTTCCCGGCATTGACGGCTATCAGGTATGCCGCGAGGTGCGGGCAAAAGCAAATGTACCGATCATTATGCTCTCCGCAAAAGGTGAAATTTTTGACAAAGTATTAGGGCTTGAACTTGGCGCAGACGACTATATGATGAAGCCTTTTGATTCCAAGGAACTCGTTGCCCGCGTCAAGGCTGTTTTAAGACGTTACCAGCCGGTAAAGACCGAGGAGGCGATCCCGGATCTGAAATGTGTCAAATACGAAGATCTGGTCATCAATCTCTCGAACTACTCTGTCATTTATATGGGGCAGGCAGTGGATATGCCGCCGAAGGAACTGGAACTTTTGTATTTCCTTGCTTCCTCCCCAAATCAGGTCTTCACCAGAGAACAGTTATTAGACCACATCTGGGGCTATGAATACATCGGTGACACGAGAACCGTGGATGTGCATGTAAAACGTCTCCGCGAAAAAATAAAAGACCATGCAAACTGGAGCCTTGCTACGGTATGGGGAATTGGTTACAAATTTGAGGTCAGAGATTAAATGAAACGTACATTATACCTAAAACTCTTAGGTGGTTATCTGCTTTTTGGTCTCCTTGGCTTTCTCATCATTGCGACCTTCACATACCACCTTACTTTCCAGCACCTTGAAAAAAAAGAGGCTCAGAATTTATACCGGGAATCTGCCCTGATCTCATCCAGTTATGCGCAGAATTATTTCAGCAACACGACAACGCTCGATGAGATCAACGAACAGCTCTGTGCGCTCGACACCTATCTGAATGCGGATATCTGGATTGTAGACACACATGGAAATATTCTGATCAATACTGATTCCACGGAAAATACGGACGAAGCCATTCCCGGTTTTAATATGACCGACTTTGGCAACCGCTACTATCGCGTCGGAACTTTTTATGACTATTTTCAGGAAAATGTATTGAGTGTTTTTTCCCCGATCACGGTGAACTACAAAGTGCGCGGCTATGTTATCATCCACAAACCGGAATCCTACATTACCGCTTCCGCGAACAGCCTGTCTGCGATCGCCTATACCACACTGGCACTTATTTTTGCAGCGGCATTTGTTGTGCTGGCGCTTTTTACATATGTAGTTTATATTCCAATCCGTAAGATCACGCATGCGGCTGACGAATATTCCAAGGGAAACTTCGACGCCAAGATTGATGTGCACTCCAATGATGAGATCGGTTATCTTGCCGCCTCTTTAAATTACATGGCAAATGAGTTGAACACCTTAGAGGATGACCAGCGAAAGTTTATTTCCAATGTCTCCCACGACTTCCGTTCTCCGCTCACGTCGATCAAGGGCTACGTGGAAGCCATGTTAGACGGTACGATCCCGGTTGAAATGCAGGAAAAATATTTAAATATTATTCTCTTTGAGACAGAACGTTTAAATAAACTGACCAAGAGCCTTTTGGAGTTAAACAAATTTGGTTCTCACGGGGTAATGTTGGATGTGACAGACTTTGATATCAACCAGACGATCAAGACAACACTTCTGACTTTTGAGGGAATCTGTGCCAACAAGCACATCCGTTTCGACCTGATTCTTTCCGGTGAGCAGTTGTTTGTCACTGCTGATTTCAGCAAAATCCAGCAGGTACTTTACAATCTGATCGATAATGCGATCAAGTTCAGTCATCAGGATTCTGTGATCACGATTGAGACAACCGAGAAAAATGAGAAAGTCTTTGTTTCGGTCAAAGACACCGGAATCGGTATTCCAAAAGACAGTCTGAAAAAGATCTGGGAAAGATTTTACAAAACCGACCTCTCCCGCGGAAAAGATAAACGCGGTACCGGTCTTGGTCTTTCCATTGTAAAAGAGATCATTCAGGCACATGGTGAAAATATCAATTGTATCAGCACCGAGGGTGTCGGTACGGAATTTATTTTCACCCTGCCGATCGCCAAAGATAAAGAATAAAAGCGTAAAGCGGAAGCTGTGTTTTAAAGCAGCTTCCGCTTTTCTGAAAATATCCACAATGATTCTATACACTTCTCATCCTACTTGTTTCTCTAACTTCCGCAGCAGTGTCACAATCGGAACAATCAATATTCCACAGAAGAAATTGCTGACGCCGTGCACAAAATCCCACGGCAATCCTGCAATGATCCAGGCGATCATCCCTTTGAAACTTAATCCAAAAAGAATTGCCTGCGCCGGGGCATAGAGCGTTCCAAACAAAAATCCATGACACGCATTCACGATCATATAGATGATTGGCTGCACCTTCTTAGGTATTTTACGTGGGAGTAACATTGTTACTCCCCAAAGGATCGTCCAGAGATACAGATATGGAATCCACCATGTAGCAAATCCCGCAAACAACCCATTCAATAATATATACGTGTAAATCGGGTACAGCGCCTTTTTCCGATAAACAAGTGTAAAAGAAATGGTAAAAACTCCAAGTAAATGTACATTCGGCAGTAATTCCATAAATACTTTTGATGCATACATCAAAGCACCCAGCATACCGAATATTGCCACTTCCCTCGTTTTCAGTTTCATTATTTTTCTACCTTAAACTCGTAGGTATCGCCTTCGTTCACTGGAGTGGAATCCACACCTGTGCTTGCATACTCTCCATTTACGTAAAATGCCCAGTAAGTTCCATCTGTATCATAATCTGCGGTGATGCCGTTTACTGTCTTTACATAAAGACCATATTCGCTGTCATCGCCTTCGATCAGATTCAGCTCTAACAAAGCGTCGCCGACTGTTTCTTTATCTGTGCTGACCACAAAGTTTGTCTCGTTTCCATCTGCATCCACCACGATAAAAGTAAATTTAACACTGCCTTCGCCTAATATGATCTCCTGCGCCGCAGCAGCATCCACACTCTCCATCTCTGCAACCGCTTCTGTCTCTACCGTTGTCTCTGTGTTGACAATTGCTGTCTCTGTGTTTTTCTGGGTATCTGCTGTTCCCTCTGTCTTGTCGCCGCATCCCACTACAGTAAATGCCATAGCCACAACCAGCATCATGCAAAGCAACATTGATTTCCATTTTCTTTCTGTAAATCTCATAATAGTTTTCTCCCTCTTTTCATTTTAATACGCAATCACAAAACTCTAACCTAAGCTATACAAATTGTGAAAAATTATATTTACCTTTTTATGAATTTTGCAATTACTTATAAAAGCAACAGGCTATATGTTAGCATATATCTTTTTTGTTGGCAATGCATTTATTTTATAGCCGTTCACATATTACCCAGCACCGCTTTTTGCAAAACGCAATTCCATATGCAAGAATATCTTCTCTTCCGTCATTGCGAAGTTCCTCGTCATATCTGCGGTCTTTAATCTGCCTCAGTGCTGTTTCACACATTTTTTCCATGCCGTCTAATGACGCAGAATATTTAACTTCTATCACAATTCCGGCATCCGGATTTTCGGGTTCAATAAAAATATCACAAAAACCGTCCCCTGATTCTTTGTTTGACTTTATCAGCCACTCCGGTTCACTCCTTAATAACCCGATCAGTAAACCATGATAAAAGTTTTCTTTATACTCATCACGGGCTTTTGTATCCAAAATACTGATTGATTTATCCAGAATCGCCGTCATACGCTTCTGGATTTCCTCTGCATTGCCCTCTAAAAAAGCCTTGCAAAATTCCTGCACAGGTTTTGCGTCCTTCATAACAGTCTGCTTAAACCATTCTTGTATCTGGATAATAAAGACTTCACGAATCTCGCGATTCGGAATCACAAGCCTGTATGCACCGTTAACTGCTCCGCCTGTCCTTGTCAGATAACCTGTGGTAAACAATACACTCCATAAATTGTCAATGCTGTTGTCAATTTCATCATAAGTCAGATCAAGCCGGATATTTTTTTCGATTGCTTCTCCTGCAATTAACTGTTCAATCTCATCTCTCGTCGTTTTATCTGCTTTATCCACAAAACGTTTTACCAGATCATTGCTGCTTGTATTAATCCAGAATGCATCTGGTCTGGCGTTTGGATCTGCCACCAGTTTTTTCACATAGTTCATAACATCCCACGGACAGTAAATCTCCGTATCTCCAAAGCGGTATCCGTCATACCACTCCTTGATATCCGAATCATATTCCGTCAACTGATAGTCTTCTAGTAGCTTGTGTACTTCATCCTCTGTAAATCCAAACTGTTCATCATGCTCTATGTCGACGATCGAGTTGATTTCAAAATTATTCAATCCTGTAAATATGCTCTCTTTGGATACTCTGAGACATCCTGTTAACACCGCAAACTGTAAGAACTCATTCGTTTTTAAAGCCTGCCCGAAAAACCCACGGAGCAGGGAAACCATTTCCTGATAATAACCGTTCTGAAAAGCTTTATCCAGAGGAACATCATATTCATCGATCAGAATGACTACTTTTTGCCCATAATGCCTGTATAAAAGCTGGGACAAAGTCTGCAGACTGAATGTTAATTCGCTTCCATTCATAGTATATCTGCCACCATTTAGGGAAACCAGTGACTGATATTTCTTTTTTTCATTCTCCGATAATTTTTCACTGTTCCTAAGAAATGAAAAACGCTCGGCTTCATTTCCGATCAATTGCCGGAAATTGTCCTTTGCCTCTTCAAAGTTCAATCCATCAACACCTTTCAGGGAAAGAAAAACAACCGGATATTTTCCCATATATTCCTCACACAGTTTTTCGTTCTGTGATATATACAGTCCATCAAAAAGTGTACTATCCGCACCGATTTCAAAGAAATTTTTCAGCATACTCATATTGAGTGTTTTCCCAAAGCGACGTGGTCTTGTAAAAAGATTCACTTCTCCCCAGTTCTGCAAAAGCTGCTGAATAAGTCCTGTTTTATCAATATAATAAAAGCCTGCTTCCCGCAATTTTTTAAAATCATCAATTCCTACCGGTAATTTTAAAATGTTCCCCATAGAATCCTCCAATAAAAGAAATCCGCTATACTATGTTTCTTAGTATAGCGGATATATTTTGAAAACACAACCAACCTTAAAGTCAATATTATTTTTTCAAATCATAATTATAATATTACTCTCGATCACTATCCCTGATTTTTCAATTCTATCTTTTTCCTGCTCATACTCTCCCGGTAGCATGCGCCATGCAAGCCCGCAGCCTGCAGAAATCTCCTGTGGTAACGGAATCAGTCTGCCCGGAATTTTCTGCTCATGACAGTAATCTTCCATCGCCATCGCGGCTGTTGTCGTGTGAAAAGTAAGTATCTGGTAATTTTGTTTTGTGCGCATATCGTCGTCACCTCCGCTACAAACCAAGCACATTAGCCATTTTTTCACACGCCCCATCTTCTGCAAAAATATTAACGCCTTCCAGATCCGTACTTCTGTTCGCAAAAGCAGGGAACAAAAAACCTGCCTGTGGCATGCCCGCCTCATATTCACCTACCGTTGGGCAGACCGCCACGACCAGAAAACGGTAAACCTCCTCCGATTCCCACTGGTTCTCCTTGTCTGCGCCTTTTACCGGAACATCATAGTTTCCACAGAAAACCTCGATCGTGTAAGGTTTATCCACAACATAACGTTCCCCGATATATTCATACAATGAATACAACAGTGCATCGTTTTTCAGCTCGCAGTCCCTCAATGCGGTCAGCAGATGCCAGATACTTCCCGGTTTCTTCTGTCTGCTGTCAATCCTGAAATTTTTCAACTGCTCATTGGTTTTTGCATATGGGATTGTCTTGGCGATCGCAAGCTGTTTCTCTTTGTCTGCCGGAGACAGCTTTAGAAAATGGGTGTTGAACGAGCCGTCAATGAATCCTTCCTCGTCCATATAAGCACCCGCTACACGGTTAAAACAGTTTCTTGCTATCGTCATTCTTCTGGTCAGTTCCAGCATATCTTCTCTGTCGATGTGCATGATAATATCTCCATTTATATCTGATGTTTTTCCAAAATCTCCTGCCACGCCCCAAGCAGCCTCTCCATCTGGAACGCCGCATTCGCCGGACTTGTGGAGGGAAGTTTTCGGATGTCCCTGCCGGTGACCGGATAGGTATACTTTTGATACAGGTCATATGCTTTCGCACCATTGGCATAGATTGTCCTGATTGGCGCATGGTCAAGGATCACAGACAGCTCCGCCGGCACAACATTTTTGATGGAACTGTCGGAAGAACCTGCAATATCGCACTCTGCGATCACATCCCAGAGTGCAATATGATGTTTTAACAGCAAAGCCTTTTTCTCCGGGATTCCCTCCGGCACAGGCTCTTCAAAAAGTGCCGCAATGACCTTCCAGAAACGGTTCTGCGGATGTCCATAATAAAAATTCTGCTCTCTCGACTTCACGGAAGGAAGCGTTCCGAGAATCAATATCTCTGAATTTTCATCAAAAATGGGATCAAATTCATGTTTTACATGTGTTAATTCCTGATTTTGCTGTCTCATGTCAAATTCCTACAATTCTATAATATAAAAGGTATTTTTGCCAGCCTCTTTCGCCCGGTACATTGCCTCATCTGCTTTCTGAATGAGATTAGCATAATCAAGGCTATCTCCTCTGGCACTTACGACCCCGATGCTGCACGGCACCGGCATCAGCTTTTTTGTCCTCGGACTTATGTAATTTTCGTTCAACTCCTTCAAAATACGTGAAATGACTGTCTCGATCTCACTTTTATCCAGATTTCCTGCATAGCCAAACACGAACTCGTCACCGCCATTTCTTCCGACATACCCTTTCAGCTCTTTTTGCAAAATTCCTGCTACAAACTGAATGATCTCGTCGCCCTCCTGATGACCGAAGTTCGTGTTATAATCCCGGAAATCATCAATATCGAGAAAACCAAGTGTAACCTGTTCTTCGCTTTCCGCCGCCTGCTGCACCATAGAAAGCAGGCTCTGCTCAATCGCTTTTTTATTCTTGATCCCGGTGAGCGGATCAAGCTCTGCAAGTTCTCTCAAATGGTGCTGCCTCTGTTTTTCCTGTATATCCTCGCCCTCAATATAGGCCAGCAGCTCATTGATCCCTGCGGAAAGTTTTCCCATCTCATCCTTAGTCTCAACCGGTATGCGCAGTGAATAGTCCTGCTCTGTCTTGATCCGGGTAAATGTATCCAGAATTTTCTCGATTGGTGCAAGCAGCCTCTTTGTCATTATGTTCTGTGTGATCAGAACCCCGAATGTGACAAACGCAACTGCAAATGCCATCAGAAAACTGTAATTATTCGCACTCTTTTTCTGAGCGCTGAGATTCTCTGTGATACGCACACCCCAGTCCGTGCATTCCACATTTGAATAGTATGTAATATAGGACATTCCCTGATAATGGTAACGCACTTCCCCCTGCGGATTCTCCTCATGATCGATTGCGTCCCACGCCTTCTGGAAATCCTCCCGGTCCTTCTGGCTGCTCGTAAATCCTGAGAGACTCTCTTTCTGCGTTGTAGTTCCCGCCGTAATGATCGCATAATTTCCATCCAGAAGATAAAATGTTCCCTCTGCGAGCGAGTCCATATTCAGACGCAGCTGGTCAAAATATGCGGTATCCAGTTCTTCTGCAATATAGCCGATCAGATTATCATTCCAGAAAACACCAATGTACGCCGGAACGATTTTTTTCAGTCCATCGTCTGTCTCCCTCTCATAGCAATCTCCTATAATGAAGTCTCCGGTATGAAAACACTCATCCACGTATTTCATCTCACTGATCTCGCTGATGTCATAATTTTCACTCGAACCTACAATATGGAAATTTTTATCAAGAATAGACACACTCGCCACGTATGTTCCGTATTTCTTGCGCTCCTTTAAGACATTATTCACATACTCCTGATCCACCGGATTGTCACTCTCCCCCAGACTGTACCGGATCGCATCCTGTGTCAGCGAATAGTTCGCCACCATCTCCATCTCTTCCCGCCTGTCCCCACAGAACTTCCGGATATTCATAATCTGGTTTTGGCTGACTGCTTTCAGATTCTTTTCCGCCATCTCATCGATTGTCTGATTAGTCTCATATATGGAAAACAACCCGAAAACCAACACTGGCACTAAAGTAAAAAATAACAATAATGTTAAAATACTATTCTTTATCTTCATCGTTTCTGCACTTCTCCAAGTTTCGTTCTATCATTTCATCCTAATGAACGCCCGTTTTTTCAAATATGAATATATTTTATCACAAAAATACTTTTTCACATACAATAAAATATAAGTTCCGCAAACATTTTATTGCCAAAAAAAGAACAGTCCTCACATTTTTTATGTTAAGACTGTTCTTACTGTCCACGTTCAACTTTTATGAAACTTCGCACCGGTCAAATTCCAGTATCACTTTGAATAAATCTCCATCCACGAAAAGCTGCATTTTTCCATGCATCAGTTCCATCAGGCTCCCTGCGATCGACAAGCCCAGACCATTTCCTTCTGTGTTTCTGGAACTGTCACCACGGACAAATCGCTCCATCAGCTCCTCGCTGGTAATGTTCAGCGGATAGCTGGAAGTGTTGCGGAATGTAATCTGCACTTTTTCTCCGCTCTGCTCTAAATTGATATAAACTCTTGTCTTTGGCTGTGCGTATTTGCAGATGTTGTTCATCAGATTATCAATGACACGCCAGAAATGTCTGCCATCCGCCATAATATAAATCGGTTCTTCCGGCTTTTTGATCTGAAGATCTAATTCGTTCTTCTCCGTTTTCTCCTTAAATTCCCCTACCGTCTGTACCAGAAAAACACCTGCCTCCAGTTTTTCCAGATTCACGGAAAGGCTTCCGCTGGAAGCTTTGGACGCTTCTATTAAATCTTCAATTAACTTTTTCAGGCGCGCAGACTGACGTTCCAAAACCTCCAGATATTCCTTTGCATTTTCATTTTGAATCTCCTCTTTTTCCAGCAGATCCACGTAGTTAATGATCGAGGTAAGCGGTGTTTTGATATCATGTGAGACATTGGTGATCAACTCCGTCTTGAAACGCTCGCTTTTCATTTTCTCGTTTACCGCTTTGGAAACGCCCTCATTGATGCGGTTTAAATCTGCCGCATGCTCTTTGAGTGCCGGAAGCATATGCTCCGTATTAATCTGATAATCCAGATCGCCCTCTGCGATATGTTTTCCGCCTTCCTGAAGTCTCTTCATCTGAACTAAGACCTCACCGCCCACAAACAGGATCACAGCTTTCTCAGCAAACCAGACGATCATGATTTTAGAATAATCTACGCCAAACATGACAAAGATCAGAACTTCCAAAAAGTTTACACCAAGAAAAATCACAAGCCCTTTCCACAGGATGGACTTATTCTCTCCCGCTTTATTCCAGCCACGATAAAATGAACGAACCACTTTATAGATGAGTGTATTTCTCCACCATTTTCCAAGCTTGATGCGCACTGCAAAATCCAGAAGATACCCTAGTGCCAGCCATCCGCCACACAGAAGCAGAAAAAGCATTGCCGCCGCATAAAAAACATAGTTGTCAGGACTTCCGGCATTGCCAAGCAGTGAAATGCCCACTGCCAGACTTGATTCTGCTGCTAAAAATATGACAGTAAGCAGATCGGCCGGTACTTTGCAAAGAAAACCCCCCTGCACCTGTTTTTGATCTTTTTTATGCCCTGCTGCACTTACCAGATAGACAAAGCTTGCCACAAACACAATCAGGCTGAGTGCGAGGATCACATATACACTGTATTTCATATGATCCGCCAGATTCACAATCTCATTGATCTGGACAAAATAATCGCTGCCCCAGACCCCGACACCCTCTTTTTTCATAAGACTATCCGCATCCGGAATCACAGATAGTACATAGTAATCGGTTCCTGCATCACTGCCCTGAACAGTGGAAAGGAAATCTGCCTCGGTGGAATCATAATCGGTACGGTTTTTTATCATATCATCCGGCAGCCCTCCGACATAGGAAAGCTCTACCGGCTGCGATGTAACCGTTGTCGGTGCACTCACGACTGTCTCTGACACTGTGACCTGCTCTGTCTGCTGTTCCTGCGTATATGGATAACGCATCTCTGCCGTCCAGTCTGATGTTCCATAAGAATAGGTGGTCGCAGTCAGCTTCCAAAACGTCAACGGTGCATTTTCCAGAATATTTTTTACATTGCGCAGATCATTTTCATCTGCACCTGTTGCATTCTGGATGGTAATACAAAGTACCGCCTGACCGTCACCTTCTGACATCCCCTGCTGCAATGCCTCATACTCTTTATCTGCCGTATTGTATACATACGCATAGTCTGTCGTCTCTCCGGTACTGTCATCCACCAGTGTCACTTTCACTTCTGACACCGGGAAATACCATATTTCAGCTGCAGTTTCTCCTTCTTCTGAAATCTGTGCAGATGGCACATCTGACACCTGATAATAAAAAATACCGCTATCTGTATCATACACATATTCATTGATATATTTATTTCTGTACTCTCTGGTACTGTACGCAATGTAATACCCGCCAAGCACAGAGTTATCCACATAAATCGATGTGTCAGCATTCATATTGCACTGAAAAAGATGAAGATTGTCGAGACTTACTTTCTCATCAAAATTCGACTGCACATAGGTGCTCTGCTGATTCAGATCCAGTTTTTCCAATTCCTCGTAATTGGACGCTTCCACAACTCCATACCGGAAGTTGGTATCCTTAAAATAGGTTTCATTTTCCGTGTTATTCAGATTCAGCAGCACTCTCGCAGAGTACTTTCCGGCAATCCGTTCAAACTGCTCCTCCCGGATGTCTTCTACACTTCTTGTATAAAACCCAAGTTCACTGATGGCATATGCCCCGGCTGTGCCTGCCAACAGCATCAATGCTGATACTGTGATCAAAATCCACGCAATGATTTTTGCCACGGGCGATTGTTTCAACTGTTTCATATCGACTGTCCTTTCTCACTTACACTTCCATTTTATAGCCTCTCCCCCAGACAACTTTTAAGTGTCTTGGTTCCGCTGGATTATACTCCACTTTTTCCCTCAGGTGTCTGATATGTACCGCTACCGTATTCTCATTCCGAAAAGGATTATCATTCCACACTTTCTCATAGATTTCATTTGGCGAAAAAACCTGTCCCGGATGCTGCATCAGAAGTTTTAAAATATCATACTCGGTTCTTGTCAGCTGCACTTTATCCCCATCAAGTGTCACTTCCTTCGTGACATCATTCAGTTCGATCCCGCCGATCACGATCGTGTCCGGTCTGACCGTGCCGCCTCCCAGTTTCATGTAACGCCTGAGCTGGGATTTTACGCGCGCCTGCAGTTCCACCGTATTAAACGGTTTTGTCACATAATCATCTGCTCCCACGGTAAGTCCGAGCACCTTATCGGTGTCCTCGCTTTTGGCGGTGAGCAAAATCACCGGAACATTGCTGACTTCACGGATTTTCAACATTGCTGTGATGCCGTCCATCTCCGGCATCATAATGTCCATAAGAACAAGATGAATATCTTCATTCTTTAAAATTTCCAACGCCTCTCTGCCGTTGTAAGCCTCAAAAACCTGATAGCCGTCTGCCATCAGATATATTTTCAATGCGGATACAATATCTTTTTCATCATCACATACTAATATACGGTACATTTTCTTCTCCTCCGGATTCGAATGTTCTCAGTGCGTAACTGACTCATTCCCTTTATGATCATGTACTTATTGTAAAGGATTCTTTATGAACTTCCAATGAGGTAAAACATTAAGATTTGATGAAGTTCTTTCGCTTTTTTCCTCTCTTCCATGCATTGGAAGCATTGCCAATCGCCTCGTATTGTCTATTTGTTACAAACTTGTTACAATTCATTTGTCCTTAAGAAATATGTTTGTAACATTCAAGCATTGGTTCCCGGCTTCTCCCCGAAGTCGAATACCGGTTTGGAACTGTCTGAAGGACAAACGATAACCATTTATGCGTTATCAAAAAAATAAAAATAAGGAGGTCGTCACTATGTGTTTTACAACTAATTGCGCTGAATTATTTAATCTGATCTGCAAATATTTTAAATTTGGTTGCTAATTCTGTTTCAGATATTCAGCTATAAGATGATTTATATAATGGGATATTAAAAATATTCTCTATTGTATAAAAAACAGGCAGCCCCGATGTTCGTAATGAACATTGGGGCTGCCTGTTTTGCTAATCTCTATTTATTTCATTTGTTTCTGGTTTTATCAGCAGTATTCCTTGATGTACTCCGCAAAATACGGAAGTGCAAGTGAAACATATCCCTGTCGATTATTCAATATTCCTCTTTTTATCAAACGATCCCTGTACATTGAATAACTGCCTGCTTTTTCACCCATAAGCTTCAGTATTTCATCACGCTTATATTCTTCCTTTTCTGTCAGCAATCCAGCCAGAAATCGATCCATTTCCGTCATCTCTTCCCATATTTTTTCATAGGAATATGCAAATAATTCTGACTTTAACTTTGAAAGGATATCTTCCAGTGTCTCATTCTCTTTTTTCTTAAAACACAGCACTCCTAATTCCTGAAAAGCATAGGCATATCCCTTTGTAATCTTTGCCAGCTCTCTTGCCTGACTGACATCAATGTTTAATTTGCTCCTGTACATCTCCGTCATTCTTATCATATTCAGAGGTTCTGTCTTCACTGTCGTCGCTCTTCTGAAAAAGGTAAGGTTTTTGACATTGCAAAGTTCCTGAATATTTTCATATAAACCAGTGCATACAAAATAAACCGGATAACCCGCACGAAGCCATCTTCCATATTCTGATGCAAACTTTATCATCTCTTCTGATTTTGATACTTCATCAATCCCTATTAATATCTTTTTTCCCTTCTTCTGGACATTCTGTATCATTTCTTCAACCTCTACACCAATGTCAAAGAAATGATTACTCTTATCCGCTGTATATCCTATTCCACCGCCAGAGCCCAGCACTGTTGCTGAAATATTGATTCCAGTTGTTTTTTTCTCTTCTGAACCGAAACCGGCTTTGACTAACATTGCCGCTATCTGTTCGAGGATATCCCTTGTTGGATTCACATCAAAAACAAGCCAGTTTATATACCTGTTTTCATTATTCTTCAATTCTTCTTCCACCTTCGCAAGTATCACTGTTTTCCCGGAACCTCTGACGCCTGTTATTTTATATACCGACTCTGATGGATTTTCATATACAAAATTTTCTAATATCTCTTCTGTTTTTTCTGTGTGTATATAGGTATATTCCGGAGTTTTGCTAAATGTTGTTGTAAATGGATTCTGCATAAGTCACCTCACAATATTTTTTGCCGTTTATAGTTCTTTATACTTTTTGTAACATTTTATAGTTTTTTATACTTTTTGTAACATTTTATAGTTTTTTATACTTTTTCTATTGTTTTATACTTTTTTATAGGTTTTTATACTTTTGTGTTTATTTTATATCTTTTTATACTTTTTAGCAATAATTTCTTTTATATAAAAAAAGAAGATACCAGCATATCTAATGCCAATATCTTCCAAAATTTTCATTTTCTTTACTCTGCCTCCCGCAGCCGTTCCACAATACTCTGTCTGCTTCCCGCCTGATAAAGTACTGCAGGGATCAGGCAGCCGAGCACTGCAAACACCGGAAGCATCGCAATAACCGGAAGGATTGTGAAATGATAAGTGCAAAACCAGAACATCTTCTCCATCATGTCTCCTGATAATGGCCCGCAGACCAAAGACAGAAGAAACGCCACCACCACAGAACCGGCAGTGTAAAACAGCCCTTCCTGCACAAGCATCTGCTTTAACTGGCGGTTTGTCATTCCAACCGACTGTAACACTGCAAACTCTCTTTTTCTTGCAAGGATTCCGGTCATGATCGCATTGAAGAAATTTAAAATGCCGACCAGTCCGATGATCGCACACAAGACACCTCCCAGAAGGAAAAACATTTTCTGAAACTGTTCAAATTCACTTCGGATAGAAGCTTTGCTCTCATACATCAGAACAGAAGTATCTCCTGCAGTAAGCTCCGCAAGATAACGCTCCGCTGCATTTTCCGCTTCCATATCCGGAGTATCAAACAGATAGAATTTCCGGATCAGCTCTGCACCGCAGTCCTCCTTCATCCGTTCTGCCGGAAGGATCGTGTCATATCCTAATCCGCTATAGCGGAATGTCATGGCATATGGAACTTTCACAAGTGCACACACGGTATAGTCCACTTCCCTTGGTTCTTCCTCACGGATCTCCATATACTCCTCCGGCGTCGTCGCTGAATCAGCAGGTTCACCTGTCCTGGTATCGATCCAATACATATTCTGGTAAACCATGGTGAGCGTATCCCCAATTTTGGGATAGCGTTCTATATTTTCCACATTGCCATAATCATCTGTCTGGACACAGATCGCAATTGCATGTGTATTCTCATCAAACAAAGGCTCCAGTTCTCCATCCAATACCGTCACTTTTTCAAAGAGTGTCTCATCCAGACCTTCCAGTATTGTTGGAGTCTTTATTTCACTGCCCCTTTTTTCATAATACTTCAGTTCTTCTTCCAGCTTTTCTTCGCCAAGATACGGTACTGCCATTTTCTTATATTGCTCTGTATCCATCCATACCATTGTGGTCATATCTGTCATATAGCCGCTGCCGCTGACCGTCTCACTCGTATTTTCCTGAATTTCTGCAATAGTTTCTTCTGAAATATATTCATCTGCATCATTGTAGCGGAAATAATCTGTGCTGCTCACGATAAAATCGGCGCAGGTTTGTTGTGAAATATATTTTTCCGTATCAAAGCCACCTACAAAAGAACAGAGTACATTCAAAAGTGTCACCGAAAGTGCCAGGGATATCACAACAAGAACTGTTTTCTTTTTGTTTCTTCCCAGATTGGCAAATGCCATCTGATAAACCTTTGCCCCATGTGAGTTACGACGCTTTTTCTTCACACTGACACACTCTGTATATTTTGTTGCTTCCACCGGAGAAACTTTTGCTGCCATTTTTCCGGGCTTTGTACAGGAGAGGAAAACAGTGATCACTGCAAAGATCACAGAGCCGGCAAAAATAACCGGGGAACTGCTGATCGTTACATGTGTTCCCACAACTGTTGTGCCCTTTAAAACAATAGGTGTCAGCCATGCCCCGATTCCATATCCCAGAAGAAGTCCGGCCGGAATGCCAACCACACATAAAAGGAATGCCTGCTGTCTGATCATTCGTTTTAATTGCCGCGGCGTTGTTCCGATTGTCTTAAGCAACCCGTAAAACCGGATATCTCCGGTAACTGAAATCTGAAAAATATTATAAATGATCAGATATCCGGTAAAAATCACTAGAAGCAGAAATGCTGCGATCGCAGCAAGAAGTTCCGGATCCATCCCCGCATTTAACTGTGAAGCAGTAAGCCCCCAGTTGACTCCGATACGGGCACTGTTCTCCTGATCTCTCGTATTCCAGTCATATCCTAAGTCTGTGTCGATTTTCTGCATCTGTTCCTCGATATTTAATTTTGAAGGCAGCATGACATTCAGGTCTGTCCGGAAAGCTTTCTCTCCTGATGCCATCCACTTTTCTTCCACTGACTTCACGTAGTCTTTTGATACATTGATATAATGAACCGGCATCAGATCATCATATTCCCAGTATCCTGTCAGGATAAACGTATCCGTTTCCTGAAATCCCCCATTCGTTTTATCTCCAGCCTGATACTCTATCGTCACCTTTGCTCCCAGTTCCGGTGTCACCCCGAGCAGCTTTAATGCGACCGTGTCCATTGCGATCTCATTGCTCTGCTCCGGTTCTCTTCCTGTCGTTGGTGTCGCATAGCTCCATTTTGTACAGTTTTTATCCATGTAACTGACTTCTGCCGGAACTTTTCCAAAAACACCTGTGGTGTTGAATCCGCATACGATGCGTTCTCCGGCTTCCCTGATTCCCGGATGTGCTGATATTTTTTCCATCTGTTCCTCACTCAGTTCTTTGAACGTTCCGTCCGCATAGCCGCCTGCCTGTCTGAAATTATAAGTTTCATAACTCGCATTCAACGACATAAGAATCGTAAAAAGTGATGTAAATAATAACGTGGTAAGAGCAATCGCAAAGATTGCGATAACATTTCTTTTTCTGGTCGCCCACAGCGATTTATAGCTTAGTCTGCGTATGCATTTCTGATTTTTTACTTTCATAATTTTTCTCCGTTTCCTATTCGAATCTGTCCTGTACCTGTCAGTGTCTTTTACTTTATAATACGTCCGTCCTCAATTCGAATAATACGGTCTGCCAGCTGCGCGATCTCCTCATTGTGTGTGATCATCACAATAGTCTGTGCGAATTTCCGGCTGGTCACTTTCAAAAGGCTTAACACATCCTGACTGGTCTTTCCATCCAGATTTCCGGTCGGCTCATCCGCCAATATGATCGCCGGTGCTGCCGCTAATGCCCTTGCGATCGCCACCCTCTGCTGCTGTCCGCCGGAGAGCTGCCCCGGAAGTGCATCCAGTCTCTGCTGCAGTCCAAGTGTCTCTGTAATGCTATCGATAAATTTCCGGTCTATCTTTCCACCGTCCAGTTCAATCGGCAGCACGATATTTTCATAGACATTCAAGACCGGAACCAGATTATACGCCTGAAATACAAACCCAATCTTTCTTCTCCTGAAAATCGTAAGTTCCTCATCCTTCAATGCAAAAATATCTTTTCCATCCACAAACACTTTTCCCTCTGTCGGTCGGTCAAGTCCGCCTAACATATGTAAAAGGGTTGATTTTCCACTTCCGCTTGTGCCGACAATTGCCACAAACTCGCCCTTCTCCACCGTAAGGTTCACACCATCCAGTGCATGTACGGCTGTCTCTCCGCTTCCGTATATTTTCCTTAAACCACATGCTTTTAAAATATCCATATATCCTCCTTTGTTTTGCGAAGCAAAATCCAATTTTACGAAGTAAAATTTGCTCTTCTGGTGAGGAGAGGATTTAGCCTCCAAAAAAAATCTGTATATAACATTTTTTGTTACATACAGATTATCACACAGTATTCTTTCCAGACTCTTTCCACGGCAAATGAAATTCTTACAGTATTGAAAGAATTCCATTTACTATTTTAAAACATATTTCAGCGATTCCGGTATAGTTGATGTATTTTTTTTAAAATTATTTTTAGGCAGATAAATGGAAAACTTACTTCCCTGTCCATATACGGAGGTCACTTTGATATATCCACCCTGCTCCTGCAAAATTTCTCTGGTCAGGTAAAGTCCGATTCCAACGCCCTCTTCATCCTTTACCAGTTCTGATCGATAGAACCTCATAAAAATCTTCGGCAACTCCTCTTCCCGGATACCACATCCGGTATCTGCAATATCAATTCTCACAAACATTTCATAAGAAATAGCGGAAACGCATATTTCCCCATGCTCTGTGTATTTTATCGCATTATCAATCACATTACAGATTGCTTCTCCTGTCCACTTCGGATCAAAATAAGCTTCTATATCTGTATTATGTAAACTTATCTGTAATCCTTTTTCTTCTGCTTTCTGTTTCAGTTCCCATACTGCACGCTCTAACATTGGCTGTAGCTTTTCCATCCGAGGAACAAGCTGTAAAATTCCATTTTCCAGACGTGATAATTTCACAAGCGACTCGATCAGAAATTTTAATTTCTGTGTCTGTTCATGGATTGCAGACACATTTCCCTCAATCTGCTGTGGAAGCTCCTCTTCAAGTAAAAGCTCACTATATAAGAGAAGATTTGCGATCGGCGTTTTTGTCTGATGGGAGATGTCTGCGATCAATGCTTTTATTTTGTCTTTCTCTGCCTCTACATTTTGTGCAGACAGAGCAGATGCACTTAAGTAATGAGCAAATTTTGTCTCCAAAGCCGACATGCGTGTCTCGTTGAATTGTCCCTCTGTAAATTCTCCTTTGACTGCCACATTCAGCATTTCTTCTATTGTATCCATTGTTTTCTTTGTGCGTCTGTAATTTACAAAAATAATAATTGCAGTAACTGTCACGCAAATAAACACTATGAATATCCACATATCACTCCCACCTGTAACCAATTCCATACACTGTCCTGATCGCATGCTCCGCTCCGAGTTTATCCCGAAGTCTCTTAATGGATACCGATAGTGCATTCTCATCCACATACTCTGCGCCATCGCTCCAGACACGGTCCAGTAAAAATTCTCTGCGCATATTCATGCCCGCATTTTCCACAAGAATCCGCAACAACTTCTGCTCGGTCTTACTGAGTTCGATCTCCTTACCATCCACCATGAATTTCATCCGGTCAAAATCAAACACATACGGTTCTTTGCGGTAAACGTGTTCGTTATCCTTTTCTTTTTCACTCATTGCCGCCACTTTTCGAAGCTGTGTATTCACTCTTGCGCGTAGTACGGACAAGGAAAATGGTTTTGTGATATAATCATCTGCTCCAAGCTCCAGTCCATTTACAATATCGCCGTCGGTATCATTTGCTGTCAGTAAAATAACCGGGCAATCCGGGCATTCCCTCTTTACGCTCTGTAAAAAATCCAATCCGCTTCCATCCGGCAGATTGATATCCAACAGGATCAATGCTGGCATTCCACAGAGCAGTTGTTCTTTCGCATCTTTTAAATTTTCGCAGGAGACAATCTGCCTGTCTGTTGCTGATGCATAAAGTCCGCCGCACACCTGCATGCTGTTATTATCTGTTTTTAACGCCTTGCATAAGCCCTGATTCAAAGCTCTGTCATCTTCTATAATTAAAATTTGCTGCATTCTTCCTTCTGCTTTCAGTCGTTTTTTTCATTATACACGAAAAAATCCCCAAAGTATATTCCATACTCCAGGGATTTTATATCATCTGAACTGCTATAAACAGCTATACTATGAATTAAACTAACTCAAGTAATACTTCTAAAGCGCCGTCACCTTTACGCTGTCCGATCTTAACGATTCTTGTGTAACCACCGTTACGATCTGCATACTTAGGAGCGATCTCATCAAATAATTTTGTTGTAAGATCAACTTCTTTTGTATTTTTCTTCTTTCCAGCAGCTGCTGTTGGAACTTCTGTTACAGTGTAAAGAACTTTAAGCATTTCTCTTCTAGCGTGAAGACGGGAAGGCATATCTTTTTTGATTGTCTTTTCTACTTCATCATAAACAGTTACTTTCTTACCGTCTACTACTTCTTTTACTCTCTTGCCTTCAGCATCTTTGCGGGCAACTTTAGCTTTTACAGTAACTTCTTCGAAGTTATCTTTTTCTCTTACTGCCATTGCAATAAGACCTTCAGCGATTTTACGTACTTCTTTTGCTTTTGCTTCAGTAGTAACGATTTTACCGTTGTTTAATAATGCTGTTACCTGACCTCTTAATAATGCTTTTCTCTGGCTTGATGTTCTGCTTAATTTACGATATTTTGCCATTTTTAAATTCCTCCATTTGTGGTGTACATCCGGCCACGCTCTTTGGACTTACTTACCGAATGCCTTTTATATAGTTGCCACTCATGAAAATGTGGGGTGTTGTCACCTCACACGGACATACTGCATGCTCATTGGACTTACTATTTCTGCCCGTTTTTCATAAGGTACCCTTTGAACATTAGCAGTTCAAAGAGAAGTGCACAACTTCGTTGTGCTTTATCGGAGTAAAACCGCAGGTTTTACTCTTCACCCTGGTTTAACTGAAGTCCTAACTCTTTTAACTTCGCTAAAACTTCTTCTAAAGATTTACGTCCAAGGTTACGAACTTTCATCATGTCTTCCGGAGTTCTGTTTGTCAATTCCTCAACAGTGTTGATACCTGCTCTCTTCAAGCAATTGAAAGAACGAACAGATAATTCCAGTTCATCGATGTTCATTTCAAGAACTTTTTCTTTTGCATCGTCAGCTTTCTCGATCATAACGTCAGCCTGCTGAGCAGCTTCTGACAGGTCGATGAAGAGATTTAAATGCTCACTTAAAACTTTTGCAGCCAAGCTTACAGCTTCGTCTGGTTCAAGAGTTCCGTTTGTATAAACATCTAATGTAAGTTTGTCGTAGTCAGTGATCTGACCGACACGGGTATTTTCAATAGAAAGATTTACTCTCTCTACTGGTGTATAGATAGAATCAATTGCGATTACGCCAATTGGAGTATCTTCTGTCTTATTTTTGTCTGAGCTGACGTAACCTCTGCCTTTTGTGATAGTAAGCTCCATGTATAATTTACAATCAGCACCACCATTTAAGTTAGCGATTACTAAATCTGGATTTAAAATCTGAATATCAGAGTCAACCTGGATATCAGCTGCAGTTACAACGCCTTCACCTTCGAATTCAATATAAGCAACTTTTGGTTCATCGGATGAACTATTATTGCGGATTGCAAGTTCTTTGATGTTCATGATAATTTCAGTAACATCTTCCTTTACTCCAGGAATTGAACTGAATTCATGCAATACACCATCAATCTTAACCTGGCTAACAGCTGCACCTGGTAATGAAGAAAGCATAATTCTTCTCAAAGAATTACCAAGAGTTGTACCATAGCCTCTTTCCAATGGTTCTACAACGAACCGGCCGTACTTCTTGTCTTCTGAAATTTCAGCGATTTCAATCTTAGGTTTTTGAAAATCGAACACTACAAAGTCCCTCCTTCTCGGGTTTTTTGCTTACATTAAAAAGTAAACGCCATATGATCTGGCAAAACTGCCAGACAATGGCTTTACTCTTGTTAATCCGTTGCTCCGGTTTATTTAGAATATAACTCGACGATAAGCATTTCATCAACTGGAACGTCGATCTGCTCTCTGGAAGGTAATTCTTTTACAGTTCCCTGTAATTTCTCAGCATCTACTTCTAACCAGTCTGGAACTAATCTTCCACCAGTTACTTCAACGATGTCTTTCATTCTCTGAATGTTTTTGTTCTTCTCTTTGATTTCGATAACATCGCCAGCTTTTACAAGGTAAGAAGGAATGTTAACCTGTTTTCCGTTAACTGTAACGAATTTGTGGTCAACGATCTGTCTAGCTTCTTTTCTTGTTCTAGCAAATCCTAAACGGAATACTACGTTGTCTAATCTTGACTCTAAAATAGTCATTAAGTTCTGACCAGTCATACCTTTCATCTGATCAGCTCTCTCATAATAGTTGTGGAAAGGTTTTTCCAAAACACCATAGATGAATTTAGCTTTCTGTTTTTCTCTTAACTGAAGACCGTACTCAGACATCTTCTTGTTAGCTCTTTTTAATTCTCTATTGGATTTTTTATCATATCCTAAGTAACTTGGCTCTAAACCAAGTGATCTACATCTTTTAAGAACAGGAACTTTATTTACTGCCATCTTAGTATCTCCCTCCTAATTAAACTCTTCTACGTTTTGGTGGACGACATCCATTGTGAGGTACAGGAGTAACATCTTTGATACTTGTAACTTCAAGTCCGCATGCAGAGAGCGCACGGATTGCTGCTTCTCTTCCTGATCCTGGTCCTTTTACGAATACGTCTACTGATTTTAATCCGTGAATTAAAGCTGCTTTTGTAGCAGTTTCAGCTGCCATCTGTGCAGCATATGGAGTAGATTTCTTTGAACCTCTAAATCCAAGACCACCAGCACTTGCCCATGATAAAGCATTACCTTCAGCATCTGTAAGAGTAACGATTGTATTGTTAAAAGATGACTGAATGTGTGCCTGTCCGCGTTCAACGTTTTTCTTTACACGCTTTTTTGTCACTTTTTTTGTAACTTTAGCCATATCTAAACTAACCTACTTTCTCTAATAATAAATGATTAATTGCATCTTTAAAAGCAGTCACAAAGAAGCTTATTTCTTCTTATTAGCAACTGTACGCTTTGGACCCTTGCGAGTTCTTGCGTTTGTCTTTGTCTTCTGTCCACGAACTGGAAGACCTTTTCTATGACGGATACCACGATAACATCCGATCTCCTGAAGTCTCTTGATGTTCATAGCGATTTCTCTACGTAAATCACCTTCTACAGTCTGTGTATTATCAATAACTTCACTGATTCTCTTAACTTCGTCGTCTGTTAAGTCTCTGCAACGAGTATTAGGATCAACATTTGCTTCTGCAAGAATACGATCAGCACTTACTCTACCAATTCCGTAGATATAAGTTAAACCGATCTCAACACGTTTTTCTCTTGGTAAATCTACACCTGCGATACGAGCCATGTGTTTTTTAACCTCCATTAATTCTCCGATGCTTTGTGCATCTAAGTTTTTATTATCAACGTAAAGTCACTTTGACCTCATGACTTCCTACAAAGCTCTTCTTCCCTATGCCTTTTGGAAGAATCTTCCAACCCATAACGGCATAATATCTTTGCTGTCGATTGCAAGCTAAGCAGCTCCGTTGTCGTCCGGCCTGAAATGTGTGCCATCGCCTGTCAACCATTTTTCGATGTTCTCTCTGTTATGTCTCGGTATTAACATAACAAAGCAGCTATCCATTGCTGTTATTATGATAACAGTGTCTACAACCTAACCAGGTGTTCCACTGCAGCCGCACATAATGAATTTGTAATAGTTATGGTACTATTACGATCAGAATAAGGAATAATTAACCCTGTCTCTGTTTGTGTTTTGGATTTTCACAGATAATTCTGATGCTTCCTTTTCTTTTAATGACTTTGCATTTTTCGCAAATAGGTTTAACTGATGATCTTACCTTCACAGCAAATCCTCCTTTCTTCTCAAAAGCCCCTTTTTGCACACACAAAAAGGCACTATTCAAAAGTGTCCGAATAGCATTATAGCATGTGCTTATTAAAGAAGTCAATGATTTTTTCAAATAATTTTTATTTATCTCTCCAGATGATTCTTCCTTTTGAAAGATCGTATGGGGACATTTCGATAGTAACTTTATCTCCCGGTAAAATACGGATGAAATTCATACGTAATTTTCCACTAATGGTTGCAAGGATCTGATGACCATTCTCAAGTTCTACCTTAAAGAATGCGTTTGGTAACTTCTCAACTACTACTCCTTCAACTTCAATAACATCTGCCTTTGACATATAATCCTCCTTGTTTAGCTGTTCAGCTGCTTTTCTATTATTTTTATTGCTTTTCTGATTGTGATATCTGTTGGTTCACCGTCAAACAATCCGGTTATTTCATCGGATATATGTTTGATTATCTGAATATGTTTTCGATTTTTTTTCTTCGGTTTTGTAAGTGGTTTTGTTGTTCCATTTACCAGATACACAAATTCATCATCTTTTTTTATGATCAGATAATACTGATTTCTATCGTGTCCTGACATGGACTTTGCAAATTCAATGTTCATAGTCTTCCCTTTTCCGGTGGTTATTCCCATATATGAGCTGCAATCTCTGAGTCTGTCAGCGTCAGGATCTCCGGTCTTCCCTCTGTGATAATGATCGTATTTTCATAGTGTGCAGATAATGACATATCTGCTGTGATCACTGTCCATTCATCATCTAACCACAATACATCCGGTGTCCCGATATTGATCATCGGTTCCACCGCAAGCGTCATTCCGGATTTTAATTTGATTCCTCTCCGTAATTTCTTATAATTCGGAATATCCGGGTCTTCATGGAGATGCGTTCCGATTCCATGACCACAAAGATCCCGCACGACCCCATATCCAAAACTTTCTGCATAACTGCCGATTGCTCCGGATATCTCATAGAGATGTCTTCCTGCGGTTGCATATTTCATACCTTCAAAAAAGCTCTGTCTTGTGCGCTCGATCAAAAGCGCTGCTTCTTTTGAAATTTCTCCCACCGCATGTGTTCTTGCAGCATCTGAATGGTATCCTTTGTGGATGACACCGATGTCCAGGCTCACAATGTCGCCTTCCTGGATAAATTTTTCTTTGGATGGTATTCCGTGCACGACTTCCTCATCGATTGACACACACACAGAAGCCGGATACCCACAATAATTTTTAAAAGATGGTTCACAGCCAAAGCTTCGGATCATTTCTTCCCCGATTCTGTCTATCTCATAGGTAGACATCCCTGGTCTTAACTCGTTTCCAAGCTGTTCGTGTACTTTTGCAAGTATCTTCCCGGCTTCCCTCATTAATTCCAGCTCTTCAGGTCTTTTTATCGTGACAGACATCTTTATTCTCCTAAAATGGCTACGATATCAGCAAATACTTTTTCCATTGGCTGGGTACCGTCAACTGTCTTTAAAATATTCTGTGCTTTATAGTAATCGATCAGCGGCTGTGTCTGTTCATGATATACGCTTAAACGTTTCTGAACTGTTTCCGGCTTGTCATCATCTCTTAATACAACCGGACTTCCGCATCTGTCGCAGATACCTTCCACTTTTGTTGGAATGGAAACAATATGATAGGTTGCTCCACAATTTAAGCAGGCACGTCTTCCGCTCATTCTGTTTACAATGTTCTCGTCCGGAACATCTACATCAATGGCATAATCCATTTTCTGTCCGATTTTCTCAAGTGCTGCAGTGAGCGCCTCTGCCTGAGGAATGGTTCTTGGAAATCCATCTAAGATAAATCCATTTTTGCAGTCATCCTGCTGGATTCTGTCCATAACAAGATCACAGGTAAGTTCGTCTGGAACTAATAAGCCCTGATCCATATATTCTTTTGCTTTTTTGCCAAGTTCTGTTCCGTTTTTAATGTTGGCACGGAAGATATCTCCTGTAGAGATATGTGGTACGCCGTATTTATCTGCGATCTGTTTTGCCTGTGTTCCTTTTCCAGCTCCTGGAGCCCCTAACATTATAATTTTCATATAAAAATTACCCCTGACCTTTCCATATATTCAATGTTTCTGCGCCTATTATACGAATTTTGACGCTGCTTCGCAAGTTTATTTTAGCTCTTTCCTTTATAAAACTTCAAAAAACGCCGGGCCACAAGACCCAGCGTTTCTGTTTTAGTCATTTAAGAATCCTTTATAGTAGCGAACACGCATCTGAGATTCAATCTGTTTTAATGTTTCGATAATAACACCAACAATGATGATGATGGATGTTCCACCAAAGGATACATCAGCATTAAATACTCCATTAAAGAAGATTGGAATAAATGCTACAAATGCTAATCCAACTGCGCCTATAAAGACAATGTAATTTAAAATCTTATTCAGATAGTCACTGGTAGGTTTACCAGGTCTGATACCCGGAATAAATCCACCTGCTTTTTTCATGTTATTTGCAATTTCTAACGGATTGAATGTAATCGATGTATAGAAATAAGCAAATGCAATGATCAAAATGATATATACCACAAGACCAATGTTATAAATTGGTTCATTTGGATTACACCAGTTAGACTGGGACATACCTTTTAAGATCTTACTTCCAATACCTGTTCCATTTCCCTTGCCAAGTAAGCTCGCAATAATGACTGGTGTCTGTAATAAAGACTGGGCAAAGATGACTGGGATAACACCACTGGTATTGACTTTCAGAGGAATATGTGTTGACTGACCGCCAACCTGTTTTCTTCCCTGAATTTTCTTGGAATACTGAACCGGAATTTTTCTTACTCCGTCCTGAAGTAATACTACAAATACTACCATTGCAACGATGATTGCAAGGATAATAACTGCAGCAAGAATTCCCTTTGGAACTGTCTTTCCAGAAATAAACTGCTGATATAATGTTCCGATATCATTTGGCATACGGGAAATGATGTTGATTGTCAACACGATGGAAATACCATTTCCTACACCCTTCTCTGTGATTCTCTCACCAATCCACATAAGGACTGCAGAACCTGCTGTAAGAGTAAAGATAACCATAATGATATTCATAACATAAACAGCGGTCGAATCACTCTGTTCTAAGTATCCACCTCTTGAGAAACCAATTGCCATAGCGATTGCTTCAATCAAAGCTAAAGCAACTGTGAGGTATCTTGTGATCTCGGCGATCTTTTTACGACCATCTTCTCCGTCACGCTGCATTTCTTCCAACTTAGGAATAGCAATAGTAAGAAGCTGCATAATGATGGATGATGTAATGTATGGTGTGATATTCAATGCGAATATAGATAAATTCAAGAATGATCCACCAGTAACGGCATCAAAAAAGCCCATTCCATCAGCGGTCTGACTAGCAAACCAGTTTGCAAATACTTCACTGTCAACACCAGGAATAGGAAGCTGACTTCCTATTCTGATGACAACTAACATTAAAAATGTAAAAATAATTCTTTTACGAATATCTTTAATTTTGAATGCATTACGGAGTGTCTCTAGCATTAGATCACCTCTGCTTTTCCACCAAGAGCTTCAATTTTCTCTTTTGCAGAAGCGCTGAATGCGTTTGCCTGAACTGTAAGCTTCTTAGTAAGTTCTCCATTTCCAAGAATTTTTACTCCATCTCTTGGGTTCTTAACGATACCAGCTTCGATTAATGTCTCTACAGATACTACTGCGTCATTCTCGAAAGCTTCAAGAGCGGAAAGATTAATTCCAACGATTGTCTTAGAGTTTCTGCATTTGAAACCTCTCTTTGGCAATCTTCTGTATAATGGCATCTGACCACCTTCGAAACCTGGTCTAGGAGCACCAGAACGAGCTTTCTGTCCTTTATGTCCTTTACCTGCGGTCTTACCATTTCCTGAACCGTGTCCACGTCCTCTTCTGAAATTATCGCTATGAGCTGAACCGGCAGCTCCATGTAAATTGGATAAATCCATCACCGACACCTCCTTATCTTATTTTTTATGCTTCTTCAACTTTTACGTATGGTGCAACTTTGCGAAGTGCTCCAGCTGTTGCAGCGTTGTCTGGTAACTCAACTGTTTTGTAAAGTTTTGTTAAACCAAGAGCCTCGATTGTTTTTTTGTTCTTTGGAACAGCACCAATTGTAGATTTGATCAATGTTACTTTAAGTTTCTTATCTGCCATTTCAAATTCCTCCTTAACCCAGAATCTCTTCAACGGATTTTCCGCGGAGTTTTGCTACTTCTTCAGGAGATTTTAACTGACCCAGAGCGTCGATTGTTGCGAATACAACGTTCTGTTTGTTGTTGGAACCTAAAGATTTTGTACGGATATTTTTAATACCTGCTAACTCACATACAGTACGGGCTGGACCACCAGCGATGATACCAGTACCTTCTGGAGATTTCTTTAATAATACGGATGCACCGGTGAATTTACCCTGAACATCATGTGTAATACTATCAACTTCGTCTAACTTAACGCTGATGAGCTTTTTCATTGCATCTTCTTTTCCCTTACGGATAGCTTCAGGAATTTCAGTTGCTTTTCCTAAACCTGCACCAACATGACCATTGCCGTCGCCAACAACAACCAAAGCTGTAAAACGCATGTTACGTCCGCCCTTAACAACTTTTGTTACACGTTTGATTGATACTACTTTATCATTTAATTCTAACTGACTAGCATCAATGATTTCACGTTTCATGTTTTCGTTTCCTCCTACTAAAAATCTAATCCAGCTTCTCTTGCTGCATCGGCTAAAGCTTTAACTTTTCCCTGATATATAAAACCGCCTCTATCAAAGACAACTGTTGTAATACCCTTATCTAATGCTTTTTTAGCAATTACAGTACCAAGTTTGGATGCTGCATCTACGTTATTAGTCTTCTCTAATTCTGCTTTTAACTCTTTGTCAAGAGTAGATGCAGAAACAAGTGTATTTCCAACTGTGTCGTCAATAATTTGAGCGTACATATGATTATTGCTTCTGAACACAGCTAAGCGTGGTCTCTGTGCAGTACCTGCAAGATGATGACGCATTCTTCTATGTTTATTTTCACGAACTGCTGTTCTTGATTTCTTACTAACCATTCTTCGTCACTCCTTTAATTATTTCTTACCAGTCTTACCAACTTTACGTCTAATAACTTCATCAGCATATTTGATACCTTTTCCTTTGTAAGGTTCAGGTCTTCTCTTATCTCTGATTTCAGCTGCGTATTGGCCAACTTTTTCTTTATCGATACCTGATACAATGATCTTGTTACCGTCTACTGTAGACTCGATTCCTTCTGGATCTGTCATCTCAACTGGATGAGAATATCCTAAGTTAAGAGTTAAAACTTTACCAGCTTTGGAAGCTCTGTAACCAACACCATTCACTTCAAGCTCTTTCTTATATCCGTCTGTAACACCAACTACCATGTTGTGGATCAGTGTTCTTGTTAATCCGTGTAAGGATTTCATTTTTTTCAAATCATTAGGTCTTGTAACGATTACTTCAGCACCTTCTAATTTGATGTCCATCTCAGATGGAAGGGTTCTTTCAAGAGTTCCCTTAGGACCTTTTACAGTCACATGATTATTTTCTGCAATTTCTACTGTAACGCCAGCTGGAACTGCGATTGGCATTCTTCCTATACGTGACATGCCCGTACCTCCTAATTTTTCGTTGCGGTGAGGATTCACCGTAGTTAAAAAGTTACATATCTATCAGAATGGTAGTCCATCCTCCTGGCATAAGCCAGGAAGTCATTATTTCCTACCAAACGAAAGCTAATACTTCTCCACCAACCTGGAGTTTTCTTGCTTCTTTGTCTGTGATAATTCCCTGATTTGTAGAAAGGATAGCGATTCCTAATCCACCAAGTACTCTAGGAAGCTCGTCTTTACCAGCGTAAACACGAAGTCCCGGTTTGGAAATTCTCTTAAGACCTGTGATAATTTTTTCATTCTTATCTGCACCGTATTTTAATGTGATGCGGATTGTTTTAAAATTACCATCTTCGATAATATCGTATTTTGTGATATAACCTTCATCTAAAAGGATGCCTGCGATAGCAACTTTGATCTTAGATGCCGGAATATCTACTGTATCATGTTTAGCAGTATTTGCATTACGGATTCTTGTAAGCATATCTGCAATTGGATCACTCGTCATCATCATGATGTATATTTCCTCCTTCTAAAAATTACTCGGCCTACCAGCTTGCTTTCTTAACGCCTGGGATTTGACCTTTGTATGCTAATTCACGGAAACATACTCTGCAGATTCCGTATTTTCTTAAAACAGAATGTGGACGACCACAAATTTTGCAACGTGTGTATTCTCTGGTAGAGAATTTTGCTGGACGCTGCTGTTTAACTTTCATACTTGTCTTAGCCATTAAAATTCCCTCCTATTATTTGGCATATGGCATATTGAACAATGTCAATAATTCACGTGCTTCTTCGTCTGTCTTAGCAGTAGTTACGATAATGATATCCATACCTCTTACTTTGTCAACTTTGTCGTACTCGATCTCTGGGAAGATGATCTGCTCTTTGATACCAAGAGCATAGTTTCCACGGCCATCGAATGCGTTAGGGTTAACACCTCTGAAGTCACGTACACGTGGTAATGATAAGTTAATTAAACGATCTAAGAACTCATACATTTTCTCGCCACGTAATGTTGTTTTACATCCGATTGGCATGTTCTCTCTGATCTTGAAGTTTGCAATAGCGTTCTTTGCTTTTGTAGCAACTGCTTTCTGACCTGTGATTGTCTCCATGTCTTTAATTGCAGCCTCTAATACTTTTGCGTTCTCTTTGGCTTCACCAACGCCCATGTTTACTACGATTTTATCGAGCTTTGGTACTTCCATAATATTTTTATATCCGAACTTTTTGATCATTGCGTCAACGATCTCGTTCTGGTACTGTTCTTTAAGTCTGCTCAACTGATTGGCCTCCTCTCTTTAATTAGTCAATAACTTCGCCTGTAGCTTTTGCTACACGAACTTTTTTGTCTCCGTCCATCTTGAATCCAACACGTGTTGCTTTTCCGTTGTGAAGAAGCATTACGTTAGAAAGATCGATTGGAGCTTCCTGGTGAAGGATTCCACCCTGCTGGTTAGCCATGCTTGGTTTTGCATGTTTTGTAACCATGTTGATTCCTTCAACAAGAACTTTGTTATCTTTTTTGTTTACGGAAATTACTTTTCCTTCTTTGTCTTTATCTTTTCCAGCGATCACTTTAACCATATCGCCTTTTTTAATTTTCATTGTTGCCATATCTTCGTCCTCCTATAATACTTCTGGAGCTAAGGAAACAATTTTCATGAACTGTTTCTCACGAAGCTCTCTAGCTACTGGTCCAAAAATACGGGTTCCTTTTGGAGTTTTGTCATCTTTAATAATAACAGCAGCGTTCTCATCAAATTTGATATAAGAACCGTCTTTACGACGAGCACCTTTCACTGAACGAACAACTACAGCTTTAACGACGTCACCTTTTTTAACAACACCGCCTGGTGTTGCATCTTTAACAGTAGCAACAATAACGTCACCAATGTTTGCATATCTTCTAGTAGATCCACCCATAACACGGATAACGAGTAACTCTTTTGCACCTGTGTTATCAGCTACTTTCAGTCTACTTTCCTGTTGTACCATGCTTGTAGCCTCCTTTAATTATTTTGCTCTTTCCATGATTTCTACAAGTCTCCATCTCTTATCTTTAGATAATGGTCTTGTTTCCATAACTTTTACTTTATCACCGATTTTACATTCGTTGTTCTCGTCATGGGCTTTTAATTTATATGTTTTCTTAACGATCTTGTTGTATAATGGATGTCTTACGTTATCCTGGATTGCAACAGTGATTGTTTTATCCATCTTATCACTTACAACAATACCAATACGTGTTTTTCTAAGATTTCTTTCTTCCACGATAAGTTCTCCTTTCTAGAGTTCTATTCAGCAACTTTTGCTTTCTCAGTAATGAGTGTCTGAATTCTTGCGATATTCTTTCTCACTTCTTTGATTCTGCTTGTGTTATCTAACTGATTAGTTGCGTTCTGGAATCTCAAATTGAAAAGTTCTTTTTTAGCGTCTACTAACTGTGCATTTAAATCTGCAACAGACTGTGTTTTTAATTCTTCTAAATATTTACTAGTTTTCATTTGATACACCGCCTTCTAAATCCGCACGAGAAACTACTTTACATTTGCAAGGTAATTTGTGTGTAGCAAGACGTAATGCTTCTCTAGCTACGTCTTCCGGTACACCGGAGATTTCAAATAATACACGACCTGGTTTAACAACGGCTACCCAGTACTCAAGGGCACCCTTTCCTTTACCCATACGAACACCCATAGGTTTATGAGTTACAGGTTTCTCTGGGAAAATTTTGATCCAGACTTTACCACCACGTTTGATATATCTTGTCATAGCAACACGGGCTGCTTCGATCTGGTTTGCTTTAATCCAGCAAGGTTCCATTGCTACGATACCATACTCACCATAAGTAAGTTTGTTACCTCTTGTAGCTTTACCAGCCATAGAACCACGGAACTGTTTTCTATGTTTTACTCTCTTTGGCATTAACATAATTACTGAGCTCCTCCTTCCTTATTAGCCTTTGTAGGAAGTACTTCGCCTTTGTAGATCCAAACCTTAACACCTACTTTACCGTAAGTTGTGTCTGCTTCAGCGAATCCATAATCAATATCTGCTCTTAATGTCTGAAGTGGAATAGTTCCCTCAGAGTAGAACTCTGTACGAGCCATATCTGCTCCACCTAAACGTCCGGAACAAGATGTCTTAATTCCCTTTGCACCAGATTTCATTGTTCTGCTCATGCAGGATTTCATTGCTCTACGGAAGGAAACACGGTTCTCTAACTGTAAAGCGATATTCTCTGCTACTAACTGAGCGTCACGGTCTGGTCTCTTAACTTCTTTGATATCAACAACTAATTTCTTAGATGTGAATTTCTGTACTTCAGCTTTGATCTTCTCGATTTCAGCTCCACCTTTACCGATTACTACACCAGGTTTTGCTGTGTAAATAATAACTTTAACGCGGTCAGATGCTCTTTCGATCTCAATCTTAGAAACGCCTGCTGCATATAATTTCTTTTTAAGATATGTTCTGATGTTGTAGTCTTCTACTAAAAGATCTGCAAAATCTGCTTCCGCATACCATTTAGAGTCCCAGTCTTTGATAACACCGACTCTTAAGCCATGAGGATTAACTTTCTGTCCCATGTTTGCCCTCCTTATCTTTCATCAAGCACGATTGTAATGTGGCTCATTCTCTTCTCGATTCTATAAGCTCTACCCTGTGCTCTTGGTCTGATTCTCTTCATTGTTGGTCCTTTGTTTGCATAACACTCTGCAACATAAAGGTTTTCTGCTTTCATTCCATTGTTGTTCTCAGCGTTTGCGATTGCTGACTCTAATAATTTCTTTACTAAGCTTGAAGCATATCTTGGGTTATATGTTACGATAGCAAGTGCTGTCTGAACATCCTTTCCACGGATAGCATCTAATACAAAGCAAGCTTTCTGAACAGACACTCTAGCATAAGATAACTTTGCTGAAGGTCTGGTATCTTTAACTTCATTTCTTTCTCTTTTAATCTGACTTCTATGTCCCTTAGCCATGGATGAAACCTCCTTTCAAAAAATAGTTCTTATCTAATGCCTGATTTCTTTTCGTCTTTTCCATGTCCTTTGTAAGTTCTTGTAGCAACGAACTCACCAAGTTTATGTCCAACCATATCTTCTGTTACGAATACAGGCACATGTTTTCTTCCGTCATGAACAGCGATTGTATGACCAACGAACTGAGGGAAGATTGTAGAACGACGTGACCAAGTCTTAATAACAGATTTGTCACCAGATGCGTTCATAGCGTCTACTTTTTTCAGTAAGCTTTCATCTGCAAATGGTCCTTTTT
>UQNW01000002.1 GCA_900542495.1 uncultured Roseburia sp.
ATTCACAAATCTTATATCAGTTTTTAACGTTTACACAAAACTTGAAACGGTCTCAGGAAACTAGTTTTTTAATATATCCAATTCATGAAAAGGTGTATTTGTTATATGATGACATTAAAGAGATGTTTACTGCTCGATATAATACATTTACAGAATTAAATATGTTGATGAAAAATAAATTAGCTTTTTTTAATTCGACAAGATATTTGTTGGTTGATAATAGGGCTATAAAGAAGTTTTTGAGAGAAAAATTATTCGATAAAGATACACTCGAAATTGAAAAAATACAAATAAAAGAGTTGTTGAAAAGGAATATGTCGCATTATATATGGTATTGTGAAGTTCCGTTGAGTACAGGTGGTTATCTCATTTTTTTGGCAGATACGGTATTTAGCAAAATGTCAACAAAAGATATATTCTTTGTCGATGCATTATATAGTAATACACAATTAAGTTTGTTGTCGTATAGTTGATAATCAATAGTACTGTTAGATCCTCCTTCAATTGACATGAGAATTATAAATCAGTATTCGTATTTTTCTATAATACCGAAATACATGATAGATTACGAATAATACTGTCAAATATATAATCGATAAAAATATTCGATTGAGAATAAGGGATATGTTAGATCAAATGAATATAAATGAAAGAATTATGTATCCAGGGTTAGATGGATTGTCTATATAGTTATATATGAAAAATGACATGAGAGGCATATTGGATATTAGATTATCTGATATGCTCTATTTATTGTATAGTTAATGTTGGAGGCACAAATGAGAAAAATAAATCAAAGTAATTTAAAAAGAAAAATATCTATAATGCTTATAATCACCATTTTCTTGATGTCAAGTTTGATTGGCGGATGTGGAAAGAAAAATGTAGATACAGCAGATGGAACAGAAGAAATATTTGCAGAGCAATCAGAAACAACAGCAGAAACAGAGCAGCAGACAGAAATAGTAGAGACAGAAGTCGAAGAGAAAAAAGATTTAGGAACATTTGTATTATATTTCAGTGGAATTGATGTTTGGGGATGGACAGATACGAAAAGCAGAAGTGATGTAAATATTATAGCTGCAGTTAATACGGAAACGCGACATGTTCAATTGATCAATACACCGAGGGATTATTTTGTTGAAATGCCAATTAGTAATGGTGTGAAGGATAAGCTTACGCATGCTGGTTTATATGGGGTTGAAAATTCGGTAGGAACGCTTGAAAAGTTATATGATATTAATATTGATTATTATTTGAGAGTAAATTTTTCAGGATTTGAGGCTATTATTGATACTTTGGGTGGTGTAGAGGTTTATTCTGAATATGATTTTACAGTCGATCCAATAAAACATTATACAGAAGGATATAATCATCTGACAGGATTAGAAGCATTGGCATTTGTAAGAGAAAGACATGCGTTTGCTTCAGGTGATAATCAAAGAGGACGTAATCAGATGGCGATGCTTCAAGCATTGATAAAAAAAGTGTGCTCAATAGAATTCCTTGAAAATTACAATGAAGTTATGGATGAGCTTACTGACATGTATAGGACTAATATTCCAGATGAACTATTGAAGGATATGGTATTTAATCAAATACTAGATGGAACGGAGTGGACAATTGATACTTATTCGGTTACGGGAAGCAGTGGAAGCGAGAAAACATATTCAGCACCAAATTCAGCAGCATATGTCATGATTCCAAACGATAATGATGTCGAACAGGCAAAAAGCCTGATTGAATCGGTTTTGAGAGAGACACCTTAGATAAAATTTGAAGGAATGATTTAAATGACACAATCAAGAAAAAAATTATTTCATGGATGCAGAGTACCAAGAACTGCAATTTTGTGCATATTATCATTAGAATACATAATATTTTTTAATAATCGTTTAGTCAAACAACAGGATATATTAATGTTTTGTGGATATATTTTGCTTACGCTTACGATTACATGCAATTATCATGGAAGGAATGTTCGGGTAAAATATGAGCAGGAATTAAGTTTGACTTTAAAGTGTATTGCAACGAATTTCATTTTTGGAGTATTTGAGTGTGCTATGCATGTTGATAATATCATACAGTGTTTGATTAGAATACTGGTCTTACTTATCGTTCAATTAGTTAGTATAGTTGTTACGTGCGAATTTGCAACGAGGATTATCTACAAAGGCTATAATGCAAAACGTTTGTATTTGTATCAGGATAAAATAGTAGACATTTCGCTTGTTCCACAAGCAGATTTATTGTCAATAGATGGAGTTTTAATGAAAGATATTAAACAAAAAATAAAAGAATATGATGAGGTATATTTGTTTGATCTTTCAGCAGAAAAAAGAAATGATTTATTAAAAATTTGTTTTGATGAGAATAAACTTGTTTATTTTACTACAAAATTATCAGATATGGAACTTCGAACTGCGGGATTGGCGCAAGATGGGGAAACACCAATTTTTTATAGACAATCAGGTCGGATAGGTGGTATTTCCGCAATGATAAAAAGAGTTTTTGATATCGTTTTATCTGGAGTTTTGCTTATTATATTAGCACCATTATTTGTAATTATCGCATTATGTATAAAACTTGATGATGGAAAAAATGTATTTTATTATCAAACCAGATGTACCAGAGGAATGAAAGAATTTCAAATAATAAAATTTAGAAGTATGATTGTTGGAGCTGAAAAAATAGCAGGAGTGCAATTAGCTGAAAATAGAGATTCAAGAATGACTCGTGTGGGTTATATTTTGAGAAAATACAAACTTGATGAACTACCACAATTGATTAATATTTTTAAAGGAGAGATGAGTTTTGTGGGACCTAGACCGGAGAGACCAGAACTTATAGAGGAAATATCGGAGAAGGTTCCGGAATTTACATTTCGGACGACTGTTAGAGCCGGGTTGACAGGTTATGCACAAGTCCATGGAGACTATCATACAGAATTTTTAGATAAGTTAAAATGGGATTTGATGTATATTGAAAATTTTTCACTGATGTTGGATTTGAAAATTCTTTTAATGACAATTCCTGTTGTTTTGGGTGGAACAGATGATGTGAAATAAAATATAACAGGAAGAATAAGAATTGATTACAATGAAAAAGAAAGCATTTCTTTTATTGACAAATGAATTTCATATGTTAAAATAAATCATGTTAAAAGCATAAAAAATGACGTTGACGAGGAGTATTAAGAACGAAAAAGTTTCAGAGAGCTGTCGGACGGTGCAAGACAGTATTTGGAAGTTCCCAACTCGCCTCTGAGTTTTCTGGTTGAAACAATTAACAGCAAAGTAGATCAGAACGTGTGGTTCGCGTTAAGAATGTGAGTGCGTATTTAGATGAACAGTTTCATCTGGCGAATGAGAGTGGTACCACGGAGTGAATAGATATCTTCGTCTCTTTATGAGACGGAGATTTTTTTATGCTTAATAGATATATCAATATAAGAGGAGGAACATTATGGCAGAACTTTATAACCATAAAGTAGTCGAGAAAAAATGGCAGAAAGTCTGGGATGATGAGAAAGCATTTGCAGCTACCAATGACTTTACAAAGCCAAAATACTATGCATTAGTTGAGTTCCCATATCCGTCAGGACAGGGACTTCACGTAGGTCATCCAAGACCTTACACGGCACTTGATATCGTAGCTAGAAAGAGAAGAATGCAGGGATACAACGTCCTCTATCCAATGGGATGGGATGCATTCGGACTTCCAACGGAAAACTATGCGATCAAGAACAAGATTCATCCAAAGATCGTAACAGAGAAGAATGTAGCAAGATTCAAGGATCAGCTTCATTCACTTGGTTATTCTTTTGACTGGGACAGAGAGATCAATACCACAGATCCGAATTACTACAAATGGACACAGTGGATTTTCTTAAAACTTTTCAAAGCAGGTTTAGCCTATAAGAAAGAGATGCCAATCAACTGGTGTACTTCCTGTAAAGTAGGTCTTGCAAACGAGGAAGTTGTAAATGGTGTCTGCGAGCGTTGTGGTGCTCCGGTTGTCCGCAAGGTAAAAAGTGAGTGGATGTTAAAGATCACGGATTACGCAGAGAAACTGATCGAAGGATTAGATCATGTGGATTACATCGAGCGTGTCAAAGTTTCACAGAAGAACTGGATCGGTAAATCCACGGGAGCTGAAGTTGACTTCTCTATCAAAGGAAAAGAAGATAAACTTCGTGTATACACAACCCGCTGCGATACATTATTCGGAGTTACTTACATGGTTGTATCCCCGGAGCATCCGATTATTGATAAGTACCAGAGCGAGATCAAAAACTGGGATGAGATCGTGGCATACCGCGAGGAAGCTGCAAAGAAATCTGATTTTGAACGTGCAGAACTTGCAAAAGACAAGACCGGTGTATGCATTGACGGTCTGACAGCAGTAAACCCTGTAAACGGAAAAGAGATTCCGGTCTGGATCTCTGACTATGTATTAATGTCCTATGGTACAGGTGCGATCATGGCAGTACCGGCACACGATGAGCGTGACTGGGAATTTGCAAAGAAATTCAATCTGCCGATGATCCAGGTGGTTGCAAAGAACGGAGAGGAAGTAGACATCAATGAGGCGGCATTTACAGATGTCGCAACAGGTGTTCTCATTAACTCTGATTTCTTAAACGGACTGGAAGTAAAAGATGCCAAAGCAAAAATGATCGAGTTCTTAGAGGAAAAAGGCATCGGAACTGCCAAGACAAATTACAAATTAAGAGACTGGGTATTCTCACGCCAGAGATACTGGGGTGAACCGATTCCAATTGTACATTGTGATAAATGCGGATATGTTCCAATCGATGAGAGTGAACTTCCATTAATGTTACCGGAAGTTGACAGCTACATGCCGACAGATAACGGTGAATCACCACTGGCAGCAATGACTGACTGGGTTAACACAACCTGTCCTTGCTGTGGCGGACCAGCTAAGAGAGAGACCGATACCATGCCTCAGTGGGCAGGATCCTCCTGGTATTTCTTAAGATATACCGATCCACACAACGATGAGGCGCTTGCAAGCCCGGAAGCATTAAAATACTGGATGCCGGTTGACTGGTATAACGGTGGTATGGAGCATACAACCTTACATTTACTGTACTCCAGATTCTGGCACAAATTCCTCTATGATGAGGGTGTTGTTCCTTGTCCGGAACCATATCAGAAGAGAACTTCCCACGGTATGATCCTCGGTGAGAACGGTGAGAAGATGTCAAAATCCAGAGGAAATGTCGTAAATCCGGATGATATTGTAAGAGAATACGGTGCAGATACATTGAGAACTTACGAGATGTTCATCGGAGCTTTCGATTTAAGCGCTTCCTGGTCGGAAGATGGCGTCAAAGGCTGCCGTCGTTTCTTGGAGCGTGTATGGAAATTACAGGATCTTATGACTGACGAAGAAGGTTACTCCGCTGATATGGAGACAAAGATGCATCAGACGATCAAGAAGGTAAGTAGTGATTTTGAAAATCTGAAGTATAATACAGCAATTGCAGCAATGATGGCACTGATCAATGATTTCTATAAGAAAAATGCGATCACAAAAGGTGAGTTCAAGACATTGATCACTTTATTAAACCCGGTTGCTCCACACATCACAGAGGAATTGTGGCAGATCGCCGGCTTTGAAGGAAGAGTTTATGAGACAACCTGGCCGGAATTCGACGAGGCAAAGACAGTAGAGAGCACTGTAGAAATCGCAATCCAGATCAATGGTAAGACAAAAGGAACACTTGCTATTGGAAAAGATGATGCAAAAGATGATGTTATCGCAAAAGCAAAAGAAGCAATTGCAGATAAACTGACCGGAAATATCGTAAAAGAAATTTATGTACCGGGACGTATCGTAAACATCGTAATGAAATAATGTACGCGAAGGTGAAAGTGAGCGTATTTTGCTTCGCGAATATAATGAGCGAAACAGAGAAAAATGCCGTGGCGACTGCCACGGCATTCTTGCTGCATAAATTTTTATTTAGTTCATAATTATTTCTGATATGTTTTATAAAAATGAATAAATTCCGAGAGTGATTTCGAGGGCTTTGTAGTTGTTTTGTATGCAAATCCAACTTCACGCTTATGGATCGGGAAACCAAGTGGGATTTCCACGAGTGTACCATTTTCTAAATCTTCACGGACAAAGTTTTTGATAACGCAGGCAACACCGACACCGATACGGGCGAAGTCAATCAGAAGATCCATGTTGGAAATGTCAATGGAATCTTTGATCACAATCTGGTTTTCCTGCAGATAGTCATCAATATACTGTCTGGTCATATTATTTTTATCTAACAGCATGAGTGTTGAACTTTGCAGGATATGATCTTTCTGGATGCCGCGTGCTTTCAGATTGCGCAGGTAATCTTTTGCTGCCACGAAAATATCTTCAATTTCCTCTAAAAAATCAAAATGGATATTTTTCATATTTTCCGGTTTGCCAATCAATCCAATGTCGATTTTATTATCTTCCAGCAATTTTAAAGTATCGTTGGTAGACTGACAGGAGATAGAAATGGAAATATGTGGGTTCTGCCGGATAAATTCTTTCAGGTAAGGGAGTAGAAGATATTTACACAGCGTGGAACTGACACCGATTTTTAAGTGCCCGACGCCAAGCTCGATAGAGCGCTTTAATTTTTCTTCCCCCATAGTCAGGGTTTCAAACGCCTCGCTGACATGCTCGTAGAGAAGTTTTCCTTCATCGGTCAATACAACACCGCGGGAGCTTCTGGAAAAAAGCTTGCAGCCGACACTTTCCTCTAATTTCTGAATGGATTTACTGATCGCCGGCTGGCTGATATAAAGTTCCTTCGCTGCCTTTGAGATATTCCCGGTGTTTGCAACTGTATAAAAAATGCGGTAAGAGGATAGATTCTGGTTCATAAATACTCCTTTTTGCTGTTTATAATATGCTTTTAAATATGCTCAGGCAAAAAGTCAGAAAAACCTGCGGTTTTTCTGACTCGCGGGCGCGTTCACATATATTATATCATAAGACATGGTTATGGTAAATATGTTTATTATGTATTTGTATTATAATAATGATTGTGATACGATAATTTCAATGAATAGATAAGAAAATAGTAATGGTTTCGTATTAGATATAGGATGTAAGGGTACGGAAATATTACATGAGGGAGGATTTTATCATGGGAATGACAATGACGCAGAAAATTCTGGCAGCACATGCAGGACTTCCGTCAGTAAGTGCAGGACAGTTGATTGAGGCAGAATTGGATTTAGTTCTTGGAAATGACATTACATCACCGGTGGCAATCCATGAGATGGATAAGATGAAAGTGGATGGTGTATTTGATAAAGATAAAGTAGCACTGGTTTTGGATCATTTTGTTCCGAATAAGGATATTAAGTCAGCAGAACACTGCAAATGTGTGCGTGAATTTGCATGTAAACACGACATTACGAATTATTTTGATGTTGGAGAGATGGGAATCGAGCATGCACTGCTTCCAGAAAAAGGACTTACGGTGGCCGGAGATGTGATCATTGGTGCAGACTCACACACATGTACTTATGGAGCACTCGGAGCATTTTCTACAGGTGTAGGAAGTACAGATATGGCGGCTGGAATGGCAACCGGAAAAGCATGGTTTAAAGTTCCGTCTGCAATGAAGTTTAACCTGACTGGAAAACCAGCGAAATGGATCAGCGGAAAAGACATTATTTTACATATTATCGGAATGATCGGCGTGGATGGAGCACTTTACAAATCCATGGAATTTGTGGGTGACGGTATCCAGTATCTGACAATGGATGACCGTTTTACAATTGCCAATATGGCAATTGAGGCAGGAGGAAAAAATGGAATTTTCCCTGTAGATGATCTTGCAAAACAGTATATGGAAGAACATTCCAAACGTCCTTATGTGGTTTATGAGGCGGATGAAGATGCAGAGTATGACGAGGAATACACGATTGATTTGAGTACGTTAAAACCAACGGTTTCATTCCCACATCTTCCGGAAAATACGAGAACAATTGATGAGGTCGGTGACGTGAAGATTGATCAGGTAGTGATCGGTTCCTGCACAAACGGACGTATGGGTGACCTTCGAATTGCAGCCTCTGTCTTAAAGGGCAAAAAGGTGAAAAAAGGTCTGCGTGTCATTGTGATTCCGGCAACCCAGAATATTTACCTTCAGGCAATGGAAGAAGGATTGTTAAGAACCTTTATCGAGGCGGGCGCCGTTGTCAGCACACCAACCTGTGGCCCATGTCTCGGTGGCTATATGGGAATTCTTGCGGCAGGTGAACGCTGCGTTTCAACTACAAACCGTAACTTCGTAGGTCGTATGGGACATGTGGATTCCGAAGTATATCTTGCAAGTCCTGCGGTTGCAGCGGCAAGCGCGATCACCGGAAAGATTTCGGGACCGGAAGAAGTAATGTAAATTGCAAAACAATGAGGCTAAATCCTCTCCTCGCTAAGAGCTCGGATTTTGCTTCGCAAAACAAGGAGGATTTTATGAAAGCAGCATGTGGTCATGTATTTAAATATGGAGACAATGTCGATACAGATGTGATTATTCCGGCAAGATACCTGAATTCTTCAGATCCAAAGGAGCTTGCAACACATTGTATGGAGGACATTGACAAAGATTTTGTAAAAAATGTAAAAGAGGGAGACATTATCGTAGCCAACAAAAATTTCGGCTGCGGTTCTTCCAGAGAACATGCACCAATCTCAATCAAAGCGGCTGGTGTAAGCTGTGTTATTGCAGAGACATTTGCACGTATTTTTTATCGGAATGCCATTAATATTGGTTTGCCGATCATTGAATGCCCGGATGCAGCAAAAGAGATTGAGGCAGGAGACGAAGTGGAAGTGAATTTTGACACAGGTGTTATCACGGATAAGACGAAAGGCACTTCTTATCAGGGACAGGCGTTCCCACCATTCATGCAGAAAATCATTGACTGTGAAGGATTGGTTAATTATATCAACCAGAAATAACGATTCATCTTTCAACATAAGAAAAAGTAATAGAGTCACATTAAAAGATGAAATATTTTAAATGCGTCAGAAGGACTGTTGCATGAACTATGAAGTTCGTGTGGCGGTCTTTTTATATGCTAAGAACGACCTTGAAAGATAGAAAGTTATTTTTAGCACAGACCTGCTTTGAGAAGATTCAGGTAATCCATATATTTTTTTGAAATTTTTACATGCGTATAGAGCTCGGCATATTCCCGCGGAGACAGGGTATCTACATAGTTTTCCGGAAACTGTCTGGATATTCCGGCAGTTTTCGCAAGGTCGGCAGCTTTATTATAAGCGACCGCAGCACTGGCTTCGTCTGTATAACTTCCAACTTTATAATTACCGTTGATATGGATAAAAACTTTATAATGTGTTTCTCCATTTTTCTCATAGCTGAAAACACCGTGGTAGCGGTTTATATTCAGAATGTTGGAATAACGGAAATCGTGTACATCACCATTGAAAAAAAGATAGTCCCTGCCCACAACGGCATAAGGCTTAATTCCGTAGCGGGATAAAATAGAGTATTGCATACCGTAATCACTCACGAATAAGTGCCCCTGACGTTTCTGGATACGGTGTCCGGCATAATAAAACAGATCATCAATATCAAATTTCAATTCTATTTCATCGGAGAGAAAATAACTGAAATATCCCTTGCGAAGATAGATCGGATTGCGAAAATACAAATTATGATCGCGGAAGTTTAAAAGGCACACAGCTTTGTCAAATGAAAGACACTGGATATGATGCTGGAGATTTACAAGTGTGATTTCTTCATTTTCCAGTAGTTTACAGGCTTCCAGATAGCAGGTATGCGCATCATCTTCCAAGGCAAAGCTGCCAAGGCTGATATGTTTTGTTTTATAGGTAATATTGGCACGGTAATAAATGCTTTCGTCTTTTTTTGTGGCATTATAAACTCCGGCTGGCATAGCTTGTCTCGCTCCTTTTGACATGATGATCACTATTCACTAATGAGATGTTATAAATTATTTTATCATTTTCGACGACAGAGAACAATACAAAATCAATCGGAACGACTGAATAAAAAAAGAGATAAAATTATATTGTCGAAATGCTGTAAAATATTGTCTCTTAAACAGGAATTTGGTATAATATAGCATAGAAATTTTCTTGTCAAAAGAGTAATTTGAAAAGGGGAAATCTGATATGAGCAGAAATGTAGACAAAAAACAGAAGAAAAATGGAACGATAAAAGTACAGAGCAGGATGAGCCGGAAAGTGCTGATCCCGGTTGTATGTCTGGTGGTAGTTGCACTGCTATCTTCCTGGATCGGACATCAGAATTTAACGTCCATGTACCGTGCCAGCAATGAGATCACCAGTGTATATATGGAAAAGACAGCGCAGTTGAATGAAATATCTGACAAGTTCAAGGAGATGGAGATTCTTGCCTATAGTATGTGTGTGACCAAGTCAACGAATGACCGTGCCAGCATGTTAGAGCAGAGCGCAGCAACAAAAGAGGAGATCAATGGTCTTTTAGATAAACTGGATCAGATGTCTGTCACAGAGGATGAGAAGAGCAGGGTGCAGACGATCCGCACTTATTATGAAGGCTTTACAGATGCCTACCAGAAAGTGACGGACAGCATTGAGAACGGCAATAAGACACAGGCTCAGGAATATTGTAATCTGGAACTGTTTAAGGCTGCAAATAAGCTGAGTGATGCACTGAACTCTTATATTGAGTTTTACAATACGGATGTAGATACGGTCGTTGCAAATCAGGGGAATGTATACAAGCAGGGAATTTATGCAAATCTGATTGTTGTGGGACTTATCATCGTGATGCTGGTAGCGTCTTTATATACAACCATATTTAAAGTTGTTAAGCCAATTAAGAAGACATCAAAAGAACTAAAAGTTATTGTGAAGGATATGCAGTCTGGTCATGCGGATATGACAAAGCGTGTGACGGTAAAGGGCAGCGACGAGATCGCAGAACTTGCATCCGGTATGAACGTGTTCTTAGATACCTTGCAGGAAGTATTAGGCGAGATCGCGACCAACTCCAATGCAATCCAGGATGTCGTGCAGAATGTAGGAAAGAGCGTGGATACCGCGAATACGAATGCGTATGATGTATCGGCTGTTATGGAAGAACTTTCTGCTACGATGGAGGAGGTTTCTTCATCTGCAACAACCGTGACAGACAACATTTCGAATGTCAATGATGAGGTGATCAGCATAGCCGACGATTCCAAGGCAATGAATGATTACGCTTCCACGATGCAGGAACGCGCGGAGCAGTTAAAACAGAAAGCAGTCAATAATCAGGAAAACACAAGCCAGATGATCGCCGGAATCATAGAATCCCTGAAATCTGCCATTGAGGAGAGCACCAGTGTCAAACATGTCAATGAGCTGACAGAGGAGATTTTAAGTGTTTCCAGCCAGACAAATCTGCTGGCATTGAATGCGTCCATTGAGGCAGCCAGAGCCGGAGAGGCCGGGAAAGGTTTTGCCGTTGTAGCAGATGAGATCCGTAAACTGGCGGATTCCACAAGAGAGACCGCTAATAACATCCAGAGCATTAATGCACAGGTGACAGATGCAGTAGAGAAGCTTTCTGAAAGCGCAAATCAGCTGGTAGAGTACATAGATGAAACAATCATGCCGGATTATGACAGTTTTGTAAAAACAGGGGAACAGTACCGTGCAGACGCAACCTATGTCAATAGCACCATGGATCAGTTTGAGGCGCGCGCAAACAGTCTCAAAGAGGTTGTGATCGTGATGAAACAGTCTGTTGAGGACATTTCGACAGCAATCGAGGAGAGCGCAAAGGGAATCGCAACCGCCGCTGAGAATACGAACATTCTTGTGGAAAATATGGATAAAGTTAAGGCAAAAATGGAAACGAACCAGCAGATCAGTGACAAGCTGAAAGCAGAATCAAATCGTTTTCAGGGAATTTAAGACAATTTAATGCTTTAATGCATTGACACGAGAGAACGTTTTATCTATAATGAGCGAAAGAGAGAAAAAGGATAAGAGGATTGTGAAAATGGAATTGATGTACACAAGCACCAGAAATGCAAAAGAAAAAGTGACAGCTTCACAGGCTATTTTGAAAGGTCTTGCAGAGGACGGAGGATTATTCGTTCCGGAGCAGCTTCCTACATTAGATAAGACGGTGGATGAACTTGCAGGAATGACTTATCAGGAAACAGCTTATGAGGTCATGAAAAAGTTTTTGACAGACTTTACTGAGGAAGAATTAAAGAACTGTATCAATGCCGCTTACGACAGCAAGTTTGATACAGAGGAGATTGCACCATTAGTACAGGCAGATGGCGCGTATTACTTAGAATTATTCCACGGATCTACCATTGCTTTTAAGGACATGGCATTATCGATTCTTCCACACCTGATGATCACATCAGCAAGAAAGAATCAGGTAAAGAATGATATCGTAATTTTGACCGCAACTTCCGGTGACACTGGAAAAGCAGCACTGGCTGGATTCGCAGATGTCAAGGGAACGAAAATCATTGTATTTTATCCAAAGAATGGTGTCAGCCCGATTCAGGAAAAACAGATGGTGACGCAGAAAGGTGATAATACATTTGTAGTTGGTATTCACGGAAATTTCGATCAGGCTCAGACTGGCGTGAAGAAGATTTTTGGAGATAAAGAGATGGCAGCGGAGTTAGCGGCAGCCGGATATCAGTTCTCTTCCGCAAATTCCATTAATATTGGACGTCTTGTTCCACAGATCGTATATTATGTATATGCTTATGCAAAGTTATATGCAAATGGAGTTATCGGAAAAGACGAGAAGATTAATGTAGTTGTTCCGACCGGTAATTTTGGTAATATTCTTGCCGCATTTTATGCAAAGAACATGGGAATCCCGATTGCAAAATTAATCTGCGCATCCAATGAGAACAAAGTACTTTACGACTTTTTCACAACCGGAACTTATGACAAGAACAGAGAGTTTATGCTGACAAGCTCTCCGTCCATGGATATTTTGATCTCCAGCAACTTAGAGCGTCTGATCTATCGTATTGCAGGAAATGACGCAGCTAAGAATGCAGATTTTATGAAAGCCTTAAATGCTGCCGGAAAGTATGAGATTACACCGGAAATGAAAGAGCAGCTTGCAGATTTCTATGGAAATTATTCAAGCGAGGCAGAGACAGCAGAGGAAATCAGAAACTTATACGAGAAAACAGGCTATGTGATCGACACCCATACAGCAGTTGCAACCGGTGTATATCATAAGTATCTGAAAGAGACCAAAGATACAGAGACAAAGACGGTGATTGCATCAACCGCAAGTCCGTTCAAGTTCACAAGAAGTGTCATGGATGCAATTGATGAGAAGTATGATGCTATGACAGATTTTGAACTTGTAGATGAATTGAGCAAGATTGGAAATGTAAAAGTTCCAAATGCTATCGAAGAAATCCGTTCGGCAGAAGTAAGACATAAGACAGTATGCGAAGTGGACGAGATGCCGCAGGTTGTAAAACAGTTTTTAAATGTAAAATAAGAATTTCACTGATTTGGGATTTGAAAAGATCAGAAAGATAAAAAATAAGGCTGACTGATAGAAATATCAGCAGCCTTGTTTTTGTGCTATAGGAAATTGCGGTGCAACATTCTTATATAGTAAAAATAATAACAATTATCTCTGCAATTCAAAAATAAAATTAACAACGCCAAATGGATACATGATCTGCAACAGATAAGAAGTATCCGAAAGGTCGATCAGTTCGTCTGAGACAACCTCAGGAGCCTCTAAGGTTAATTCTTTTCCTAATGTGTTAGAAATATTTACATTATACAGTCCGTTGTGAAGATTTAGGAAATCTTCGAGGGAAGCCTGTACATATTCATCAAACTCCGTAAATTCCTCATTGACATATCTGGAAGCAAAGCTGATACACGTTGTTTCAGGCATATCCAGATAGATCTTGGAAGAAGATTCTCCGTTGATCGTCTGTGAAACACAGTAATTTACCGGATATTCTTTGCATGGATTGAAACACAATGGCGTGAAATCATCACCGATAAAACGTGTCAGATCATTGAACAGTAATCTCATGTAGGAGGCATTGTATTCGTCCGCAGTCAGATCAGAGGTGTGGAAAAAGTTTGCAAAAATCCGGTCGAGATCATCCTGCTTTTCATTGCTGTAATCAAGATCATATAACTCGTTCTCGGATTCATAATCAGAGATTAGTGTTTCAAGCTGTGCATTTGTAATATAACCTTCATCTACAAGCGTCTGTCCCAACAATAAAAAGTCCGGATACTGTGTCTTGACAAGTTCATCCACCTGTTCTTCTGTCAGATACCCCTCGCGGATCGCCAGATCACCAAAGCGGCAGTCATTATGTGTCTGTGAGATAATGACATTGTCAACCTCACTGGCAGTCATATATCCTTTCATAATCGCAAGTGTTCCAAGTTTCATATGCTGGGAAGTTTTCTTGCTGAGGGCATGCAATAACTGTTCTTTTGTCACTGCATTGTGAGATAATAAAAATGTTCCAAAAAACTGTGCGTACATATCTTATCTCCCTTCAAATCTTGAAGTAATGATACTGTGTAACTGCTCAGGATTCAAAGGTTTCTGGATAAAATCTTTTGCACCTGCCTCAATGGCGGAACGAAGCTGTGACTGGGTTCCTACAGAAGAAACAATAATGATCTCTGCATCCTTGTCGAAATCAATGATCTCGCGGATTGCTACATTGCCGTCCTTTACCGGCATCACAATATCAAGAAAAGACAGATCAGGTTTTTCCTTTTTATAGATATCAATCGCATCCTGTCCGTTGGACGCCTCAAAAAAAACTGGTGTACCATATTTTGAAATCAAATCTTTTAACTGCTTCCGTGCAAGTATGGAATCATCACTAATAAGAATTTTTGCATCATCTAGTCTCATAGTTAATCCCCTTTTCCTAGTTTGTTTATAGGTTCTATTTTACACTAAAAGAAATTCGCATGCAATTGTAATATGTAAAATAACTGCTGTTTTTCACGAAAAGAATCAAAAAATGTCCCGATTTAGTTCTTGAATCTGAAGAATAGAGAGATTATAATGAGATCATCTTTGTGAAAACATGGGTGGAAAGGGATAAGAAAATGGATGTTATGCTTATATTTGACGTTGTAGTTGCGTTGTTCGGTGCGTATATGATATTTTCCGCACTTCAGATGAAAAAAAGCGGCAAGATCAATTCCATGGTTCTTGCACAGGAAGAATTAAAGAAAGTAAAGGACACAAAGGGATTTATCGAATTTTTATACTGGCGTGAGATGCTTTTTGGTGCGTTAGTGCTTATCGTCGGCGTTCTTGGAGTATTGAATGAAACGATTATCTCGATTGGAAAAGCAAGTATTTTAGAAGTGATCATTTTTCTTGCAGCATTTATCTGGTTTCAGAATTCGTTAGCGAAAGCGCGAGAGAAGTTCTTACGTTTGTAATACATAAGAAAATGTATAAATTGGCAATTGCAGAAAATCAGACGAAAATATATAAAAACACACTGTCTCCGAAAAAATCATGAGACAGTGTGTTTTTTTAGTGAATCGGCTTATCGTTCGTAAAGTCTGTTCTAATAATTAGCGTTCGTCCATAGGAACGTAGGTTTTCCGTTCACCGACATTCTTGTATGCAGGACGCATGATCTTGCCGCTGTGTGCGACTTCTTCCAGACGATGAGCACTCCAGCCGGAGATACGCGCGATCGCAAAAATAGGCGTGTAAAGCTCTACCGGAAGTCCTAACATGCTGTAGGCAAAGCCACTGTAAAAGTCTACGTTTGGACTGACACCTTTATAAATCTTTCGTTCTTTTGCAATAATCTCAGGAGCAAGGCGCTCAACGGTTGCATAGAGTTTAAATTCTTTTTCGTAACCTTTTTCCTCGGAAAGCTTTTCAACGAAGGAGCGGAAGATGACAGCTCTCGGATCGGAAAGTGAGTAAACCGCGTGTCCCATACCATAGATAAGACCTGCATGGTCAAAGGCTTCCTTATGCAGTAACTTTGTCAGATAATCTGCGATCTCATCCTCATTCGACCAGTCTTTTACCTGCTGCTTCATGTCGTCAAACATTTTCACGACTTTGATATTGGCACCGCCGTGTTTTGGCCCTTTTAAGGAACCTAAAGAGGCTGCAATGGCAGAATAAGTATCCGTTCCGGAGGAAGATACCAGATGCGTGGTGAATGTGGAGTTGTTACCACCACCGTGCTCCATATGCAGGATCAGGGCGGTATCTAATAATTTGGCTTCCAGTGGTGTGAATTTACTGTCAGCGCGGAGAATATGTAAAATATTTTCTGCAGTAGAATATTCTTCTTTTGGAGGATGGATAAATAAGCTGGCACCATCGTGATAATGCTTATATGCCTGATAACCGTAAACAGAAAGCAATGGGAATAAACTGATCAACTGAAGACATTGTCTCAATACATTTGGAAGAGAAATATCATCCGCCCTGTCATCGTAGGAGTAAAGTGTCAATACACTTCGTGCAAGGGTGTTCATCATATCTTTGCTTGGCGCTTTCATGATGATGTCACGTACAAAACTGGTAGGCAGTGTGCGGTATTTGCTCAGCATGTTAGTGAATTCTTTTAGTTCGTCTTTTGTTGGAAGACTGCCAAACAGAAGAAGATAGGTACATTCCTCAAATCCGAAATGGCTGTTCTCGTCAATTCCGGCAATAATATCTTTTACATTATAGCCGCGGTAATAGAGTTCACCATCTGCCGGATGGGATACTCCGTCCACGATCTTTGTCGAACATACATCAGAAATTTCGGTCAGTCCAACGAGCACACCTTTACCATTTATGTCACGCAGCCCGCGTTTTACATCGTATTTGTTATATAATTCCGGATCAATGACAGAACATTTGGCGCTTAACTCAGACAGATGCTCTAACTCCGGTGTTATCTCACAAAATGGATTATTTTTTGTCATTTAAAGCCCTCCTTCAATTTATCACGTTAACTTATAATAGCATATGTACTAAAATTAATACAAGAAAATTGTTCCAAATTTAAAAAAATTTAAAAAATTTTTAGAAAAAGTTTACATATAAACATGAAACTTCTTAATTATTCCTATACTTTCGGGAGATATTAGATTACAATAAAGAATGTAAATAATATGTCGTTTGTTGGAAAATACAGTATAAAAATGAAAAACAGGAGTTTGACAGGATGGAAACAGAAGAATTGATAAAAGCAGCTATGGAAGCAAAGGAGCATGCATATGCTCCATATTCCCATTTCCGGGTTGGCGCAGCGCTTCTGACAAAAAGCGGTAAGGTTTATCAGGGATGCAATATTGAAAACGCAGGATATTCTCCGACAAACTGTGCGGAGCGTACAGCATTTTTTAAGGCTGTCTACGAGGGAGAACGTGAGTTTGAGGCAATTGCGATCAATGGAGACGGTGATGATTATCTGTTTCCGTGTGGCGTATGCCGTCAGGTAATGGCAGAATTTTGTGATCCGGATACTTTTTTGATTTATGTTTCAAAGAAAAACGGAGCATATCAAAAGTATACGTTAGCGGAATTGTTCCCGGGAGCATTCACAAAAGACGACATCGATAAAGCCAGAGTTTACTAGGTGGAACATGTTTTTGCTGTTTTGTCAATGGATAAAACTACAAGAAAAAAGTAGTAAATTTGGTAGTATTTTTTACTCGTTCGCATTAATTTTTGCTTGTGAAACAGGGAACATTAAAGTATAATAAGACTATCAAAAAACAGCCTGGGATGTGCGACACCCTACTATTTTGAACCTACATTTACTTTAAACGGGATTCCAACATTTTCAATTGGATGCCAGGCCTCAGTAATTCGCTGCGGCGGCGGGGGAAGGCAAAAGCTTGATTGAGGTTACCCACCTAGCGCTGGCTAGGAGTCAAAATTGTAGGAAACGGCATTTTGGGTATTACAAAAGATGATAAAGTACAGAAGAATTTTAAGAGTGCAAAGGAAGTTTGAAAAGTACCAAAGAATATCGGAAGCACAGAAGAAGCTTTAGAATACGACAGATTTTTTGAGATACGGAAGAACAATGGAAAAGTACAAAGGATTCGATAAAGTACAAAAGCATTTTTAAATACAAAAGAGAGAAGCTGCTTTCTTAGAAAGCAGCTTCTTTTTAAATGTTGTGCAAAAAAGCGGCAACATACGTGGGAGGCTTTGATTGGGAAGAAAAGTGCATTGGAAAAGAAAACTGGGATTGCTTATCATTCTGCTTTTGATACTGCTTGGCATGATCTTTGCAGGAACAAAAAGAGGTTACAAAAAAGACGTTTATTCGAAGCACTATGTGCCGGTAAAAGAGGTGCAGGAGGAACTGTCTTTTTCTATATATAAGGAGCTGGACTGGGAACAGGCGGTACACTGGGAGAGAGAGTATCTGACGAGACAGACTGCAGGCGAGATCTTAGAACTCCTTGGGTTAAAGGAATACATAGAACTTCCAGAAGGGAGGGAGAGCGAGGCGTTAGACCGCGAACAGTGGAAGGAAGTTTATACACAGATTTTAGATTATCTGGATGATGAAAAAACAATCGAAAGCAGACAGATCCTGCTTATGGATGTGATAGAATCGGACAATGGCAGTATCCTTGTCACAAATGAGGGGGATTATCCCACAACATTTTGCAGACAGTTTTTAAAAGTCTGGGATTGTTACGAAGTGTATGTATCGGAGGGAGCCTGCATTGGAATTGCCGGAACCAGTGAGGATGAGGCGACAGTGCATAATGTATACATAAAAACGGCAGAAAACGGACAACTTACTTTTTTATCCGGCGGTGCAGAATATGAGATCACAATGGAACCTGCGGAAAAAGATGTGACAGAAGGCGTGGCAGATCTTGTGTTTTCCGGTGGAAAGTTAGAGATCGTGCGCCAAAAAGAGCAGGAGATCCAAGGAAAGCTGTTGTCCTATGATGAGAATATCATTGAAATCGAGGGATACGGAAGGATTTCTCATACCGGAAAAATCCCGGTCTATGCACTTTTGGAGGGGCAGGACGTCACGGAGAGCTCCATTTCAAAAGTGGTGCTTGGAAATATGGAAGTTTCCTATGTGATCGGGGAAGGAGAGGTCTGTGCCATTCTCATCCAGACACCTGCGGTGATCGAAAATATCAGGGTATTATTGTTAGCGGACGGAGGCGAAAAGTTCCGCCCGGCGGTTTACCTGAAAGCGGACACGGATGCAAAGATTGAAGTGGGAGAGATGACATCTGATTATGCTGCCGGAACGTTATTAGATATAAGTACATGGCTTTCAGAGGAGGATGCAACTTTTATCTTGCAGCCGGTAACAGATAATGGAAAAGTATTTTTATGTGATGAAGCCGGAAACACGGTTTCCAATGGCTATTGTGGCAGCATGGAGGTGCGGCATTACGAGGAAGGCTATACGGTTGTGAACAGTGTTCCGTTTGAAACTTATCTGACTGCGGTAGTGCCAAGTGAGATGCCTTCCACTTATGAGAAGGAGGCGTTAAAGGCGCAGGCAGTCTGTGCGAGAAGTTACGCTTATATCCAGCTTATGCGTGCAGATCTGGCAGCTTATGGGGCGCATATCAGCGACAGCACCTCGTATCAGGTCTATAATAAGGTGCCGGCAGGAGAGGCTTCCATACAGGCGGTGGAGGCGACAAAGCATGAGGTGATGACCTATGCGGATGAAGTGATCGAGGCGTATTATTTTTCAACTTCAATGGGATATACGGATACAGCAGAGGTATGGAATCCGGAAGAAATGGAAAACTATGGTTATCTGAAAAAAGTATGTTTAAATGAGCCGCAGACAGAGGCAGATCTGTCAGATGAGACTGCTTTTTTGAATTATATTACGACGCCGCAGACCGGATTTGACAGCGATATAAAGTATTACCGCTGGTCTGCACAGGCAGATTTTTCCGGAAAAGAGGCAGAAATCAGACAGATTTTGGAAAACAGGCATTCCATTTCTCCGAGGAACGTGATATATTATGAATCTAATGGAAAAAATGAGACAGAATCCATGGAGGACTTCGGAAAGCTGAATGACATCGTGACAGAAAAGCGGAGTACATCAGGTTCTATTCTGACTTTACGGCTTTCTTATGAGCACGGCATGGTAAAAGTCTTTTCGGAATATAATATCCGCAAAGTGTTAGGCGCTATTGTGACACAGATCACATATCAGGACGGGAGCACGGGCAGTGCAGTGACAATCCTGCCTAGCGCGGCTGTAAGTCTTGTAAAAGGACAGGACGGAACGTATACACTATATGGCGGAGGCTACGGACATGGACTTGGCATGAGCCAGAATGGCGCCAACGGTCTTGCAAAAGCAGGAATGGATTACAGGGAAATTTTGAACTTCTTTTATAAGGATATTGAGATCACCAGTCTGGAGAACCGCTGAACAATGAAAATATAAGAGCCGTAAAAATACAGCTTTCGTGGATTTTGGTGAGAGATGAAAATGAGGGAGGAGAGAAAGAGTTGATTTGGAAGATTATCGGAAACGGAAAATCTTTTTTTGATAAATGTAAGCGGGATAAGATCAATGCATATTCTGCCCAGTCTGCATTTTTTATTATATTATCGACCATTCCGTTTTTAATGGTGTTTTCCTCTCTTTTACAGTACACACCGATCACGGAGGGAATATTGTTAAAAATGTATCAGACTGCGCTGCCGGATTATATTTCAGCGTTTCTGATCTCCATTACGGATGAGGTGTATAACCGTTCGGTCGGAATCATTTCCATTACCGCGATCGTGGCAATCTGGTCGGCTGCAAAGGGAATCCAGTATATGACAGACGGACTGAATTCGGTGAATGACTTAGAGGAGAACCGCAACTGGTTTGTGTTACGGCTCTGGGCAATTGTGTATACGATCGTATTTCTATTTGCAATTGTATTTACACTTGTTGTTCTGGTATTCGGTAATACGCTGCATGATCTCGCAGTTGTGTATATTCCAATCCTGCAAAGCCTCACGGATCTGATCGTGCGTCTGCGTGGTTTTGTGCTTTTTGGCATATTATTTGTGTTTTTCGATATTATTTTTACGATGCTGCCAAATAAAAAGCTGACTTTTAAAAGCCAGATCCCAGGTGCGGCAATCTGTGCAGTTGCGTGGTATGTGTTCTCGTTCGCGCTGTCTATCTATGTGGACTATTTCAATGGATTTTCCATGTATGGAAGCCTGACAACGATCGCATTGATCATGCTGTGGCTTTATTTCTGCATGTATATTATGATGATGAGCGCGGAAGTCAACGTGATTTTTAATGAGAGCTTCCGGAAATGGTTAAAGCGTGATAAGACTAAGAAAAAAAGGGGTTGAGTTTTCAAAAACCCTGTGATAGAATAACAAATGAATTTGATGCTGGTAAGAGCATCTGAAATAGGAAAAGGCTTAGAATGTGTCAGTAGAGCACTATACTTTTTAAAGAGAGAGCGGGTCACCGGCTGAGAGCCTGCTTAAGGTAAGATAGGAATCGAATTTCCCACAGGAGTCGCATTTGTGAAAGCAGAATCAATGTGAATAGCAGATGACGTTTTATGCACGTTACGCATTTATGAAGTGCTTTTCTTTTGAAGAAAGAGAAGAATCAGGGTGGTACCGCGGAATCATTCGTCCCTACATCAGGGAGAATGGTTCCTTTTTTGTATCCTGAAAAATGAAAAAAGGAGAAATGAAAATGAAAGACAAATTGCAACAGATCAGAGAGAAGGCAATTGCAGAAATCGAGGGATCTGACGGATTAGAACGTTTGAATGAAGTCAGACAGGCAGTGCTTGGTAAGAAAGGTGAACTCACCGCTGTGTTAAAAGGAATGAAAGATGTAGCACCTGAAGACAGACCAAAAGTAGGACAATGGGTAAACGATACACGTTCTGCAATCGAGACAATTCTCGAAGAGAAAATGAAAAAATTAGAGGCAGATGCCTTAAAGAAAAGATATGAAGCAGAGAAGATCGATGTTACGATGCCGGCAGTGAAGCATGAAAAAGGAAATCTGCACCCGGTGACACAGGTCCGTAACCAGCTCATTGATATTTTTGCCTCTATGGGATTTGAAGTTTATGAGGGAACAGAGATTGAGACAGATTACTATAACTTCACAGCTTTGAATACACCTCAGGATCATCCGGCAAGAGACATGCAGGATACGTTCTATCTTTCACCGGAATTTTTACTCCGCACACAGACATCTGCCGGACAGATCCACGTCATGGAAGCAAAGAAACCACCGATCAAGATTATTTCCCCTGGTAAGGTGTTCCGTTCCGATGATGATGCAACACATTCTCCAATGTTCACACAGATGGAAGGTCTTGTAGTCGATAAGGGAATCACACTCTGTGACTTAAAGGGAATGTTAGATGAACTTGTAAAGAAGATTTTCGGAAAAGAGACAACAACACGTCTCCGTCCATCTTACTTCCCATTTACAGAGCCTTCTGTAGAAGTAGATGTAAGCTGCTTCCAGTGTGGCGGATGCGGATGTAAACTCTGCAAAGGTACCGGCTGGATCGAAGTTTTAGGAGCAGGTGTTGTTAACAATAAGGTTTTAGAGGGCTGTGGAATTGATACCAATGAGTACAGCGGATTTGCTTTCGGTATCGGTATCGAACGTATCGCAATGTTAAAATATGGTATCAACAACATCAAGTTACTGTTTGAGTCTGATATGCGTGTGTTAAAACAGATCGATGACTAAGAAAACAGATAGAGAGAAGAGAAAAGGAGACTTATCATGTTAGCACCATTAAGCTGGTTAAAAGATTATGTAGATATAGATGTCACACCAAAGGAGTTAGAAGAAAAACTTTTCTCCTGCGGATTCGAAGTTGAGGAGCTGATCGAAGTTGGAAAAGACATAAGCGGCGTTGTCGTAGGTCTTGTGGAATCTTGCGAACCAATCCCTGATACACATTTGAGCCTTTGTCAGGTAAATGCAGGAGAGCATGGAACCTTCCAGATCTGCTGTGGAGCAGACAATGTGCATGCAGGCGGCAAATTCCCACTGGCACTGGTCGGAGCAACTGTTTATGCAACAGCAAAAGATCATGTCACAATTGAGGGTGTGATGAAAATCAAAAAAGGAAAACTCCGCGGTTACGAATCCTTTGGTATGCTCTGTTCCGGAACAGAACTTGGATTAAATGAGGACTTATATCCGGGAGCAGGTTACAATGGACTGCTCGTATTACCGGAAGATGCAGAGGTTGGAGCAGATGTAAAACCAATCCTTGGAATGGATGACTGGATCTTTGATATTGCGATTACAGCAAACCGTCCTGACTGCCAGAGTATTTACGGTATCGCAAGAGAAGTAGCGGCAGTACTTGGAAAAGAATGTAAAGAGCCTGCACTTGATTTCACAGAGACAGAAGTGACAAAAGATTTCCATGTGACTGTTTCTGCACAGGATCTCTGCCCAAGATATATCGCTCATTATGTGCATGATGTAGAGATCAAGGAATCACCGGCATGGATGAGAAGAAGACTTGCATTAGTCGGTATCGGCGGAATCTCCAATATTGTAGATATCACAAACTATGTGTTAAAAGAGTTAGGACAGCCAATGCATGCATTTGATTATGCATACTTAGAGGGTGATGAGATCAAGGTAAGACGTGCCAATGACGGCGAGAAGATCGTGACATTGGATGAAAAAGAGTTTGAACTAACTAACTCCAATCTTGTGATCTGCGATGGCAAAAAGCCGGTTGCATTAGCTGGTATCATGGGTGGTTTAAATTCTGAGATTCAGGATACCACAAAAGAGGTTATGTTTGAGTCAGCCAAATTTGCGCGTGACAACATCCGTAAGAGCTCCAGAGCGTTAGGACAGTCTTCAGATTCCAGCGCTATGTATGCAAAAGGAGTTTACGAGTACACAACCGTTATGGCAATGAAACGTGCCCTTCACTTGGTAGAAGAGTTAGGCTGTGGTAAAGTTTCCTCCACACACATTGAAGTTTCTACCGGAAACTCAATTGAGCCAAAAGAGATGAAAGTAAGCGTAAAACGTGTCAATGGGGTTCTTGGAATCGAAGTCCCAGATGCTGACATCGTTCGTATTCTTACTGCTTTAAATTTTGCACCGGTCATCAACGGTGATGAGCTGACACTGCAGATTCCTGCTTACCGTGAAGATATGGATTCTTACCCGGATGTGGCGGAGGAAGTGATCCGTATGTATGGCTATGAGCATGTAATCCCAACCTTTATGCCGACTGCGAAAGTGACATTAGGTGGATTAAACTTAAAACAGAAGACAGAACTTAAAATCAAACGTGCACTCTGTGCAGCAGGAGCTTATGAGGGAATTCATTACTCCTTCTTCTCACCGTCTGATCTGGATCTGTTAAGACTGCCGGAAGATGCAAAAGAGAGACATGCAATCCGTCTGATCAATCCAATTAATATTGATCTTTCACTGATGAGAACTACACTTGCACCGCAGATGATCCATGCGATGGCAAGAAACCAGAAAAAAGCAATTTTAGAGGGAAGAATTTTTGAACTTGGAAATGTATTTATTCCAAAAGATCTCCCACTTACGGAGTATCCGGATGAGAGAGAGACACTGTGCGTTGGATTATTTGGCGAGAAGGAATCTTTCTACACATTAAAAGGATTTGCAGAGACGGTTGCAGATTCACTGAATATTACATTCACATACGAGGCAGCCGAGAATACTTTCCTGCATCCATATCAGACTGCAGAGATTTTCTGTGAGGGCGAAAAAGTCGGATATCTCGGAAAAGTTTCCTATGAGATTATGGACGAACTTGATATGCGTGTACCGGCTTACGTCATGGAGATTGATCTTGCATCCCTGAAAAAATGGTATGGAAAAGAGCAGATCTTCACTCCATTGCCAAAATATGCAGAGGAAAAACGTGATTTCGCATTTGTTGTTGACAAGAATATTACCTGTGCACAGATTGAAAACGGCATCAAAGAAGCCTGCAATTATGTGACAGATGTAACATTATTCGATGTTTACGAAGGAATCCAGCTTGGAGCAGACAAAAAGAGTATGGCATTCTCGGTTGTATTCACTCCAAACGAGGAAGAATTCACAACGGAAATGGTAGAAGGATTTGTAAAGAAAATTCTTAAGAACTTAGAGAAAACACTTGATATCAAGCTTCGTGCATAATATGATAGAAACAGGACAAAGAGTCGCGGGTGCGGCTCTTTATCTTGTTCAGAAAATGATAATTTATGGAGAACAATCATGGATGTAAAAGATTTTTATTATGATCTTCCGCAGGAACTGATCGCACAGGACCCATTGGAAGACCGTTCCAGTTCCAGACTCATGGTTTTAGATAAGATCACAGGAGAAGTGGAACACAGACATTTTAAAGATATTGTCGAGTATTTAAGACCGGGAGACTGCCTTGTCATCAACAATACCAAAGTAATTCCTGCACGTCTTTATGGCGTAAAGGAGGGCACCGAGGCCAAAATCGAAATTCTTCTCTTAAAAAGAAAAGAAAATGACATCTGGGAGACGCTTGTAAAGCCTGGCAAAAAATGCAAAATAGGAACAAAAATTATCTTCGGAGAAGGAATCTTAACCGGTGAGGTCGTTGACATTGTAGAGGAAGGAAACCGTCTGATCCAGTTCCATTATGAAGGGATTTTCGAAGAAATATTAGACCGTCTTGGACAGATGCCACTGCCACCATATATTACACACCAGCTTCAGGACAAGAACCGTTACCAGACAGTTTATGCAAAATATGACGGTTCTGCCGCTGCTCCGACAGCAGGGCTTCATTTCACACCGGAACTGTTACAGCAGGTGCGCGACATGGGTGTGGAGATCGCAGAGGTTACCCTGCATGTCGGACTCGGAACGTTCCGTCCGGTCAAGGAAACAGATGTGTTAAAGCATCATATGCATTCTGAATTTTATAAGATTGAGCAGTCCGAGGCAGACAAGATCAATAAGGCAAAAAAAGAGGGACACCGTGTGATCGCGGTCGGAACAACAAGCACCAGAACTTTAGAGTCTGCAGCAGACGAGAATGGTTTCCTTACAGAAAAGAGCGGATGGACAGAAATTTTTATCTATCCGGGTTACCAGTTTAAAGTAATCGACGCGCTGATCACAAACTTCCATTTGCCGGAGTCCACACTGGTAATGCTTGTGTCTGCATTAGCCGGAAGGGAACATGTTCTGGCAGCCTATGAGACCGCAGTAGAAGAAAAATATCGCTTTTTCAGTTTTGGCGATGCGATGTTTATTGTAGACCGGGAGTCTTAAAACTACTTGTAATCGCAAAGAACTTGTTATACAATTATTTTAAATATTTCATGAAGGAGAAGTGAGGTATGGAGGAGCGGAGAAAGCATAAGAGACTTGATCTGGAAGTCAGGGTTGAATTAGAACGGTTAGATGAAGAAGGCGTGACCACTTTGAAATATGTCCATGTCGAGGTGACAGATATTTCAAAAAGCGGTCTCGGATTTAAGTCGAAGGCAGATCTTGAGATTGGGAGCTATTACGATACAAGGATTCAGATCTGGACGAAAGAAGTTGTGGATGCTGTTATTGAAATCGTCCGGAGAGATGCTTTGCCGGAGGGCGGTTATAAATATGGATGCAGGTTTATTGGGATGACGGATACTGACGCACTCAAGATAGATATTTACCAGATATTTAATGATCTGTAAAAGAACCGGGGATCCGATACTACAATGCAGGAGCATATCGCTATGTCGTTTCAAAAAATAAAATCATCTACATCACGGTGTTTTGATATCAGCACAGCAGCATTGCATATCATTGCAATGCTGTTCATGCTGATGGATCACCTTTGGGCAACACTTCTTCCGGCGCAGGAATGGCTGACCTGTGTTGGCAGGATCGCATTTCCGATTTTTGCATTTATGTCGGTAGAAGGTTATTTTCATACCCATAATTTCAAAAAGTACTTATTGCGAATGCTGGTTTTTGCAGTGATCTCAGAGATACCGTTCGACCTGATGTATGGCGGAACCTGGTTTTATCCGGTCCACCAGAATGTGATCTGGACATTTATCCTTGGCCTCTTAGGAATCCATATAATGGAAACAGTGCGAAAGAAAAAGAAAACACCTGCTTTTGTACTGACAGCTATACTGGTTACGATTGCAGGCGGATTACTCGGAACATTAACAATGGTTGATTATTATGGAATAGGTGTTCTGACTGTTTTTATTTTCTATTTTTTCCGTGGACGTAAATGGTGGTGTCTGTTTGGACAAATTGCCGCTCTCTATTGGGTGAATGTGGAATTGCTTGGCGGATTAATGTATCCGATCCATTTGTTTGGAATGGAGTTTGAATTCTGCCAGCAGGGACTTGCATTACTTGCATTAGTGCCAATCTGGCTGTATCGTGGACGTCAGGGATATCACAGCAAACCATTCCAGTATCTCTGCTATGCATTTTATCCGGTTCACATGCTCATTCTGGTGCTGATACTGGGCTTTGTGAACCGGTAAAATATATCAGAATACGAAAAACATATCAAAATAAAAAATACTGATAAAAAAACTCCCGGAAGCAGGTATAGAACATGTTTCCGGGAGTAATGGATTTAACTGGTTGTCTCTCTGCGGATAAGGATAGGCGTAATTTGCTTATGGATCGGTTCTGCCAGCGGAACTGGTTTTCTCTTTTTACGTTCTTCCATCTGCTGGACTAATAATTCCATGGAGGTGTGTGCGATCACATCGATTTGCTGTCCAATGGTTGTGATCGGCAAAATAGCTTCACTGGCAATCGGAGAGTTGTCAAACCCTACCAGTTCATATGTGTCAGGGAGACATCCATATTTTTGAAAGATTAGATTCAGGAACATATTCGCATAGGTGTCATTCGCAAGAAAGACACCTTTTTTTTGCCCAGGATATTTTGCATCAATATCAGCAAAGATGATTTTCATTTGTGAAAAAATATCCTGATAAGAATCTCCGTACACATTAAGATTTAATTCATAAGGCACATGTTGTTCTTTACAGATATCTTCAAATGCACGAATTCTGTTGTAGGCAGGAATAATCTTTGGCACATCTGCATTAATATGAATCAGCACATCACAATGGTCACGGATCAAAAGTGATGCAGCCTGCAGGGCTCCCATATAATTATCAGTTGTGACACTGCAGATATGTTCTGCCTCACGTTCAATTGCTATGACAGGAATCTGATAAGAAGCAAGCTTTTCGGAAGAAAGCGTATGGCTTAATACGATCAGACCTTCAATCTGATAAGACATCAATTCTTCAATATACTGCTCCTCCTCATCTGGTCCGTTATCACTGACAAAAACAAGAAATTTATAATGATAATCACGGTAGCTGGAAAGAAGCTGGGTTAGCATTTCTGAGTAGTAGTGAAGGTAAAGATTTGGTACGATAATCCCGATAAATTCACTTTTCCCATTTGCGAGCACCTTTGCAAGTTTGTTCTTTTTATATCCTAAATCCTCAAGAGCCTGAGATATTTTTTCCTGATTTTCAAGTGTCAGTGAATCCGGATGATTAAAATATCTTGAGATTGTAGTTTTGGAAAAATGCGTGTATTCTGCAATGTCAGCAAATGTCACCTGTTTTTTCGCCATAAGTATCTGTCTCCTTTACGCATTGTCTATTGTATTTATCAGTATGTTAAAATATGAATCGTTTCGTTACAGTTTCATATTACACATAGTATAGCAATTAAGTTCTGGAATATCAATATAAAAATAACTGGTTACGTAACTGGTTACTTTAATTTAAAAAAGTGTTGACATCTATTGGAAAATAGGTTATTATCCAATTATAAAGTAACCGGTTACTTTACCGGTTATACAACAAGACTAAATGGAGGAATAGTGTATGAAAAGAGGGTTGAAACAAAAAAAGTCTACAGGCAGACAAACGCTTGTAAGTAAAGTTTCCTATGTCAAAAGAAACTGGCAGCTGTATGTGTTTTTCCTGATGCCGGCATTGGTGTTAACAATTATATTTAAGTATCTTCCGATGGGTGGGCTGCTCATCGCATTCGAAGATTATAATGTAATTAAAGGTGTTTTTGGAAGTCCCTGGGTAGGGTTGGAATACTTCAAACGGTTTTTATCCTCACCGGATTTTATGAGTTATCTGTTAAACACATTAAAACTCAGCATTTATGGACTGCTTTGGGGTTTTCCGATTCCAATTATCCTGGCATTATTACTGAACCGGATCCGCAAGCAAGGTATAAAAAAGAAAATACAGCTTTTAATCTACGCACCTAACTTTATTTCCGTTATCGTACTCTGCGGTATGGTACGTATGTTTTTATCACCGGTTGGTCCGATGAACCGTATTCTCGGTATCACTACAAATTGGATGACAATGCCGACTGCCTTCAGGACAATTTATATTGCAAGCGGAATCTGGCAGGGAGCAGGTTGGGCATCCATCATGTACACGGCAGCTTTAGCCAATGCCAGTAAAGAATTAGAAGAAGCGGCTGTTATGGATGGTGCAAATCTGCTGCAGCAAATCTGGTATGTCGAGTTACCGGCCATTAAAGATATTATTGTAATTCAGTTTATTTTACAGGCCGGAAACATTATGAGTATCGGATTTGAAAAAGCATATGCATTACAGACTGATATGAACCTTCCGGCATCTGAGATTTTATCAACTTATGTGTATCGGATCGGACTTCTGAACGGAGATTATGGCTACTCAACGGCTGTCGGATTGTTCAACTCTGTCATTAATGTTATTTTATTGATTTTCGTAAATTTTGTAGTAAAGAAAATAAACGATGGAGAAGGATTATAGGAGGATGAAAAGATGGAAACATCAAGAAAAATAAAATATTCGAGAATTGACCGTCTGATTTTAGGTATAGCATATGCGCTTCTCAGTTTGTTTGTTCTTTCGATTGTTATACCTTTGATATATGTAGTTCTGGCATCTTTTATGGATCCGACTGTTTTAAATAATCAGGGACTGAGTTTTCGGATAAAAGACTGGACATTAGATGCATACCGGCGTGTTTTAGAGAATGAAATGATATGGAGAGGATTTTTTAATTCATTTTTCTACTCGCTGGCGTTTACTGCAATTTCTGTTTTTATAACACTTCTTGCAGCTTATCCGATGTCAAAAAAAGAGTTTGTCGGCAGAAATTTTTTTAATGTAATTTTTCTGATCACTATGTTTTTTGGTGGTGGGATGATCCCGACATTTATATTAATCAACCGTTTACATATGGTGAATACTGTATGGGCTATTTTAATACCCGGAGCATTCAATGTATGGAATATGATTCTTGCAAGAACTTATTACCAGTCAATACCAAAGGAACTCAGAGAGGCGTCCTCCATTGATGGTGCAAATGAAATCCAGCATTTTTTCAAAATTATGATTCCGGTGTGTAAACCAATCATCGCCGTACTGGCGCTCTGGTCTTTTGTTGGAATGTGGAACAGCTATTTTGATGCACTGATTTATTTGAATGATGCAGATCTGCAGCCATTACAGCTCGTGCTTCGTTCCATTCTTGTACAGAATACACCACAGCCTGGAATGATCGCTGATATCCAGAGTACGGCTGAGATGGCAAAAGTAGCGGAACAGTTAAAATATGCGACTATTGTTGTGTCAAGCTTACCATTATTAATTATGTACCCATTTTTCCAGAAATATTTCGACAAAGGAATTATGGTTGGATCTGTAAAAGGTTAAAGAAGGGGGAACTTCCTATATGCGTAGAAAAATAAATAGAATGTTGTCATTCGGGCTTGCACTGATCATGATGTTTAGTATAGCCGGCTGCGGAAGCAATGCACAGCCACAGGCAGAGATAGATCCGGACACTCCGGTTTCCGAAGTACAGTTTCCGTTAAAAGAAACTGAGGAATTATCCTTTATTACCAGTGCACCGGCGACCTCAACGCAGGATCCGAATGAAAGGATCATTTTTCAAAGACTTGAGGAACAGACGAATGTGCATATTAAATGGACGTGTTTTGTATCGGATCAGTTTTCTGATAAAAAAAATCTTGCATTAGCACAATTTGGCAATCTGCCGGATGGCTTGTTTAATGCCGGAATGAGTGATTACGATCTGCTTCGTTATGCAAAGCAGGGGATTATTATTCCCCTTGAAAATCTGATCGATAAATATATGCCAAATCTTCAGGCTGTATTTGAAAAATATCCGGAATACCGCACCATGTGTACCGCACCGGATGGACATATATATTCATTTCCATGGATCGAACAGCTTGGTGCCGGTAAAGAAGCCATACAGGCCATCGGAGATATCGCGTATATCAATAAAAAATGGCTGGATTATCTTGGATTGGAAATACCAACAACAACGGACGAACTGGAACAGGTATTAATTGCATTCCGGGATCATGCGGATGAATTGCAGGAAGAATTTGATATTGAAGGTGATGTGATACCGATGTCCTTTATTATCAACAATGGAGATCAGGATCCCGCCATTCTGATCAATGGATTTGGAGAAGGCTATGGTGATACCGGTGATCATTTTGCAGTGACGGATGAAGGAAAGGTCATTTACACAGCTGTTCAGGAAGGGTATAAAGAAGGCATTGAATGGCTGCATAAATTAGTAACAGAAGATCTTATAGATCCGGAAGCGTTCACGCAGGAATGGTCTACCTATGTTGCAAAAGGTAAAAACCACCGATATGGTCTTTGCTTCTCCTGGGATATTGCAAATATTGATAACAATGTTGATTATGTAATGCTCCCTGCACTTACAGGTCCGACGGGTGTGCGGAATATCACAAGACAAAACAATAGTGAGACCAGTGGCTTTGACAGAGGACGCTGCGTACTTACGACCAGTTGCAGAAATACTGCACTTGCAGCAGCATGGATCGATCAGATGTATGCACCATTACAGTCTCCGCAGAATAACTGGGGCAGCTATGGTGAGAATGATTCCTTTAACATCTTTGAAATGTCTACTAATGAAAAAGGTGAACCGATGTTAAAACATATGGATTTAGGCGACCAGTCTCCGGTAGAAGTCCGCGAGGCACAGTCAGTCAATGGTCCGCTTGCCATCTTAAATGAATATTATGGTGAGTATGTAACGCAGCCGGAAGATGCAAAATGGCGGCTTGACAATATGCATGAGACATATTTGGCAGATATGAACAGTAAATACGTTTATCCGAACGTATTTATGAGTATAGAAGACACGAACAAGGTGTCGCAATATGACACAGATATTAAAAAATATGCCGAACAGAAAAAAGCCGACTGGATTTTAAATGGCGGCATAGAAAAGGAATGGGATTCCTATCTTGAAAAAATGGAAAAATATGGATTATCGGATTATCTTTCCATTAAGCAGAAATACTTTGACAACTATCAGAAATCATTATCAGAATAATCAGGAGAGAAATAATATGAGCAATATGTTAGAAAAAGCCAGAAAATACGAGACAGAAAAAATTGCTGCTACAGATCCGCAGACAAAACCTTTATTTCATGTTTCTGCTCCAACCGGATGGATCAACGATCCAAATGGATTTTCGTTTTATGATGGACAGATACATCTGTTTTATCAATATCATCCATATAACAGGGAATGGGGACCAATGCACTGGGGACATAGCGTTACGTGCGATATGATCCACTGGGAACAGCTTCCAGCGGCACTTGCTCCGGATGAAGAATATGATAAAGCCGGATGCTTTTCAGGAAGTGCGATCGAAGCAGATGGTAAACATGTACTTGTATATACAGGAGTAACTAGAATAAAACAGCCTGACGGAAGTGAGCAGGATCGTCAGAATCAGTGTATTGCATTTGGTGATGGAAAAGATTATCAGAAATATGACAAAAATCCTGTCATGACCGGAGAAATGCTTCCAGATGGATGCAACAGGGTAGATTTCCGTGATCCGAAGATCTGGAAAGAAAATGATACCTATTATATGATCGTTGGTAATAAAAATGAAAATCAGATCGGACAGGTTGTGTTATGTTCAAGCAAAAATCTGACTGACTGGAAATTTGAAACAATTCTTGCTTCAAACGAAAGCGGAAAAATTGGTACAATGTGGGAATGTCCGGACTTCTTTCAGCTGGGCAGTAAAAGAGTGCTGATCTGTTCACCGCAGGATATGAAAGCGCAGAAATATGAGTTTCATAATGGACATAACAGTGTTTATTTTCTTGGGGACTATGATGAAAAAACACATACATTTGTAAAAGAATTGCCGCATGCACTTGATTATGGAATGGATTTTTATGCACCGCAGACAACTGAACTGCCGGACGGCAGACGTATTATGATTGCATGGATGAAATCCTGGGATGCATGTGTGATTCCAAATTCACAGGTTTGGCAGGGAATGATGACTCTGCCGAGGGAATTGGAATTAAAAGATGGTAAAATCTGGCAGACACCGGTGCGTGAAATTGAAAAGTACCATAAAAATCCATGTCGATATGATCATGCAGAAATAAATCAGGAAACAACACTGTGTGGAATTGAAGGCCGGACGATCGACCTTACCGTTTTACTGGAAGAGGATGAATTTCAAACATTTTCCATGAAACTTGCCGCAAATAAGGGATATGAAACAAGCTTTACTTATCATAAGGCTGAAAATATGCTTGAGATCGATCGCACTTATTGCGGTGTGACAAAAGATGTTGTCTGCGTGCGGAAACTGAAGATTTCAAATCCGGAAGGGCTTAAGAAAATGAGATTTATTTTGGATCGTCAGTCGATCGAACTATTCCTGAACGATGGGGAGCAGGTTGCGACAACAGCCATCTGTACGCCGTTGGAAGCGCAGGAAATCCATTTTTACAGTGACAAAAAAATACATATTAATGTTGAAAAGTATAGTATAGTAAAATTATAAAACAAAAACTACTATCAGACACGGAGGGAAAAGTATGGATGTTGTAGCTTTAGGTGAATTACTCATTGATTTTACCGAGAATGGGATCAGCAGTCAGGGAAATCCATTATTTGAGGCAAATCCGGGCGGTGCTCCATGCAACGTACTGGCAATGTTAACAAAGCTCGGACATAAGACAGCTTTTATCGGAAAAGTAGGAAATGATTTTTTCGGAAAACAGCTGGAACAGACGATTATGGAAGTCGGGATTGATGCATCAGGCTTACAGAAAGATGATGACGTACATACGACGTTAGCACTGGTACATACTTATCCGGATGGAGACAGGGATTTTTCGTTTTACAGAAACCCTGGTGCAGATATGATGCTGACAGAAGCGGAAGTCCCGGAAGAGTTGATAAAGGGAACACGGATCTTTCATTTTGGCACGTTGTCTATGACACACGAAGGTGTACGAAATGCAACAAAAAAAGCACTTCGTGCTGCAAAAGAAGCCGGTGCTGTCATTTCCTTTGATCCGAATCTGCGCGAGCCGCTCTGGAACTCCTTAGATGAAGCAAAAGAACAGGTGCTTTACGGATTAGAACAGTGTGACATTTTAAAGATTTCTGATAACGAGATTCAGTGGCTGACCGGAGAAGAAGATTTCACAAAGGGTGTACATTGGATCCTTGAGAGATATCATATTCCATTGATCCTTGTATCCATGGGCAGGGAAGGAAGCCGTGCTTACTATAAAGATCTTATTGTAGAAGTGAAACCTTTTATACAGAAGAATACGATAGAGACAACCGGAGCCGGAGATACCTTCTGTGCATGTGTTCTCCATTATATTTTAAAGCATGGACTTACCGATCTTACAGAGAATGGCCTGAAAGAGATGCTGACTTTTGCAAATGCAGCGGCATCCATTATCACTACACGCAAAGGCGCACTCCGCGTAATGCCGGAACGGGAAGAAATCGAGAAATTGTTAGCAAACTCTAACAATATACTTTAAAATAATTATAATAATGAAGTCACAAAAAACTCTGACAGACAGAAATGTTTGCCAGAGTTTTTTCTTACTATAATTGATCCTACGAGTGCAATTTCCGGTGAAATATCTGCATTTCTCCATATGTCAGAGGCAATTCACTGGATGAGGCTTTTCTTGACGGGCAGGAATAGTTCTTACAACCTGCACACGAATTACATAACTGATCACGGTTTGAAGCAGCTTTCGTGTCCAGACGCAGGATAAGCGTTGCAGTCTTTAAAGGCCAGAGCATCAGACCATCTGTAAGAGTGACAGATGCCGGCTCCAGATTATTATATATCTTTGGAAGCAGATCCATAGAATAGGTATCTCCGAGAAAAGATAATTCTACAAGATTCAGTCCGGTTTTCCGTTCTGCCAGATATGCAAATTCCTCGTATGCTTTTGACAGGAGCATGAGACTGATACAGTCTACAATATACGCTTCTTCCAGTTGTTCATGATTCAGATATAATTCTGACAATTGATCCACACCATTCCCAAGTGTAACGATTCCGTATACATAGTTTGTAAATGGAATTTCATCCATATCCTGGGTAAGCGAATAATATACATACGAATCTACAAGCGGTAAGAGTGCGGTATATATCGTCTTTATATAGTGCAGTTTTTCAGCAGGAAAATGAAAACGTTCACACAATTCTTTCCAGTCAGAAGATGATAATCCTGGATTAAGCTTATCTTTCATGCTTCATATCCTCATGTCCTGAATCTGCAGCCAATTTGGCAATTTCCTGAAATCGGGCTATGATCTTATCATAATTATTACGCTGATGAGGAAAATTACAATTCATACAGGATTTGATGCCATTCTTTAAAAATTCGCAGTTCCCGCCACAGGACTTTCCGAGCGTATAAAGCGGACAGTAGCAAAACAGACAGTTAAAGTCAGCCTCCGGGATTCCTTTATGGCATGGAAAATATTCACATTTTTTGTTTTGGAAAAATTTATAATATTCACTCATAGTATTGTTATCATTTCATGTTTTAAGAAGTATTCTGGTTAAAAGGATTCTTTCTGTAAAGTAAAATAAGAGCGGTAAAACCTACCGCTCATAAATGGTATAGTGATGTTTCCTCAGCAGCAAAATTGCGGAATCTAAAGATTTGCGGTCGTACATCTCTAAACGCAGTACACCGTCTTCAAATTCACGGTTGTGGATGATGCCGATATTTTTAATGCTTAAGTTATTGCTTGCGAGAATCGTGGCAACCGTTGCAATTCCACCTGCCTCATCGAGAAGGTCTAAGTACAGTTCATAGATTTCCTTGATTGGACCTTTATTTGTGATCGTGATGGAATCCCTATAGTCTTTGGCTGACTGAAAGTCTGTCAGCAGTGCATCCGCATTTGAGGTTAAAATATCATGTTTTGTTTTTTCAAGCATCACTTCGTAGTCATCAATCAGCCGCACAATCTGTTCGCTGTTGGACTGACAGATATTCTGCCACATAACAGGAGAGGAGGAGGCAATTCGGGTAAGATCTTTGAATCCTCCGGCAGCAATCGTCTTCATTGTCTCATTTGCGTCATCTGATTTTTTAACAAGGTTGACGAGACTGTACGCAATGATATGTGGCAGATGGCTGATAGCAGCCGTAGCATAATCATGCAGATGATAATCTAATACAAGGGCAACCGCACCAAGCTCTGTCACAAGAGAACGGAATTCCTCCAGACGCTCTGTGGAGGTTTTGCTCGTCGGTGTCAAAATGTAATATGCATTTTCCAACAGATACTCATTTGCGTTTTTTAATCCTGTCTTTTCGGAGCCTGTCATTGGGTGGCCGCCGATAAAACAATCTTCCATATCAAGAGCAATCACTTCCTCATGGATATCTGTTTTCACACTTCCGACATCTGTAATGATGCAGCCCTCTTTGATGTTGCCTTTTAAACTGCGCAGGTATTCGATATTTCTTTTGACCGGTGTGCACAGAAAAATGTAATCGCAGTCATAAAAATCTTTGATCTCACATAAATTCTGATTGGAGATCAGATGTTCTTCGTAAGCTTCTGTAATGGTTTCCTGATGACCGGCAGTTGCGATAATGGTTACATCAGGGTAAAGTGTATGAATTTTTTTTGCAATGGACCCGCCAATCAGACCAAGTCCGATAAATCCTATTTTCTGAAACAAATCATGTTCCCCCATAAGTTATTTTTGTATATTTAGAAAGTCTTATACATCATATCCACATTTCATGAAAAAGTCAACACGTTAAAGTATAAAAGTAAACGAGTCTTTCCTGTCTTAGAATCAGCATAACGTCTGTTGGAAGAAAACGGAGCACATTTCTCTGAATATGTACAAATTGTTAATATTGTGTAAACAATCAAAAATAAATAGGTTAAAATGTTCAAAATACATACATAATATATAAACATTCTCCTGCTAATATAATATTAGTTAGTAAATATGAATAAATATATTGTAAAAAAACAGATAATTTAGTAAAATATAACCATTAAAAACATTCAGGAAGAACAAAAGTGATCCTGAACGAAAAAATGTATGGGAGGATTTGCTATGAACGTTTACACAACTGACAAAATTCGTAATGTGGTTCTCTTGGGCCATGGGGGATCTGGCAAGACAAGTCTTGTCGAGGCAATGGCTTATCTTGCAGGAATGACAACCCGTATGGGAAAAGTCGCAGACGGCAACACGATCAGTGATTACGACAAGGAAGAAGCAAAGCGTCTTTTTTCCATTAACACTTCCGTAGTTCCTATCGTATGGGGTGATACGAAGATCAATATCCTTGATACACCGGGTTATTTTGATTTTGTAGGGGAAGCGGAAGAGGCAGTGAGCGTGGCAGATGCAGCAATCATTGTAGTGTCCGGCAAAGCAGGAATTGAAGTTGGAACGAAGAAAGCCTGGGAGATGTGTGAAAAATACAAACTTCCGCGCATGGTTTTTGTAACGGATATGGATATTGACGAGGCAAGTTACAGACAGGTTGTGGAAGACCTTCAGCAGATGTATGGAAAGCGCATTGCACCATTTCATCTTCCAGTCAGGGAGAATGGACAGTTTGTTGGATATGTCAATGTATTACAGCAGAGAGCCAAGAGATGGAAAGAGGACGGAACAGTAGAAAAATTTGAGGTTCCGGATTATTCCAAAGACAACCTGAATATCTGCCGGGAAGCTTTGATGGAGGCAGTGGCAGAGACAAGTGAAGAATTTATGGAGCGCTATTTTAACGGGGAGGAGTTCTCGGAAGATGAGATCCGTCAGGCACTCCGCGTGAATGTGGCAGACGGAAGCATTGTTCCAGTTCTGATGGGTTCTAACACATTAGCAAGAGGAATGTATACACTGCTTGTCGATATTGTGAAGTATCTGCCAAGTCCGGAGAAACGTTCCTGTACCGGTATCAATGCCAAGACGAATGAAGTGTACAGTGCAGATTATGATTTTGCCAAACCAAAGTCAGCTTATGTATGGAAGACAATCGTAGATCCATTTATTGGAAAATACTCCCTGATCAAAGTAAATTCAGGCGTTTTGAAAACGGATGATGTGTTATATAACCATCACAAAGATGTGGAAGAAAAAATTGGAAAACTGTATGTGCTCTGTGGAAACAAACCGGAGGAAGTAAAAGAACTTCATGCAGGTGATATCGGTGCTTTGGCAAAATTAGCAAGCCCGGCAACCACGGATTCCCTTTCCACAAAAGCAAATCCGATTTTGTATATTCGGACCTCAATCTCCACACCATATACATATATGAGATATAAGGCAGTGAATAAGGGCGATGAGGATAAGATCTCACAGGCACTTCAGAAACTGATGATGGAAGATCTTACGTTGAAAGCAGTCAACGACAGTGAAAACGGCCAGACACTTCTTTATGGAATGGGCGACCAGCATTTAGAGGTTGCAGTCAGCAAGCTGTTAAACCGCTACAAAGTAGAAGTTGAACTCAAGAAACCAAAGATCGCATTCCGCGAGACAATCCGCAAGAAGGCAGATGTCGAGTACAAATACAAAAAACAGTCCGGCGGACACGGACAGTACGGACATGTGAAGATGACATTTGAACCGTCCGGTGATTTAGAACAGCCGTATGTATTTGAACAGACCGTTGTTGGCGGTGCCGTTCCGAAGAACTATTTCCCGGCAGTGGAAAAGGGAATTCAGGAATCCTGCCAGAAAGGTCCGGTTGCAGCATATCCGGTTGTTGGTGTGAAGGCAGTCTTATATGACGGCTCATATCATCCGGTAGATTCTTCGGAGATGGCGTTTAAGACCGCTGCAAAGCAGGCTTTCAAAAAAGGTTTCCTGGAGGCTTCTCCGGTACTTTTAGAGCCGATTGCATCGTTGAAAGTAGTTGTACCGGATAAATATACCGGTGATATTATGGGAGATCTGAACAAGCGCCGTGGACGCGTGCTTGGAATGAATCCGACAGATCACGGTTATCAGGAGATCGTCGCGGATATTCCGTATATGGAGTTATTTGGTTATAACACAGATCTTCGTTCCATGACAGGCGGAAGTGGTACCTATTCCTATGAATTTTCCAGATATGAACAGGCTCCGTCCGACATTCAGGAGAAAGAGATTGCTGCAAGAGCAGGCAAATTAGAGAAACTAGACGAGTAAGAGAGGAGAGGTGGATCAATGAAGGTCACAAGAAATATTTTCATAATTTTATATGCAGTACTTCTTGTGATAAATGATCCACAGATTGCCCGCGCGCATACGATCGAAGGAATCGGGATCACACAGGCAGGTATCATTGAGAATAAACCTGTTTATGTGGAGCCTTATGAGAGTACAGGGCAGAAGGCATATCATATTTCCTATATTTTAAATGGCGGCGAGAACAGTCTCTCGAACCGCGAAGTCTATTATGAGAAAGAACTTCCGGTGACACTGGATGTTCCGGTGAAAGAGGGCTATAATTTCGCAGGCTGGTATACAGACAGCAGTTACAGCAGGAAGGTAACAGATATCACGAAGAAAACATCTTCGGAACTGGTTCTTTTTGCAAAATGGACGAAGACGATCGACAGTTATTTAAATGTTGAGATGTATTCGTATCATACGGGAAATCTTCTTGCAATGAATCAGAAAGAACTGCGCCAGTGCAGCTATAATTTCATGGATGAATTATCCATACCGGGAATGCCGTCTACAAGAGAAAAAGACTATGTCAACAATTATATCAATACCGCAGATATGTGTATGCAGGGGTTATGCTTTACACCGGATTATGTGATCATGACCGCATACACCGAAGATAAGAATGAACCTGGGGCGCTGATGGTATTTGACCGGGAAAGCGGAGACTATCTGGTAACGCTTGGCATGAAAAAGGACAGTCACCTTGGCGGAGTGGCTTTTGACGGAGAAAATTTATGGATATGCCACTCGAATTCCAATACATTAGAGCGGATTTCCTATGAATATATCAAACTGATCGCAGAGGATGCGCCGGGTTACTGCATTGATGCATCTGCCATTTCCGATGAGTATTATCTGCGGAATACACCTTCCTGCATTACCTGCTATGGTGGACGTATCTGGGTGGCAACTTACAATAAGATGTTCCGCTCGAAAATGTATGCATACACTTATGATACAGAGCTGGATAAGTTAGTTGCACTCAGCAATTATAATATCCCGTGCAAAGTACAGGGCATTGCATTTGATTCACAGGGCGCTGTTTACTTAAGTACATCGCTTGGAAGAAGTAATTCCTCTTATCTGAAAGTGTATTCTTCCCTGATTGCATTAAATCAGAATCCGGCTGTGCCTTCCATTAAGGTGGAGATGCCGCCATGTTCCGAAGAGATTGCGATTGTGGATAATAGCTTATATGTCCTGTTTGAATCAGCCAGTCCAAAATATTTTGAGGGAACAGACGGCAAGGGAACCAGCGTGGCTCCGATTGATAAAGTGTTAAAAGTGAATGTTGCAACGATATGGTAGGACAGTCTCTAATGAGACTGTCCGCTTCTTTGTTTCATCAACTGAATGATCTTATCTGCTTTTTCTGCTTCTTCCGGTGACATATTCTGTTTTAAAATCGAAATCATAAGTTCTGTTTCCGGCTGCGTGAACTGAATATTCTGCTTTTTGGCAGAGGAAAGCGTTCCGAGCAGGAACGGTGCCATATCTTTCATATCAGTCGGTTTTTTGATGTTTGCAAAATTCATTAAAAAAGAGAGCTTTTCCGGCGAGAGATTCTGAAAGACCGGATTTGTTTTAAAAAAATCATTTTCCATTGGAATATCCTTTCTGAAATTTTCGGTTATTCATGATCAGCCGGCAAAAATGGTTTCGTAAGTTTCAAGCATGGAAAACATATTTGTCAGCATATCGATCGTCTCTAATTCTTTTGGAGTACAAAACGGACGCAGACTGTTTAAGAGTGACTGCGGATTATTTTCTTCTTCCGGCAGGGAACACATTGACAAAACCTGTTCCTCTTTGGAAAAGACATGGAGTGTATTTTGAAGCTCCATATACTTTATTAATATGGCGAATTGCTTTTTTTGTGAACTTTTCATGTAGGGAACGACCGTTTTTAACATTTGGATCTCCCTTGTCTGTGTCATATGATCAAAAGGAGTAAGAGGTGTTGATTCGTCCATAAGAAATGCCTTTTTCTTTTATTTTATGTGCGAAAATCTGCAATATGCAAAAAAAGGAGTTTCGGAAATGTCTGCCCGGCATAAGATGATAGGGAGGAGGATGATATCATGTTAGTAGTGGAGAATAACAGCGTTTATGAAATAGATGAAGAATGTTTAAAAAGAAGGAACGTACCAAAAGAGTGTGAGGTCTACCAGAAAATCGTGCGGGAGCGCGAACAAAAGGAACAGAAGCAAAAACAGGGCGCAGGGAATCAAACCGCCGAAAAAACCAGAAAGAAGAATACCGGTTTTACCGAAAAAAATTGACAGAAACAGAAAAAAGAGCGGAACCCGCTCTTTTTCTGTTTCTGCTTCTAAGGAATTAGCAGAAGCCGTTTCCGTTACCACTTCCGCCGCAGCAGAGAAGAAGTAAGATGATCCATAAGCAGTCATTACCGCCACATCCGTTGTTGTTACCACAGAAACCGCCGTTGTTACCGCAGCAGCAGCTCAATAAAATGATGATCCAGAGAATAGAACTGCATCCTCCTTCATTACATCCGCATCCACCACAGTTTGTTGCAGCTAAATCACTCATGTTAAATCCTCCAAATTTTTCTTACACTGTATCTTATGGAAGCTTAGAAAATGTGTTACTGTTTTTTTAAAAAAATTATTTTTGCTATTTGCTATTGAGATACGAAAACGTGTTTGCTATGATAGTGATAATTACAAAAGCGTTATGTGAAGTCACAAAGTACACAGGAGGAAGACTATGGAGTTTGTAGTCATTGTAGAGCCGGATGAAGTGGGAAGAAAGAGGTTAGATTCTGTTTTCCAGACAGAGAAGCCTTCTTTTTCCTATAAGATCACAGAGAGCCCGGAAGTGGCAATCGGGTTATTAGAACAACAGCATGTTGATGTGTTAGTCTGCGAGACGCATCTTTCTGTGATCAGTGGAAGGGAATTCTTTTCCATGGCAAAGATGATGTCGCCGGATACGATCCGTGTGGCAATGACGAATGCAGAACATGTAAAAGAGATTATCGATTTTTTAAATGAGTTTGATGTTTATAAGATCATTATGAAACCGTGCGCATCCTTTGAAGATTTTATGGAACCTGTGAATGCAGCGTTAGAATATAACCGTTTGAAAATACAGGCAAAATTAGATCTCGAACAGGCGAATCTCAATATCTTTTTCTCGGAGGAGGATTTTAACCGGTTAGAGGAAGGACAGCAGGAGAACATAAAGCTGTATGAGCAGGCGGCTGATGTTGTCATGACGATGTTAAGACAGCATTTTACAGTGGAAGAAATGGGCTCGAAGGGCGAATATGTTGTCGAACACTATATCAGAGATCTTTTATATTATTATCTGGAAACGATGATTCATGGAAATGGCAATTACCTTGTCGGCTATAACCAGCTGAAGAACGAATTTTATCACGAAGCAGCCGGACGAAGTTTCCAGATGGAGAAGAAAAAGGACTGCGAGATTCCACCGGAGATTTTCAGAAAAATACTTTTTCTTCTGATGACACTGACAAAGGCATGTGCACAGATGTTGGAAAAATATGCAGTTTCGGTTACGTTAGAAACAGCATCTGAAAAGTTTTTTGTAGTACGTTTCTGCTGTGACTACTCCGGGAGTCTGGATGAGAATGGGAAAATTATGTATTCAGAGCAATACAGTGCGTTCCGGAAAGACATGGCAGACCTGACGGAAAAAATCGTAGACAGTATCGTGTATCGCACGGTTTCTATGGAAAAAGAACACAAGTATATTCTGAACTGTGCAATTGAAAGAAAGCAGGAATAGAACAGATTCATGGCAGAAAAACGAACCATAACTAATTGTTATGGTAAATATGAAATATTATGCCTTGACAAATGGTAACAGGAGTGCCTACAATATAGAAAGTATAATTGTATACAATTATGCATGTAAAAATAGTCAAATATTTTGCATATATATTCAGTTGCTATAAGGAGGATGTTATGAGAGAAGTTGTAATGAACCAAAAGACAAACCTATTGCAGTTAGAAGAACATTTCTATCAGCTTGTGGATGTGGAAGAACCAAATGTATTCCATAATCTGTTTCCTTATGATGAAATTCCAAAGATTGCGTTCAATGACCGTATTGTACCGCACAATATGCCGGAGAATATCTGGATTACAGATACGACCTTCCGTGACGGTCAGCAGTCGAGGGCTCCTTATACGACAGAGCAGATCGTAACGATTTATGATTATTTACATAAGCTTGGCGGTCCGAAAGGTCTGATCCGCCAGAGCGAATTTTTCTTATACAGTAAAAAAGACCGTGATGCAGTTTACAAATGTTTAGAGCGCGGTTATAAGTTCCCGGAAGTGACAAGCTGGATCCGTGCAAGCAAACAGGACTTCCAGTTAGTAAAGGACATCGGACTTCGTGAGACAGGTATTCTGGTAAGCTGCTCCGATTATCACATTTTCTATAAAATGAAAATGACAAGACGTGAGGTTATGAACCTTTACTTAAGTGTCATCCGTGAGTGCTTGGAGACTGGTATCAGCCCAAGATGTCACTTGGAGGATATCACAAGATCTGATATTTATGGTTTTGTTATCCCGTTCTGTGTGGAGCTGATGAAGCTCATGGATGAATATAAGATCCCAATTAAGATCCGTGCCTGTGATACCATGGGATATGGTGTGAACTTCCCGGGAGCCGTGATCCCTCGAAGTGTACCGGGTATCATCTATGGACTTACCACCCATGCAGGTGTTCCGTCTGAACTGATCGAGTGGCATGGACACAATGACTTCTATAAAGCAGTCAACAACTCCACAACGGCATGGCTTTACGGTGCAAGTGGTGTCAACTGTTCCCTGTTTGGTATCGGGGAGCGAACCGGAAACACACCGCTTGAAGCAATGGTATTTGAATACGCACAGTTGAAGGGTACGCTAGACGGCATGGATACAACCGTGATCACAGAACTTGCCGAGTATTTTGAAAAAGAACTTGGTTATGTGCAGCCAAGCCGTACTCCGTTTGTCGGAAGTAATTTCAATGTCACAAGAGCAGGAATCCATGCAGATGGATTGTTAAAGAATGAGGAGATTTACAATATCTTTGATACCGGAAAATTCTTAAACAGACCACCATTGGTATCCGTATCAAACACATCCGGTCTTGCCGGAATTGCTTTATGGATCAATTCTTATTATCATCTGCCAAAGGAAAAAGGAGTAGATAAGAACTCTGAACTCGTTAAAATGGTAAAAGTATGGGTAGACAAACAGTACGAAGAAGGACGTGTGACTGTCCTGACAGATAACGAGTTAGTGGAAGAAATTGGTAAATGCTGTAAAAAGTTAAAGATAGATATTTTGGAGAAATAAGTATGGGAGAAGACAATTACTCTTTAGGCTCCAGAGTCTTTCATATGATCCGGGAAAATATTCTTTCCGGAAAATACGAGAAGGACGAGGAACTGAAAGAGAAATCAATCGGTGAGGAGCTCGGAGTCAGCAGAACTCCTGTGCGTGAGGCACTTCGCCAGTTAGAACTGGAAGGTCTGGTTACCATTATTCCAAACAAGGGCGCTTACGTTGTTGGAATATCCCAGAAAGACATCAAAGATATTTACGAGATCCGAAGCCGGTTAGAGGGACTGTGCGCAAAGTGGGCAGCCTGCAACATCACAAAAGAACAGTTAGACGAACTGGAAGAAAATATATTTTTATCTGATTTTCATGCATCAAAGGGCAATGCAGAACAGATGGTCGAGTTAGATAATAAGTTCCATGAAGTGTTATATACCGCAAGTGGAAGCAGGGAGTTACGCCATGTGCTTTCTGATTTTCACCATTATGCCCAACGTGTCAGAAAAGTGACGCTTTCCGACAAGAACAGGGCAGTGGATTCGAACAACGAGCACCGCAAGATCGTGGAGGCGTTAAAACAGCATGATGCGGAATTAGCGGAGAAGCTTGCAAACCAGCATATCATGAAAACCATTGAGAATATGGATCATTATGGCTGGGATAATTTGCTAAAATAAAGACTGGAAGGCAGAAAGGAAAAATAAGCGATGGAAAAAATTAAAATGACAACCCCGTTAGTTGAGATGGACGGAGACGAGATGACCAGAATTCTCTGGCAGATGATTAAAGATGAATTATTGATCCCTTTTATCGACCTTAAAACAGACTATTACGATCTGGGATTAGAGCACCGCAACGAGACAGACGATCAGGTTACAATCAATTCTGCAAATGCAACGAAAAAATATGGTGTTGCAGTAAAATGTGCGACGATCACACCGAATGCAGCACGTGTAAAAGAATACAATTTAAAAGAGATGTGGAAGAGCCCGAACGGAACGATCCGTGCCATTTTAGACGGAACTGTTTTCCGCGCACCAATCGTTGTAAAAGGAATCGAGCCATGTGTAAAGAACTGGATGAAACCGATCACAATCGCACGTCATGCGTATGGTGATGTATACAAGGCATCAGAGATGAAGATTCCGGGACCGGGAAAATGTGAGCTTGTATACACAGCAGAGGACGGAACCGAGACAAGAGAGCTCATCCATAATTTTACTGGGGCAGGTGTAGTACAGGGTCAGCACAATCTCTGCAACTCCATTGAAAGCTTTGCAAAAAGCTGCTTCAATTATGCATTAGATACAAAACAGGATCTCTGGTTTGCAACCAAAGACACCATTTCCAAAAAATACGATCACACGTTCAAAGATATTTTCCAGGATATTTTTGACGCAGAATACAAGGAAAAATTCGAAGAGGCAGGAATTACTTACTTCTATACGTTGATCGATGATGCAGTTGCGCGTGTCATGAAATCTGAGGGCGGATATATCTGGGCATGCAAAAATTACGACGGAGATGTGATGAGTGATATGGTATCGAGTGCGTTCGGTTCTCTTGCCATGATGACCTCTGTTCTGGTATCTCCACAGGGTTATTATGAGTATGAGGCAGCACATGGAACGGTACAGCGCCACTATTACAAACACTTAAAAGGTGAGGAAACCTCCACAAACTCAGTTGCCACGATTTTTGCATGGACAGGTGCATTAAGAAAACGTGGTGAGATCGACGGCATAAAAGAATTACAGGATTTTGCGGATAAATTAGAAAAAGCTTGTATATCTACCATTGAGAGTGGTAAAATGACAAAAGACCTTGCGCTCATTACAACGTTAGAGCATCCGACTGTATTAAACAGTGAGGATTTCATCAAGGCAATCCGAACCACATTAGAAGGAATGTTATAATTATGATTTTATCTTGTCAGAATATCTCAAAGTCATTCGGGACTGACGAAATTTTAAAAAATGTAAGCTTTCATATTGAAGAAAATGAAAAAGCAGCGGTTGTCGGCATCAATGGTGCCGGCAAATCTACGCTGCTTAAAATAATTATGAAACAGGAAAATCCGGACGAGGGCGATGTGACGCTCGCGAAGGATAAGACGATCGGTTATCTTGCGCAGTATCAGGATGTTTCCGGTCATCATACGATTTATGAGGAAGTTTTAGATTCCAAACGGGACATTATCGAAATGGAAGAGAGACTGCGCAGCATGGAAGCGCAGATGAATACATTATCCGGGGATGCGTTGGAGCAGCTTTTAGATACTTACCATAAATTAAGTCATGAATTTGAGCAGGTCAACGGATATGCATACCGCAGCGAAGTGACCGGGATTTTAAAGGGCTTAGGGTTTACCGAGGAGGAGTTTGACAAGAAGATGAATGAACTCTCCGGTGGGCAGAAAACCCGTGTTTCACTTGGAAAACTTCTGGTGACAAAGCCGGATGTCCTGCTTTTAGACGAGCCGACCAATCATCTTGATATCGAATCGATCCGCTGGTTAGAAACATTTTTGCTGAATTATAAAGGGGCAGTTCTGATCGTATCCCATGACCGCTATTTTTTGGATCGCGTTGTGAGTAAAGTGGTGGAGATCTTCCAGCACAAAGGCTACGTTTATCAGGGAAATTATTCGGACTATGCGAAGAAAAAAGCTGCGATCCGTGCGGCTATGATCAAACAGTACTATAATCAGCAGCGGGAGATCAAGCATCAGGAAGAAGTTATTGCAAAGCTAAAGTCTTTTAACCGTGAGAAGTCGATCAAGCGGGCAGAGAGCCGTGAAAAAATGTTAGATAAGATCGAGCGCATTGAAAAGCCGGTCGAAGATAACACGGATATCCGTATCGTGTTAGAGCCGAATGTAGTCAGTGGAAATGATGTTTTGAAAGTGGAAGGACTTGCAAAGGCATTTCCACCGTTGCAGCTTTTTCAGGGAATTGATTTTGAGGTAAAACGTGGGGAGCGTGTGGCACTGATCGGCAATAATGGAACCGGAAAAACGACGATCCTTAAGATCATCAATGAACTGCTCCCGCCGGATGCAGGAACGGTAACGCTTGGAAGCAACGTCCATATCGGTTATTATGATCAGGAACATCAGCAGCTTCATATGGAAAAGACGATTTTTGATGAGATCGCGGATGATTATCCGAACCTGAATAACACGAAGGTGCGCAATGTGCTGGCAGCGTTTTTGTTCACGGATGATGATGTTTATAAGTGCATTGAGGATTTAAGCGGTGGCGAGAGAGGACGTGTTGCACTTGCAAAACTGATGCTTTCAGATGCAAACTTTCTGATTTTAGATGAGCCGACAAACCATTTGGATATCACTTCCAAAGAGATTTTGGAGGAAGCCTTAAAAAGTTACACCGGAACCGTTCTTTTCGTGTCACATGACCGTTATTTTATCAACCAGACAGCAACGCGTATTCTGGAACTGACCGGAGAGACGGTTGTGAACTATATTGGCAATTATGATTATTATCTGGAAAAACACGATCAGATGATGTCTTTATATGTGAAAAAACCGGAAGCAAAAACAGCTTCTGATGAAACACCTGTCAGGGAAACGGCACAGAAAGTGGACTGGCAGACACAGAAAGCAGAGCAGGCGAGAATCCGTAAGATTGAGAATAGTCTGAAAAAGACAGAGGAGCGGATTTCGGAACTGGAAGGCAAAATTGCAGAGATCGATGAGGAATGTGCAAAGCCTGAGGTTGCAGTAAACTCGGCAAAATTAGGCGAACTTACGAGACAGCAGAGCGAATACCGGGAAGAACTTGACAGGCAGTATGAGATGTGGGAAGAACTTTCGTTACAGCTTGCTGATACCTCGGGGCAGTAATGAAAACTTTTCGCAGAACTTTTTACAGAAAGAACTACTCTGTTAAAAGTTTAACAGATTGACATATGAAGTTGAAATAATTATAATAAATATGATGCATCGCGGCAGAATGAGAAAACTGTCGTGAATGAGAGATACTTCGGGAGGGGCAAAAAATGCAGGAAAAAGAAATTTCTCAGGCAGTTATCCGCCGTATGCCGCGATATTACCGGTATTTAGGTGAATTATTAGAGGATGGAGTGGAACGTATTTCATCGAATGACCTGAGTAAAAGAATGAATGTTACTGCTTCACAGATTCGCCAGGATCTGAATAATTTTGGTGGATTCGGACAGCAGGGATATGGGTATAACGTAAAGTTTTTATATGAAGAGATCGGTAAGATTTTAGGCTTAAACCAGAAGCACAATATTATCGTGATCGGTGCCGGTAATTTAGGTCAGGCACTCGCAAATTATGTGAAGTTTGAGAAGCTTGGTTTCGTGATTACAGCACTTTTTGATGTCAACCCGGCATTAGAAGGTGTGACAGTGCGTGGAATCAAGATCCATATGTTAGATGAACTGGAAGATTACTGCAAAGATCATGTGGTTGACATTGCAGCCCTTACCATGCCAAAGGAGAAGGCGGATGCGATTGCAAACCGTCTGGTGGATCTTGGCATTCAGGCAATCTGGAATTTCGCACATGTAGACCTTGATCTGATTGATAAAGATGTGGTTGTGGAGAATGTACATCTTTCCGACAGTCTGATGCAGTTGTCCTATAATATTGTAAAAAATAAGAAGAATAAGAATAACTAATGACAAGATAGAGCTGCCGTACACATTTTTATGCACGACAGCTCTATCTTATCAATATGCCTAAGAGGATGAACGTGTTATGAAGTATCTGGTAAACAGCAGAGAGATGAAACAATATGACACAAATACAACAGAGCATTTCAAGGTGCCGTCACTGCTTTTAATGGAGCGTGCAGCACTCGCGGCTTTCGAGGAGATTAAAAGATTATGCCCTGAAAGCCACAGGTTTCTGATCGTCTGTGGTATAGGAAATAATGGCGCAGACGGACTTGCACTCTCGCGTATGCTGTATCTGGACGGACAGGCTGTGCAGACAGTGTTGATCGGTGATAAGAAGAAGGAGACCGCGCAGTGCAAAAAACAGCTTGAGATCCTTTCGGCTTATGGGATTCCTGTTCTGGAAGCCATTCCGGAAAATGTGGCATATGATGTAATAAGACTGCCGAGCGAAGCGAGTGTAGATAACGATCATGAACTGCAAGTTCATGATATAATAGTGGATGCAGTGTTTGGTGTCGGACTTTCGAGAAATGTAGAGGGCATCTTTGCAGAAACGATAGAGAAGATGAATGGATTGCCGGGAAAAAAGATTGCATTAGATATGCCGTCAGGAATCTCGGCAGATACCGGTGCAGTATTAAATTGTGCATTTCGTGCAGACTATACGATCACTTTTGCCTATGAGAAGGTTGGCATGCATCTTTTCCCGGGAAATGAATGCACCGGTGAAATCGTGACAAAACAGATAGGAATCACGGATGAGAGCTTTTTGGAGAGAAAGCCGGGTGTGACTGCGTTAGAAAGAGAAGATTTAAAACAGCTTCCAAGGAGAGCTTCCCATTCCAATAAGGGAACTTATGGAAAACTGCTTCTGATCGCAGGAAGTGTTGATATGGCAGGCGCTGCCATTTTAAGTGCAAGGGCAGCTTACACAGCAGGCTGTGGACTTGTCCGCATTTTTACGCCGGAGGAAAACCGTATTGCGATTCAGACAAGTGTTCCGGAAGCAATCCTTACAACGTATCATGCGAAAAAATTAGAAGTATCAGAACTTTTAGAAGCGATGAAATGGGCAGATGTGATTGCCTGCGGACCGGGGATTGGAACCGGGGAGGCAGCGCATCAGATCGTGAAAAATGTGCTGCGCAATGCGTCCGTTCCGGTTGTCTTTGACGCAGATGCACTGAATATTATCGCAGAGGATACAAATATTTTACTTTCTCCTCACACAGAAATGGTCGTCACTCCACATTTGGGTGAGATGAGCCGGCTGACCGGAGATTCGGTCGCCTACATCCAGACAAGACTGATCGAGACTGCAGAAGAATTTTCCAGACAGTATAATGTGATCTGTGTTTTAAAGGATGAGCACACGGTTGTCAGTATTCCTTATGGCAGAACGTATTTAAATCTTTCGGGAAATTGCGGAATGGCGACTGCAGGAAGCGGAGATGTGCTGACCGGAATCATCGGATCACTGTTAGCACAAAAGACAGATGCGGAAAGTGCAGCGGCATTTGGAACTTACCTTCATGGACTTTCCGGAGATACTGCATTGAAAAAATGTGGCTTTCGTGGTATGATTGCAGGCGACATTGTAAATGGTCTGAAAGACTTTCTCGCAGAATGGCAGATGTGAGCAATTCATGAAAATAGAAAGGTATGGATATTATAATGAACAAACACAGCAGAGTGTGTGCAAATATAGATCTGAGTGCAATTTTGCACAATATGGAGGCCATGCATCAGAATATTGATCCTGACACAAAAATTATGGCAGTGATCAAAGCAGATGGTTATGGTCATGGAGCGATTCCAATCGCCAGAGAGATAGAACATTTAGACTATCTTTACGGGTATGCGGTTGCAACTGTCGAGGAGGGAATGATCCTTCGGAATAACGGAATCAAAAAGCCAATCCTGATCTTAGGATATATTTTCCCGGATCAGTATGAAGAAGTCATCCAGGCGGAGATTACGCCAAGTGTATTCACATTAGAAATGGCAAAAGATCTTTCGGCTGCCGCAGAGAAGGTCGGAAAAGACTGCCGGATGCATTTTGCAATCGACACCGGCATGAGCCGTATCGGATATCAGGTGACGGAGGAAGCAGCAGATGAGATGGCGCAGATCGCGAAGTTCCCGCATATGATAGTGGAGGGAATCTTTACTCATTTTGCCAAGGCAGATGAGTATGATAAAACTTTCACAAAAGAACAGATTCAGAAATTTAAGAAAATGATCGCTATGCTCGAAGAAAGAGGCGTTTCCATTCCGTTAAAGCACTGCTCAAACAGCGCGGGAATCGCAGAGATCCGTGAGGCAAATATGGATATGGTGCGTGCAGGAATCACTTTGTATGGATTATGGCCGTCTGAGGAAGTAGACCGCAATTCACTTGATCTTCGTCCGGTCATGGAATTAAAAACCCACGTGTCCTATGTCAAAGATTTAGAGGCAGGCAGAGCGATCAGTTATGGTGGAACATTCATTACAGAGCGTGACAGCAGGATTGCAACCATTCCGGTTGGTTATGCCGATGGATACTGCAGGGGACTTTCGAATACCGGAAGTGTCTTGATCCATGGAAAACGTGCTCCAATCTGTGGAAGGGTCTGTATGGATCAGTTTATGGTAGATGTAACGGATATTCCGGATGTGAAGATCGGGGATGAGGTGACTTTGATCGGCAGGGACGGAGAAGAACTCATTACGATGGAAGAGGTCGGCAATCTTTCTGGAAGATTTAATTATGAGTTCGTCTGTGTTTTGGGAAAACGTATTCCGCGTGTCTACTATAAAGACGGAAAAGTGATTAGCAGTCAGGAATATTTTGAAGAGGAATAAACCGGAAAATAATTTTTTGAAAATAGAATACGACCGTTAAATATGGAAATACTATCCGTAAGAAACAACAGTAGAGAGAATACTGAGTAAGATTATGGAGTGTAGAGCATATGTTGATTCGGCGTGGAGATATTTTTTATGCAGATTTAAGACCTGTGGTTGGTTCTGAGCAGGGTGGGGTACGCCCGGTTCTTATCATACAGAATGATGTTGGAAACAGACACAGCCCGACGGTTATCTGTGCAGCGATCACTTCCCAGATGAACAAAGCAAAACTCCCGACGCATGTGGAGTTAGACTGTACCAAGTATGCACTGGTGAAGGATTCGGTTGTTCTGTTAGAACAGCTACGCACAATTGATAAGACAAGATTAAAAGATAAAGTATGTCATCTTGACAATCAGATACTGATTAAAATTGATAAAGCATTGGAAATAAGCTTAGAGCTTCTTACATAACTTGACTATTCTGGAGCAAAATGGTATTATTTCAAATGTTTTAGTACAATTACAAGGCAATGAGGAGGATTTATGGACGATGGTGGCAGTCCCACTACCGGGATGAAAAAATTCAGCAACAGACTTATGAAGCTGTTTGGAGTAGACACCGATGATGTGACAGAAGAAGAGATTATCTCAATGGTGAATGAAGGACATGAACAGGGTGTCCTGCAGGCAAATGAAGCGGAGATGATCCATAATATTTTCGAGTTTGGAGATAAAGATGCGAAAGATATTATGGTGCACCGCAAGAACATCATAGCCATTGACGGAACGATGACGTTCCTTGAAATGCTGGATTTCACGATTGCTAATAACTATTCGCGATATCCGGTATACATAGATGATATTGATAATATTATTGGAGTGCTTCATATTAAGGAAGTGCTTGCTTTATGCCAGAAACAGGAGATTTATCATACACCAATCAAAGATATCGAGGGGTTGGTGCGTGAGGTTGATTTTATCCCGGAAACGAGAAATATCAACACATTATTTACCATGATGCAGAATGCAAAAACACATATGGTCATCGTGGTAGATGAATACGGACAGACTTCCGGAATCGTTGCGATGGAAGATATCCTTGAGGAGATCGTAGGAAATATCGAGGATGAGCACGATCAGGAAGAAAAAATGATCGAGAAGCTGCCGGACGGAAGTTATCTGATGGATGGCATGACTTCTGCGGAGGAAGCGTTAGAGATTTTGAAAGTTCATATTCCAGATGAGGACGAATATGAAACGTTAAATGGTATACTGATCTCTCTGTTAGACCGTATTCCGAATAATGACGAGAAGTTTGAGACAGATGCCTTCGGGTATCATTTTGAAGTGTTGCAGGTGGAAAATAAGATGATCAAAAAAGTGAAGATCACAAAGCTTCCAGAGGGGACTTCCATAGACAAAGACGAGAGCTCTTGCCAGAAAGAGGAAACGGTGCTAGAATAATGATTCTGAGAGATTTTGTAATTGTGTGCAAAATACATACAATATAGAAGCGTTTGACAGACGAAAAAATAGAAAAAGAGAGGATAAAAGTTATGTCAGGACATTCAAAGTTTGCCAATATTAAACATAAGAAAGAAAAGAATGATGCTGCAAAAGGTAAGATTTTTACAATTATCGGTAGAGAGATCGCAGTTGCAGTAAAAGAGGGTGGTCCGGATCCGTCCAACAACTTCAAACTTGCACAGGTTATCGCAAAAGCAAAGAGCAGCAATATGCCAAACGATACGATCGAGCGTGGTATCAAAAAAGCTGCAGGTGATGGAAACTCAGTCAATTACGAATTCTGTACATACGAGGGCTATGGACCAAGCGGAACTGCTATCATTGTAAAATGTTTAACAGATAACAAGAACCGTACTGCTGCAAATGTAAGAAATGCATTTACAAAAGGTCACGGAAGCATTGGTACACAGGGATGCGTATCTTATATGTTTGATGAAAAAGGTCAGATCATCATCGCAAAAGAAGACTGCGAGATGAATGCAGATGATCTTATGATGATCGCATTAGATGCAGGTGCGGAAGATTTTAATGAGGAGGATGATTGCTTTGAAGTATTGACAGCACCGGATGATTTTGAAGCTGTCAGAACTGCTTTGGAAGGCGAGAACATTCCAATGGCAGAAGCAGAAGTAACCATGATCCCTCAGAATTATGTTGAATTATCCGCAGAGGAAGATATCACAAATATCAACCGTATCTTAGATCTTTTGGATGACGATGATGATGTTCAGCAGGTTTATCATAACTGGGATGAATAAATAAAAGAAAGAAACTCTGGTTTTCAGGTTCTCATCTGGAAAATCAGAGTTTTTTTGCGCACTTTTTTATGATAAAGTGGTAGAAATTCGAGGGAAAATGGTATATCATAAAAAGTATAAGGATAATGAGGAGGTATCATTCATGAAGCGGATTCTTTTTGCAGCGTCAGAGTGCGTTCCATTTATAAAAACAGGGGGACTTGCGGACGTATGTGGCGCATTACCTAAGGAATTTTCAAAAGAGGAATGGGATGTCAGAGTCGTAATTCCAAATTATAGCTGTATTCCGGAAAAGTACAGAAATCAGTTTGAGTACGTGACACATTTTTATATGTGTGCAGGAAATTATATCCAGAATAAATACGTGGGGATTTTAAAATACGAGCTGGATGGAATTACCTATTATTTTATCGATAATCAGGAATATTTTACCTGCGATACACCATATGGGGATATCCGTTATGATATTGAAAAGTTTGTTTTCTTTGACAAGGCTGTTTTATCCATGTTGAAGCAGATTGATTTCAGACCGGATCTGATCCACTGTCATGACTGGGAGACCGGACTGATCCCGGTGTATCTGAAGAATGAATTTCAGGCAGATTCCTTCTACTGGGGAATGAAGTCTGTCATTACAATACATAATCTGAAATTCCAGGGTGTCTGGGATGTCAAGACCATGAAGGGATTGACCGGATTTGGAGCAGATCTTTTTGCACCGGACAAGTTAGAGTTCCACAAAGACGCTAATATGTTAAAGGGCGGTCTGGTATATGCAGATTATATTACAACTGTAAGTGATTCTTATGCGCAGGAGATCCAGACCGATTATTATGGGGAAGGACTGGACGGCCTGCTGGCTGCAAGACATTTTGACATGCAGGGAATCGTGAACGGAATTGATTATAAGGCATATGATCCGGAGACAGATCCGAAGATCTATACCAATTATAACGCATCTAATTTCCGTAAGAAAAAGGTGAATAATAAATTAAAGCTGCAGGAAGAATTAGATCTTACTGTTGATAAGAAGAAATTTATGATCGGTCTGATTTCAAGACTTACCGACCAGAAAGGATTAGATCTGATCAATTATGTGATCGACCGTCTGGTAGATGATTTCACGCAGATTGTTGTGATCGGAACCGGAGATCCACAGTATGAGAATATGTTCCGTCATTATGCATGGAAATACGGAGACAGGGTTTCTGCAAATATTTGTTATTCGGATGATCTGGCACATAAGCTTTATGCCGCAGCGGATGCATTTTTAATGCCTTCACGGTTTGAGCCTTGCGGACTGACGCAGTTGATCTCGTTCCGCTATGGAACCGTTCCGATTGTCCGGGAGACAGGAGGACTGAAAGACACTGTAAAACCTTTCAACGAATACGAAAATACCGGTGACGGTTTCTCCTTTGCAAACTACAATGGAGAAGAAATGCTTAATGTTGTCAACTACGCAAAGCATATTTATTTTGATAAGAAAAAACAGTGGAACCAGATCGTTGACCGGGGCATGGCAAACGATTACTCCTGGAAGTCATCCAAAGGAAAATACGAGGGACTTTACAATTATCTGCTTGGATATACCGTATAAAAACAGCATAATTTCCAATACTAAGGAACAGGACAGCATAGCTGCCCTGTTCTTTTGCAATTCTCTAAATACGAAGGGAGAGCGTATGGCTGATAAAAACGAAAAAGAAAAGGAAATAAACGAGCAGATCAAAGATTTTGGGCAGGTGGAGTTAAAGCACGGGGAAGACAGGATTTCCATGCTGACGATCATCGGTGAAATTGAGGGGCATGAGTGCCTTCCGGCAGCGACAAAGACAACAAAGTATGAACATGTACTTCCAAAACTTGCAGAGGTGGAAGAAAACAAAGAGGTCGACGGTTTGCTGCTTCTTTTAAATACAGTGGGAGGAGATGTGGAGAGCGGACTTGCCATTGCAGAGATGATCGCATCCATTCATAAGCCGACCGTCTCACTGGTGCTTGGTGGAAGTCATTCCATTGGTGTTCCATTAGCTGTTTCAACCGATTACTCTTTTATCGTGCCGTCTGGTACCATGGTGATTCACCCTGTGCGGATGAATGGAACCGTGATCGGAGCACAGCCAACGTATGATTATTTTAAGCAGATGCAGGATCGCATTTTAAAATTCATTGCCACACATTCCAAAGCAAATGCGAATCGTTTGGAAGAACTTATGATGAATACCGGCATCCTCACGAAAGACCTCGGAACGATCCTTGTCGGACAACAGGCGGTGGAGGAAGGACTGATCGATTCTACAGGTGGAATCCATGAAGCGTTTGCAAAACTGCATCAGCTGATCCGGGATTCACGTTTTTTAGTGAATGACAAGTAATCAAAATTATGGTATACTAAAAAATAGGTGGCTTATGGAGAAAAATTCCTATTTCTTTCTGGAAACAGGAGTTACGATACAGCGGAGGAAATGATTTATGACGTTATTACAGGCGATTCTCATGGGAATCATTCAGGGACTGACAGAGTTCCTTCCGGTCAGCAGTTCCGGACATCTTGCACTTTTTAAAATATTATTCCATGTTGAGACGGATACCGGAATGTTATTTGATGTGCTGCTGCATGTTGGAACGCTGATCGCAATCTGTGCGGTTTATTATAAAGATATTATAAAGCTTTTTGTGGAAGGACTTTGCATTGTGAGAGATGTATGCATTAATTTCGCAGCTCTTATGAAGAATCTGTTCCTTCTGATCCGTGACCGTGGCAGGGACAATGCTGATTACAGTCCTTACCGCAGAATCGTTAACAGCAGCTATCGCAAGTTCGTTGTTTTGATCATTGTGTCAACCATTCCAACAGGAATCATTGGTTTTGTCGGAAAAGATGTTGTGGAGCAGGCATCGGAACTTCTGATCGTGCCGGGTATCTGCCTGATTGCAACAGCTATTCTGCTTTTTATCGCAGACCGCTGCAAAGGAGGCGATAAGCTTCCGAAGGATATTACATACACGAACGCATTTGTCATTGGTATCGCACAGGGTGTGGCAACGCTGCCGGGTTTATCACGCAGTGGAACAACGATCACAGCCTGTCTGCTCAGTGGATTTAACCGGAAATTTGCAGTAAAATATTCATTTATCATGTCAATACCGGCAATTTTAGGTGCTATGGTATTGGAACTGAAAGATTTTGCAGATATTTCTGTAAGCGGCATGGATATTACATGCTATGTAGTGGGAATGGTGATCGCTGCTGTGATCGGATATATCTGTATTAAGACAATGCTTGTCATTGTGCGCAATCAGAAATTCCGCGTATTCGCTATCTACTGTCTGATCGTAGGAGCAATCTCAATCGGCGGATTTTTCTATACATTATAGATAGGACTTTTTTGGAGGTAATACTTTGGCAACAGGGAAAAGAAAGAGTTCCTCTGGCAGAAAAACTTCTGGCAGAAAAACGAATTCAGGACGTAAGAAGAATGATATGCAGCAGGAGAGCTTTACAGAGGAAGTGATTCTTTGGGTGATCCTTGCAATTTCCATTTTATTATTTATCAGTAATTTTGGAATCGGCGGGGCGATTGGAAACGCAGTCAGCAGTTTCTTTTTTGGAGTATTTGGCTTAATTGCATATGTTTTCCCAATTGTTTTGGTAATTGGTACTTTTTTTGCAGCATCCAATAAGGGCAACCGGATTGCAACGGTCAAAATCGTTGCAACGGTCTTTTTTGTACTTTTTTTATGTATGTTTATCGAGGTTTTACGCTGTGGTTCTGAAGTGGCAGGAGCAGTGGGCGCATATCAGTATTGCTCGGTACATAAAATTGGCGGCGGATTTTTAGGCGGACTGCTTGCCGGAATTTTCTGCCCGAATTTTGGACTGGTCGGCTCCTATGTGATCGATGTCGTGGCAATGATCATTTGTCTGGTGCTTATCACAGAGCGTTCGGCATTAAAAGGCGTTCAGAAGGGAAGCCGTAAGGTTTATGAATCTGCTAAGGAGAGCAATGAGCGTCATAGAGAACTTGCGGAACAGCGCAGGGAAGAACGCGAACTGCGTCGTATGGACCGCAAAGTCGAGGGCGTGGCAGTTGACACACGGGTACTTCCGGATAAAAAGACAGACAGCAGAATTTCAGATGAAGTCAGCGAAATTAATATTGATAAGCTTTTGAATCAGTCGAATACACCGTTGCCGGAGATTAAGGAAGAAAAACATGTGACACTGACCGCGGAAGGATCAGAACCATATGTTGCACCTTCTGCATTTTCAGAGGAAGCATTTGAAGCAAAAAGTGTGATGACGGATACATCCCTTTTCCATACAGAGCCGGCATATCAGGAGAATGTTTCTACAGAGATACCATATCGTGAAAATACGAAGAAAAATGCAAAACTGACAGAGGATGAGATCCAAAGTGATGTTTCTTCGATTGAGGAAGAAATTCATTTAGAAGCACAGAAGGAAAGAAAGTATGTGTTCCCACCTGTGTCTTTATTGAAACCGCCAAGCAATAAGCAGGGCGATTCCAAACAGCATCTTCAGGAGACAGCCCAGAAATTACAGCAGACATTAAAGAATTTTGGCGTTAATGTCACAATCACGAATATCAGCTGCGGTCCTTCTGTAACACGCTATGAGATCCAGCCGGAAATGGGCGTGAAAGTAAGCAAGATTGTCAATCTCGCAGATGATATCAAATTAAACCTTGCAGCGGCAGATATCCGAATCGAGGCACCAATCCCTGGAAAGGCTGCGGTAGGAATCGAAGTTCCGAACAAGGAGACGTTAATGGTTTCTTTCCGTGAACTTGTGGATTCTCCGGAATTTAAAAACCATAAGTCAAACATTTCTTTCTGCGTTGGAAAGGACATTGGCGGAAATGTAACAGTTGCAGATATTGCAAAAATGCCGCATTTGCTGATCGCAGGAGCAACAGGCTCCGGTAAATCTGTCTGCATCAATACGATTATCATGAGCATTTTGTATAAAGCAGATCCAAAAGATGTAAAATTGATCATGGTAGATCCGAAAGTAGTTGAACTTAGTGTATACAACGGAATACCACATCTTTTGATCCCGGTTGTGACAGACCCGAAAAAGGCGGCAGGCGCACTTCACTGGGCGGTTGGAGAAATGACGGACCGTTATCAGAAGTTTGCGGAAGCAAATGTGCGTGACCTGAAGGGTTACAATGCAAAAATCGACGAACTGCCGGATGGCGAAGATAAACCGGAAAAATTACCACAGATCGTGATTATCGTAGACGAGCTGGCGGATCTGATGATGGTGGCTCCCGGGGACGTAGAGGAATCAATCTGCCGTCTGGCACAGCTTGCAAGAGCCTGTGGAATCCACCTGATCATTGCAACGCAGCGTCCGTCGGTCAATGTCATAACAGGACTGATCAAGGCGAACATGCCAAGCCGGATTGCTTTTGCGGTAACATCCGGAATTGATTCAAGAACGATCCTCGATATGAATGGAGCGGAAAAGCTTCTTGGAAAAGGTGATATGTTATTCAATCCGCAGGGTGTTCCAAAGCCGCTTCGTGTGCAGGGAGCTTTTGTTTCGGACAAGGAAGTGTCGGATGTGGTTGCCTACATAAAAGACGAAAACGGACAGGTAAGTTACAATTCATCGGTGGAAGAGCAGATGAACAGTATCGAGTCCGGTAATACAACCGTAAGCATTGATTCCGGACAGACAGGGGATGGAAGAGATCCTTATTTTGCAGATGCAGCAAAACTTCTGATTGATAAGGAAAAAGGTTCCATTGGAATGCTGCAGCGCTATTTCAAAGTCGGCTTTAACCGTGCAGCGCGTATTATGGATCAGCTTGAAGAAGCTGGAATCGTAGGACCGGAGGAAGGAACAAAGCCGAGAAAAGTGTTAATGTCTTCAGAACAGTTTGAACAGTACGAGGAAGAATATCTGTAATTAATATTTGCTTATCAATAAGACTTGTACTATAATAACTACTTATAAACTAAAACTATAAAAATATGCGAAAGAGAATCGCAGGAATGGAGTTTGGAATGAAAAGTGATATTCAGATTGCACAGGAAGCAGAAATGCTCCCAATTAAGGAAGTGGCAGAAAAGCTTGGAATTGGAGAGGATGATCTGGAATTATACGGAAAGTATAAGGCAAAATTATCGGATGAACTGATCAACCGTGTGAAGGACAACCCGGATGGCAAGCTGATCCTTGTGACTGCGATCAATCCAACTCCGGCGGGAGAGGGAAAAACAACGACAAGCGTCGGATTAGGACAGGCATTCGGACGTCTCGGCAAGAAGGCAGTGATCGCATTGCGTGAGCCGTCCTTAGGACCATGTTTTGGAATTAAAGGAGGAGCTGCAGGAGGCGGATATGCACAGGTAGTGCCAATGGAGGATTTAAACCTGCATTTTACCGGAGATTTTCATGCGATTACTTCTGCTAATAACCTGTTGGCAGCTTTATTGGATAACCACATCCAGCAGGGAAATGAACTTGGCATTGACACAAGACAGATCGTATGGAAACGCTGTCTTGACATGAATGACCGTGTACTTCGCAATACGGTAGTCGGACTTGGAAGTAAAATGGACGGTGTTGTGAGAGAGGATCACTTTGTGATCACAGTTGCATCTGAGATTATGGCAATTCTTTGTCTTGCAACAGATATGCATGACTTAAAAAGAAGATTAGGACGCATTATTGTTGCCTATACTTATGAAGGAAAGCCTGTGACTGCAGATGACCTTCAGGCAACCGGTGCAATGGCAGCTTTATTAAAGGATGCTTTAAAACCAAACCTGATCCAGACATTAGAGCATACACCTGCAATTGTACATGGCGGACCTTTCGCTAACATTGCACACGGATGTAATTCTGTCCGCGCTACAAAGACAGCTTTAAAACTTGCAGACTACGTTATCACTGAGGCTGGTTTCGGTGCAGATCTTGGCGCAGAGAAGTTCTTTGATATCAAATGCAGAAAAGCAGATTTAAAACCGGATGCAGTTGTTTTAGTTGCAACAATCCGCGCTTTGAAATATAATGGTGGAGTTGCGAAGGCTGATCTTGCAGAAGAAAACTTAGATGCTTTGAAAAAAGGTATCGTAAATCTGGAAAAACATATCGAAAATCTTCAGAAATATGGTGTTCCGGTTGTCGTAACATTGAATTCCTTTGTGACAGATACCAAGGCAGAAACAGATTTTGTCGAGCAGTTCTGCCATGAGAGAGACTGCGAGTTTGCACTTTCCGAGGTATGGGAAAAAGGTGGCGAGGGCGGTATCGCACTGGCCAATAAAGTACTTGAGACATTAGAGAAGAAGGAAAGCCATTTCAAAGTCTTATATGAAAATGAACTTTCGCTTGAAGAGAAAATCGAGACAATCGCAAAAGAGATTTATGGTGCAGACGGAGTTACTTATGCTCCGGCAGCAAAAAAAGAATTAAAGAGAATTACAGATATGGGACTTTCTAATTTCCCTGTCTGCATGGCTAAAACACAGTATTCTCTTTCCGATGACCAGACAAAGCTTGGACGTCCGGAAGGATTTACAATCAACGTAAGAGAAGTATATGTTTCCGCAGGTGCAGGATTTGTCGTTGCTGTAACAGGAGCAATCATGACAATGCCTGGTCTGCCGAAAAAACCTGCTGCATATGGAATTGACGTAAATGATGAGGGTGTTATTACTGGTTTATTCTAAAAGCAAATTGCAGTAGAAACAGATTGAGAGGAACTATGGCACAGATTATTGACGGAAAGAAAATTTCACAGGACATCAAAGATGAATTAAAAGAGAAAGTGACAGCATTAAAGGAAGCAGGTACAGAGGTTGCACTTGCCGTGATCCAGGTAGGAAATGATCCTGCTTCTTCGGTATATGTAAGAAATAAAAAGAGAGCCTGCGAGTATATTGGGATCAGATCTTTATCTTATGAACTTCCGGAGGAGACAACAGAAGCAGAACTGATCGAGCTGATTGAAAAACTGAATGAGGATAAGACGGTAAATGGCATTTTAGTCCAGCTTCCGGTACCGAAACATATTGATCCGGATAAGATTATCCGGACGATTTCCCCGGAAAAAGACGTAGACGGTTTCCACCCACAGAATGTTGGAAAACTGGTGATCGGGGAGGAAGGTTTTGTATCCTGTACTCCGGCTGGCGTGATCGAACTTTTGAAACGTTCTGGAATTGCTATTTCCGGAAAAAACTGTGTGGTTGTTGGAAGAAGCAACATTGTTGGTAAGCCAATGGCACTTTTGATGCTTCGTGAGAATGCGACTGTAACGATCGCTCATTCCAAAACGGAAAATCTGAAAGAATTATGTAAGACCGCAGACATTCTGATTGTTGCGATTGGAAAGCCACAGTTTATCACAGCAGATTATGTGAAAGAGGGAGCTGTTGTAATCGACGTCGGAATCCACAGAGACGAGAATAATAAGCTTTGTGGCGATGTGCGTTATGATGAGGTCGCAGAAAAAGCATCTGCGATCACACCTGTTCCGGGTGGAGTCGGACCAATGACAATTGCGATGCTGATGCGCAACTGCGTGGAGAGTCTTGACAGACAATAAGATTGGTAGAGATAGAAAGGGTTTCATATGAAATGTGCAAAGTGTGGAGCTGAGTTAAAAGAAGGCTGTTTATATTGTTCCGTATGCGGCCATGAAGCACAAATGGTAAATGGTTATTCAGTTTTGGAAGAAGATTATCTGAAGGCTCTTTTAACAGATGAGGCGGCAAAAGATACATCTGCGGAAGAAACAGGAAACCAGAAAAGAAAAGCAGAGGAACTCCGAAAAAAGAAAAAACAGACTCCGTGGATCATCATAGGAAGTATTGCGGCTTTGGCAATCGTTATTGCCATTGGTGCAATTGCTTATGTGCGTTATCAGAACAGCAATTCCTATGATTATCAGATCGAAATGGCAGAGAAGGAACTGGTGGATTTAAATTATGAGAAAGCGCTTTCTTATTATAAAAATGCACTGACCTTATCACCGAATGATATCAATGCAAGAGCTGCCATGGCTGAAATCTATCTGGCAAGAAAAGAATATGATTCTGCATTGGTGCTTGAAATGGAGATCATCACGCTCGATAAGAAGAATAAAGAGGCTTATCAGGGGCTTATCACGATCTATGAGGCAAAAGGGGAATACGATAAAATCTCAGAACTTGCATCTACTGTGACAGATACAGACCTGCTCGAATTATTTTCCGGTTACATCGTTGCAAAACCGGTATTCTATCCGGATGAGGGAACTTATGATGTCTATACAGAGGTGACTATTTTTTCAATTGAGGAATGCGATATTTATTATACGTTAGACGAATCGGACCCGACAAAGAATGGTATTTTGTATACGGATGCGGGAATAGAACTCGATGATGTTGGAAAGTATACGATCAAAGCTGTCTGCAAAAATGACAAGGGTATCTACAGTGATATTGTAACCTGCAAATACAAGACAGAAGCTAAGGCACCGGATTATCCAGAAGTGACGCCGGATGGTGGTACAATGGATGATATTACATTTGTAGTGATCGCGGCGGATGAAGGATGCAGTATTTATTACACATGGGATGGAACAGATCCGACGGATACATCCGAACGTTATACAGAGCCGATCGAAGTACCGGAAGGAAATAATATACTGTCTATCATTGTGATCAATGACAAGACAAAACTTACCAGTGAAATCTATCGAACGAACTTTATCTATCAGCCAAAACAGGGAACGGTGGATATAGAGTAATCAGAGTTTTAAAGCATGTTTGTAAAGAAAAGGTGTAAGTAATCTTTAATTTTTACAGTCTGAAAGAAAAAGAAACCCGGTGGGAATCCTATGGATTCTACCGGGTTTCTTATGCGTTTAAAACGATTCCTTTAACCTTCTTCCGGGATAAATTCAATCACATCTTTTGCAAGTTTGGAAACGCGGGCAAGAGAGTAAACCTCAACACCCTGTGCAATCAATTTTTCACGTCCCGGCTGGAATGATTTCTCAATCAGGATACCAACACCTGCAATGGAAGCACCTGCTTCTGTCAATAAACGGATCGCACCGCTTGCAGCTTCTCCGTTTGCAAGAAAATCATCAATGATCAGAACGTTGTCATTATCTTCAATGAACTGATGGGATAATGTCAATTCGTAGCTTGTTCCCTTAGTAAAGGAAGTTACAACCGTCTGAAGAAGATTATCATTCAAAACCTTGGAAGGCTGTTTCTTTAAAATGATCATTGGAACTTTTAATGCGCTGGCAGTTGTAAGTGCCGGAGCAATACCGGAGCTTTCAATGGTAACAACCTTTGTGATTCCTCTATTTGCAAAATGTCTGGCAAAATCATCGCCAATCTGCTGCATTAAAACCGGATCAACCTGATGATTGATAAAGCTGTCTACTTTGAGAATATTTTCAGATAAGGCATGACCTTCTTTTAAGATTTTTTCTTCAAGTTCTTTCACTATGTCACCTCGTAAATATGTATTCGTAATATTTTTAAGAACAAAAGACGCATGAAAAGCATTTTCTCTTTGTTCTTTATTTTGCATAATTGTAGCACAATTATAGTATGAAAAAAAGACTATTTCTTATTTTCTTTTGAATTAAAAAATATTTTATTCAAACAGCTCGCCATAAAGTTCTTCCACCAGATGATCTAAGAATGTTTCCTCTAAATCCGGGTATTGTTTCGAGAGAAAACGTGTCATAATTTCATAGCGCTTAAAATAAAGATCCTGTCCCGAAACTTCCTCACCAAAACTTTCGTCAATATCATTTGCAGTGTAAGTATCCGTAAACCATGAAATAATTTCGGATTCTAAATTATTTTCTTTTTGCGCCTGGGTATCGAGCGTTTTCAACTGGCGTAAGGAAACAATGCCGATCACGAAGAAAATAAGGAGCATAACTCCCATAACTACGCAGAGCATGATCTTCATATAATCAGCAACATGGATGGGAAGAACGCCAGTGGCAAATAAGATCAGTGCGATAAAACCTAAAATACTTACCAGCAGAAAAGAGTACGCAGTTGATTTTGTCTCCTCTTTTTTTGATTCTTTTGAAACATAAACTTTCATAATTATTCTCACTTTCTTTTTTATAATCGCTTGTAACTATTCAGTACACAATTCGCAAAACCGCATCTTCGATGCTTTCCTTTTGCTCATTGTGGTTACTTCGCCAAAGAAATTTTCAAAATTGTGCTCATTCATGCAAGCATGATTCGCAAATTTATGAAAATTGCCTTGGCTCTGAATAGTTACAATTATATTTGATTTACTAGACTGGGGCAACGGTTTTATGATATAATTTTTTCGTATGAAAATAACAATTTTATGTGTAGGAAAAATTAAAGAAAAATTTTACAGGGATGCGATCGCAGAGTACGAAAAGCGCTTAAGCCGCTATTGCAAATTTGAAGTGATCGAGGTGGCAGACGAGAAAACACCGGATCACGCAAGCGAGAATATGGAGCTTCTCATCAAGGAGAAAGAAGCAGAGCGCATGGAAAAATACTTAAAAGAGGGTGCCTATGTGATCGCACTTGCAATTGAAGGGAAACAGTTAGATTCCGTAGAGTTATCCGAAAAGATCGATTCGTTGGGAACGTCCGGTACAAGCCATATCATTTTTGTGATCGGCGGATCGCTCGGATTATCAGAACGCATTTTAAAGCGCGCAGACTATAAACTCAGCTTCTCTAAAATGACATTTCCGCATCAGTTGATGCGTGTGATCTTATCGGAGCAGATTTACCGCAGTTACCGTATTATGAACCATGAACCGTATCATAAATAAAATGTATCGATTCAGAGCCAAAGGAAAGCTCTGAAAGAACGGTTTTGCGAATGGGTGCTGAATTACAATAAAACAAATATCATAAATCGGAGGAATTTATAACATATGATGAGAATAAAGGAGTACCGTAAGGCAGAAAGCTTAGAGGAAGCCTATGAACTCAACCAGAAGAAATCCAACCGTATCATAGCCGGAGGACTCTGGATGAAAATGGGAGACCGCAATCTGATGACAGCGATTGATCTAAGTGGTCTGGGCTTAGATCAGATTGAGGAAACAGAGAATGAATTTGTCATCGGCTGCATGGCAACGCTCAGAGATTTAGAAGTGCACCCTGGACTTAATGCATACACGAAAGGCGCCGCAAAGGAAAGTGTCTGTCATATTGTGGGAGTGCAGTTTCGCAATTGTGCGACTGTCGGCGGAAGCATTTACGGAAGATTTGGCTTTTCTGACGTATTGACTTTATTTGCAGCATTAGACTGTTATGTGGAATTATATCATGGAGGAAATGTACCGATCAGAGATTTTATCCATATGGATTATGACAATGATATTCTTGTTGCGGTACATATCAAAAAAACACCTTTGAAGGTTACTTATCTTTCACAGAGAAACACAGCGACAGATTTTCCTGTCCTTGCGGTGGCTGTTTCAGAGTATGAGGATAAACTGCATGTCAGCATTGGCGCACGACCGGTCAAAGCGGATGTATTGACAGTGGATCTTTCTGAAAAAGCAGACATGGATCAGCTTGTGAAAAAAGTAACGGAATCATTTTCGTTTGGAAGCAACCGGCGTGCAGGGGCAGATTACAGACGTCACTTGTCAGGTATTCTCTTTAAGAGAGCCTGCACCGCAAATAATGACAACTAACCGAATGCAGCACGCAGATACATAATAAAATATTGCTCTGGTGATGCAATCGTTATATATAAATGGAGGATAGAAAATGAAGATACATTTATGGCTGAATGGCAAAGAAATTTCAGATGAGATTTCGCCGGATATGCCGTTATTAGAATATGTGAGAAGTAAGGGCTGTTACAGTGTGAAACGTGGCTGTGAGACATCCAACTGTGGACTTTGTACGGTATGGATGAATAAAAAGCCGGTGCTTTCCTGTTCCGTGCTTGCGGCAAGAGCAGACGGAAAAGAAATCGTGACATTAGAAGGAGTGCAGGAACGTGCGGCTGAATTTGGAACCTATCTTGCAAATCAGGGTGGCGAGCAGTGTGGTTTCTGTAATCCGGGATTTATCATGAATGTGCTGGCAATGGAAGATGAATTAATTGATCCAACGGAGAAAGAGATCAAGGAATATCTTTCCGGAAATCTCTGCCGCTGCAGTGGTTATGAGAGTCAGCTGCGTGCGATAAAGAATTATCTGAACCGCTCAAAAGAACAGAAATAAACAGTTTTGTCAAGTTTACAGTTATGTAACAATAAGAAACGAGGAAAGACAATATGAAATATGTAAATGCTCCCGTGGTAAAAAAAGATGCGATGGCTCTTGTGACGGGAAAACCAGTTTATATGGATGATGTGGCACCAAAGGACTGTCTGATCGTAAAAGTGTTGAGAAGTCCTTATGCGCATGCCCTGATTGAAGAGATCCAGACTGCAAATGCTTTAAAACAAAAAGGAATTGAGTGTATTCTGACCTATAAAGATGTTCCGCACCGCCGTTTTACCATGGCTGGTCAGACCTTCCCGGAACCAAGTCCTTATGACCGTTACATTTTAGACGAGCGTGTCCGTTTTGTCGGGGATGCGGTCGCAATCGTGGCAGGGGAAGATGAGGCGGCAGTTGATCGCGCCTTAAAGCTTATCAAAGTAAAATACAAAGTGTTAGAGCCTGTGTTAGACTATCATACTGCAAAGGATAATCCAATCCTTGTTCACCCGGAAGATGACTGGAAGTCACTCTGTCCGGTTGGGTCAGACAATAAAAGGAATCTCTGCGCATCCGGTATGGATGGTGACGGGGATGTGGATGCAGTGATGAACGACTGTGATATTGTTATGGAAGGAACTTATCATGTAAAAGCCATGCAGCAAAGCATGATGGAAACTTTCCGGACAGCTACTTATCTGGATACTTATGGCAGACTGAATATTTTATCATCGACACAGATCCCATTCCATGTGAGAAGAATCTTAGCGAATGCGTTAGATATTCCAAAATCGAGAGTGCGCGTGATAAAACCAAGGATTGGTGGAGGCTTTGGGGCAAAACAGACCGTGGTAGCAGAGGTATATCCTGCAATTGTCACCATGAAAACCGGAAAGCCTGCCAAAATGATTTTTACAAGAAAAGAATCTCTGATCGCATCCTCTCCAAGACATGAAATGGAAGTGACTGTGAAAATGGGTGCGATGAAGGACGGTACGATCCGGGCACTGGATCTGTATACACTTTCGAATACCGGGGCATTTGGCGAGCATGGACCGACAACCGTTGGATTGAGCGGTCATAAATCCATTCCGATGTATCAGACCGAAGCATTCCGCTTTCAGTATGATGTTGTATACACGAATCATATGTCCGCAGGTGCTTATCGTGGTTATGGCGCTACGCAGGGGATTTTTGCAGTGGAGTCAATGGTAAACCGCCTCGCAGACAAACTGGGTATGGACCCATTGGAGATCCGGTATAAGAATATGACGCACGAAGGGGATGTCATGCCAGCTTATTATGGAGAGACGGCAAACAGTTGTAAGTTGGAGGATTGTCTGAAAAAGGCGGCAGATATGATCGGATGGGACAAAAAACCATTACGTCAGGTGATGCCGGACGGAAAGATCCGCGGACTTGGAACCGCAATGGCAATGCAGGGTTCAGCAATTTCAAACTGTGATGTGGGTTCTGTCACGATCAAACTGAGTGATGAGGGATTTTACAATGTGATCGTCGGCTGTACGGATATGGGAACCGGCTGTGATACGATCATTGCACAGTTTGTGGCAGACAGTCTCGATACAGATATTGACAATATCGCTGTGTTTGGCGTAGATACAGATACATCACCTTATGATTCCGGTTCGTATGCTTCGAGTACCACTTATCTGACTGGAATGGCGGCAGTGAATGCGGCGGGTCTTATGCGTGAAAAGATTTTACAGCTTGGTGCTAAGATCTTGCAGGAAGACATTACGAGACTGGAATTTGACGGAAAACGCGTATTTAATGTTGAAAATGGAAAAGAAGTGTCTCTGTTTGATCTGGCAACTGCATCCATGGTCAATAATGAGATTGCGTTAGAAGTTACCTACAGCCACAGTTCCCCGGTTTCACCGCCACCGTTTATGGCTGCGTGTGCAGAGGTTGAGATTGATCCGGAGACCGGAGCGATTGAACTGTTGGATTATACAGCGTGCGTGGACTGCGGAACGGTTGTGAATACCAATCTTGCAAGAGTACAGACCGAAGGCGGTCTGCTGCAGGGAATCGGAATGGCACTTTACGAGGATGTCTGGTACAACGAAAAAGGAGTAAACCTTTCGAACTCGCTCATGCAGTATAAGATTCCTACACGTCTTGATTTTGATAAGATTCGTGTGGAATTTGAAAGCAGTTATGAGCCGACCGGACCGTTTGGTGCAAAGTCGATCGGTGAGATCGTGATCAATACACCGGCTCCGGCGATTGCGGATGCTGTATACAATGCAACAGGTGTGTGGGTGAATGAACTGCCGATTACCCCGGAGAAGATTTTAAAAGGAATGCATGTGATTTGAGATGGAATCTGATTCTGTTAGCGGCCGGATATTCCAGACGTTTTGGCGGAAGAAAGCTGTTAGCAGAGATAAATGGAGTACCGCTTTACCGTTATTCTTTAGAAAAAATGAAAAAGCTTTCCCGAAACTTAGACAGTGCACATATTCTGATTGTGACGTCTTACCCTAAAATTGAAGATTTTTGCAGGAAATCCGGATTTACAGTTTTAAAAAATGAGGGTGGGGAAAATACCGGAATTGCATCTTCTATCCATAAAGCAGTGGAATATTTAGAAAGAACGGACCGCGTTTTGGAAAGCCGGGAAAGTTTTGATGTGTTTTTTACGGCTGACCAGCCCGGACTAGATGAGACGGAGGCAGAACTTTTTTTGCGGCAGTATGCGCTGCAGAAAAAAAAAATCGGCACAATGGAGTGTGAGGCTGTGTGGCGCAGTCCGAATGTGTTTGATGCATGCTATCGTAAAGAATTATTGCAGCTTTCCGGTGAAAAAGGCGGAAAAATTGTCATGCGGCAGCATAAAGAGGATGTGTTTGCTTATCATACGGACAGGGTGGAACAGTTTTTGGATATTGATACAAGAGAGGATCTTTTGCGCATATCAGATAAGCTTTTTTCATAAGTTTATATATGAGTAAAAACAGTAAAAATCCAATCCATGAAAAAATGATAAGTCAGTTAGAACTCCCCAAAGATCTTATGCTTGGGGCAGCAATCGTCACGATCACCGGGAGAAGAGAGGTTCTGATCGAGAATTACAGGGGGATCATCGAACTGGAGGATTCGCTTGTGAAAGTTCAGACAAAGAACTGCAGACTGCAGATTCTCGGCACGCATCTGACGGTGGAGTATTATACGAATGAGGAAATGAAAATCGTCGGACTGATCGATTCCGTTTCCTACGAGTATTAATGTTTGTCTTATCGTGGATTAAGTTTTTTCGTGGATATGTGTATGTGCACCTGACTGGATATGCAACGGAACGTTTTCTTAATTTATGCGGCAATCGTAACATTCTAATCTGGAATTTAAAACCTGCGGAGGACGGATACTATTTTTATATCAGTGTTGCCGGATATCGCAGCTTAAAGCCAATCTTAAAAAAGACGAAGACAAAGGCACGTATTTTAAAGAAATATGGTGTGCCGTTTCAGATGTTCCGCTATCGGAAACATAAAGTATTTGCGGTGGGGATTTTAGTTTCTGCCGTACTGCTGTTTTACTGTTCCGGATTTGTCTGGAATATTGAGGTAAAGGGCAATTCTTATCTCTCGGAGGAAACAATCCTTGCTTTTTTACAGAGGGAAAATGCGGGATTCGGTGTGCCGAAAAGAAGCATTAACTGTGAGGAACTCGAAGAAAAGCTGCGCTCTGCCTACAGTGAGGTTATCTGGACTTCGGTGAAGGTATATGGCACAAAAATGACCGTCGAACTTCAGGAGAACCTGCTGCCGGAGGAAGAATACGCGGCGAAGGATGATACGCCCAACGACATTGTTGCAAAAAAAGACGGCGTGATCGCATCCATGATAACGAGAACCGGAACACCACTTGTGACAGCAGACATGGAAGTGAAAAAGGGAGATATCCTTGTCAGCGGCAGGGCAGAGATTATAAATGACGACGGAGAAGTGGCAGAATATATTTATCCGGGTGCAGATGCGGATATCATTGCAGAGGTAAATTTTTACTACGAAGATGAAATAAATATCTCGTATCAGGATAAAATAAAAACAGGCAGGCAAAAAAAGGATTATGGAATCCGTTTTTTTGATTATCACTTGAAAAATCCGTTTTTTCATCCGAAGTTTGCACAGTATGAGCTGACGGAACAGGCAGACCAGTTACACTTTACGGACAATTTTTATCTGCCTGTTTACTTTGAGACGTATTTGTATGAAGAATACGAGACAGAGCAAAAGGCATACAGTAAAAAAGAGGCAGAAACAATTGCAGAAAAACGTTTTGCACAATATCTTGCAAATTTAGAGGAAAAAGGTATTCAAATTCTGGAAAAAAATGTTATGATAGAAAAAGTGAATCAGAAATATGTGGTAACAGGAACAGTGGACGCTTACGAATCCATTGTTTCATATCAGCCGACAGAGATTCTGGAAATAACGAGTGAAGAGGGGCAGCAACCGAATGAGTCTGACTGAAATATCTTTGAATATACCAACGGAACATGTGGCAAATGTCTTCGGACAGTTTGACGCCTATATAAAGAAAATTGAGCGCACTCTTAATGTGACGGTAGTCGTTCGTGGAGATTCCATGAAACTGATTGGAAATGAGCGTCAGATTAAGAGTGCTTCTAATGTGTTTATGCAGCTTTTGGAACTATCCAAAAGAGGCAACGTCATTACAGAGCAGAATGTGAACTATGCCCTGTCGTTAGCAGCAGAGGAAAAAGAAGCAGCAATCGTTGAGATTGACAAGGACTGCATCTGCCATACGATCAACGGAAAACCAGTGAAGCCGAAAACGTTAGGACAGAAGAATTATGTCGATGCAATCCGGCAGAAGATGATCGTTTTTGGCATGGGACCTGCCGGAACCGGTAAGACTTATCTTGCAATGGCAATGGCGATCACCGCATTTAAAAATGAAGAAGTCGGAAGAATTATTCTGACAAGACCGGCGATTGAGGCTGGAGAAAAGCTTGGATTTCTTCCGGGAGATCTGCAAAGCAAGGTAGATCCTTATTTGCGGCCTTTATACGATGCGCTTTATCAGATCATGGGAGCTGAAAGCTTCCAGAAGAATATGGAAAAGGGACTGATCGAGGTTGCACCGCTTGCCTATATGAGAGGACGTACATTAGACAATGCGTTTATTATTCTTGATGAGGCACAGAATACGACACCTGCGCAGATGAAGATGTTTCTGACGCGAATCGGATTCGGTTCAAAAGCGGTCATTACCGGTGATGCGACACAGAAAGACCTTTCACCGGGAACGGCTTCCGGTTTAGATGTTGCATTGAAAGTGTTGAAAAAAGTAGACGAGATCGGTATCTGTGAACTGACCAGTCAGGATGTTGTGCGTCATCCGGTCGTACAGAAGATCGTCAAAGCATATGAAGATTATGAAAACCGGAATAAGAAGAAAAGTACGGAACAGAAAAGAAAATGGGAGAAACGATAGATGAAGGAACAGTTTGTGGCAAAAAGAATCATAAATATAGGATTGATTTTTCTTGCTGCGATTGTATTTTCTGTTGTTGCAGGCATTACAGGCGGACTGTATCTTGACATTCTTCTGGGAATCGGTGCATTGACGATCCTTTTTGCTGCATTATTGGTCTTTTTGCTTATTTATGAGAGAAACCGTAACAGGATAGCGCATAACCGGGAGACCGATTATGGAAAGATTACAAAAGGATTTCTGCTTTCTGCTGTGGCGGCAGTTGCTTTCCTTTTTTTGCCGGAGTTTGCAAGTCCTGTGATGATACTGCCGGTTATCATGTCGGCGGCTGGAACCTATGAGCTTTCCGTGTGCAGTTCCTTTTTCTTCTGTGTGATATTAGAGATTGCAAAGGGAAGTCCCTCTTATGAAGTCCTCTGTGATACAATGCTGCTTCTGTTTGGATTTGTGATTGTACATCTGTTAGAAGATGCGAAAAATAAAGTGTGGTATCTTATATTGACATTTGCAGTGGCATTTGTGGTTCCGGTGCTGTTTTCGTATTTCTTTTATCAGGAACCACATTATGATGTTATGGTGAAAGCTGCCATAGCGGCGGCTCTGACCGATTTGTCTGCAGCAGTTGTGTATCCGTTTCTGGCAAGACAGAAGGAACACGAGATTGACAATTTTTTAACAGATATAACGGAAGAAGATTATATGCTATTGCGGGAACTTAAAAATTTTTCCAGACAGGAGTACCGGCATGCGCTCCGTGTCTCAAGAGTTTGTGAAAAATGTGCAAAGTTAGTGGGGGCAGATGCTGCGGTCAGCAAGGCGGCAGGACTTTACTACCGTATCGGCATTTTAGACGGTGATCCAATGGTGGAAAACGGCGTCATGCGGGCACAGACAAACTGTTTCCCGGAGCGGGTGACAGAGATTTTGTCCGAATATTATGGAATGGAAAAAATGCCTTCATCCATAGAATCTGCCATTGTACAAATGGTAGACGGATTGATCAAGAAGTTAGAGGCACTTGATAAGACGAGTAAAATTGAGGGTGGCTGGAATAAAGAAATGGTCATTTACCAGACACTGAATGATTTTTCAGCACAGGGACTATACGATCAGTCCGGACTTAGTATGAATATGTTTTTAAAAATCAGAGAATATCTTGTAAAAGAGGAGGCTTTGCTGTTATGACATTGAATTTTGAAGCGGAAGTAACGATACCATTTGATTTTGATGCGGAAACGCTGGCTGGGGAAGTGATCACTTTTACATTAGATCATGAGAATTTTCCATATGAGCCGGAGGTAAATCTGACCTTAGTAGACAATGAGGGAATCCATGCGATCAATAAGGAGTTCCGGGAGATTGACCGCCCTACGGATGTTTTATCTTTTCCAATGCTTTCCTATGAGAGTGCAGGAGATTTTTCAAAATTAGAAGATGATTATGATGATAACTTCAATCCGGATACCGGAGAGATTATGTTAGGGGATATTGTGATCTCCGTGGACAAGGTTTTAGAGCAGGCGGAAAGTTACGGACATACCACAAAGCGTGAATATGCATTTCTGATCGTACATAGCATGCTGCACCTGTTTGGCTATGATCATATGACACCGGAGGAAGCTGCGGTGATGGAAGCAAAACAAAAACAGATTCTTGATGAGATGAATATCACAAGATAAAGAAATTTTGAGGAATAATATGAATAATAAAAAGAGCAGCACCAGTTTTCTGGTGCAGGGATCCATTCTTGCAATGGCATCGATCATCAGTCGTATCATCGGGTTAGTATATCGTATCCCGCTGACTGCTATTATCGGAAATAAAGGAAATGACTATTACGGATGTGCGTTTGAGATTTATAATATATTGCTGATCATTTCATCCTACAGTCTGCCACTGGCGGTTTCAAAGCTTGTGTCTGCGGACATGTCTCTTGGAAGAAAGAAAAATGTATACCGTATTTTAAAAAGTGCGCTGATCTTCGGTCTGGTATCAGGTACGATCGCTGCGCTGATCCTGTTCTTTGGGGCAGAATTTATCACCGGAACGATCATGAAGACACCATACAGTATTTTCGCAGTAAAAGTACTCGTTCCAACACTGATCGTTGTTGCGGTATTAGGTGTTTTGCGTGGATTTTTTCAGGGACTTGGAACGATGATGCCAAGTGCTGTGTCACAGATTTTAGAGCAGATCGCAAATGCAATCGTCAGTGTCTGGGCTGCCTATGTGCTTTATAATTATGGAACGAAAGTGGGTGCAGTACTCGGAAATACGGAAAATTATGCGGCTGCCTATGGTGCTGCCGGAGGAACGTTAGGTACGGGAACCGGGGCAGTGATAGGACTATTATTTGCAACGTTTGTGCTGATCGCATATTTAAGTGTGTTCAAACGCCAGATGAAGCGGGAGCGCCGCGCGAAAGTGGACAGTTATTCTTATATTTTTAAGATTTTATTTATTACGATCATTCCGGTTCTGATGAGCACAACAATCTACAATTGTAATGCAATTTTAGATCAGGCAATTTTTAAAAACATTGCAAATTTACAGGGATATTCTGCAAACGACATCAGTGAGTGGAACGGTATTTACACAGGAAAATACAAGACACTGATCAATGTACCGATTTCCATTGCCTCTGCATTGGCTGCATCTTCTGTTCCAGCGTTGACGGCAGCTTACACAAACGGAAAGAAGGATGCTGTGCGTGCGCAGATCAATACAGCGATCCGTTTTATTATGGTAGTGGCATTTCCGTGTGCAGTGGGAATGGGTGTTTTGGCATCCCCAATCTTACAGCTTTTATTCCGCGATTCCTCGGAACTTGCAGCGAGCATGTTGCAATTGGGAGCAGTTTCCATTGTATTTTTCTCACTGTCGACGCTGTCAAACGGCCTTTTGCAGGGAATCAACCGCATGAGGGAGCCTGTAAAGAATGCGCTGATCGCTCTGGTGTTACACATCTGTTTATTAGTAGTACTGATGTATGCCTTTAAACTGAATATCTATGCGGTCGTTTATGCCAATGCATTTTTCGGACTGTTAATGTGTCTGTTAAATGCCCATTCCGTCAGAAAATACAGCGGATATCAGCAGGAGATCAAACGAACTTTTGTCATCCCGGGAATTTCCGCACTGATCATGGGTGTGGCAGTTTATTTGTCGTATCAGTTGTTTTTGTATATTCTGCGTGTCAATGCGATTGCAACAGTGTTCAGTATTCTGATCGGTGTGGCCGTGTATGCCGTGGTTCTTTTATTGTTAAAAGGATTGACAGAGGAAGAAATTCTGAAATTCCCGAAGGGAGCTGCACTGGTGAGACTTGCCAGAAAACTGCATCTGCTGCGCTAGGTGGATGACCTGGCTTAAAACTTTTGAAGAAGCTTGCGGCCGGCTTGGGAATGCAATTAAAAATTGAATTTGTTCCGTTACAAACACAATTGCAGAAATAAATAATTTTAAAATGCAAAAAAACAGACATATTGTATAAAACATAACAGAAAGACCAATACTCTATCATGGGTGATGAATTTGAAAAAAATGATAGGTATTTGTCTTTCTTTTATTTTGGTGCTTGCAGGAGCGCTCTGGATTGACCGGATCAATGAGAATATCGTCTCTGATCCGCCTGTAACTGAGGAAAAGCTGACGGATACAGAAGAAATGGCAGAAAGTATGTCGTATCTTTCTAATCCGAAATATTATTTGTTTGAATTTGACGGCAGAGTAGCTGTTTTCGAAAAAGATAAAGAGACGATGTATATGGAAACAGCAATTCCTGTTGAGATGCTTCCGGAAAGCCTGCGTTCTGATTTAAAAGATGGCATTGCCATTGATACAGAACAGGAATTATACGAGTTTCTTGAAAATTATTCTTCTTAGAATCATTTGAATGTTGCTATTACTTATGGTAAGATAGGTATGGTTTTTAGATAACGAGAAACAATGTGAGGAATCATGAATATAAAGGAAATGAAAAGCTTTGATGTTCTTGTGATCGGTGGCGGCGCTGCCGGAATGATGGCTGCAATCACTGCTGCTTCGAATGGAGCCGATACCGTGATACTAGAGCACAAAGACCGGGTGGGAAAGAAAATTTTATCTACCGGAAATGGAAAATGCAATTATACGAACGAAAAGCAGGGTGTTTCTTATTACAGAGGAGACAACCCTGCCTTTGTGGTGCCTGTGATGGGACAGTTTGGATTTGTGCAGACCGTTGATTTTTTTCAGCGGCTTGGAATCTATCCGAAAAATAAGAATGGTTATTATTATCCGGCAAGTGAGCAGGCTGCATCCGTTTTAGATGTCCTTCGCATGGAACTTTCCTATCGCAGGGTATCTGTTGTGACAGAATGTGAAGTAACGACCGTGGAAGAAAAGAAAAACGGATTTGTTCTAGAGACGGGCAAGGGTAGATTTTTTGCAAAAAAAATCATATTTGCAACAGGACTTTTAGCAGCACCAAAGACCGGAAGTGACGGAAGTGCCATTCCGCTGATCAAAGCATTCGGACATCGCTTTTCGGATGTCGTTCCGGCACTTGTGGCATTGCAGTGTAAGGAAAATTATTTTAAACAATTAGCTGGAATCCGCACAGAGGCATCAGTCACACTTGACATTGACGGCAGGAAATCGGTCTCAGACCGTGGCGAACTTCAATTGACCGACTATGGAATTTCCGGAATTCCGGTGTTTCAGGTCAGCCGATTTGCCACGAAGGCATTGAAGGAAAAAAAGAATGTCACAGCAACAGTTGATTTTCTTCCTTCCCTGAGCGGACGGGAAGCGGCACTGTTATTAACAGAACGTTTTCATGAAAATGTGCATGGCAAGTCAGCCGGTGAAGCAATGATCGGCTTGTTAAATCATAAGTTAAGTAATGTGCTGTTAAAGGAAGCCCGGATACATCCTGATAAAAGAGCAGATGAGATAACACAGGAGGAACTGTTGCGATTAGTAAAACAGTGCAAACAATTTATGGTTTCTGTCATCGGAAGCAAGTCTTTTGAGCAGGCACAGGTCTGTGCCGGCGGCGTACATACCGGAGAGATCAATCCTGAAACAATGGAATCAGAAATTATTCCAAATGTTTACTTTGCGGGAGAAGTGGTTGACATTGACGGCATGTGTGGCGGTTATAATTTGCAGTGGGCGTGGTCGAGCGGTTATGTAGCCGGAAAACACGCAGCACTTTCCTGTGAGAACAGAACATATTAACAGACACCCGACTTTTTGTCAGATAAATACATATAGAACAGGAAAATAAAATGATCAGAATCAGTCAGATCAAACTGCCAGTGGAACATAACGAAGCGCAGTTATATCAGAAAGTTGAAAAAAGTTTAAAAATAAAAAAGGAGCAGATCAACAAACTAGAGATCGTCAAAAAGTCCATTGATGCGCGCAAGAAGCCAGATTTGTCAATTGTCTACTCTGTGGACGTATGGGTTGACAATGAGGAAAAGGTTTTTAAACGCTCCGGAAATAAAAATGCTGTCTGTGTGAAGGAGAAGCATTATCATACACCTGTGCATGGAACAAGCCTATTAAACCACCGCCCGGTCATCATCGGGGCAGGTCCGGCAGGTTTATTCTGCGCCTATCTGCTTGCGAAGGAAGGCTACTGCCCGCTGGTGCTTGAGCGCGGCAAAAAGGTGGAGGAGAGAACCGGTGATGTTTTGGAGTTCTGGAAAACGGGCGTGTTAAACCCGGCATCCAATGTACAGTTTGGCGAGGGCGGCGCAGGAACGTTTTCGGACGGAAAATTAAATACACTGGTAAAAGACCCGATCGGACGCAGCCGGTTTGTCTTAGATACCTTTGTGACGTTTGGCGCGCCGGGTAAAATTACATATGAGAACAAGCCGCATATCGGAACCGATATTTTATCAAAAGTCATTGCAGACATGCGCGAGGAGATCATACGTCTTGGAGGGACATTTGCATTTGAAAGCTGTGTGACGGATATCCGTGTGGAACAGGGGAAGATAACGGCTGTTTTGATCAATGATGAGACATGGATTGAGACGGACATCTGTGTGCTCGCATTAGGTCACAGTGCCAGAGATACCTTTGAAATGCTGCATAAAACAGAGCTGTTTATGGAGCCAAAGGCGTTTGCAGTGGGTTTTCGTGTGGAACATCCGCAAAAGGATATTAACCGCAGCCAGTATGGAGAAAAATATGGTGAAATGCTTGAAGCGGCGCCTTATAAAGTGACAGCAAATCTTGCAAATGGCAGGGGAGTGTATTCGTTTTGCATGTGTCCGGGCGGTTACGTGGTGAATGCATCTTCGGAGGAAAAACGTCTCGCGGTAAATGGCATGAGTTATTCGGACCGTGGAAGCAGCAATGCAAACAGTGCGATCATTGTATCTGTGACACCGGATGATTTCGAGGGAACAGATGCACTTTCCGGTGTACATTTTCAGAGAAAACTGGAAGAAAAAGCATATGCACTCGGCAATGGAAAAATCCCACAACAGCTTTTTAGCGATTATTGTGAAAATAAAAAAAGTTCATCCTATGGATCGTTTTCTTCAGAGACAAGGGGAGAGACGGCTTTTGCCAATTTAAGGGGGATGTTTACAGATGAGATCGAACAGTCCTTTATCGAAGGGATGCACGATTTTGCGAGACATATTCCGGAGTTTGACCGTAAGGATGCAATCCTGTCCGGTGTGGAGAGCCGGACATCTTCCCCGGTAAGAATCCGCAGGGATGAAACGTTTGAGGCAAATATCAAAGGCATTTATCCTTGTGGGGAAGGCGCCGGATATGCAGGAGGAATCACTTCGGCTGCCATGGACGGCATGAAAGTTGCGGAGACGATCATCCGCACTTATCAGTCGTTTTAAGAGCAGCTTTACAGATAAATGGAAGGAAGTAACATAAGTGGCAGAATTTACACCAATGATGCAGCATTATCTGCAGACAAAAGAAGAATATAAGGACTGTATTTTGTTTTACCGTCTCGGCGATTTTTATGAGATGTTTTTTGATGATGCGGTGTTAGTGTCAAAAGAGTTAGAACTGACACTGACCGGAAAAAGCTGCGGTATGGAGGAACGCGCACCGATGTGCGGTATTCCGTATCATGCAGTGGAAGGGTATTTAAACCGTCTGGTAGCCAACGGTCATAAAGTGGCGATCTGTGAGCAGGTGGAAGATCCAAAGCTTGCAAAAGGAATTGTAAAAAGAGAAGTCATCCGTGTTGTCACACCGGGAACGAATATGGATATTCAGGCGCTTGATGAGTCCAAAAATAATTACATTATGTGTATTGTCTATCTGGCAGATAAATATGGAATTTCGCTCGCGGATGTATCGACCGGAGATTATTATGTGACAGAAGTGGATTCGGAGCGGAAACTGATCGATGAGATCAACAAATTTGCGCCTTCCGAGATCGTATGTAATGAAAGTTTTTATATGAGCGGCGTTGATCTCGATGATATGCGTCACCGCCTCGGCATTACGATTTACTCTCTGGATGCATGGTATTTCAGCGACGAGACGGCAGAGACGACGTTAAAGGGGCATTTTCATGTCAACAGTCTGGAAGGACTTGGGTTAAATGACTATGCTTACGGAACAATTGCGGCGGGAGCACTGTTAAAGTATCTGTATGAGACACAGAAAAACAATCTGGATCATATTTCTGCGATTCATCCGTATTCCACCGGAAAATTCATGATCATTGACAGTTCCACAAGAAGAAACTTAGAGTTAGTGGAGACGATGCGTGAAAAGCAAAAAAGAGGTTCCCTGCTCTGGGTGTTAGATAAAACGAAAACAGCCATGGGTGCAAGACTTTTACGTTCTTATGTGGAACAGCCGCTGATCGATAAGACGGAAATTGAAAAAAGACAGGATGCGATCGCGGACATTAACAAACACATGATCACAAGAGAAGAACTCAGAGAGTATTTAAACCCGATTTATGATCTGGAGCGGCTTATCACCCGTGTGACCTATCTCTCTGCGAATCCAAGAGATCTAATCGCATTTAAAAATTCCATTGGCATGCTGCCGCCGATCAAATCATTGCTGGATGATTTTGACACGGAACTTTTAAAAGAAATTCAGGCGGATATGGATGCGCTTGAAGAACTTTACAAGTTGATCGATGAGTCTATTATAGAGGAACCGCCGATCTCTGTACGTGAGGGCGGACTGATCAAAGACGGATACAACGAAAATGTTGACACATACCGTCATGCCAAAACAGAGGGAAAAACATGGCTCGCTGAGTTAGAAGCAAAAGAGCGCGAGAAGACAGGCATTAAAAACCTGAAAATTAAATTCAACAAGGTGTTTGGCTATTATTTAGAGGTAACTAATTCTTACAAAGACCTTGTTCCGGATTATTTTACAAGAAAACAGACACTTGCCAACGCTGAGCGTTACATCACACCGGAATTAAGGGAACTCGAAGATATGATCTTAGGCGCAGAGGATAAGCTGATCAATTTAGAGTATGATCTGTTCTGTGAGGTGCGTAATAAAATTGCAGCGGAAGTGGTGCGTATCCAGAAAACAGCAAAAGCAGTTGCCAAGCTGGATACTTTTGTGTCACTTGCGGTTGTGGCAGATCAGAACAATTACTGTCGCCCGAAAATTAACGAAAACGGTGTGATTGACATTAAAGACGGCAGACATCCGGTTGTCGAAAAAATGATGAACAATGATATGTTTATCGCAAATGACACTTATCTGGATAATGGAAACAACCGTATTTCCATTATCACAGGACCAAACATGGCGGGAAAGTCTACCTACATGCGACAGACGGCGATCATTGTCTTAATGGCGCAGATTGGAAGCTTTGTTCCGGCGTCCTCGGCGAAAATCGGAATCGTTGACCGTATTTTTACAAGGGTTGGTGCGTCGGATGATCTTGCGAGCGGACAGAGTACGTTTATGGTGGAAATGAATGAGGTTGCCAATATCCTTCGCAATGCTACGAGCAATTCTCTTCTTGTGTTAGATGAGATCGGACGCGGTACCAGTACATTTGACGGTCTTAGTATCGCCTGGGCGGTTGTGGAGCATATCAGCAATCCAAAGCTGCTTGGGGCAAAAACACTGTTTGCAACTCATTATCACGAGCTGACCGAGTTAGAGGGAAAGCTTCACAATGTAAACAACTATTGTATCGCGGTAAAGGAAAAAGGAGACGATATCGTATTCTTACGAAAAATTGTCCGCGGAGGCGCTGACAAGAGTTATGGTATTCAGGTTGCAAAACTTGCAGGCGTGCCGGATTCTGTCATTGAGCGTGCAAAACAGATCGTGGAAGAATTAAGTGCTAACGATATTACGGCAGTCACAAAGAATCTTTCCGTTGAGACCGGAGCGAAAAAGAAAAAAGAAAAACTTGATGAAGTCGATCTTGCGCAGATGTCCTTATTTGACACAGTAAAAGATGATGATATTATTGAAGAATTAAAAAATGTCGATCTTGGCAATATGACGCCGATCGACGCTTTGAATAAATTATATGAATTACAGAATAAAATCAAAAACCGCTGGTAAGGTTCATTTTTTAGAATTATAAAAGGAAGAATCCTTACGGTTTTTGATTTGAATGGAAAGGAAGTGCTACAGAATGCCGGAAATCATGTTACTGAATCAGGAGACCATAGATAAAATTGCCGCAGGAGAAGTGGTAGAACGCCCTTCCTCTGTTGTGAAAGAGCTTGTGGAAAATGCGATTGATGCAAAGGCAACCGCAGTCACGGTGGAGATCAAAGAGGGTGGCATTTCCTTTATCAGGATCACAGACAATGGCTGTGGCATTGAAAAAAAGCAGGTTCCAATTGCTTTTTTACGACATTCAACCAGCAAGATCCGCAGTGTGGAAGATCTGCTCAGTATTCATTCCCTTGGTTTCCGTGGCGAGGCTTTGTCAAGTATTGCTGCGGTTTCACAGGTGGAACTGATCACAAAGACTTATGATGAACTGACCGGAACGAGATATGTGATCGAAGGATCCAAAGAGGTGGAAAATGAGGAGATTGGAGCACCGGAAGGGACTACATTTATCGTAAGAAACCTTTTTTACAATGTTCCTGCCAGAAGAAAATTTTTAAAAACAGCGCAGACTGAGGCGGGCTATATCAGCGATCTAATGGAACGCATGGCATTATCCCACCCGGATGTCTCCTTTAAGTTTATTAATAATGGGCAGACAAAGCTTCATACATCCGGTAACGGAAATGAGAAAGACCTGATTTATCATATCTATGGACGTGACATTACATCAGCGGTGCTTAAAGTGGAACATGAGACGGAATTATTCAAGCTCCGGGGCTTTATCGGAAAACCGATCATTTCCAGAGGAAACCGCAATTATGAAAATTATTTTATCAACGGACGTTATATCAAAAGTGCTCTGATTGCTAAATCCATTGAGGAAGCCTATAAAGGTTTTATGATGCAGCACCAGTATCCGTTCTGTGTGCTTTATTTTGAAATGAACTCGGGTCTTTTGGATGTGAACGTACATCCGACGAAAATGGAACTGCGTTTCAGCCAGAATGAGGAGATTTACCGCTCTTTATTTGAGATTATCCGGAATACAATCTCTCATCGGGATTTTATCCCGGAAGTTCCGGTGCAGGAGGAGAAAAAAGAGACTATCCCTTCGGTTCCAAAGCATACGCCGGAACCATTTGAAATCAAACGCCGGAATCAGGAAGCCTTCTTTGAAAAAATGAAGCAGACGAACGCAAGTCCGCTGACAGTGCAGGAGGAGAACCTGTTTGCAAAGCCTGTGACTGAATCTGATACAGAAAAAGTTACAGACAATTTAACGGAATCTGATATGGGGATTGTTTTAGATACGAAGGAAGTTTCGCATACAAAATCCTCCGACGCAGCAATTGTCTATGAACAGCAGAATTTAGAGCAGCTTGATTCCCACTTCCTTACAAAGGATGCAAGGAAAAAACATAAAATCATCGGACAATTATTTGATACTTACTGGCTAATCGAATACGAGGATAAGTTATTCATTATCGACCAGCACGCCGCACATGAGAAAGTGTTATATGAGCGCACCATGAAAAGGATTTCCGATAAAAACTTTTCTTCCCAGACGATCAGTCCACCTATCATCCTGACATTAAGCAATGATGAAGTACAGGCGTTAGAGACTTACGCAGAGCAGCTTACCACATTCGGATATGAAATAGAGCCTTTTGGCGGAAAAGAATATGCAATTACAGCAATTCCGGCAGATTTTACAGATATTGACATGAAAACAATGTTTATCGAAATGCTTGATGATTTTGCCAATATTTCAGGGAGAGATGCACCGAATCTGATCATGGAAAAAGCAGCGTCCATGTCCTGCAAGGCGGCAGTCAAAGGAAACAATCATCTTTCCAGACCGGAGATTGAAGCGTTGATTGATGAACTCTTAGAGCTGGATAATCCTTACAACTGCCCGCATGGAAGACCAACGATCATTTCCATGACAAAATATGAAATCGAAAAGAAATTCAGGAGAATCGTATAAAAACTATGACAGAGAAACGACCGATGGTCATATTGACCGGACCGACAGCAGTTGGAAAAACAGCCTTATCGATTGAACTGGCAAAAAAAATCAATGGTTCCATTATCTCCGCAGATTCCATGCAGGTATACCGCCATATGGATATCGGTTCTGCAAAAGTAATGCCGGAGGAAATGGACGGTGTCAGACATTATCTGATCGATGAATTTGATCCGGATGAAGAATTTCATGTTGTAAAATTTGTGGAGCGTGCCAAAGAGCATTTAGAAGAAATCTACGCGGAAGGAAAAATCCCGATCATTGCCGGGGGCACCGGCTTTTACATTCAGGCGCTTCTTTATAATATTGATTTTACCGAGCAGGAGTGTGACGAGGCATACCGCACCAGCTTAGAGCAGCTTGCCACGGAAAAAGGCGCCGGATATTTACACGATATGTTACGAGAAGTCGATCCGGCTTCAGCCGATGCCATTCACGCAAACAATATCAAACGTGTGATCCGTGCACTCGAATTTTATCATCTGTCCGGGAAACGCATTTCAGAACATAACGAAAAAGAACGGGAGAAAAAATCTCCTTATAACTTTGCATACTTTGTCCTGACCGATGACAGGGCACATCTGTACCAGAACATTGACAAAAGGGTAGATCTTATGATAGAACAGGGACTTGTGGGTGAAGTACAAAAATTAAAAGATATGGGCTTTCACCGTGATATGGTTTCCATGCAGGGACTTGGTTACAAAGAAATCTTAGATTATCTGGATGGAAAAACAACCTTAGAGGAAGCCGTCTACATCATCAAACGTGAAACCAGACATTTTGCCAAACGCCAGCTTACCTGGTTCCGCCGGGAACGCGACGTGATCTGGTTTGATAAACAGACCTACAACTATCAAGATGAAAAAATTCTAAACGATATGATAGATATATTAAAAGAAAAAACTATCATAACCTAAATTGAAAAAGATAATTGCGAAACTCACAAAAATGTAAATTGAATTATGAAGAATTGACAAAAGATTGAGAAGACACTGGGGAACCGCCGGTCCTTAGAAGTCAGATTCTGTATTTCATTCTGATTTATCAGAAATGAAATGCAGGATATGAGTTCTTAGTACCGCTGCGAGCGACACGTAGCGAGAGCGTGTCTTCGAAAATTTTGTTAATTCTTCATAATCTTCGTAATTTAAAGCTGAGTTTCGTAATTAACTGCAAACTGACGAATAAAGAGAGGATTAACAAACAGTCATGAACCAGTTTTTAGAAGAACAATACCAGAAACTCGGAATTTCCCGGGAAGTATATGAATTTGGAGAAAAAATCGAGGAGTCTTTAAAAGAGCGTTTCACAGAGATTGACGCAAGAGCAGAGTACAACCAGATGAAGGTTGTAAAAGCAATGCAGGATAACCGCGTCAGTGCAGAATGTTTTAATATGAGCTCCGGATATGGATACAATGATTTAGGAAGAGATACCTTGGAAAAAGTGTATGCCTCCTGCTTCAAGGGAGAAGATGCCCTTGTCAGACCACAGATCACCTGTGGAACACATGCACTGGCCTTGGCGTTAATGTCGAATTTAAGACCGGGGGATGAACTTTTGTCTCCGGTAGGAAAACCATATGATACCTTAGAGGAAGTAATCGGAATCCGGTCTTCCAAGGGATCGCTGGCGGAATATGGCGTTACTTACAGTCAGGTCGATTTACTTCCGGACGGAAGCTTTGATTTTGACAATATCAGAAAGGCAATCAATGAACGCACAAAACTTGTAACAATCCAGCGTTCCAAAGGCTATGCCACAAGACCTACATTATCAGTCGCAAGAATCGGTGAACTCATTTCGTTCATCAAGGATATCAAGCCGGATGTGATCTGTATGGTTGACAACTGCTATGGTGAATTTGTCGAGGAAAAAGAGCCTTTGGAAGTCGGAGCAGATATGATTGTTGGCTCTCTGATCAAAAATCCGGGCGGCGGTTTGGCACCGATCGGCGGCTATATCGTCGGGAAAAAAGAGTGTGTGGAAAATGCCGCATATCGTCTGACATCCCCGGGGCTTGGTAAGGAAGTTGGTGCCTCTCTCGGCGTGATCCAGTCCTTCTATCAGGGATTTTTCATGGCGCCGACCGTTGTAAGCGGCGCGTTAAAAGGTGCTATTTTTGCTGCAAATATATATGAAAAATTAAGATTTTCCGTAATCCCGAATGGAACCGAGAGCAGACATGACATCATTCAGGCAGTGACCTTCAACAATCCGGATGCGATGATCGCATTCTGCGAGGGAATCCAGGCGGCAGCTCCGGTAGACAGCTATGTGACCCCAGAACCGTGGGCAATGCCGGGGTATGACAGTGATGTCATCATGGCTGCCGGCGCTTTTGTGCAGGGTTCCTCCATTGAGTTAAGTGCAGACGGACCGATCAAACCGCCATATGCAGTTTATTTTCAGGGCGGACTGACCTGGTATCACGCAAAATTAGGAATTTTGATGTCTTTACAAAAACTTAAGGAACGGAATCTTGTTAATACAGACTTGTTATGCTAAAATGAAAAAAGAGTTTTTTGAGTTGACATAAAAGCACTTTCAGGGAGAGTGAAAGGAATTTATGAATCACTCATTACCAACAAAAGAATTACCGGAATCCGAGAGACCTTATGAAAAGTTCTGGAAATATGGCGCAGCCGCATTAAGTGATGCAGAACTTTTGGCAATCGTGATCAAGTCTGGAAACAGCAGAATGACAGCCGTGGATGTCGCCAGAAGTTTTCTGGCACAGAAGGACAGAAATCTCATGAATCTCTACGAACTATCGTATGATGAGATGAAGAAGATCCGCGGAATCGGAGATGTGATCGCCATGCAGTTAAAATGCATTGCAGAGCTTTCCACGAGAATTTCCAATACAAGGCATTTTGAGGGAATCCAGATGAAAAGCGCAGCGACGGTTGCCGAGTATTATATGGAGCAACTGCGGCATGAACAGCAGGAAAAGCTGATCGTCTGTATGTTTGACAGCAAATGCAAATGGCTTGGAGATGCGGTTGTTACGACCGGAAGCGTCAGTTCTTCCATTGTTCCGCCACGCGAGATTTTTATCTGTGCTCTGGAGAAAAAGGCGGTACACATCGTAATGGTGCACAATCATCCGAGTGGCAGGGCAGTTCCTTCTGGGGAAGATGATGTTGTGACAGCAAGGATAGCGGAAGCTGGAAAGCTGTTAGGTGTTGCATTGTCGGATCATATTATCATCGGAGACCGTACTTATTTTAGTTACCGGGAAGCCGGTTATCTGACATGATCGTGGTGTCTGTCACAGAAAACAGATTTTCACGGGATTATCTGATTATGGAAAAACAATACAAGGGAGAAGAAAATGAATAGCAACGTATACGGAATTGATCTTGGAACCTGCAATATGAAGATTTACTGCAAGACTTCCAATAAAATATTAAATGAGAAGAACACCATTGCACTGGTAAAAAAGGATCAGATCTATGCTTATGGTGATGCAGCTTATGCAATGTATGAGAAAGCACCAGAGACGATCAATGTCACATTTCCAGTGATCAGCGGCGTGATCGCTGATTTTAACAATCTTCAGACAATGCTTCAGATGTATTTAGAAGAAAATATGAAGGGAAAAATCCGCGGTGCAGAATTTATCGTTGCTGTTCCAACTGATATTACAGATGTAGAAAAAAGAGCTTTTTTTGAAATGTTCTATAAGAGCAAATTAAAACCAAAGAGTGTCCTGCTCTGTGAAAAACCAATTGCAGACGCTGTCGGTCTGGGCTTAGATGTCAATGAACCGACCGGTATCATGGTCGTAGATATCGGAGCAGATACGACAGAAATCTCTGTCATCTCCCTTGGCGGACTTGTGTTAAGTGATCTGTTACATTTTGGCGGTAACCGGATTGACGAGTCCATTATCACTTATGTGAAGCGGACTTATAATCTTGTGATCGGACAGAAAACAGCACAGGCATTAAAAGAAAAGCTTGGTTCCGGTATCCCGGGAAATACGGATACTATGGTGATCGTAGGACGCGACGTGGTGAGCGGACTTCCAATTGAAATGGAGATCAACGGAGAAGTTGTCTATGAGGCAATCAAGGATAACTTAAACAGCATCTGCAACTCCATTAAGATGATTTTAGAGAAAACCCCACCGGAGCTTGCAAAAGATATTATTCATTCCGGTATTTATATTACCGGAGGAAGCTCCCAGATACATAATCTGAACCAGTTATTCAAAGATATCACAGGCATTGAGATCAACACCTGTGAGGAACCGGAAGAGTGTGTTGTCCGTGGTCTGGTGAAGATTGTGAGCGACCAGAAGTACAAACATCTGGCATTCAGCATGAAAAATAAAATTTTAAAATAAACAGATGCAACTTCACATCTGTTGAAAGAAATTGAGGAATGGAATGAGACGAAAATCAAAATTTTTTCTTCCTGCAAGATATCTGCTTCTGATCATGTCGGGAGTCTGTATTATCATCATGTTATTAAGTTTTACCTTAAATATATCCGGTGGCCCGTTAAATGCGGCAGCCGGTTATGTTTTTGTACCGATGCAGGAGGGAATTAATAAAATCGGCACCTGGATTTCCGACAAGGCGGCAAATCTGAAAAACTTAAGTGATGTTATGGCTGAGAATGAGCAGCTTCAAAGTCAGGTAGATGAACTGACTACGGAACTGAACACGATCAAACTAGAGCAGTATGAGTTAGAGAATTTAAGAGAATTATATAATTTAGACCAGAAATATCCAAGTTATGAGAAGGTTGCAGCCAATGTGATCGGAAAAAACAGCGGAAACTGGTTTAATACGTTCACAATCGACAAGGGAAGCAATGACGGCATTGAAGTGGATATGAATGTCATGGCTGGAAGCGGACTGGTCGGAATCGTTACCGATGTCGGACCGAATTATGCGAAAGTAACCTCGATCATCAATGACACGAGCAAGGTCAGCGGAATGGTAACAACTACATCAGATAACCTGATCGTATCCGGAAGTCTGCAGAAGATGAATGAGGATATGGTGATCGAGTTCAATAACTTGAATGATAAAGACAACGAGGTTTCTATCAATGATCCTGTGGTAACTTCTTCCGTATCTTACAATTACCAGCAGGGAATCCTGATCGGTTATATCAGTTCCATTGAAACAGATTCCAATAATCTGACAAAATCCGGCACGATCACACCAGCAGTTGATTTTGAACATATTGAAGAAGTACTTGTTATTTTAAATAAAAAACAGACCATTGATAATTAAGGCAGGGAGGACGGCATGCGGAGAAAAGTAACTGTATTTTTAATCATAGCAGTTTGTTACCTTTTGCAGAGCACGGTGTTTCAGGCGCTTTCGTTTGCATCAATCGCCCCGAATCTGATGATTGTTGTTGTGTCTGCATTTGGTTTTATGAGAGGAAAAAAAGAAGGACTGTGGATCGGCTTTTTCACAGGACTTCTTTTAGATATTTTTACGGGAAGTATTTTAGGCTTTTATGCCTTACTCTATATGTATGTGGGATATTTTAACGGATTTTTCCGGAAAATGTTTTACCCGGAAGATATCAAGCTGCCGATGTTACTGATCGCAGTCAGCGATTTTTCGTGCAGTCTGATCATCTATTTCCTGTTATTCTTATTCCGCGGAAAGTTTGACTTTTTATACTATCTGCTGAATATTATGATTCCGGAACTTGTTTACACAATGGTTGTGACTATATTCCTGTATTTCATTATTTTAAAGATCAACCAGAAACTTGAAGCAATAGAAAAAAGGAGCGCTGTAAAATTTGTTTGAGAATATCAAAGAGTTTTTTCGTACAATCTTTAAATCCAGACTGCTTGTAGCGGCAACGGTAATGATCCTTTTATTTTCGGTGCTGCTGTTTCGGATGTTCCAGCTTCAGATCATACAGGGAGCTGAATATCAGGATAACTATACGTTGAAGATTGTCCGTGAACGTACCTTAAACAGTACCAGAGGAAATATTTTAGACCGAAACGGCGAGGTGCTTGCCTATAACGAACTCGCTTATTCGATCACGATCGAGGATAATGGTTCCTATGATTCAAACAAGGAAAAAAATAAACTTTTAAATGAAGAGATTGCAGATATCATCACAGCTCTGGAAAAGAACGGGGATGATATCATCAATAACTTTAAAGTGACTCTGAATGACAATGGAAATTATGAATTCAGTGTAAGTGGCACTTCGCTGAAACGTTTTCTTGCGGATGTCTTCGGACAGGCATCTTACTCAGACCTGAAATACGACAAGAAGCTTGGGTATAATCAGGCAGAGGCAACTGCAGATCAGGTCATGGATTATCTGAAAACTTCCAGATTCGGAATCAGTGAAGATTATGATGAGGACATGGCTTACAAAATAACGGTTGTCCGCTATGCGATGTCCGAAAACAGTTACCAGAAATACATTGCAACTACGATCGCAAGCGATGTATCCGAGGAATCTGTGGCGTATGTGAGCGAGAATACCGCAAAGCTGCAGGGTGTGGAAGTGATTGATGATACGATCCGTAAATACAATGACGCAGAGTATTTTGCGTCGATCATCGGTTACACAGGAAAAATTTCTACGGAAGAATATGAAAGCCTGTCAGAAGACAATGACAATTACACGTTAAATGACGTTGTCGGAAAAGCCGGTATTGAGCAGGTTATGGATGCCTCTCTGCAGGGAACAAAAGGCTATGAAAAGCTGTATGTCGATTATCTTGGAAAAGCGGTAGAGGTGTTAGAGCGTGAGGAACCGTCCGCCGGAAATGATGTTTATCTCTCCATTGATAAGAACTTACAGATTGCGGCTTATGATCTGTTAGAGCAGGAGATCGCCGGTATTGTATACTCGAATATTGAAAGCTCCGGTTCTGAGATGAACATTCCAATCACAGATGTTTATTTTGCATTGGTGAATAATAATGTGATCGATATTGAACATTTTACGGATGAAAAGGCTGCAGATAATGAAAGAGCAGTCCAGCAGATTTTTAATGGAAGACAGCAGAGTGTATTAGCATCTGTTACAAATGAGTTAAAGGGAGCAGCACCGACCGCTTTTGGCTCACTCGGAGAGGAAGATCAGGATTATTTTACTTTTATTATCAATCAGTTAAAAGAGAATAAAATCCTTCTGCAGAAATCAATTGATAAAACAGATGAGGTATATCAGCAGTGGCAGAGTGGTTCTATCAGTGCACAGGAGTATTTGAATCATGCCATTGCAAAGAACTGGATCGACATTACGCAGTTTACAATTGATGAGAAGTACTCAGATTCGACAGAAATCTACGATGCATTGTGCGATTATATTATGGATGACATTGCCACAGATACCGGATTTTCAAAAATCATTTATGAGTATCTGATCAAAGCCGGATCTGTTTCCGGAAAACAGTTATGTCTGATCTTATACGATCAGGGCGTGCTTGCGTATGATGCAGAGGAAATCAGCTCTTTGGAGTCAAATGCAGTCAGCCCGGTCAGCTTTTTAAAGGATAAGATCAAAAATATTGAGATCACACCGGCACAGCTTGCATTAGATCCTTGTTCCGGTTCCTGTGTGATCACAGATGTCAAGACAGGAGAATTATTAGCGCTGGTAAGTTATCCGGGATATGATAATAATCGTCTTGCCAATACGGTAGATGCAGATTACTTTGCAAGCCTGAACACGGATCTGTCAAAACCGCTTTATAACTATGCAACACAGGAACGAACCGCTCCTGGATCTACTTTTAAAATGGTATCCTCGGTTGCAGGTCTTGCATCCGGTGTGATCACACTGACCACACAGATCATGGATAAGGGTGTGTATGAGAACATCAGCAACCACCCAAGATGCTGGGCATTAAATCATGGCTATACGCATGGACTGATCAATGTGTCAGAGGCACTGAGGGATTCCTGCAACTATTTCTTTTATGATGTGGGTTACCGTCTTGCAACCAATAATTTTACGACATCCTATGATGATGCAACCGGTATTTCCAAGATCACGGAATACGCATCCCTGCTTGGTCTGGATGAGACGACAGGCGTGGAGATTGAGGAGAATGATCCGCAGATTGCCAATGAATATCCTGTTATGGCTGCAATCGGACAAAGTAATAACAACTATGCGACGATACAGCTTGGCAGATATGTGTCTGCGATCGCCAATGACGGTAATGTGTATGAATACACACTGCTCAGCAAAGTCTGTGATTCGGACGGTAATACTTTAGAGACAATTGAGCCGAAGGTAAGAAATACCGTGGATGTTTTAGACACCACACAGTGGAATGCGATTCATACCGGAATGAGAATGGTAGTAGAAAATCTTTCAACATTTGATAATTTTCCAATCGAAGTTGCAGGTAAGACCGGTACGGCACAGCAGAGTCCAAACCGTCCAAACCACGCTTTATTTGTTGGATATGCTCCATACAATGATCCGGAGGTTTCCATTGCGACACGTATTGCCTTTGGTTATACGTCGCACAATGCGGCTGAATACGCAAAAAATGTGTTCTCTTACTATTTTGGTGTTCAGAACGCCGAAGACTTATTAAATGGTCAGGCAGAAAATGTAGGTGAGTCATCAAACAGCTTTAATGACTAAACGATAAGGAGGTCTTACTTCATGAGTGAAGTGATCACTTTCACGTCAGGAAAAGGCGGCGTTGGCAAAACAACTACTACAGCAAACGTCGGAGTTGGACTTTCACTATTAGAGAAAAAGGTTATTTTGATCGATACGGATATTGGACTTCGCAATCTGGATGTTGTCATGGGGTTAGAAAACCGGATTGTATACAATCTGGTAGATGTGCTCACAGGACGCTGCCGGGTAAAACAGGCAGTCATCCGCGACCGCAGATATCCGAATCTGTCGGTTATTCCTTCCGCGTGTGTCAGGGAACATCCGCCTCTTACGACGGAAGCGATGCAGGCCCTCATGGAGGAATTGAAGGAATCCTACGATTATATTTTAGTAGACAGCCCGGCTGGAATTGACAGCGGATTTGATCTTGCGGTGTGTGCGGCAGATAAAGTTGTTGTTGTGACAACACCGCAGGTTGCGGCTGTGCATGACGCAGATTGTGTTTTGCGTCTGCTTCGGAGAAGAAAAGACATCGAAACGTTTTTACTGATCAATTCGTTCCGGAAACAATTAGTCAAGGAAGGAAATATGCTTCAGATTTCCGATATCTGTGAACTCTTAAATACCGACCTCTTAGGAGTCGTGTTAGAGGATGAACATATTATTATCTCACAGAATCACGGCGAGACTATGTTTGGAAGAAAAAGCACTTCTAAGACCTGTTATGAAAATATTTGTAAACGGCTGACAGGGGAACAGATTCCGATTCCTGATTTTTTGCAGGAAAAGCACCGTTTCAGGAGGATTTTCTGGAACAAACCTGCAAAAGAACCTGTCAATTCATAGCAGCCTTTGTTGCATAGCAGAAATGGAGTAAGAATGAGAGAACAATCTGTAACTGCCGCAAAAGAACGTCTAAAATGTATGATCCATTATGAAAATAACATTTTAGACGAAGAAACAATGGGATACATACGGAGAGACATAGGAAATGTGATCACGAAGTATGTGGATGTGGAACCTGAGAATATTGAGATAAAAGTGATTTTAAAAGAATACAAGAAGAGAGAATTACAATGTTTAAACAGTACAAACTGAAAAATTATAAGTTCATATTGGTTCTATTTGTGGTGATCTTAAATGTGATCGGAATCCTTCTGATTGGAAGTGCCAAGCCGTCGGTTCAGAGCAAACAGATCGTCGGTATGATCGCAGGGCTTTCCATTATGGTGATACTTTCCCTGATCGACTACAATTTCATTCTGAAATTTGCGTGGCTGATCTATCTTTTTATGCTTGGAACACTTTTGCTTGTTATGTTTGCGGGTGATGATGCCGGAGGTGCGCAGCGCTGGTTTGAGATCGGAGGTTTCCGTTTCCAGCCTTCTGAGCTGGCAAAAATCCTGATCATATTGTTTTTTGCCTATTTTTTCATGAAACATGAGGAAAAGATCAATACGCCCAAGGTACTGATCATGTCACTTATACTGGCAGGAATACCGCTTGCGCTGATATTAAAGCAGCCGGATCTTTCCACAACGATTGTTACTGCATTAATTTTCGCAGCCCTCTTGTTTGTTGCCGGATTAAGTTATAAAATAGTAGTAGGTGTTTTGGCTGTCAGCGTTCCGTCAGCAATCATCTTATTTACACTGCTGATTCAGGACAAGCTTCCGTTTATCAAGAGTTATCAGGTGACACGAGTAATGGCATGGCTCTATCCGGATGATTATCCGGCAGACGCTTACCAACAGCAGAATTCCATTATGGCGATCGGTTCCGGTCAGCTTTGGGGAAAAGGGCTGAATAACACAGATGCAACTTCCGTAAAAAATGGTAACTTTATCCCGGAACCACAGACGGATTTTATCTTTGCTGTTGCGGGGGAAGAACTTGGATTTATTGGAACGGTTATCATTATAATTTTATTGCTTTTCATCACAATTGAGTGTATATTAATTGCTAGAAAAGCAAAAGATACCGCAGGTAAAATGATCTGCTGTGGATTTGCTGCACTGGTAGGCTTTCAGAGCCTGGTTAACATTGGGGTTGCAAGTGGAGTGCTTCCAAATACTGGTCTGCCGCTTCCATTTGTAAGTTATGGTCTTACGTCATTGTTATCTTTATATATAGGGGTGGGGCTTGTATTGAATGTTGGACTACAGCCGAAAAAATATTGACAGGAGGTAACCGCACAATGAACATTGGACTTATTGCGCACGATTCAAAAAAGAAATTAATGCAGAACTTCTGCATTGCATATAGAGGGATTCTCTCGAAGAATGAACTTTATGCAACTGGAACAACCGGAAGACTGATTGAGGAGGTAACGAATCTCAATGTTCATAAGTATCTGGCAGGGCATTTGGGAGGTTCCCAGCAGCTTGGCGCACAGATTGAACATAATGAGATCGATCTGGTTATTTTCCTTAGAGATCCGCTTACTCCGAAGTCACATGAACCGGATGTCAATAACGTTGTAAAATTATGTGACACACACAATATCCCGTTGGCAACTAATCTTGCCACTGCCGAACTTTTGATTCGAGCATTAGACAGAGGAGATTTAGAGTGGCGTGAAATGTACAAATAAAATGAGACTGCTGTGTCTTTGTGGCATAGCAGCAATTTTTATGTCCGGATGCGGACAGACCATTGTCAGTTATGACAATCCTTATGATATCTATGCAACTTCCGCAGATTACGGACTGACTTCTGAGGGTGCCGGTTCTGAAAAAACATATTTTTCCCAGAATCTCTGTGTGGCAGATGATGTGAATGTAGGAATGGAATCTACGGATTCCAAAGTTGCAGAAGGTGCCGGAACTTTTAACCTTGCAACGAATACAGTAACTTATGCGCAGAACATTTATGAAAAATTATATCCTGCAAGCACAACGAAGATTTTGACAGCATATATTGCTTTAAAATACGGTAATCTTGAAGATTACGTAACGGTCAGTGAGAATGCTGCCAATCAGGCTTCCGATTCTTCTGTCTGTGGTCTGAAAGCCGGAGATGTGGTACAGCTTAAGGATCTTTTATATGGAATGATGTTGAAGAGTGGAAATGATGCTGCAATCGCGATTGCAGAACATCTCGGCGGAAGTGTGGAAGGCTTTGCTGATATGATGAACCAGGAAGCACTTGCAATGGGTGCAACAAGATCCCATTTTGTCAATCCAAACGGACTCCCGGATGAGAACCACTATACTTCTGTGTATGATCTTTATCTGATCTTCCAGAATGCCGTCCATAATCAGACGTTTGTCGATATTATCAGCACAATGAGCTATGATGTTGTATATACCGATGTGAATGGTTCCAGCGTTGAGAAAACATGGGAGAATACGAACCAGTATCTGACCGGAAAAGAGAAAGCACCGGAAGGTATCACCGTAGTAGGCGGAAAAACCGGAACAACAGGTGCCGCTGGATACTGCCTGGTTTTGTATTCTTATAATGCCTCCGGACAGCCAATCGTCTCCATTGTTTTGAAAGCGGACGGCAAATCAAACCTTTATCTCCTTATGAATGAGATGTTGAGCGGTTTTGCGAATTAACAGTTGTATTTTATGTGCATATATACTATAATTGTTTTATAAAACCTACTGTTTTTATTCAAAATACATAAAACAGTGCATATAAGGAGGAAATGACAATGATAGAAATTATTGCAGGCGAAAAAGGAAAGGGCAAGACCAAAGAATTATTAGCCAAAGTAAATCATTCTGTTGCAGCCGCATCCGGAAACATTGTTTATCTTGACAAGAGTCAGAAGCATATGTACGAACTGAACAACAAAGTTCGTCTCATCAATGTAATGGATTATCCGATTGATAATTGTGATGAGTTCCTTGGTTTCTTATGTGGAATCGTTTCACAGGATAACGACCTCGAAGAGATGTATTTAGACAGTTTCCTTACAATTGCATTTATTGAGACGGATGACGAGATCCAGCATGCAATTGAAAAACTTGATATCATCAGTGAGAAATACAATGTGAAGTTTATCTTAAGTGTTTCCAGAGATGAGTCCAAATTACCAGAGTGTGCAAAAGCAAAGATTGTCATTTCCCTATAATTACTTTGCTGTTAAAAGGTTGTTGCGCGATTTTCATTCGCACAGCAACCTTTTTTGCATCAGGATTCTCACCTCTTTAGACTTCGTCTCCACTTTTGATTCTTCCATAAAGGCTGATCGTATAAAGACCTCCGATACCTACAAGCGCATATATAATGCGGGAGAGCCACGAAAGATTTCCGAAAAGAAAAGCAACCAGATCAAAGCGGAAAAATCCGATCAGTCCCCAGTTAATGGCTCCGATGATCACTAATGTCAATAAAGTATAATCCAACCAATTTGTTTTCATGAGTAAGTCTCCTTTGATTCTTTTTGTTTATTTTTTCCTGAAAATCATTTTTTATACATGAATCACGTTGTTTTGCCCTGTAAAAAATGCTATACTTAAAAGAAGTGAGAAAATGCAAGGCAGGTTAAATGATTGAAAAAAAATAAAAATGTTGTGAAATATAGAAAACCGATGAATTTTAATATTGGTGTCGTTATATTTGTCATCATCTTTATTTATCTGGTTTTTAATGTGTTCAGTTATCTGACTGAAACGCATATTTCCGTTTATGAAGTGGAGCAGGGAACCATTGCCGTGAATAATGTATACAATGGTTTGATCCTGCGTGATGAAAAGATTATAAATTCTGATTACTCCGGTTCCGTGAATTATTATGTAAAAGAAGGTTCCAAAGTAGCTTATGGGGATCTGGTATGTTCCGTTGATGAAAATGGGGATGTCTCTAATATGATCAACGAAGCAAAGCAGGACGGAACAACGATCGACAGTGAGAATCTTGCTGATATTGAAAAAACAATCAACGACTTTTTATATGCCTATGACGGGAAGAATTACTATCAGGTCTATAGTTTTAAGGACAATGTGAATGCCTCTTTAAGTGAGGCACTGAGTGTCAATGCACTGAATGATATTTCGGATTACGTTGCTTCGGCTGAAAATAATAATACGTTTCATAAAGTGATCACAGATACGCCGGGGCTTGTGGCGTATTATACGGACGGATTTGAAAATGTGACAGTAGATAATTTTACCGGGGCGATGTTCGATGAATCCAATTATTCGAAAACCGATTTAAAAGCAAGTCCGACCATTCAGGCAGGCTCGCCGGAGTACAAGCTAGTCGACAGTGAATACTGGAACATTGTTGTGCCGGTTCCAGATGTAACTGCGGATGCTTTGCGGGATGATGATACAATCCGAATCCGCTTTTTAAAAGATGCAAAAGAGTCGTATGCCACCTATTCCATTGTCGAGCGTGAGGGACAGCAGTATTTGATTTTGTCATTAAAAAGTGCTATGGTCAGGTATGTGTCAGAGCGTTATGTGGAGATTGAACTTTTGCTGTCAGAGGAAACCGGGCTTAAGATTCCAAATTCCGCGATCACGGAAAAAGAATTTTACACCATTCCAATTGATTTTTTCTTAAAAGGTGGAGATTCCAGCGATGAAGGTATTCTTATAGAGCGCACAGACAAAGACGGAAAAAGCACGACAGAGTTTGTGACACCGACTATATATTACGAGACAGACGATACCTATTATATTGACAGCGAATTTGTTTCTTCGAATGATGTGCTGCAAAAGCCGGATTCCAGCGAAACATATCATGTCGGTGCCGATACGGCGACATTGCAGGGCGTCTATAACATTAATAAAGGTTACGCTGTGTTTAAGCAGATTGATATTTTATATCAGAATGAGGAATATACGATCGTCAAAACCGGTACAACCTATGGTATCGCATTATATGACCATATCGCATTAGACGGTACAAAAATCAATGAAAATCAGTTAATCAAGTAAGGAGATAAAAATAAATGTTAAAAGATAATTTAAAAAATGTAGAAGAACGTGTACAGGCAGCGTGTGACCGCGCAGGCAGAAAGAGAGAGGAAGTTACACTGATCGCAGTCAGCAAGACAAAGCCGATCGAGATGCTTCAGGAAATCTATGATGAAAATGTCAGGGATTTCGGCGAAAACAAAGTTCAGGAATTATGCGGCAAAATCGAAAAAATGCCAAAAGACATTAAATGGCATATGATCGGACATCTGCAGAGAAACAAGGTAAAATATATTGCAGGACAGGTCGCACTGATCCATTCTGTTGATTCCTACCGTCTGGCAGAGGAGATCAATATTCAGGCAAAGAAGAAAAATATCATTGTTCCGATCCTTGTGGAGGTAAATATTGCGCACGAGGATTCCAAGTTCGGTATCTCGGAGGAGGATGCCGTCCAGTTAGTGGAAGAGATTGCAGAGCTTGAAAATGTCCGCATTAAAGGACTTATGACCATTGCACCATACGTGGAAAATGCAGAGGATAACCGGTTGTATTTCCGTAAAATAAAAGATTTATCTGTTGACATCGCTGCGAAAAACATAGATAATGTATCTATGGAAATTCTGTCTATGGGCATGACAGGCGACTACGAGGTGGCAATCGAAGAGGGAGCTACCATGGTTCGTGTCGGAACCGGAATTTTTGGAGAACGCAATTATAATAAACAATAATTGTGCCAGATGCCGGAAGCAGAAGAAGGCAGAATTTAAAATCAGTTTAATAGGAGCAGAAAAATGAGTTTTCTTGATAAATTTTTAAATGTAATGCGTTTGAATCCGGATGACGATGACGATTTTTACAATGAAGACTATGACTATGATGACGATGAGGAAGAAGTAAAACCAAAATCTTCTTTTAAGAAACGTGAGAAGGAAGATACTTTTACAGATGTTTATAAAGAAAAACCGGTAAAGACCACTCCGAAGGTTACACCGATCCGTCCTTCCAAGAAACAGCAGAATCTCGCCGGTATGGAAGTATGCGTGATCAAGCCGACATCTGTTGAGGATGCAAGAGAGATTACGGAGACATTGTTAAATAACCGCACCGTTGTTTTGAATGTGGAGGGATTAGATGTAGAGATTGCGCAGCGTATCATTGACTTTACTTCCGGTTCCTGCTTTGCAATCAGTGGAAATCTTCAGAAGATTTCGAATTACATTTTCATTATTACTCCGGCAGCGGTTGATATTTCCGGAGATTTTCTCAATATCGTAGATTCTTTTGACACGACCAGAGGACTGTAGAGAGCGGCATTATGAACGAACAGGAGCTTTGTAAAAAGAAGTTAATAGATTTATCCAGACAGGCAAATAGAAAGGGAATCGTTTTATTCAGCGATTTCCTTAATTTAAATGAACTGAATATTTATCACCAGAATGAGAAGTTTTTTGAGACAAAGACCGAATGTTCTGGCGGTGTTCCTTTTGCAGAGCGTCAGATAGTTGCATTTATACCTGATGCTCTTTATTATGAATGGCAGTTTCCAATCGCGTATCTTGAGATCGTGCCGTCTTATCCGAAGTTTGCGGAGAAGTTAGGACACCGGGATATCTTAGGCTCTATTATGAATCTGGGTGTTGACCGGTCAAAATTAGGGGATATTGTGATCTCTGATGATAAATATTTCCTGATCTGTGAAGAAACCATGGCGGATTATTTTACGGAAAATCTCGATAAGATCCGTCATACGATCGTAAAACTTTCTAAAGTGTCAGCAGATGCGTTAGAACAGCAGCAAAAGTTCGAGGAAAAAGACGGTATTATCACTTCGAACCGTTTAGACAGTATGATCGCCTGCGTTTATAAGTTTTCCAGAAGTCAGGCTTTGGAGTTTTTCAAGGCAGAAAAAGTGTTTGTAAATGGAAAGTGCGTGCAGAATCCTTCGTATCACTGCAAAGAAGAGGATATTATCTCGGTGCGGGGCTATGGCAGATTTGTTTTTGAGCGCGAGACGGGAGAGACGAACAAGGGAAGAATTAAGGTTCACTATAAATTATATGGCTAAGTGAGGGCAATAGTTATGGCAAAAGATTTACCGGTAACGTTAGACGCAAGTGTGATTTATCATATAAAACTGACGGATTCCTTTCAGAATCTGTCTGCGGAGTTAAAGTCACTCGGATATCAGGCAGATCAGAAAATCTGTATTGTTTCTGACACTAATGTTGCAAAACTTTACATGGAAAAGGTTGCAGCTATTTTAAAAGAAGATTTTCCGTCTGTTTTCTGTTATGAGTTTCTGGCAGGAGAGGCAAGCAAGAATACAGATACGGTCAATGGCGTTTATGAGTTTCTGATTCAGAATCATTTTGACAGACATGATCTTTTGATCGCTTTAGGCGGCGGAGTGGTTGGCGATCTGACCGGATTTACTGCGGCAACTTACCTTCGTGGCATTGATTTTATACAGGTTCCAACCTCCCTTCTTTCGCAGGTTGACAGCAGCATCGGTGGAAAAACTGGCGTTGATTTTATGCAGTACAAAAATATGGTAGGCGCTTTTTATCAGCCAAAGCTTGTATACATGAATCTGAATGTTTTAAAGACACTTCCGAGAGAGCAGTTGATCTCCGGTTTCGGTGAGATTTTAAAACATGGTTTAATAAAAAATAATGCTTATTTTCTCTGGATGAAAGAACACGAAAATGAAATTCTTGACTTAGAGTATGATGCATTGGAAGAAATGGTTTATCAGAGCTGCCTGATCAAGCGTGATGTAGTAGAACGTGATCCAAAAGAAAAAGGGGAACGCGCGTTGCTTAACTTCGGACACACGATCGGACATGCGGTTGAAAAACTTTCGGATTTTGGACTGTCACACGGTGTATGCGTGGGACTTGGCATGGCCGCAGCTTCCTATATTTCTTACAGACAGGGAAATCTGACAAAAGAGCAGCTTTCCTCTATCGAGGAAACGTTAAAACATTTTGGTTTACAGATTCGTACATCAGGACAGAATCCTGAGGATGTTTTAAAAACAACAAAGCTCGACAAGAAAATGGTTGGAAACCAGATCAAGTTTATTTTGTTAAAAACACCGGGCGATGCCTATATTGAAAAAAATCTGACGGATGAACAGATTTTGGAAGGAATCTTATACATTTATGGAAACGAAAACTAATACACTAAAAAAAGCAGTCATAGGAATGATCTTATCCGTTGTTTTAATCGTGATCGATCAGATGACAAAATTAATGGCAATCCACGGATTGATGAACCAGCAGCCGTTTGTGATACTTGATGGTATTTTTGAACTGCATTATTTAGAAAACCGCGGCGCAGCGTTTGGAATTTTGCAGGGAAAGAAAGCCTTTTTTATCATTTTTACAATTCTGGTGTTAGCGTTTATTGCTTATATTTATTTGAAACGCATTCCGGACGAAAAAAAATTCCGTCTGCTAGACGGCATCTGTATCCTGTTTTTTGCCGGAGCATTGGGAAACTTTATTGACCGTGTTTTCCGCAATTACGTGGTCGATTTCTTTTATTTTAAACTGATTGATTTTCCGGTTTTTAATGTGGCGGATATATATGTGACAGTCGCAGCGTTTGCAATGATCATTCTTGGATTATTTTATTATAAAGAGGATGACTACAATAAAATTTTTCCGGCAAAGAAGAAATAAACGATTGTAACAGGAGTTACGAGGCAGGTAATATTCAGCATAGGAAACAGGAATTATGCAAAAAGAAACATTTGAAGTAGAATACGAATATGAGGGCGAGCGTCTGGATAAGTATGTGAGCATACTTTTTCCAGAGCAATCGCGCTCTTTTTTTCAAAAATTAATCAAAGACGGAAATGTCTCTGTAAATGATAAAGTGCAGAAGGCAAATTACCGTTTGAAAACAGAGGACTTGGTGACTGTGGAGATTCCGGACGCTGTGGAAACACAGATTTTGCCGGAAGATATCCCGCTTGACATCCTCTATGAGGATGATGACCTTCTTGTAGTCAACAAGCCAAAGGGAATGGTCGTGCACCCGTCCGCAGGTCATTACAGTGGAACCCTGGTCAACGCAATCATGTATCATTGCAAAGACAGTTTATCCGGCATCAATGGTGAGATACGGCCGGGAATCGTACACCGCATTGACATGGATACGACAGGTTCCCTGATTGTCTGCAAAAATGACGAGAGCCATATTTTTATTGCGGAACAGATCAAGGAGCACAGTGTAAACCGTAGATACCGTGGTATCGTCTATGGTGTTGTCAAAGAGGATGAAGGCACCATTCATGCGCCTATCGGGCGACATCCGATCGATCGCAAGAAAATGGCAATCAATGAAAAAAATGGAAAAGATGCAATTACCCATTATAAGGTGTTAGAGCGTTTTGACAAATATAGCTACATGGAATTTAAGTTAGAAACCGGACGGACACACCAGATTCGTGTGCATATGGCAAGCATCGGGCATCCGCTTTTGGGCGATACACTTTACTCGAATGGAAAAAGCCCTTATAAGCTTCAGGGACAGACGCTCCATGCTATGACCATTGGCTTTATTCATCCGAAAACCAGAGAATATATGGAAATCTCTGCACCTTTACCGGATTATTTTGAAAAGATATTACGTGATCTGCGTTCATGACCACTTTAATTATGCAAAAAATATAATATTCTTATCTTATAGTGTGGATTTTCAATGAAAATGTTTGAAAATTCAAAAAAATTCTTTTCAATTTTTATAAAATACGCTATAATATAGTTAAATAAATTTTGTGTAAAGGTGGGATTGATATGGCAAATAAAATATATACGATCGGTAGAGAATTTGGCAGCGGCGGAAAAAAGGTGGGAGAGAAGCTTGCAGCAAAACTTGGCATCAAGCTTTATGATAAGGAACTTTTACAGCAGGCTGCAAAAGACAGTGGATTTTGTGAAGAAATCTTCGAAAACCATGACGAAAAACCAACGAACAGTTTTTTATATTCGTTAGTCATGGATACATATTCTGTCAGTGGTTATTCCGCAGCACCTTTTTTGGATATGCCGTTGAATCACAAGGTATTTCTGGCACAGTTTGAAACGATCAAGAAAATTGCAGAAAGGGAATCCTGTGTTATCGTAGGTCGCTGCGCAGATTATGCGTTGTCAGATAACCCGGACTGCATCAATGTCTTTATTCATGCTGATATGGATAAACGTATCAAGAATGTCAGCAAGAATCTGAATATTACAGAGAATAAAGCCAGAGACATTATTAATAAGACAGATAAACAGCGTGCAAGCTATTACAACTATTATACAAGCAAGAAATGGGGAGATTCAAAGAGTTATAATCTTTCTCTGGATGCTGGTAAGCTTGGCACTGATAACTGTGTGGAAATGATTTTAAAATATCGTGAATTGCTCGACGCAATGAAATAAAATCTTCTGCAAATGATGCATCTACAAAAAAGTAATACTTTTGTAAAATGATGTATACGTTGGTACATAATATAATAATAAAAGTAAAATAATAAATCCCTCATGGAGAAATCTCTGTGAGGGATTTTTGTATGTTTCGCAATCCAACTATTCGTTAAACTCACCCGGTTTTCCGAAAGTCGGAGTAACGTCCGGTGGACGTTGCGCAGACCGTCGTGCAGAGAGGGAGAGAAGAAATGATTCTTCTTTCCCTCTCTTTTTCTGTCTACAGACTGGGTTCAGCATTTCTGACCGACCGAACGGAACAGTCTTGCGGTGGAGACCGGATTCACTCCGGTCGGAACGGGTCGCCAGATTGCGGAAAACTCCAAGTTTAACGAGATAGTTGAGCGACGAGGGTAGAACCGCAACACCGAAGACGTGAGAGCAGTTGTAGACAGCGTACTTGAAGACTGCCGATATAAATTATCCCTTTTAACCAGACAAATTAAGCTTTTAAACTAACCCGACAAACTTCCTATGTTGACCGCCCGGTAGGGCATATTATGCGCTTGAAATCGTTAACAGAGGGGTTCAAATCGTAGAACTTTAGCACTGTTAACAGTAGAATTGCATATAAAATATATTTAATTGAATACATGGAATAAACAATTACGGTAAGTTGTGTTTTGAGTAGACACAATATAATACCATTATCGTTTTAGTCCACACCGGCAAAAACCATATTAAGTATCGAGCAGTGAAAAACCAAGGTACGTGGGTACGTCATACCTCTTAAATACCTCTCAAACCCGCTATTTATAAGGCTTGACCCAAAATAGGGCTTGTGTTTTGGGTCAAGGTACACCAAGGTACGTTTTCGAAATCAAAGGTACATTTTCGGTATGCGACTGCTCAAATCGAAAGAAAAACGAGGTAATGGTTATGCCAAAAGTGTTTAACATTATGCAGTACTGCAAACATCCGATAACCGGTGAGGTTTTAATTACAGAGGAACAGATTAAAAGTCTTTTCGAGCGGAGAACAATAAAGTCACTCGCTTACATTCTCCACGATGAAGAGGATTTCGACGAGGAAGACGAAGAGAACGATTTAAACCGCTGTAAGAAAGAATACGAGAAGTTATCAGAAGAGGAAAAGAAAGAAACGTCTCTTGAAGAATACGTGAAGAAAAACCATTGGAAAAAAGCTGGGGATAAGAAACCACCGCATTTCCATGTGGTTTTCAGAACAGACAGAAATACAGATTTAGAGACAGTCGCAGACTGGCTAGGAATCCCGGTTCAGTATGTAGACGGAGCGCGATACAGAAAAGGAGAAAGAGACGGACAGCTTACATTCGTGGATTTGCTTCGCTATCTTACACACGAATCGGAAAAAGAACAGGCAAAAGGTAAACATCGGTATCCAGATGAGAAAGTCATTGCGAATTTCGATTTCCGGGCAATGATTGATGAAGCTGATATCCGGGAAGCTAGATATGGTAATAAATCTCCTAAAGATTATTATCGCCACAAGGTAGCTTATGAGGGCATGAGTATTTCAGAAGTTATTGCAGAAAATGAAGATGCGTATTTAAAAGATATGACTTTCCTCGATAAATGCCGGTCTAAATACCTTGCAGCTTTTGCCAAAATGCCGGATTTAAGAATAAATATCTATCTGGACGGTGCCGGTGGAATTGGTAAAAACACGGCTTCAAAAGCTATTGCACATGTTTTATATCCAGACATGGAGAAAGCATATTTCGAAGCAGGTGGGGCGAATACAAGTTTTGAGGGATACGATGGAGAACCAGTTATTATCTGGAACGACTGTAGAAGTACAGACATGGTTCAGAGATTCGAACGAAACGAGTTATTCGATATTTTAGACCCTCACCCAACAGACGCAAGACATAACATTAAATTCGGTTCTGTCCGTCTTACAAACCCAATTAATATCATCAACGGAATTGAACCTTATAATAAATTCTTAGATGGTCTCGCCGGGGCATATGTAGATAAACGAGGAGTTATGCACAGCGGTGAAGACAGATCTCAAGCATATAGGCGATTTCCGATTATCATGTGTCTTCGTGAAGATGATTACGATTTATTATTTAATAAAGGTGTATTCAACGGAACAAGAGAATATATGGAGTACATAAGTTATAACGGTTTGGTCGGGTCATTTGCGAAAGTCAGTCAGAGACTTGCAGGACAAGCAAAAGAGGTTGTAATCGTGGATATGACAAAACCAGTCTTAGACAGTGTGATAAAGTTAAAGGATAACGATATTAAAAAGATTGAGGACGTAGAGGACATCCCGGATGAATTTAAAAATTATGGAAAGAAAAAAGAGGATGTCCAGACCTTGGAAGACCAAGCGAAGAACTGGGTATGGACACCCGGTAAATAAAATCCCCGGGGTGCGGAATCCCGGAAAAGGGGTCAAGGGGAATCCCCTTGCGACGAGTACCTTAAGGGGGTCAAGCGTAGCGCAGACCAACTTAAGGTATAAGGAGCTACACCATAAACGACGTTTATAGTGTATGGAAACCATATTTAGATTACCAAAAACTTTAGAACAGAAAGGGTGACTAAATTATGGCAAGTGTAAATCTGAAAAAGGAACAAATCAGAACGGGTAGAATTATCGGAACAAACCACATGGACAGAGTAAAGGAGAATGACACTCGTTCCCACAGTAATAAGAACATCAATCCAGAACTGTCGTCTGGGAACTTCCATGTGGGTTGTGAAAGCTTTAAAGAAGCAATGGACAAGGCAGAAAAGAGACTAAAAGAAGTAGATAAGGTCTTGCCACCGAAACGGCTTAAAAAAGACAGAATCGAAGTCTTATTAGTCAACATTCCATGCCCGAGAGAAATTACCGAACAAGGGAAGACAAAGGAGTTTTTCGACAAGGTCAACGATTGTATGAAAGAATACTTCGGAGAGAAAAACTGGCATGGCATGGAGATTCACGTTGACGAAGTCCACGGATATTATGACAGAAATAAACATGAACAGTGTATGTCATTGGAACACGCACATGGCGTTGCGACACCGTTCGTAGAGGGAAAGGGTGTTAATGCTAAGGGATTTATGACCAAGGCGAATCTTTCCCGGGCAACTCAAGTCATTGACGAGATGTGCCTTAAAGAGTTCGGAATCTCTTATAGAACTTATGCAGACCCTCAACATAAATCAATTGAGGAACTGAAATCAGAGACTAATATAGCCAGAAACGAAATGCAGAAAGTAATTGATACACAGAATAAAGTCATTGACCAGAACCGTGATACGATTGTAAAACAGACTGATAAGATGGCAGAAAACCAGATTGAGATTAGTGAGCAAGACGAGATTATTCAAGAAATGAGGTCTGAGAACAGAAGTCTCCAGACTGTGAATGATAAACTCAGAACTGAGAACGAAAGTCTCAGAACCGCCTTGGATTTCAAGACAAAGGATTTCGAGACAGCGAAAAGCAAGTGCAGTCAATATTTTAACGAAATGAAAAAGCTTAAAAGTAATATTAGTAAGCTTTTGAAATCCCAAGAAATTGAACTCGGGAATCTGCAAAATCTCACTAAGAATAATACAGAATGGCAGAATTTTATTTCCAATGAACAAAATCGAATTGAAGACGCACGTGATTATTTAGAACTGGATAACGCCGATGATTTCGATTTTGAAAGATGATAACAAGCCGTTGCGGAACGTTGTCTGAACCGGGAATCGTAATCCCGGGAAACTCATTGAAATAAGCCAACTATTCGTTAAACTTGTGTTTTGCGAATAAATGGATTTGTAGGGGGTACATACACTCTTATTACTAAATGATTAGAATATGCTACAAAATCCAGCAATTTAATAAATGTGTATGAAACCATTTTTAACTAACATATTTCAGCAGAATCCAGTATGATCGTAAATGGTCCGTCATTTAAAAGCGAAATCTTCATATCAGCGCCAAAGATTCCCTGTTCCACAACAGGAATTTCTTTTTTACACTGGTCAATGATATATTCGTACATTTTCTTTGCCATATCGGGTTTTCCTGCATTTGTAAAAGACGGACGATTTCCTTTTTTGCAGTCTGCATATAACGTAAACTGGGAAATTAACAGTAATTCGCCCTGAACATCCTGCAGGGATAAATTCGTTTTTCCATTGGAATCTTCGAAAATCCGCATTCCAAGCAGTTTTTTGATCATTTTATCAGCAATCGGTAATGTGTCCTGATCCGAAATGCCGATAAAGACGAGAAAACCTTTCTGGATACTTCCGGTAACATTCCCGTCTACGGTACAGGATGCGTTTGTGACACGTTGTATTATGAATTTCATAAATAGTAAGCTCCTCTATCTGGTTTTATTTTCAGGTATTTGCAAAAAGGAACACGATTGGTTTGTAATTTGCATACAGATTTATTATAATAGATTCATAGTGTTATGGAAAGGTAATTTTAAATGGAATTACAAAGATTACTGAGTTTGACAAGAAAAGCCGTGGACGATTATCAGATGATCCAGGCTGGAGATAAAATTGCAGTTGGCATTTCGGGTGGGAAGGACTCTCTCACGCTGCTCTATGCCATGGAAAATTTGAGACGGTTTTATCCGAAAAAGTTTTCGCTGATCGCGATTACCGTTGATCTCGGATATGAGGGATTTGATCTTACAGAAGTCCGAAAATTATGTGAGAATTTGGATGTGGAATATCACGTTGTACCCACTGAAATTGCAAAGATTATTTTCAGTGATAAAAATGAGTCATCGCCCTGCTCTCTCTGCGCTAAGATGCGTAAAGGCGCATTGAACCAGGCAATCAAGGAGTTAGGCTGCAATAAAGTCGCGTATGCGCATCATATGGATGATATGATTGAGACAATGTTTTTGTCGATGATTTTTGAGGGAAGATTTTACTCTTTTTCTCCGGTCACGTTTTTAGACGGCATGGAACTGACAGTGATCCGGCCGATGATGTATGTATCAGAGGCAAAGGTAAAAGGCTTCTGGAATAAATATAACCTTCCGGTTGTGACGAATCCGTGCCCTGTGGACGGCGCTACCAAGCGTCAGTACGCAAAGGATTTAATCCGTCAGATTAATCTGGATCATCCCGGTGCAAAAAAGCGGATGTTTACGGCTATTTTAGACGGCAATATTCCAGGGTGGCCGCAGAAGACGCAACATACAAGAGGAGAAAAAAGCAGATGAAAGAAAAAGCGTATTTTGAAAAAGTAAATGTAAAAAATGAAACACTGCTCCGCAATCTGCTCACAAAAATGCCGCCATACTGTAAACAGTTTTTTATCGGCATAGAGCCGACTACCTCATCACGTACCCGAATCGCATATGCATATGATCTGAATTGCTTTTTTGAATATCTCCATGAAAATAATCCAGAGTGTGCAAAAAAAGATATTACGGAGATTCCATTGACTGTTTTGGGCAACCTTGCACCGATGGATATTGAAGAATACCTCTCCTATCTGAAATATTATGAAAAGGATGGCGTTGAGCATACCAATGATGAGCGTGGATTAAAGAGAAAGCTTGCTTCTCTCCGCTCCTTCTACCGTTATCTGTATAAAAATGAAATGATCGAACAGGATCCAGCAGTAAAAGTAGATATGCCGAAAATACACGAAAAAACGATCACACGATTGGATATAGATGAAGTTGCAAACCTGTTAGATGAGGTGGAATCCGGCGAAAGTCTTACAGAAAAGCAACAGAAATTCCATGAAAAGACCAAGACAAGGGATCTTGCAATGATGACTTTGCTGCTTGGAACCGGAATCCGTGTTTCCGAATGTGTCGGGCTTGATATGGATGATGTGGATTTTAAAAATAATGGCATTAAAATCCACCGAAAAGGAGGCGCCGAAGTTGTTGTTTACTTTGGCGAGGAAGTCCGGAGTGCTTTGATGGAATATATGGTAGAGAGACAGAAAATAACTGCGGCAGACGGAAGTGTCAATGCACTCTTTCTTTCGTTACAGAACCGGCGCATCAGTGTGCGTTCTGTTGAAAATATGGTAAAAAAATATTCTAAGCTTGTGACAAGCTTAAAACATATCACACCGCACAAACTGCGAAGTACTTATGGTACATCACTTTACCGTGAAACTGGTGACATTTATCTGGTTGCAGATGTGTTAGGACATAAAGATGTAAATACAACCAGAAAGCACTACGCTGCTATTGATGATGACCGCCGCAGAAGTGCTGCAAAATATGTGAAACTCCGAGAACCATAAATAAGTAAAAAAAATTTGACTTGAAAAAGTGCAGACGAAAGGGAAACTAGATATTGATTTCTTTAAGGATATTAATGATAAAAATCGTTTGTGGGATTTCCTTGCACATGCAGACCGTACTTTATATACGGTAAAGAAAAAGCAGAAAAATGATTTTCTGCTGATCAATGATTTTCGTTCATAGAAAACAGAATGCCTCCGAAAAATCCAAACCCAAGTCCACTATACCCGATAAGGATTGTTGTCCATTCAATCCATTGGGTATTGTAGCCTGTTACAGTACCGGCAATAAGACATAATATTAATGGAATGACAATCGCGAAAATGGTATTCATAAAAAGAAACCAATAAACCTTTGTTGTATAGCTCCATTGCTTTTGCATTGCACAGCTCCATAATTTTCTCATAAGTATTCACCTGATCATTCATAATTATTTAGCAATGAGTTTTGTCGATATAAAACTTATAACAGACTCTTCATTGCTATTTCATAATCATATTATCGCCTTTCAGGTGAAAGGCTTCTATCAGATTCCCTTAAATTTCATGTAAAATAAAAGTAAAATGATGCTTAACCAGAAACCGGCTGGGAAGCTAATACTTCACTGATTTTCTCGTTAATACGGTCTTTTACCAATGCCGCTATCTCCTGTGTCTTTAATGAGCCATATTCCTCAAATAAAATCGGTTTTAAATAATGTACCTGTGTTGTAACAGGACCAAGCCAGAAACTGTTAAATACACGGTAGGAATCAATCAGAGCTACCGGTATGATCGGAGCCTTTGTCTTTAACGCAATCTTAAAACTGCCTGCCTTAAAATCACATACATGGTTGCGGTTGTTAAAATCGTAGCCGCCTTCCGGGAATAAAATATAACATTTTCCATTCTTAACATCTTCTGATACTTCATTGATGATCGTCAGTGCCTGACGGACATCCTTTTTATCCAGACGTTTTCCTTCCAGCAGATCAATAAATTCCTTTACAAGAATCGTATTGGATTTGGCTTTATCCATAACAATCGAGCAAGGTTTCCGATGTGTATATACAATTCCTAATGCATCATACTTTCCCTGATGATTGGGATACATCATATAGCCACCCTCCTCTGGGATATTCTCCTGACCATATGCTTTCGTATGAATACCTCCGGTAACTTTCATCAGGCGGATACAGTGTCTTGCCAGTTCATAACGTTCTTCTACAGAGAACTTGTCAGGATAATCCGCTTCCCGCCGCATCTTAGGTATCATATAAGGGGCACGAAACAGATTCATAAAAATAACATATATAAAAACGCAACATAAAATATAAACTCACTTCCAATAGAATTACTCTGTCATTGTGATGAAATTCGGATAGACATTCACAATAAAGCAAAGAGTATTATACCCTATTCTGCCATAATTGACAACTTTGCAGGGCTGGAAGAAAAATGAATTTAATTCTCAGCAACGGTAACACTGCTATAATATGGAATCGTAATGTACTGCCCTGCGTGGATCTCATTCTGTGAGATCTTATTGATCGAGCAGACTTCATTGATATAATCATTCATATCATCATAATCATCTGTTATATGTTCGGATGCGATTGACCACAAGGTATCACCGCTTTTTACTTCAATACTTGTATAATATTTGTAGGAAATCTCAGATGGTGCTGCCTGTGTGTGGATGGCGCCAAATAAAAAGGTACAGATAATCATTATAATTGCGATCAGCGCAATGGATGTCAATGCAATCTTCTGTCTGCGGACAACCATGCGTCTGTTGTTCGATACACTATCAGACCGCATATGACTGGATGCGCTGTCAGACATATGGTAAACTCTGTTGCTAACTGTACGGCTTTCATTTCTCATAATGGTACCTCCCTGAATTATCAATTGTGAAACTGTGAGATTCATATGTTTCTATCATCGAACATCTGTTACGAACACTTGTTTGTATATTCATATCATACTATCCGAACATCTGTTTGTCAACAGAAAAATCGAACAAATTTTCGGAATATATGTTTGCATTTGAAGATATGGTATGGTATCATAATAAATAGATAGAGGATTCGTTATATTCTCTGAATATATTGGATTTTTTTAATTATCAGGATGCATTATTTAGATAAAGGAGACATTTTATGCCAGGTAAGATCAGTAAGAAACAAAGCGAGATTTTAGAATATATTAAAAGTGAGATTTTAAGCAAAGGATATCCGCCTGCAGTCCGTGAGATCTGTGAAGCGGTCGATTTAAAGTCTACTTCTTCTGTCCACTCTCATCTTGAAACGTTAGAGAAGAATGGTTATATCCGGAGAGACCCGACCAAGCCAAGAGCGATTGAGATTTTAGATGATGATTTTAACCTTACCAGACGTGAGGTTGTGAACGTACCTATTGTCGGACATGTTGCAGCCGGAGAGCCAATCCTCGCAACTGAGAATATTGAGAATTACTTTCCTATCCCGGTTGAATATATGCCGAATGAAGAGACTTTTATGTTAAAAGTAAAGGGAGAAAGTATGATCAACGCCGGTATTTTCAACGGTGATAATGTTCTTGTGAAGAAACAGCCAAATGCCGAGAATGGCGATATTGTAGTGGCATTGGTGGATGATTCTGCAACGGTTAAGACTTTTTATAAAGAAGACGGTTATTACCGTCTGCAGCCGGAGAATGATACGATGGACCCGATCATTGTAAAAGAATGTTCGATTTTAGGAAAAGTGTTTGGGGTATTCCGTTTTCTATAATTTTAATTAACAGAAAACAAAAAGTGGCAGCCGATTTGTCGTACGGACAACCGGCTGCCACTTTTTGTTCATGAAATAGAATTGTCCGAGGAACGTACATTCTATTTCATGTATTGATAATATACAGGAATTTATCATTTGTTTTTTATGATTATAATTCACTTACATCCACAACTTTTCCATCTCTCCAGGTTCTCTCAAGATCATAGAAAAGTCGGTCTTCTTTTGAAAAAATATGGATAATAATATCACCATAATCCATTAAGATCCAGGTAGAGCTCTGGTTTCCTTCAATCTGCTGGACTTTTACGCCGGCTTTGTATAAGGCTTCATCGGCAGCGTCACGCATTGCCTGGAGCTGATTCTGGTTTGTTCCGTTTGCAATGATAAAGTAATCTGCAATCGGAGAAATTTCACTGATATCAATAACAGTCACATCTTCTGCTTTTCTGTCTTCTAATGCAGCTACTGCAAGTTTTGTAAGTTCTTTTGATGTCATAAACGATGTTCCTTTCTGCTGAATTATGTAAGTTAAATCCTGTGCACATTGGTGTGCATAGGATTGTCATATAACGTATTGTTTTAGAGCGTTTCTTTGTAATGTTTGTAATATTCATAGGTCATCTGGGTTGTCGGATCAATGTTTCCACCACGCTTTTTCAGATAGACCAGTGTGTCGTGCAATATTTCGGCCATACAGACGTCTAAATCGCGAAAGGCTAATTCCCTCACGAGATCCAAATCATCGGCTTTATTGCGGTTTGGTTCGATGTAATCGGCAATATAAATGATCTTGTCAAGGATATTCATATCCGGCTCGCCTGTCGTATGCACTTTGATCGCATGTAAAACAAGCGGATCTGTCACCCCATACTCTGTTTTTGCAAGTAATGCTCCAAGTTTTGCATGAAGCAAAAATGGATTTTCACGTTCTATGGATGAGATAAGAATGTCATTTTCTTCACATAGTCTTAATTTTTCATCATTTGGAATGCATTTGGCACAGTCGTGGAGCAGACCTGCCAGCATGGCTTTCTGCATATCATAGCCATATGCCATGGCAAGACAGCCGGCGGTGTACATCACACCTTTGGTGTGCTCGTAGCGGTCTTTATCCTGCACTTTTTTTAATTTTTTTCGTATTTCTACCAGTTCCATATCGTTATCCTCTGTCAAATGTCTGTCAGGAAATGCATGAAATCATTTTCTGCTTTCATAAAGCTGATGTTCTTTTATAAACCGGATCACAGAATCCGGAAGCAGCTGATCGGTATTTACGCCATTTTTGATCTGCTGGCGGATATCTCTTGAGGCGGCATCAAAACGTCCACAGGAAAGCGGATAAATCGCTGCATCTAACTGTTTTTCGATTGCGTTGATCTTCTTTTTTATGTCGTCCATATCCCAATGGTCACGTACCGCCACTAATACCGCCGCTTTTTCACAGATAATCTCCGGATGTCTCCACTCTTCAAAATAATCTAGTGAATCAGCTCCCATGATAAAATAAAATGAAGTATCCGGATACCTGTTTTTTAAATTTGTAAGCGTCAGATATGTGTAACTTGTCTGTTCCGCTTCTATCTCCATTGTAGATAATTTAAAATACGGATATGGCTTAATTGCAAGCGCAACCATTTCTGCGCGTAACTGCGGAGAAGTCATAGCGTTTTCATTTTTATTCGGAGAGTGTCCCGCCGGGATAAACCAGACCTCGTCAAGCTGAAAATCTGTGTAGGCAGCTTTTGCAATAGCAAGATGTCCATTGTGGATCGGATCAAAGGAACCGCCTAAAATGCCGATTTTTTTACCTGATAAATCATTCATGATCGTTGTCCTTTGCTGTGATAAGCTTTATTTTACAGGTAATTCGTATTTGGTATTCTTTTTTGCCTGACGGAAAAGAATGATTTTCTTTCCGATTACTTTTACAACAACAGAATGGGTACGCTCTGCAATGATTTCGGCAATCTCGCATGGATCATCCGCACAGTTTTTTAATACAGAAATTTTAATGAGCTCACGTTTTTCTAAAGCTTCATCAAGCCCGTTGATAAGTTCTGGTGTGATGCTTGCTTTTCCAATCTGGAAAATAGCGTTCATTGTGCTTGCTTCGCCACCTAAATAAGCGCGCTGTTTGCTTGTAAGATTCATAATTCCATACCTTTCTATTCCTATTATTTAGAATGATTCTGATGTACTTTCTGTTCAGAAAAAAGTACGATCGTTATGTTTATTTGTAGTATTCAAAGGTGTGTCCGTACATTTTTACAGTGTCACCTTCCTGTATTCCGTGTTCCTCAAGATCATCTAAAATACCCTGCTCTTTTAAGAAACGCTGGAAGAAAAGGAAGCCTTTTTCAGATTCAATGTTTGTGTAACCAAGCATTTTTTCAATCTTAGGACCTTCAACAACAAAGGTTTCATCATCTTCCATAGTGATCGTGTAAGGATCATCTCTAAAGAAACGCAATGCAGGATCGTATTCCTGTTCGTAAATGACAGGTTCTCTGCCGCATGTCTCTAAAAGCTGGCTTACATGATATAAAAGTTCTTTCAGTCCCTGTCCGCTGACTGCGGAAATCGGGAAAACTTTGATACCGTCTTTCTCAAACTCGTCCTTTAATGCCTTGATGATCTCATTTTCATCACCGTAAATGGAATCAATTTTATTGGCTGCAATGACCTGAGGCTTTTTCAAAAGTTCCGGATCATAAGCGGCAAGTTCCTTGTCGATTGCCTTGATATCAGCAATTGGATCACGCCCTTCGGTTCCGGCAGCGTCCACAACGTGGATCATCACTCTGGTACGTTCAATGTGACGTAAAAACTCAAGCCCAAGTCCAACACCCTCTGAAGCTCCCTCGATCAGTCCCGGAATATCTGCAATGACAAACCCTTTGGCGCCGTCTAAGTCAACAACACCAAGATTTGGCTGCAATGTTGTAAAATGATAGTTGGCAATCTTCGGCTGTGCATTGGTCACGCGGGATAAAAGGGTTGATTTTCCTACATTTGGGAAACCGACCAGTCCAACGTCCGCGATCACCTTTAACTCCAGTTTCACTTCAATCTCAATGCCTTCACCACCCGGCTGGGCGTATTTTGGTGCCTGCATGGTTGCAGTTGCATAGTGGGAGTTCCCCTGTCCACCACGGCCGCCCTTTAAGATCACCTGACGTTTGTTATCGCCGGACATGTCCGCAATGACCTTATCGGATTCTGCATCTTTGATGACAGTTCCTGCCGGAACTTTTAAGATGAGATCGGCACCGTCTTTTCCATGACATTTCTTCTTGCCGCCTTCTTCGCCATTTTCAGCAGCAAATTTGCGTCTGTGACGGAAATCAGTCAGAGTGTTTAAACCTTCATCGACAACGAAGATCACGTCTCCACCGCGTCCGCCGTCTCCACCGTCCGGGCCACCGTTTGGCACGTATTTTTCACGACGGAAACTGACATGTCCATTTCCACCTTTTCCGGATTTTGTAATAATTGTTGCTCTATCTGCAAACATAATTTTCTCCTATAAATAAAACAGTTTACCTGTCGACCTTTCCTGAGGAAAGGCAGTCAAAACAATAAGAACCCGGCTATCTTTACAAATAGTCGGGTCCATTGTTCATCTTATTATTCAGCTACTGGATAAACGGAAGCCTGTTTCTTGTCTCTTCCTTTTCTCTCGAATCTTAAGATACCATCTGTTAAAGCGAATAATGTGTCATCTCCACCGATTCCTACATTAACACCTGGATGAATCTTTGTTCCACGCTGTCTGTAAATAATGTTACCAGCCTTTACGAACTGTCCGTCTGCTCTCTTAGCACCTAATCTCTTAGACTCAGAGTCACGGCCGTTCTTTGTAGAACCAACACCCTTTTTATGAGCGAAAAACTGAAGGTTCATATTCATCATGTCTTACACCTCCTTGAATGTTAGAATGATATAATCATTTCCATAAGTATTTTGTATTCCTTGTAAGCCTAAAACCAGGGACTTCATAAGCAAATCAGCATCATGACCTGCCGGTGAATCAAACTTTAATGTGATCATCCCGGTCTCTTCATCAGAATCTGTAGAAAACTTCTCCTTCGTATAAATACCAAGGGAATTGATCGTGTTGATCACCAGTGCAGAAATTCCCGCACATACAATGTCTTCACCTTCCTCTGCATACCCTGCATGTCCAAGACAGTCAAAACCTAAAAATGCCTGATCCTGATTTCTGAAAATCGTTATCTTAGTCATAACAATCTTCCTATCGATTACGCATTAATTTTTTCGATTTTAACCTGTGTAAACGCCTGTCTGTGGCCGTTTTTCTTGTGATAACCGGTTTTTCTCTTATACTTGTAAACGATAACTTTCTTAGCTCTGCCTTCTTTAACTACAGAAGCTTCTACAGTTGCGTCAGCTACATCTGCTCCAACTTTCATTCCGTTGTCAGAAACTGCTAATACCTGATCAAAAGTTACTTTCTCACCAGCTTCAACACCAAGTTTTTCAATGGTAATGATATCACCTTCGGAAACTTTATACTGTTTACCACCTGTTGCGATAATTGCGTACATATGGCACCTCCTATTATCATTACTCGCCAGTTATGGTTTCTGCAAATACGCAGAATTTGAGACCTCACTGTGCGGCATACTTCGTTACTATAGCATAACAATTGAATTACGTCAACTGGTTTTTTGAAATTTTTCTAACCTTTTTAGTTAAAACCTATTTTTATAATAATGATTTTTATTCACATACATCTTCTCATCTGCAACTGACAAATTCTTTTCAATGTCCTTTGCATGTTCTAACCAGACACTTCCAATGGAAGCCGAACATTCAGCCGTCCATAGCTTTGAAAGCTTTTGCAGCTTATTTTGAAAGTCTGTCTCGCTTTTATCGAATGACAGAATGATAAATTCGTCCCCGCCAAAACGGTAACAGCCTGCCTCCTGGAATATGGTTATGATTTTTTTCGCAATTGCTGCGAGCAGCTCATCTCCTGCTTCATGTCCCAGATTGTCATTGATTTTTTTTAGACCATTCACATCTGCAAAAGCGATGCCAACCGGCTGGTTACACATCTCCTCGTCACATTCGATGATTGCAATATCTTTGTAATATGCCTTGCGGGTTTTGAATCCTGTTAATGCATCCCGCTCTAATTCAGATATCTGCGAATTAATCTCTATGTATTGCTGCAAAGATTTTATATGGTTTTCTTTCGAATATTCAATAATCCGGTCTTTATAATAGTTTTTCGCCTCTAATGCCTCTAAAATCGCGTCTTTGTCCATTTTACCAACAGCGTATACATATAATAATTCTGCAAATTCAAGTCCAACCTTGATTTCATCCGGATATTTTTCCATATACTGATTCATGGATCGTAAAATGTGGTTCATAAGGTTATCATCACAAGAATCTCTTCCACACTCAAACAGTTCCCGGCAGGCATCCATAAATTCAGCCGCGTACATTTCATCCATTTTTGAAAGGATCTGTTTTTTGTAAGTCTCATATTTTTCTGGCTGTTCCAATTTATAATAAAGTGTTGCTGCACAGCGGGTGACATCATCCGGAACGATTGTATCTGCATGATATTGGCTCACTCCAAGTTCAAACGCCTTTAAAGCCTCTGTTAAACGGTTCAGTTTCTGAAGTGAAATAGATTTATTGATATAGATATAAGCACCCATTTCCTCATCACAGTCTTTCAGGACGTCTTCTGCGAGCGCAAGACTTTTAAGTGCTTCCTCATAGTTTTGTTCCTCAATGTAGGTCAATGCAATATTATTATACTCAAATGCATAATAGTATTTTTCATCATTTTCCATGGCAATTTTTAATGCCGTTTCATAGAAAAAACGGGAAACATTATATTCTGTCTCGCAATGTGTTGCCACACCTATCAGGTTAAAACAGGACAATAACTTAGGGGTATACGGATAGCTTTGATAGTCCACTATGATTGGTTCTATAATCTCTATGGTTTTTCTGAAATTTCCTTCCTGATAAAATAGCTGCCCATAATAAAAACTTGCAAGTATGCGCACTTCGGTTTTGTCGTATTTCTTTTTCAATAGCTGTTCATAAAAATTTTTCTGCTCCGCAATAGACAGTTTTTTGATTTGCTGTTGTCTGGTTAAAAAATCGTTATAATTCATATTCAACATTCCCCATTTATCTTTTGGAAGATTCACTTCTTATTTACAAAATTCCCTAATTCAAATCATATCATATTAGACACAAGATTAGTACAATAAAATGAAATATCTGCATATGTAGATATTTATACTAATGTTAACTAGCTTTTACAAATAAATGTCAACTTCTATAAGTGAGCATGTTGACAATTAACCATACTTCGTGCTACTTTAAAAACAATTGAATTTAGAAACTTGTGAATTCATACCGTAACTTATTTGAATTTTGTAAACGTAACAAAGGAGTACAAAAATGACAACACAACCAAAGACAACCGAAGCCGAAAATCCATATCTTACCAGAGAGGATGCTCTTGCAATTTTAAATACACCGGATGATCAGTTGGACGAGCTGATTGCACGCGCTGAGAAACTGCGCCGCAAATACAAAGGAGACAATGTCGGAATCCACATTCTGACAAACGCAAGAAGCGGCAACTGTTCCCAGGACTGTGCTTACTGCGCGCAATCCTGCCGGTCTTCTGCTGATATTGATAAATATAAATGGGTATCGGATGAAAAACTTTCACGTGATAATGACTTTGTGAATAAGAATCATCTGGCAAGACACTGTATCGGACTGAGCGGAATGAAGTTCTCAGACGCAGAAATTGAGGAACTTGCAGAAAAAATCCGCAAAATGAAAGAAACCGGAACACATCTCTGCTGCTCCATTGGATTTTTGACAGAAAAACAGGCACGCATGTTAAAGGAAGCCGGACTTGACCGCATTAACCATAATTTAAACAGCAGCCGTGCTTTTTATCCAAACATCTGCTCTACTCATACATTCGACCAGCGCGTAGCAAATATTAAGATGTTACAGGGACTGGGTTACGAAATCTGCAGTGGTGGAATTATCGGCATGGGCGAAAGCAAGGAAGATGTCGTAGATATGCTGTTAGAACTGCGTGAAATTAATCCGGAAGCAATCCCTATCAACTTCCTGCTTCCGATTGAGGGAACACCTTTAGCGCACAAGGACACTTCTGCTTTGACTCCGGAGTATGGACTGAAAGTGCTCTCACTTGCAAGACTTCTTGTTCCACAGGCAGATATCCGCTGCGCTGCAGGACGTGAGGTTTATTTTAAGGGGGAAGAAAAAAGACTGTTGTCTGTTGTAAATTCTATTTTTGCCTCCGGTTATCTGACCGAGGACGGTCAGGGTATTGAAGATACGATCAAAGTGATCGAAGACGCCGGATTCACTTATGAGATTGAATCTGCATAACGCAATGGAACAAAGAGTTGCATAGCAACTCTTTGCGCACTGATGCGCACAAGCTTTAGCTTGCATAATTCTTTTGCCCATTAGTCTTTAAGCTGAATTATCCGTTCATTTTTAAACTGTCACGTAAGGATTTTTTGATTTTTTTTCTTGTCACTTCTACAAGACCAAGTTTGGTCATATCAATGAGATCTGCTTTTACCGGATCGTCTTTTAAGTAAGAGCGGAACTCTCTTAAGAGTATGGCTTCATCTTCTTTTGCCGGAAGATTAATAAAATCAATGATAATAATACCTGAAATATTGCGCAGTCTGAGCTGGTATGCAATTTCTTTTGCTGCTTCTAAATTAATGCGGAGCAGATTTTCACGCATTCCCTTTTTCACAATGTTTTTTCCGCTGTTTACATCAATCACGGTAAGCGCTTCTGTGTGCTGTAATACGATCGATGCACCGGACTTTAACCAGATCTGCTCTCTCAATGCCTTATCTAACGAAGTCTTTACACTGTAAAGAGAAGAAAGGCTGAGCATTGTATCCTGATAATATGATATTGTTAAATTATTATCATTCTTTTCTTTATCAGAACCTGTCGTTACAAATTGCTCGCTGGCAATTCCATAATCCATACAGATCGTTTCAAAAATATCTCTGTCGTCCGTGATAATCTCACAGATAGAACCCTCTTTCTGATTTTTCAAATCTTCCAGATAAGAAGGTTTTGCCTTTTTAAGCACACTGTAACAGGTTTTGTGAACTGCACTTTCCCGCATGGTACACCACTCCTGCTCTAATGAGCGGATCTCTGAAAGTAAAGTCTCGTCCGGAACGCTCGCAGCATTCGTGCGGATGATAAGCCCGTAGCTGTCGGTGTCAAATTCCTGTAATAACTCTTTATAATACGCCCGCTGCTCCTTTGTCAGTTTTGAGGAGATGCCAAGCCTTTTGTTGGCGGTTGTGAGTACAGCGTATTTTCCGGCAAAACTTAAGTTTGCAGTGACCGCAGGTTCCTTTGTCTTTAATGCTTCACGTTCAACCTGAACCAGAAGTTCATCTCCTGCCACAAGTTCTTTTTTGGCAGAAAGTTTTTTGGTGAAATGTGCATTCTTAAGGTCATCTAACGAAAGATAACAGGTCTGATCCGGCGAGATTTTTACAAAAGCTGCACGGATATTCTGCACCACATTTTCGACGCGCCCGATATAAATGTTTCCAAGTAAACTATCCTCGTCCGGAGGAGTCAAAGTTACCTCAAGCATTTTTTTATCCTGATTATAAAGAGCAGAAACAATAAAGTCCTGCTCTTTCTGGTTTTGCATTTTTATTTTTTCATGCGTGATAATATACTTATTCATAGCAAACCTCATAAAACACATTCACAACTCTTTGTGTGCTCGCGCAAGCTTTAACTTGCAATATTCTTACGCAATTTCCTCGCCCATATCCAGCAGGGAAATGAATTTGTCATTCTCTTTTGCATATACATCGATACGATGAATCTGGATCGCATTGGCATTATAAGGAACATTCATATAGTTGAAAAGAGATTCTAATACCAGCTCCGGTTTCAAATTATCGGAGCTTCCCGTGCTGAGATTGATATAAAATTCCGGTGCTTCCTCTGTGCCTTCTGCTTTAAATTCATAAACTAACTGCTTTAAGTCCATGATCTTTTCACTTTTCTTTGTCTGCTTTGTAATAAGCACTTCCGCAGGTTTTGTAAAGTACGCTTCGATTGCCTGTTCTGCCTCTGATTTTGTAAAAGGAATGTCATAACCTTCTTTAAAGAAAAGCCTGTAATCTGCAGCGGCAACTAAGGACATCGCCGTTTTGGCGTTGTCCGGAAGCTTCACATAGCCGGTGATCTCCACGCCCTCCACCATAGTGGAATTAAGATCAGCAAGTGTCTCACGGGTGGATTTGCTGGAATGTACTTCAATATCTAAATATTCACCGTCACTTGTGATACCGACACCAAGCGGTGCAGCAAAGGACATGATCTGATGCGGGGAAAAACCCTCGGAATAACAGATATCAATATCAGCCCTGCGCATTGCCTTCTGGAAATAGCGCATAATATCCAGGTGTCCTATGAACTTCATAACACCATATTTTCTAAATTTAATTCTTATTTTCAAAACAGACACCTCCTCCAAATTTCATGGCACCACAGCCGGAACATTTCATACGGCAGTTCGGTGTTACTTTTTCATCATGTGCATTCTGCCATTCACGTTTTAAAAATTCTTTGGAGACTCCGATATCAATGAAATCCCAAGGGAAGATCTCGTCAAGATCACGTTCTCTCATGGTATAAAAATCAGTGTCGATTCCGCACTCTGCAAAGGCTTCTTCCCAGCGAGTGTAATCAAAGTACTCGCTCCAGGCATCAAAAATGCCGCCTTTTTCATAAACTTTTAAGAGAGCCTGTCCGATCTTACGGTCACCTCTTGCAAGGATACCCTCTAAAACGGTTACATCTGCCTCATGCCAGTTGTACTTGATACTCTTATGGTTTAACTGTGCATGAACGCCCTCGTTTACGATACGTGCTCTGCCAAGATAATCTCCCGGTGTATACATTCTCGCCCACTGGAACGGTGTAAATGGCTTCGGAACAAAGAAAGAGGTACTGATCGTAATCTGACATTTGCCGTTACGCTTCTCCTTTGGAACCGTGTCATAATAAAGCGCTGCAATCTCATTGGCAAGCTCCGGGATTGCTTTCATATCTTCCTCTGTCTCCGTCGGAAGTCCGAGCATAAAGTAAAGTTTTACCTTATTCCAGCCACCCTCGAAGGCGAGTCTGGAACCATTTAAAATGACTTCTTCGGTAAGACCTTTGTTAATCACATCACGAAGTCTCTGGGAACCAGCTTCCGGTGCAAAGGTCAGACTGCTCTTTTTAATATCCTGCACTTTGCTCATGACATCTAAGGAAAATGCATCGATTCGCAGGGAAGGAAGGGAAATATTCACACCTTTTCCCTTGAATTCATCAATGAGGAAGTTTACCAGTTCTTCTAACTGGGAATAGTCAGAGGAACTTAAGGAACTTAAGGAAATCTCCTCATGTCCGGTGGATTTTAACATTTTATAAGCCAGTTCTTTTAAGTGTTCTACATTTTTCTCACGGACCGGGCGGTAAACCATTCCTGCCTGACAGAAACGGCAGCCGCGGATACATCCACGCTGAATTTCAAGCACAACACGATCCTGCGTTGCCTTGATAAAAGGAACAACCGGTTTTTCCGGGTAAACAGCGCTTGTCATATCCAGTACGATCTGTTTTTGTATGGTCTTTGGAACATCCTCATAAATCGGTTCAAAAGATGCGATCGTTCCGTCCTCTTTGTAAGTCACTTCATAAAGAGAAGGGACATAGATACCAGGTACTTTGGATGCCTCATGTAAAAATTCATGCCGGGATTTTCCCTCTGCGCGCATTTTTTTATACAGGTCAAACAGTTCATAGAAAGAGATCTCGCCCTCTCCCATATAGAACAGATCAAAGAAATCCGCCATTGGTTCCGGATTATAGGTGCAGCAGCCGCCACCGATCACAAGCGGATCATCTTCGGTACGGTCTTTTGCAAGCAGCGGGATCTGACCGAGATCTAAGATCTGGAGCACATTGGTATAACACATCTCATAATTTAATGTAAAACCAATGAAATTAAAGTCTTTGATCGGTTCCTGTGACTCTAAGCCAAACAGTGGAAGGTGTTCTTCCTTCATGATTTTATGAAGATCCGGCCACGGAGAATAGACACGCTCGCACCATACATCTTCCATTTTATTAAACATATCATATAAAATCTGAACGCCAAGATGTGACATTCCTATCTCATATACATCCGGGAAGCACATGGCAAAACGGATCGCAATTTTTTCTTTATCTTTTTTGATACTGTTCAACTCATTTCCGATATAACGCGCCGGTTTATCGATTTTCATCAGTATCTCGTCTGATAATGCTAATTTTGTCATTCGGTTTGTCCTTTCTGGTTTATCCTTGAAAACATAGACTGCAACATCAGTCATGTTCACTTATCATAACATAATCCTGCAAAATTGTATAATACTGATTATCGGAAATGATGTCAATGACATCTTTTGCCTGATAACCATAAAATTCATATTGATTGTATTTTAAGATCAGAAATCCGATCATAAGAAATACCGCAAACACAATGCGGATTTTCAAGAAAATCCACGGAATAAAAGTTTGTGCTTCCTCCGGCTCAGTGTCAGGCATCTCCTCCGGGTGATCAAAGGCTCTGCGGATCTCTCGCACATATTCCTTTCGCCTTACGGCATATTCGTCTGTCATAGAATAAGACTCCATAGATTTTCTTGATAAAATCATATGAAGTCCTCTATTTCTTTAGAACTAATATTCCAGCCTGTCTTAGAATTTTATAAAACACCTCGAAAGGTGTTTTATTTCTGTGTCATATGCCCGATTCTTTCTTCTAAAAAGAAAATGGCATGCTCTACCCATGAAATGATTGTTTTATCTAAAATCACTGCCCCAATCAGAGAAAAAAGTAACGTGAGTATGATCATAAGCAATGATCCGCCGATGACACCAAACTGAACCGGAGATACATGAAGGATCTGTTTTACCACATAATGCAGGACACCCCAGTGGATCAGCAGAATTCCAAAGCTGTAGCGGCTGATCAGTTTCGTGAAAACAGTTTCGGTGTCTGTGCTGCGATAAATCTGTTTTACCAGAAGAAAAACAGCCATTGTATAAAACACCATAAGCGGTGCATTGTTAAACAAATAACGATGATAAGCTGCGCCACTGAAAATATGCCGCACTGCAAGACAGACGGACAATATTCCTGCGCCGTAAACCAGATACCGGAAGCTCTTACGGTGTTCTTTTGTCAGGTAATACCCCAGAATAAATACACCTGCAAAGGAGCCAAGGATACCGGATGCAACCGAATTATCATACAGGGTATCCCAATAAGTTCCTGCAATCTGAAAAACAAGTATCACAAGTACAAGCCCGCTTAAAACAGAATCCGGAATATGCTGCATCAGGTAACGGATCAATGGTGTCAGCACATAAAGCCAGATGATCACGTAGATGAGCCAGAAATGTGGCGCTTCCTCCGGTGCTCCGGTTAAGATCCGTTTGATCATGGCAAACCAGTGATCCGGGTACAGCCAGACGATACCTTCCTTGGCACACACATATAAAATGTAATATACGACCATTGGAATAAAAACTTTTACAAAACGCTTTCGGTAAAACTGTCCGGCAGATTCGCCTTTTACTGGCAAAAGAAGCGCTCCGCTTATCATGATAAAAAGCAGATTGCAGCACAAAAACAGGTAATTGCAGATCTCGAAGCCATACCAGCTTACACTCCGCTCCGGCACTAACGTGGAGCCTAGGGATACCGTGTGAACAGCGATCACGAGAATGGTTGCAAGTACCCGTAATTGATCCAGATAAACCTGTCGTTTTACTTTCTCTGTGAAAGCTCCTGTGTGATTTCTTCCCATGTGATATCCTTTTCTGCCATTAAAACCATAAGGTGGTAAATGTAATCAGAGATTTCGTATTTTAAATGCTCATGATCGGTGTTTTTTGCGGCGATGATGATTTCAGTATTTTCCTCTCCAACTTTTTTTAAGATGTTGTCGAGACCTTTTTCTAATAAAAGGTTTGTGTAGGAACCCTCCTTCGGATTTTCCCTGCGGTCTAAAATAATATTGTAGACATCTCCTAATACTTTCTGTGGATTTTTCTCTACATATTCTTTTTTCACGATCTCATTGAAAAAGCAGCTGCGGTTTCCGGTGTGGCAGGCTGCCCCAATCTGGGAAACTTTTGCAAGGATCGTATCATAATCACAGTCTGCGGTCAGGGATTTGACATATTGGATGTGTCCGGAAGTAAGTCCCTTCGTCCAGAGTTCTTTCCGGCTTCTGCTATAATAGGTCATTTTACCGTTATTGATCGTTGTATCAAAAGCCTCCTCATTCATATAAGCAAGCATTAAGACTTCATCTGTGCGGTAATCCTGCACGATGACCGGAACCATACCGTCAGAGTTTTTCTTAAGATCACTCCATTTTAATGCCGGTTCAAAGTTATCCATTTTAATGCCGGAAGCTGATAACTGGGATTTCATCTCCATAATATCGGTTTTCGGATTATTGATGAGAGAACCTGCGATTCCGCGCACATTTTTCCGGGATAAAATCGATAAGATCTCATCATAATCTGCGTCATTTAAGTAAACAACATGCGGGACATCCGTCATTCCCTCTACTGCATCAAGGACGGCTTTATTTAAGATGAGCACCTCATGGAAGGTATCAGCCATTTCATCCTGATGTTTGAAAATGAAGTCCACATTTGTCACGGAGACTAGGATGCGGTCTTTTCCAAAACGATTGCTTGCCTCTGCAGCCAATGCCATGCTTTCCGGTTTGGAGCCATTGACAATGACCTGCAGACATCCGGCATAGATGAACTTCTTAATGTCCTCCATGCGGTTAATGTTGCCGCCTGCACAGGCTTTGATCTCAATATTGCGGTTAATGTTGCGGATCACCTGAATGTTACGTTCATGTTCTTCGTCTGTCGTTGACAGGTCAAAGATCATGATTTTGTCAATGCCGCTGTCATTATAAAGCTTTGCCAGTTCAATGACATCCGGATACTCCTCGTAATTATCTCTGGCTTTGATTGCCTTTCCGTCTTTTAAGTAAATTGTTGCCACGATATTTTTGTGTTCCATAAATACTCATACCTTTCCATACAAAACGGTCTGCACATATTTTTGATACGCCAGACCGCTTCTTTTCTAATAATATTTTGCATGTGATGCATGTAAGATGTTATGTTACAGACTTCCTTTCGTAGAAAGGATATCTGTGATTCTTGGGTCAATCATGGTTGCCTGATCCAATGCCTTTGCAAACGCCTTAAACATCGCCTCGATCATATGGTGATTATTTCCACCGGAAAGAACCTTAATGTGAAGATTCATTCCCGCAGTGTAGGAAATCGCATAGAAAAATTCTTTTACCATTTCCGTATCCATATAGCCCACACGATCCGTTGTAAATTCTCCGTCAAACACAAGATAAGGTCTTCCGGAAAGATCTACCGCACATAAAACAAGGGTTTCATCCATTGGCAGAATACAGCTTCCATAGCGCTTTATGCCTTTTTTGTCACCAACGGCTTTCTTAATGGCATTTCCCAATACGATGCCGGTATCTTCAATTGTATGATGACAGTCTACTGCAAGATCCCCGACAACATTCACCTTTAAGTCAAACAGTCCATGTCTTGCAAATCCGTCTAACATATGGTCAAAAAAACCGATTCCCGTATTGATCGAGGAATTGCCGGTACCGTCTAAATTCAAATGTAATGATATATCTGTTTCTTTAGTTTTACGAACATAATCTGCTGTACGCGCCATTTTATTTTAAACCTTTCTGCTTGTTTTTTCAACTTAAGTAATTATTAATTCTTTGTATCTATTCAGAGCCAAGGTAATTTTCATAAATTTGCGAATCATGCTTGCATGAATGAGCATAATTTTGAAAATTTCTTTGGCGAAGTAACCACAATGAGCAAATAACAAGCATGCTTGTTATTCAAGGAAAGCTCTGAAAGAGCGGTTTTGCGAATGGGTGCTGAATAGATACAATTAATCTTCAAACCGCACCCGGATGGAATTAGCATGTGCCGTCAGTTTTTCACACTCTGCAAACTGCACGATATCCTTGTATACAGGCTCTAATGCTTCTCTTGAGTATGAGATAATGCTGGATTTCTTGATAAAATCATCTACACTAAGTGGTGAGAAGAATTTTGCAGTTCCGTTGGTCGGAAGTACATGGTTTGGTCCGGCAAAATAATCTCCTAACGGTTCGCTGGAATACTCTCCGATAAAGATTGCTCCGGCATTGCGAATCTTGGTCATTACCTCAAACGGATTCTTTGTCACGAGTTCTAAGTGCTCGGAAGCAATCTCATTGACCGTGTCAATCGCATCCTGCATGGTGTCTGCAACAAGAATATAGCCATAATTATCCAATGACTTCTGGATGATCTCTTTTCTGGAAAGCGTTGCAACGAATTTATCGACTTCCACAGATACCTGCTTTGCAAGTTCCTCGCTTGTTGTCACAAGAATTGCAGACGCCATTTCATCATGTTCTGCCTGTGATAATAAATCTGCCGCTACAAAGCGTGGATTTGCAGTCTCATCTGCAAGTACCATGATCTCGCTTGGACCTGCAATCGAATCAATGCTGACGTAGCCAAAAACAGCTTTTTTTGCCAATGCAACATAAATATTGCCCGGTCCTACGATCTTATCTACTTTTGGAATGCTCTCGGTTCCAAATGCAAGGGCTGCGATTGCCTGTGCACCGCCGACTTTGTAAATCTGATCTACACCGGCTTCCTTGGCTGCTACCAGAGTGGAAGAATATACTTTTCCGTCCTTTCCGCATGGAGTCGTCATAATGATATTGGAAACACCAGCTACTTTTGCCGGAATCACGTTCATAAGGACAGAGGAAGGATAAACGGCTTTTCCGCCCGGCACATAGACACCGACCGTTTTTAACGGAGTTACTTTCTGTCCTAAGATAATACCGGATTCATCGGAATCAAACCACGAGTACTGCTTCTGTTTTGCGTGGTAGTCGCGGATGTTTACCAGTGCCTTGCGGATGACATCTAAAAGCTTTGGATCAACCTGCTCATAAGCTTCCTTAATCTCATCTTCTGTCACTCTGATATTGTCTTTATTAATGACTGCACCGTCAAATTTTAATGTGTAATCAAAAATCGCTTCATCGCGTTTTTCCCGGACATTCTGGATAATGTCGTTGACACGGCTCTCAAATTCACCGTAGGAATTCGGGCTTCTTTTTAATAAATTCTCCAATATATTTGTCTGTGTTTCTTTCGTCAGTTTTAAAATTCTCATTGGATTGTCTTCCTTTCATTATCATCATTTCGGCTATGCCTGATTTTTGATCACGTTTTTCAGATCGGCGATCAGCTTTGTGATACGTTCATTTTCCATTTTCATGCTTACCTGATTGACCACCATGCGCGCAGAAAGCGGACACACCTCCTCTAATACGGTAAGTCCGTTTTCACGGAGTGTGGAACCGGTCTCTACGATATCGCAGATCACTTCGGAGAGTCCGACAATCGGCGCTAACTCAATGGAACCGTTCAGCTTGATAATCTCGACTGTCTGATGTTTTTTATTGTAAAAATAGTCTTTGGCAATATGCGGGTACTTTGTTGCCACGCGGATCAGTTCGTGATGCTGCAACAGGTCACGTGCTTCCTCCGGTCCGCAGATACACATACGGCATTTGCCAAAGCCAAGATCAAGCACTTCGTAAATATTGCGTCCCTCCTCTAAAATCGTATCTTTTCCTACGATTCCGATATCGGCAGCACCATATTCTACATAAGTAGGAACATCCGGCCCTTTTGCGAGGAAGAAACGAAGCTTTAATTCCTCGTTCACAAAGATCAGTTTCCTTGTGTCTTTGTCCTTCATCTCCTCACAGGTAATGCCGATCTGTTCAAATAATTCCAAGGTTTTTTTTGCAAGTCTGCCCTTTCCTAATGCAAAGGTCAGGTATCTCATGTCTTCCATTGTCTAATCCTCCATAAAAATCACTGTCTGGATACGATTACGCTTTGCATAGTTCTGGTAATCTTCGTTCGTTTTTGCAGTATCTTTTAAAATAATCTCAACCGGTGTTCCGGCTGCACGTTTTTCTTTTGCAGTTAAAATAGCGTTTGCCTGATTTTCTTTTGTGTAGACGATCAGCTCGCTGTGATTGTCTATGGAAATATTGATTTTCTGTCTGGATAAAGCAGCCATTAACTGGTCGATCACAATTGCAAATCCGATCGAGGCTGAAGTTTTTCCATAGTAGGTTAAAAGCTTGTCATAACGTCCACCCTTTACGATCGGTTCACCGCTTCCGAACGTATATCCGGAAAAAATAATACCGGTATAATACTGATAGCTGCTGATAATACCAAGCTCAAAGGAAATATACTTGTTGATTCCATAGACTTCAAGTACTTTATGAAGTTCTTCAAGGTTATGGATCGCAGCTAAAATCCTCGGATAAGAAGCAGCCAGTTCTTTTGCACGTTTCAGATCGTTCAAGTCGATATTTAAACTTCCAAGCATATGGAAAAGTTCGTTCAGTTCGGACTTTAAGTTCAGTGTTTCAGCGAACTCCTCCACACCGAAAAAGTTTTTGTTGGCAAGCAGTTCTCTAAGTTCTTCCTCGTCCTCCTCGCTGATTCCTGCAGCTTCCACAAGTCCCTGAAAGAAGTCGGCATGACCAACGCTTAACTGGAACTCTTTTAATCCGGCTTTTTTCAGACATTCCACAACCATGGATAAAATCTCTGCATCTGCGTCCACAGTACTGTCTCCGATCAGCTCTGCTCCAAGCTGTGTGCTTTCTTTTAATCTTCCCTGATAACTGCTGTTGTTGATGAATGTATTTCCCATGTAGCAGAGGCGTATCGGCATATCCTCATCCATAAAATACTTTGCCGCTGCCCTCGCAATGGAAGGTGTCATATCCGGTCTTAAGACGAGGGTATTTCCCTCTCTGTCAAAAAACTTATATAATTCCTTCGAAGGTGTGGTTCCAATCTCTTTTCCGAAAATATCAAAAAATTCAAAGGTCGGCGTCTGGATTGGATGATAGCCATAACCTTTTAATATGCGAAGTAAATCAGACTGGAGAACAAGCTTTTTCTCACATTCCTCGTTGTAAATGTCACGCACACCTTCCGGTGTATGTAATAACTGTTTTTTCATAATGAATCTAATGCCTTTCCCTTTACGTTAACCTGATGTTTCAAAGCTGCGTACCTTAAAGTATATTCCACAGGCACTTTAGTATGCTAATGTAGTAGCAAGTGAAACTGTTTGGTTTATTATATGAGAAGAAGATATACTTGTCAATCCCTCATTGCCAAATCTTTTTGCATCGTATCAAGATACGGAACAAGCACACCTCTGCTCTTTGGAAGAAAAAATTCCGGTTCCAATTCTTCATAGCGGAAGCTTTTCCTGCCGCCCTCTTTCGCACGGTTCCAGAATTCCAATAATTTTACCAGACGCAGATAATAAAATTCATCCCGCGCGGTATAGCTTAACAAAAAAAATGCAATGCCACCCTGCTTTTCAAAATTCTCCATAAAAACGACCTGATGTTCATGGATGTTCTGAAGCGGAAAGGTATCTGTGTTGCACTCTTTTGCGTCAAAGCAGACCGGGATTCCCTGCACGGCACCGATATAATCAACGGTACTTTTCTGGTCGAAATAGGCTAACGTGATGTGTCTCGTTTCTTTATCTATATTGATCGGAGTGATCGGGGTTGGTACTTTCTGAATCAGCGCCAGCCCGTTCTCTAAATATTTTTCATTGGTGCGGTTGATAAATTCCTCTAAGGTGGAACCTCTTAATCCGCGTGAATTCCAGGTTGCCATTATTATTTCCTGCCTTATTTTTATATGCAATTTGATTATACCATAATATCCATACTAATAATAAATTTTTATGAAATATTCAAATCCAATTTGTAAAAAAAGTGGTTGTATGTTATGATAATTTCATACATATTTATCAATCATCACAGATTGACAAGTATAGATTCTTTTGGGAGGTATTTTTATGGTAATGAATGAATCAGTTGAGAATTATCTCGAAACCATTCTTGTATTAAATCATAGATTGGGAAATGTTCGTTCCATTGATATTGCAAATGAGATGAATTTTAAAAAACCCAGCGTCAGTGTCGCAATGAAAAATCTTCGGGAGAACGGATTTATCACGGTAAGTCCGGAAGGATATATTCACCTTACTGAGTCCGGACGTGAAGTGGCTGAGAAGATTTATGAACGTCATACCACTCTTTCAAGCTGGCTTGTGATGCTCGGAGTTGATCCTCGTGTTGCTGCGGAGGATGCATGTAAGATCGAACATGATGTCAGTGCGGAAAGCTTTGAAGCAATTAAGCGCCATATTAACAGTGTTTCAAAATAATACGATTTGCCAGACAGTCCTTCTGAGGTTATTCAGGAGGACTTTTTGCGTTCCGGGATAAAACAGAGCTCTTTCGTTTCTACTCAGGAACAAAGCTACACTTTCGGATATTCTTTTTCTTGCATTAATAAAACATCCCAAATTACCGATATATCCTATAAATCATCGGGGAGGATTTTTATATGCAAATTACTCTGAATCAACTGACAGGAAAAACAATCTTTTCTTCACAGGCAAAAAACACTTCATCTGACAACACCGGAATTTTACAATATATGGAGGCAGTCACAAAAAACACCAATGATGCAGCCGCCGAGGAAAAAAAGCAGCAGAAATTACAGCATATTATGAATAAATTAAAGCATGGGAAAAAACTGACGGCACAGGAAATGGATTTTTTGAAGATGAATTACCCGGATGCCTATCAGCGTGCGCTCCGTGTTCAGAAAATGGCTGAAATGTTAGAAAACCAGTTAAAACATGCAAAGTCCAAGCAGGAAGCAAACGGATATATTGCCGCGGCTATCGGCGGTGTTTCTGATGATGATCCGGACAAAGAATATTTAGTTGCTGCCTATAATGAGATTTCCAAGGAATTTCATCATTCTTCCGCTTATCACAGGCTCCCGGATACGATAGAGGATGCAAAGAAACAGCGCAAAAGTTCCGGCGATAACGGATTTGAACGGAATACAGAGGACGAAAACGATTCCAATGAGGATCTGATGCAGTGGACGCCACTTCAGGAAATCATTGATGCAGCTCCAACTTTAGAATTAAAAGGCTGATGTCCGGCAAATCACCGAAACATCAGCTTAACATTAACAGAAACCTGTCTGTATATAGTCCCACGCGTCTTCAAATTCCCTGCCGGAAGGCGCGATCACTTCTCTTTTGTCCTCAAATACAATGCGGTATGCATGAAGCAGTTGAGAACGAACATGAACCTCTTTACGGAAACGTTCATTTGTTTTTAAATCACCGTATTTTCCGTCACCGACGATTGGATGCCCAATGGAAGAAAGGTGCGCACGGATCTGGTGGGAACGTCCGGTGATCAGATGAACCTCTAATTCTGTAAATCCATTTGCAACCGCAACCGGGCGGTACTCTGTCTCAATCGGAAGATAATCTGCTTTCTGTTCCGGACGGATATGGGAAACAACAGTTACTTTGTTTTTCTGTTCGTCTTTGGAAAGATAACCTTTCAAATGTGTTCTCTCACGCAGTTCTCCTTTTACAATACAACGGTAATACTTCTGAACAGTACGTGTCTTAAGAGCCGTTGACATGGTCTGAAGTCCCTTTAGCGTCTTTCCTGCGATCAGAAGACCTGAGGTGTTACGGTCTAAACGGTTACAGATCGAAGGTTTAAAGGTTTTTAACTGTTCCTCACGGAGCGTTCCCTTCTGGATCAGATAAGAAAGAATATACTCATTTGCAGAAATATCTTCCGGGACTGCCTTCTGGGATAACATGCCGGAAGGTTTATTGATGATGATCACGTCAGCATCTTCATAAACGACCTGAAGTCTGCTTGAATCAATTGACTTTAACTTCAGGTACTCTGAATTTGCCTGAACATTACTCGAAAATTTGTCAAAGGTCTCGTCTGACAAAAATAATTTAACAAGATCGCCTGTGTTTAATTTTTCGGTTCCGTCTGCCTTATGATCATTTAAAGTTATATTTTTCTTGCGCAGCATCTTGTATACAAAACTGCCGGATGCATTGCTCAATAATTTTTTTAAATATTTGTCAAAACGCTGCCCGGATTCATTCGGACTGATTGTAAACTGTTTCATAAACTGAATGCTCTTTCTTAAGAATGTTTTCTTACACTTTTATTTGCGCTGCTACTGTTTTTTCTGCCGGATGTTCCGGTTTTGGCCGTGGTTTTGCCGGAAGCCTTTTTATTATGCACATTCCGGATTGTTTTCTTCTTTCCCGGCTTTTGCTCGTTCTTACGATTCTCGCTGCCTGATCTTCCGTCAAAATATCTGCCTGAGCCACTTCCGTTCTTGCGCTCGCCGTGATTTTTATATTCGCCCTGCCGTGGACGGATCAGGCATTTCTTATCAAACCCGATGAGGTCTGTTCTTCCGGCTTTCACAAGTGCCTCATAGACGAGATCGTAATTTTTCGGATTGCGGTACTGGATAAGTGCACGCTGCATTGCTTTCTCATGAGGGTTGATTGCAACATAAATCGGCTGCATGTTTCTAGGGTCAACTCCGGTATAATACATACAGGTAGAGATCGTCGAAGGTGTCGGATAAAAATCCTGTACCTGCTCCGGCATATAGCCAAGATCCCTTAAAAACTCTGCAAGTTCAACTGCCTCTTTTAAAGTGGAACCCGGGTGTGAGGACATCAGATACGGAACAAGATACTGCTTCTTTCCAATCTTTTCGTTCATGTCCTTGTAAGCTTTTACAAAGCGGTTGTAAACATCCACACTCGGTTTTCCCATTTTTTCTAAAACAGCATCCGAGATGTGTTCCGGAGCAACCTTTAACTGTCCGCTGACGTGATGTTCGCATAATTCGCGTAAAAATGTGCGGTCATTATCATAAATCAGATAGTCAAACCGGATTCCGGAACGGATAAAAACTTTTTTCACATTCGGAAGTTCCCGGAGTTTTCGGAGTAATTTCAAATAGTCAGAATGATCGACTTTCAGATTCTGGCATGGTTTCGGGAAAAGGCACTGTTTGTGCGGACAGGCTCCCTTTGTCATCTGCTTGTCACATGCAGGCGCACGGAAATTGGCAGTCGGACCGCCAACATCATGAATATATCCCTTAAAGTCCGGCTCCCAGATGATCTTATTTGCCTCTGCTAAAATAGACTCGTGGCTTCTGGTCTGAATGATTCTTCCCTGATGAAACGTCAAAGCACAGAAACTACAGCCACCGTAACAGCCGCGGTTGCTGATCAGAGAGAATTTTACTTCCTCGATTGCCGGAACGCCGCCTAATTCCTTATAAGACGGATGATAATCTCTCATATAAGGAAGGGCGTATACAGAATCCATTTCAGACTGTGTCAGAGGTTTTGCCGGAGGATTCTGCACCACAAATAATTTTTCATCATAAGTCTCAAATAAGCGTTTTCCGGAAAAAGGATCGGTATTGCTGTACTGGATGTAAAAACTTTTTGCATATTCCAGCTTGTCCGCCTTTAACGCTTCAAAATGCGGCAGTTCGATCGCATCATAAATGCTCTCTCTGTCTCTGGTCTTGTAAACGGTTCCGTCAATAAATGTAATATCTTTGATATCAAGTCCGCTGTCTAAGGCGTCTGCGATCTCAACGATACTGTGCTCTCCCATTCCATAGGAAATCAGGTCAGCACCGGAATCTAACAGAATGGAACGCTTTAATTTATTTGACCAGTAATCATAATGTGCAAGACGTCTTAAACTCGCCTCGATTCCGCCGATGATGATCGGTTTGTGTTTGTAAGTCTGGCGGATCAGATTACAGTAAACGATTGTTGCGTAATCCGGTCTTTTTCCCATGACTCCACCTGGTGTAAAGGCGTCGGTCGTTCTGCGCTTCTTGGAAACAGAATAATGATTGACCATAGAATCCATGTTTCCGGCAGAAACTAAAAATCCAAGACGCGGCTCACCTAACCGGTTAATGGATTCTTTGTCTTTCCAATCCGGCTGTGCGATAATTCCTACTTTATATCCATGTGCCTCTAAAATACGTGAAATGATCGCATGTCCGAAGGACGGATGATCGACATAAGCATCTCCACAGATGTATACAAAATCAAGCTGTTCTATGCCAGCCTCTTTCATATCCTCTTTGCTGATTGGTAAAAATCCATGACTCATTTGTGCTTAACCTTTCTATCTAAAAACTTACTTTTCGCTAAATTGATAACTTATGTAGTATAACTTATTTGTTTGCGGTTTTCAATGCCGCAATCTCCTGCGCTGTTAACGGACGGTACTCTCCCGGTTTTAAATCGTCCGGAAGCTGCAATGGTCCCATAGAAATACGTTTTAAATATAATACCTTTTTCCCAACGGCTTCAAACATCCGTTTGACCTGATGAAACTTGCCTTCCGTTATTGTCAACTCAATTTTCGATTGTAGTTTACTTTCTAAAACACGTAATTTGGCAGGTTTTGTCAGCTTTTCCTCTCCAATATCAACACCATTTTTAAAAAGGTTAACATCTTCTTCGGTAACCATTCCTTCGATCACGGCATAATAAGTTTTTGCCACATGCTTTGACGGGCTTAACAGATCGTGTGCCAATGCGCCGTCGTTTGTGATCAGAAGCAGCCCTTCCGTGTCAATGTCAAGTCTTCCGACCGGAAAAAGATCCGAGCGGACAGTGTCCGTCAGATAGTCCATGACTGTTTTATGGAGATTGTCCTCGGTTGCAGTCACACATCCTGCTGGTTTATGAAACAAATAGTATTCGTATTCGCAGTAAGCGATAACTTCTCCCTTATAGCAGATCTGATCGGTTTGTGGTTCGACTTTTGTTTCTGGTTTTGTGACAATTTCCCCGTTTACGGTAACCTGTTTTGTTTTCAAGAGTTTTTTTACTTCTGTGCGGGTGCCAAGCCCCATTTCTGTCAAAAATTTATCTAAGCGCATCCTATATTCCTATATCTTTCTTATTATTGTATCTATTCAGAGCCAAGGCAATTTTCATAATTTGCGAATGGGGTGCTATTTAAATAACGAAGCAGTGGAAAAGGATTCACGCTGAACTCATTCCCGGATTCATCATTAAAGTATATGCCAAAATGCAGATGAACCGGAAAATTGCCTGTCGTGCCTTCTATATCACTGTATCCGGTATCGCCCATAAATCCGAGCAGTGTCCCGGCTTTTACTTCTTCTCCAATCTGAAAGTCCTTTGCATAGTCTGAAAGATGTGCATAATAAAAATAAACACCGTGTTCACTGCGGATTCCAATGCGGTAACCACCGAGGCGAAGCCAGCCGATGTTCTCTACAAAACCGTCAGAGACACTGTAAACCGGATAAATACCACGTTCATTTAAGGATGCCATAATATCACAGCCCTCATGAAAGCGGTCGCCTCCAAATGTTCTGCTCTGCCTCCATGAATTTGTAAAATCCACGGTCGCTTCCGGCTGGTTTTCAATGGTTCCGACCGGAAAAAGAACTGCATCCGTCCACATAGCCTCAATTTTACTCTGGATCGACTCAAATTTTTCAGGCTGGTGTTCCTTAACAAAAGAAATATTCTGATCTAACAGCTCTGTATCCGTGCAGGTATGGTCGAGTGCAAAGTACATGGCAAGGTATTCACTAAACTTGGCAATATCAACATCATAAATGGCTTCCTTACTGGATTGGTTATCTATATCTGTCTGACCTTTTTTCTCCCGTGGATGATTTTCAGAGGCATATAAAAAGCCATTCAGCACATCTTCTTCTATTTCTTCATCCCGGAAATTCTCAAAGGCTGTCTCATATGGAAAACAATTTATCTTAAGCAGCTCACTGTCAATGTAAATTCCAAGATATACATTGATCAGAACGATCAGTATAAAAAGTAACAGATAACGAAGAAATTTCTGGTGCACCAAAATCATATCCCCACTATTTCATAATAAATGTCACGGAAGTTACAAATAAATTACATTTTTTGTAATTCAAAACAATATATTTTACTATGAAAAAGAAACTTATATGCTTTGCAATTCTTATTTTAACAGGATACATCCTGCTTTATCCGGCAGACGCTGTGAGTGCATCCAGAAATGGACTTGTGCTCTGGTATGAAAAAATACTCCCTACCCTTCTGCCTTTTGCGATTATTTCCAACGTCCTGATCCATTCAGGCTACATGGATGCACTGACAAAACGTTTTGAAAAGATCTTCCGTCTGTTTCTGCCAATCAGCGGAGAGGGGATTTTTATCCTGTGCACCGGATTTTTATTCGGGTTTCCTATGGGAAGCAAAAACTGCGCCGAACTTTTAAAAGCAGATAAAATCAATCCAAAAGAAGCAGAAATCCTATTTTATACCACCAATAATATCAGTCCGGTGTTTATCGGAAGTTATATCCTGTTGCAGCAGTTACAGCTATCCGGTATGTTTGGAATCAGCCTTCTGATCTTATATGGCCCGGCACTGTTTCTTTGCATAATTCTCTTTCCAAAAGAGCATGTAAAAAATGGGCATGAAAAATCGGCATCCAGATCACAAATGAACTTTAAGATCATAGATGCCGCCATTATGAACGGTTTTGAAACACTCATCAGGATTGGCGGATATATTATGCTTTTTTCCATTTTGATCTCAATCGTGGAAAATCTGCCAATTCCAAAGCCTGCAGCACTTTTGCTTGAAAACTGTCTGGAAATCACCAACGGAATCAACTGCCTTGCTGATACAGACTTAACTATCCGTATCAAATATATCGTGGCAATGACTTCCACAGCCTTTGGTGGATTCAGCGGTATCGCACAGACCTCTTCCATGATCAGAGGAACGGCTCTTTCCATGAAAAAATACTGTCTGATGAAACTGCTTCTCTCCTTATGTACCCTGATACTGTCCGTTTTTGTCAGTATGTTATTATTTTAACATATCCGGAGAAATGTCAATCTTTGGCAGATTCTCGGTATTATCGGAAACGGTATCTTCTGCAGTTGGATTTAATTCTGCGCGGTTTGAAGATACAACATCATAAAATTCCTGCAAGGAGGACATATAATTGTCATGTCTTGCCTTTGCAGAATCCATTGCATGGGAAATCGAAGTCTCAAGATTTCTTAAAATGTCATCTGTGTACTGCATGGCACCCATACGGATATTATTTGCATCATTCGTTGCGTTGTCTAAAATCTCCTGTGCCTGCTTGGTTGCGATCATAACGACTTCATTAGCCTGCGCATATGCCTGTTGCATGATCTGATGCTCACTTACAAGTTCATCTGTCTTCACCTGGGCTTTGGCGATGATCGCATCTGCTTTTGCCTGTGCATCTGCTAAAATTGCTTCCTTATTGCTGATAATCTTCTGATAACGTTTGATTTCTTCCGGTGTTTTGGAACGAAGTTCACTCAAAAGTTCTTCTAATTCGTCTTTGTTTACAATGATTTTTGAAGAAGATAATGCCTGATATTTACAGCCGTCAATATATTCTTCAATTTCTTCGATAATCTGTTCGATTCTGCTTGCCATTGGAAACACTCCTTATTTTGATATGTTATATTTTGCATAAATTCTGTCAATAAACTGTGCAGGAACAAACTTGGAGATATCGCCTCCATAAGACGCAAACTCCTTCACGATCGTGGAACTTAAATAGGAATACTGAAGACTTGTCGTTAAAAAAATGGTCTCCACTTCCGGATTCTCCACATGGTTCGTCTGTGCGATCTGTAATTCATACTCAAAATCAGTCACTGCACGCAGACCACGCACGATGATCGTTGCATTGATCTGTTTCATATGTTCTACCAAAAGTCCGTCAAAGGATGTGACAGACACATTTGGAAGATCTTTTGTCATCTCTTCAATCATACTAACACGTTCATCCAGAGAAAACAATGAGTTTTTTGCACTGTTATTCAAGACTCCGACCACAAGTTCATCAACAATGTTGGATGCTCTTTTTATAATATCAATATGTCCTAAGGTCAGCGGGTCAAAGCTGCCCGGATAAATTGCTTTTTTCATAATGTATCTGCCTTTCCAGACTGCGGATCATAACTTTGTTAAAATTATGACACTTTTTTATTCTGCTTTTGTAATAAAAGCGTGAACATTTGTCTTATATGTTTTTAACTTTTTCAATTCGAAGCCAAGATCACTTAAATAGTCAAAGGAAGTATCTAAGGATGCCTCTACAACGATCAGCGTATCTTCTTTTAAAATGGAAGAATCCTTCAAACATTCCAAAACTTCCTTTTCATACTCGTGATTGTATGGCGGGTCCATAAAAATTACATCAAACTTATACTTTCCTTCCATGCTTCGAATGGCGGAAATAACATCACTCTGAAGAAGTTTTGTTTCCTTGTCAAACTTCGTAAAATGAATGTTGTCTTCAATACAGGCACATGCTTTTTTGTTATTTTCCACGAAAACGGCATATCTTGCGCCACGGCTGACTGCTTCTAATCCGATCTGTCCGCTTCCGGCAAACAGATCCAGGAAATAAGATCCCGGCACATCATTCTGGAGCATATTAAACAAAGTCTCCTTGATACGGTCGGTGGTTGGTCTTGTATCCATGCCCTCTATCGTTTTCAAAGGAAGGCTTCTGGCGGTACCAGCTATAATTCTCATATTTTTTCTCCTTATTTCAGAAAATAAATTCCTGCATTATTGTTTTAGTTCTGCTCTTTTAAAACATCTTTGTTCTTTACAATGTAATCGATCAGAGAAACAACGGTAAGAATCAGTGCCACATAAGTAAGGATCACGCCTAAAATCTGGAAGAATGGCATCTGGATATCTAAAATAAGTACAATGACCATAAGCATCTGGAAAGTAGTCTTAAATTTGCCCCAGTAGCTTGCAGCGATGACAACACCGTTGTCAGATGCGATCAGACGAAAACCGCTGATGATAAACTCTCTGGCAATAATGATCACAACAATCCATGCAGCCAATTGTCCGGTCTGAATCAGACAGATCATTGCAGAGCATACTAACAGCTTGTCTGCCAGCGGGTCCATGAACTTTCCAAAGTTTGTGACAAGGTTGTATTTTCTTGCAATCTTGCCGTCAAGAAGATCGGTAAGGCTTGCCACGATAAAAATAGCAACTGCGATGTAATTGTTGACACCGGTCATATTTGGTGCAAGCATAAAAAATACAAAAAATGGAATTAAGATCACACGAAACGTGGTTAATTTGTTAGGTAAATTCATAATCATTCCTTCTTTCTGAAATCTAGTCGCAGATTTCTCCAATTAAATCATACTCATAAGCGCCTGTGACTTTTACTTTTACGATATCACCGGTCATCAGTGTTTCATCGGTATTGATAAAGATATAGCCGTCAATATCCGGAGCGTCACGGTAAGTTCTTCCGACATAGGCATTGTCGGTATCTACCTGTCCTTCAATGAAAACATAGAGTTCTCTGCCCTTCATCTCTTCATTTTTATCAAAGATCACTTCCTCCTGAAGTTCCATGACTTCAGCCTGCCAGTCTTTTTTCAGTTCCTCATCTACCTGATCTTCAAAAGAAGCTGCCGGTGTTCCCTCCTCCGGTGAATAGGCAAAGGCTCCTAAGCGGTCAAACTCCATGTCATTGATAAACTGCATGAGTTCCTCGTGAATCTCCTGTGTCTCGCCTGGGAAACCACAGATTAACGTGGTTCTCAATGTGATATCCGGGATACGCTCTCTCAAATGTGTGATGATACGAACCAGGTCGTCATGACTTGTTCTTCGTCCCATGCGCTTTAACATCGTGTCATTCGAATGCTGGATTGGGATATCCAGATAATGACAGACTTTCTCGTTGCGGATCATGGAATCGATCAGGTCCTCATAGATTTCTTCCGGGTAACAGTACATAATACGGATCCAGAACAAACCATTGATCTTATTTAATTCATCCAATAATTTATGCAGTGATTTCTCGCCGTAGAGATCAATACCGTAAAGAGTCGTTTCCTGTGCAACAAGAATCAGTTCTTTGGCTCCGTTTGCCACGAGATCTTTTGCCTGTTCGATCAGATCTTCCATTGGTACACTGCGGTAATTACCACGGATATATGGAATGATACAATAGGTACAGCGTTTGTTGCAGCCTTCCGCGATCTTTAAATAGGCAAAATGTCCGCCTGTTGTGACAGTCCGTTTTGTATGAATGGACGGAAGCCCTTCTAAAGTCTTGAAATTCTCATAGAATGTGCCACCTAATGCTTCATGCACTGCATTTACGATATCTTCATAAGAATTGGTTCCGAGAATTGCATCTACTTCCGGAATCTCTGTCTTGATCTCATCTTTGTAGCGCTGTGCAAGGCATCCGGTTACAATGAGTGCTTTTAATGGTCCGGTCTTTTTGTATTCCGCCATTTCTAAAATGGTGTTAACACTCTCTTCCTTTGCATCGTTGATGAAACAGCAGGTATTGATGATAATGATATCTGCCTCGGTTTCATCATTCGTAATCTCGATTCCGTCATCACGGAGCATGCCAAGCATAAATTCTGTATCTACTAAGTTTTTGTCGCATCCGAGGGATACAAATAATAATTTCATTCGATTCTCTCTTTCTTTCTTAATCTAACACTGCCATAAATAGCAAATATCCTCTGTCAGGTGCACATGGCAAAAGGGCTGTCGCACAATTGCGTTCAAAAGTGCGGCAGCCCTGACGGGTTCTTTTTAATCCTCGTCTTCTGTATCAGGAATAATCTTTACCTTGCCTTCGTAAAGTTCCTCTACAGCGATGGATAATGGCTTCGGACATGTGACCTTATCTGCCATTGGTTCGTCTCCGGCAATGATCTGGCGTGCTCTCTTTGCAGCAGCGATCACGAGGGAGTAACGGCTGTTAACAACTGGTTCCTCACCGAATTCCGTATTGTTATTTACTACTTTCATTAATTCAACATAGGATGGATGTATCATATTATTACCTCTCTTCTGCCTTACGGCTGATTCATTTTCATTTATTTTTTATCAAAGATATCTGATTTCCGATATCTAATGTAAGCTTTTTTCGATGTTTTTGCAAACATTATTTAATCTTTTTTGGAAAAAGCTGTAAGCTGGTGTCTCATATCATAAATTGCTGACAGATTTCTGGAAACGCGGAAATGTTCATTGCGTATAATGGAATGAACTTCCTCCACACAGTCATCAAGTTTATCGTTGACGATCAGATAATCATATGCCTCAATTCCCTGTGCCTCTTCGACTGCTCTCGAAAGTCTTGATTCGATGACACTCATCTCCTCTGTTCCTCTTCCGACAAGGCGGTTCTTTAATTCCTCTGCGCTTGGCGGTGTGACAAACATTAACAGTGTATCCGGGAACTTCTCTTTTACTTTCAAAGCGCCCTGGATCTCAATCTCCAAAATAACATCTTTACCAGCTAAAAGCTGTTCTTCTACATATGCCTTCGGTGTTCCGTAGTAGTTGTCTACATACTTTGCATACTCGATCAGTTCTTCTTTCTCGATCATTTCTTCGAACTGCTCTTTTGTTTTGAAAAAATATTCAACTCCGTCCGTCTCACCCGGTCTTGGAGAACGTGTCGTTGCCGAGATCGATAACGCATACTGCGAGTCATATTTTTTCATCAGTTCTTTCATAATGGTTCCTTTTCCAGAACCGGAAAAGCCGGAAAGTACAATTAAAATTCCCTTACTCTTTTGTATCATAGTCACCCTCCGAGACATTGCCATTAAACCGGCCGGCAAGCGTCTCCGGCTGCAATGCCGACAATATTATTTTATTATTTTCTGTAAAAATCACGCTTTTCGTTCTTCTTCCCTGCGTCGCGTCAATTAAAGTCTCCTGCTCTTTTCCACGGGAGATCATGCGTTTTGCCGGTGCAGAGTCCGAAGAGATAATGCTGACGATCTTATCGGTATTGACCATATTGCCAAAGCCGATATTCATTAACTTTCCCATAAAATAATTCCTATTCGATATTCTGGATCTGTTCCCTGACTTTTTCGATATCTGTTTTCAGATTGATTCCGGTGTCGGAAATCTCCAGGTCATTCGCTTTGGAAAGAATGGTGTTTGCCTCGCGGTTCATCTCCTGTGCAATGAAGTCTAACTTACGTCCGATGCTTCCACCAGCCTCAAGTGCATCTTTGGTTGCTTTAATGTGGCTTCTTAAGCGCACTGTTTCCTCATCCACACAGATCTTATCTGCAAAAATAGTAACCTCTGTGGCAATTCTCGCATCATCAATCTGTTTGTCCTCTAACAGTTCTTTCACCTTATTCTCAAGGCGTTCTCTGTAATCCTTCATGATGATAGGAGAACGCTCCTCGATAAAGTCAACATAAGTTAACATATTGTCAAGTTTTGCACAAAGATCATTCTTTAAGTGCTCGCCCTCTTTGATACGGCTCGCCACAAACTGTTCTGCCGCACCGCGAAGTGCTTTTTCAAGACCTGCCCAGAGTTCGTTTTCGTCTGTCTCCACCTGTTCCATTGTGAAAACATCCGGGTATCTGGATAGGGTGCTGACTCTGATATCATTTTCAAGTCCGAACTTTTCTGCCATTGCAGTTAAATGTTTTAAGTATTCACCTGCTAATTCCTCGTTGTATTTCAAACTGAAATTGTCTTCTGAAAAGTCCTCAAATGTGATATACAGATCTACCTTGCCGCGCTCCATATATTCTTTCAGCAGATTACGGATCGTGCTCTCAAAAAAATTCAACGCTTTCGGCATCTTGATATTCACATCCAGGTAACGGTGATTCACAGATTTCATCTCAACCGTATACTTACGGTTTCCTTCGGTCACTTCGCAGCGGCCAAATCCGGTCATGCTTTTAATCATAAATAACCATGCCTTTCTCATGCTGCTCAAAAGAGCAGACATACATTCGTCCTGTCTCGCATCACTTTCCTGTTATCCTGTATGCATAGACTAATTTATTATAAAGCGAAAGTTGGTACTCGTCAATATTTTTCGCTCATTGAGGTTGGTATTTTAAATATTTTTTGGATTCTTAAGACATACTAGAGACAACTGGTTCGAAACTGCTTATTTATTTTAAGACCGGATCAGAAACATATAAAAAATCAGGAGGGATTTACTATGTCCGAAAACGATACCATAAAGCTGTTAAGGGAATGTAATTCCGGTATCCAAATGGCTGTTTTTTCCATTGACGAGATTCTTGAAAAGGTAACTGACGGGAATTTGTACGACTTACTGGAAAAATCGAAAGAAAAGCATGAGGAACTGGGCGATAAAACGCATGCTCTGCTTGCCGAATACGGTGATGAAACAAAAGAACCGAATCTGATTGCAAAAGGAATGTCCTGGATGAAAACCAACGCCAAAGTCATGATAGATGAAAGTGACGAAACGATTGCAGACCTCATTGTAGACGGCTGCAATATGGGAATCAAATCACTCTGCCGTTATGAAAACCAGTACGCCGGGGCTGATGAAAAATCCAAAGATCTTACCGATTCCATTATCCGGCTGGAAGAAAAACTGCGGCAGGATCTGAGGGAATATTTATAACGAATGTTCCGTCTGTTTTTCGCCTGTTTATAGTGTGAAAACTATTTCAAAAATATTGCACAGATCTGCCTGTTGTTATCAAGCTGACCTGTGCAATGAAAATAATCTAAACGTTTTTTTATTTGTCAAATTGATTTTTGCATTCTATGCTTCTACAAGTGCTTCCATCTCTTTGATGATCTCACCAAAAGCATTTAGTGCATCCTGGATTGGAGCCGGTGTTTCCAGATTGACACCTGCGATCTTGAGCAGTTCCACCGGAGCCATAGAGCAGCCGCCGCGAAGAAATTCTTTATAGCGTTCCACTGCCGGTGCGCCTTCCTCTAAAATATTATGTGCAACAGAAAAAGCGGCACAATAGCTGGTCGCATACTGATACACATAGAAATTGTAGTAAAAATGAGGAATTTTTGCCCATTCATACGCAATCTGTTCATCGGAAACAATATCAGAGCCATAGTATTTTTTATTTAATTCCAGATACGTGCTGCTTAAATTGTCTGCCGTCAGACTTTCGCCTTCTTCATACATTTTATTGGTCAGCATCTCATACTCTGCAAACTGTGTCTGACGATAAACAGTCCCCTTGAAGCTGTCAAGATAATGGTTCAAAAGGTATGCACGCTCTTTTTTGTCGGTTGTATTCTTCAACAGATATTCCATTAAAAGAATCTCATTGCAGGTGGAAGCCACCTCTGCCACGAAAATTTTATACCCGGCATAAATGTACGGCTGTGCCTCGTTGGAATAATTCGAATGCATGGCATGTCCCATTTCGTGTGCCAATGTGAACATGTCATCCAAAGTTCCGTTGTAATTTAAAAGTACATACGGATGACAGCCATAAGCCCCGGCAGAATAAGCTCCGCTTCTCTTTCCCTGATTCTCGTAAACATCGATCCAGCGGTTTTCGAAGCCTTCTTTTACTTTATTGACATAGTCCTCGCCCAAAGGTGCAAGTGCCTTTAATACGGTTTCTTTTGCTTCTTCAAACGGAATTTTCTTTGTCATATCCGGAATCATTGGCGTATAAATATCGTACATATGCATTTCGTCTAAGCCAAGGCACTTCTTGCGCAGCGCAACATATGCATGCATTTTATCTAAGTTTTTATTCACAGTGTCGATCAGATTGTAATAAACACTTGGGGAAACATTGTTTTCATCCACTGCGGCTTCTAACGAAGAAGCATACTTTCTTGCTTTTGCATGGAAATTCTGCTGTTTGATATTGCCGCTGTAAAGGCTTGCAAGTGTATTTAAGTACTGTTTGTATGTCTGATACATCTTTTCAAACGCATCTTTTCTGACACGTCTGTCCGCACACTGCATAAACTGGCCATAACGGCCGTGTGTGATGCGGGCTTTCTCGCCGTTCTCATCTTCAATTTCCGGGAAAATAAAATCTGCATTGTTCAAAATAGAAAAGGTGTCTGCCGGTGTCTGGCTCATTTCAGCCGTCATGGCGAGCAGTTTTTCCATTTCTGCTGAAAGGCAGTGCTCTTTTAAGCGGCGAATCTCTGCTAACTGTTTCCGGTACAGCTCTAATTCCGGTTTTGCTTTTAAGAAACCTTCTAATGTCTCCTCGGAAGCTGCAAGTATCTCCGGGTCAACAAACGCTGTTTTGCTTCCCATATCTGCATACAGGGAATAAACTCTGGAATTCATTGCCTGATGTTCTGTATTTGTCTGATCCTCGTCAAAAAGACGCTCGGAATAGTTGAACGCCTTTTCAATCTTCTCTCCTGCTGTTGCCATTGTTTCTAATACAGCCAAAAGATTGTCTGCATTTTCGGCTGCTTTTCCCTCGAAAGCGGCTGCCTTGTCTACGAGTGCGGAAATCTCCTTTAATTCATTCTCCCACGCCCCGGTGTTTTCGTACATATCACTTGTTTTCCAGGTATCTTCCTCTCTTACTTCACTTCGTTTCAATAATTCTGATGCCATAATGATTTTCCTCTTTCCTGTTTTTACAATAATTTGTGTATTGCAAGATCCGATGAAATACACACTGTTAAGTATTTTAGCATAAAAGAATCATATACAACAAGTTAAAAATCCATTGTACCATTGTCTTTTATTGTGAAAAGAGCAGCAAACCATTATTGGTTCACCGCCCTGTCTTCTAATCATGTCTGCAATATTAAAGAAATGATTCTCCCTTTTAGGAATAGTGTTCCCATTACTTAAAACTCTAAGTAAAATGCATATTTACACATGGGTTTATTGAATCTGAACTTACCTAACGTTTATTCAACCTGAAATTGTTCTGCTTAGTTTGGCAACTCGCTTTCTTCAACGGGAACTGCCTCTAAGTCAGTGTTGCTCCAATAAGAGCTAATATCTGCACTTGTAAAGTATTCAAAATTATCTGTGGAAGATTTCAGACTGCCTTTCTTTACTCCATCGCAGCCATAAATCAGTTCATAACTTGTTCCATCAGAAAGGTTAAATCTGAAACTGGTTATCTCTGCTCCAGCAGTTTCCTCTACCTCTTTGAGTTCCAAGGATAGCCCCTCAAACATATCATACAAGTTCTTTATGGTTTCTTCGGCAACAATGACCTTCTTTTCTGCTGACACAGGTACTCCAACAAAGTGATACATTTCTATATTTTCAACATCACCTACCTCAAAAGGCAAATCAATATTGACTGTCTTGTTGTTGCACCCAACCAAGCCAAGCACACAAACCACTGCTAAAACTAATGCTATCAACTTTTTCATACAATCAACCTCCTTCGTCAAATTTCTGATTTTTTTTAAAACTAGAAGTTATCGAAGAGCATCCCCTAATTGCAGCAAGCCACTACGAATGCTTTCTCCTGCTCCACCAATAGCCTGCGCTATAATGATTGCAGCAACTATAATTGCCACTGCGACAATAATCTTTCCAATCAAATGTTGATATTCTTTCATTTTGATTACCTCCATCTACAAGTATCGATTTTTATATTTGATAATAAAATAGATGTCTGCTGTTTGCAATGTATATTTATAAGCTCATTTCCCATAGGTACACAATTCCGAAAAGGGAGTAAATTTTCTCCATTGTCTCATCAAAAAAAAGGGTAACAGATTCACACTACATATATATGAATTCTGTTACCCCTACTATAATCACTTTTTTATGATTTTACAAGTTAATTAGTCCTCATATCCGTTCGGATTGTTTTTCTGCCATCTCCAGGAATCCGCACACATATCTTCGATACCATACTGTGCTTCCCAGCCAAGCTCCTCTTTTGCTTTGGTCGGATCACAGTAGCAGGTTGCGATATCGCCCGGTCTTCTTGGTTTGATCACGTATGGAATCTTAACACCAGTAGCTTTCTCAAAGTTCTTTACAATGTCAAGAACGCTGTAGCCATGTCCGGTTCCAAGGTTATAAATGCAAAGTCCTGCATTCTCCTGAATTTTCTTTAATGCTTTTACATGTCCGATTGCAAGGTCAACCACATGGATGTAATCTCTTACACCAGTTCCGTCCGGAGTATCGTAGTCATTTCCAAATACACCCAGTTCTTTTAATTTACCGACAGCAACCTGTGTTACATATGGCATTAAGTTGTTCGGAATACCATTTGGGTTTTCTCCCATTGTTCCGCTCTTATGAGCTCCGATCGGGTTGAAGTAACGGAGTAAGATCACGTTCCATTCCGGATCTGCTTTCTGGATATCTGTTAAAATCTGCTCTAACATAGATTTTGTCCAGCCGTATGGATTAGTGCACTGTCCCTTCGGGCAGTTCTCTGTGATCGGGATCTCTGCCGGATCACCGTATACGGTTGCGGATGATGAGAAAATAATATTCTTGCAGTTATGCTGTCTCATCACATCAACCAATGTCAAAGTACCTGCAATATTGTTATTGTAATATTCCCAAGGTTTTGCAACAGACTCTCCTACTGCTTTTAAACCTGCGAAGTTAATGCAGCTGTCAATCTGTTCATTCTCAAAAATTTTATTTAAGATATCTCTGTCTAAAATATCTCCTTTATAGAATTTTACATCTTTTCCCGTGATCGCTTTTACTCTGTCTAAAGATTTCTCAGATGAGTTGCTTAAGTTATCTAATACTACTACGTCATATCCTGCATTCTGTAATTCTACACATGTGTGGCTTCCGATATATCCGGCGCCTCCTGTAACTAAAATTGCCATAATAATCCTCCTTGTTTTTTCGAAGAAAAAATGCGAGCTCATTAGCGAGCAGAGGATTTTTTCTCCTTGTTTTGCGAAGCTTCATTAACCTTTCCTATGGATACATATTAACGCACCTCATGAAAAATGTATAGACTAAAATGTATAAAATATATGTAAAAATGTTGCATGTTCATTTCATGCTTTATATAATACATATAAATACAACATCTTATGATACAGAAAATATCTTTTTATTTTATGAATAAATATTTATGATTGTCATAATTTTCATCTTGCTGCAAGGAGGGAATCCTTTTTATGAACCAAAATTATAAAAATTCCTACAAAGTGACCGAAAAAGAACTTGTGTCACTGTCAGTCTATAACGTTGGATTCCAAAAATGTGATTCGCTTTATCAGTGGGGACCAGGAATCCGTGACCATTACCTGATCCATTATGTGATTTCCGGTAAAGGCTATTATAAAATCAAAAATACAACTTTCACGTTACAGGCAGGAGATTCTTTTCTCGTTTATCCAAACACGGAAGTACTGTATTTTGCAGCTGAGTCTGATCCATGGGAATATGCGTGGGTAGGATTTACCGGAAGTGACGCTTCCATGATCTTAAAAGCGACTGACTTTTCGACTGAAAGACCTGTCATCGAACATACGCCTTTAGGCGAATCCATTCATAGACAGATTCTCCATATTTATGACGCGCGCGGAAACGAATTTGAGCACGCGGTAGAAATGACCGGGCGTTTGTATACCATGCTTGCACTTTTTATGCATGGAGCAACAACGAATACGGCGCAGAACTCTGCCAACAGCTATGTACAGAAGGGAATTGAATATATTTCCTCGAATTACTCCTATCATATTACAGTGGAGGATATTGCTGCCTATGTTGGTCTAAGCAGAAGTCAGCTATTCCGCTCCTTTGAATCCGTCCTTGGGCAGTCTCCGAAGGAATATCTTACGGATTTCCGTATGAAACAGGCGTGCTATCTGCTAGAACATTCAGACCTCTCTGTGACGGCGATTGCAAATTCAATCGGGTTTGACAATGGACTTTATTTTTCGAAAACTTTTCATAAGATGAAGGAGATGTCACCGTCGGAGTTTCGGGCTATGCATAAGCAGAACATTTCATAGATAACATCTATTTTTCGACACAAAAAAATAACGCCCACAGTCTGGTAAACTAAGGCGTTATCCTTTTAACACATATTTACCGACGGCTAAGTGTCACTAGCCGTCGGTTCTCTTGCTAATAATTCTTATTAAGCTACTGCCTTCTTAGCTACTTCTGCAAGTGCTGCAAATCCAGCTGCATCATTAACAGCCATCTCTGCTAACATCTTACGGTTGATATCGATACCGGAAATTTTTAATCCGTGCATCATCTGGCTGTAAGAGATTCCGTTCATTCTTGCTGCTGCGTTGATACGAGCGATCCATAACTGACGGAACTGTCTCTTTCTTTCTTTTCTACCAGCATAAGAACTTGTTAAGGCTCTCATAACTGACTGTTTTGCTACTCTATACTGTTTAGATCTAGCGCCTCTGTAACCTTTTGCTAATTTTAAAGTTCTATTATGTCTTTTTTTAGCGCCTAAACCGCCTTTTACTCTTGCCATTTTTTAATCCTCCTTACTTAATTCCTATGCGTATGGTAAAATCTTCTTCATATTCTTAACGTTTGTTGCATCAACCATTGCAGGTTTTCTAAGATTTCTCTTATTCTTTGTTGTTTTCTTTGTTAAGATATGTCTCTTATAAGCTTTACTTCTTTTTAATTTTCCTGTTCCTGTAACTTTGAAACGTTTTGCAGCTGCTCTGCTTGTTTTCATTTTTGGCATGATAGATTCCTCCTTAAAATAATTATTTCTTTTCTGCCAACACCATGCTGATACTTCTTCCTTCAACTTTTGGTGCTTTTTCCACTACTGCTGTGTCAGATAAGCTTTCTGCGAAATCGTCAAGAATGTGTTTGCTTGCATTCATATGAGCCATCTCACGTCCACGGAATCTTAAAGTAATCTTTACTTTATCTCCCTTGGATAAAAACTTCTTTGCAGCGTTCATTTTGGTATTCAGATCATTCAAATCAATATTCGGTGACAAGCGAATCTCTTTTAGCTCAACCACTTTCTGTTTCTTCTTGGCTTCTTTTTCTTTTCTTGCCAGTTCATAACGATACTTACCGTAATCGATAATCTTGCAGACAGGTGGTTTTGCAGTTGGAGCGATTTTAACTAAGTCAAGTTCTGCTTCCTCAGCAAGCTTCATAGCTTCTCTAGCTGACATAATGCCAAGCTGTTCTCCGTTTTCTCCAATCAGACGAATTTCTTTGTCTCTGATCTGTTCATTAATCATTAACTCGCTAATGGTATTGCACCTCCAAAATAATTTTTCATGCTTCCACATAAAAAAAGTGGATAGGCAGACTATCCACAATCAATCAAATACGCATACGCGACGTTTGAGGTATTAAACCATGAGACACTGTAAATTTGTGCTCCGGTGAGAGTGGATACTCTACTTTGTTTTCAACAACTCTGATACTATAACATACAATAACTTGTTTCGTCAAGTGTATTTTTGAAACTTTTTTAAATAACTATTTGCAATCCCTCACCTGATTTAGTACACTTTTATAATATTCTATCATTTTTTTTGAATATCAGCAAAGTGCAAATGTAGTGATTATAAAAAATACATTCATAGAAAAACATTTACGAAGAAAGGCAAAAATTATGGATCAACGAATCATCGACTTACACGTACACTCAACAGAATCAGACGGAACTTTCACCCCGACAGAGTTGGTAGACGAAGCCAGACGTGCCGGACTGTCCGCTTTTGCACTCACCGATCACGATACCTGTTCAGGGATTGAAAAAGCAATGCCTTATGCCACTACCTCCGGGATTGAACTGATTCCCGGCATAGAACTTTCCACCGACTATCATGGAAAAGAAGTTCATATCGTAGGTTTATATATTGATATTGAAAATGAACAGCTTTTGACAAAAACAGCCGAGTACCGGAAATGCCGCAGTGAACGAAACGCCCTTATGGTTGAGGCATTGCAGAAAGAAGGTCTTTCCATAACCATGGAAGAACTGATCGCTGAAAATCCGGACTGTGTCATTACCCGCGCGAACATTGCACGCTTTCTATATGAACATGGTCAGATCAAGAGTGTCCGCGAAGCCTTCGACCGTTATATCGGCGATCACTGCAAATGCTATGTCGGCAGGTTGAAAGTTGCTTCTGCCGATGCAGTCCGTCTCATCAAAGAAGCCGGAGGTACTGCCATTTTAGCTCACCCTCTGCTCTATGGTCTGAGCAACACCAATCTCCAGAAAATGATCGACGAGCTGAAACCTGCAGGGCTTGACGGATTAGAAGCAATTTACTCTACTTACACCACCGGGGAAGAACAACAAATGAAACGTCTTGTCAGAGAAAATTATCTTCTCATTAGCGGCGGTTCGGATTTTCATGGTTCAAACAAACCGGATATTGCACTTGGCAAGGGACGCGGACATCTGTATATTCCGTATTCTGTACTTGAGTCCATTCAAGCAAAACGAAAATAATATGTTGCATTTCATCTATACAACAAAAGCACAACTATTCTTCTGTTATCTGGAATAAGTTGTGCCTTTGTTCTTTTAATTACAATATAAACTTCTCAATCACTTCCGCGATCGCATCATGGTTGTTATCATTTTCCGTGACATAATCAGCGGCTTTTTTGATATCATCGATCCCGTTCTTCATAGCAATGCCAATATGTGCGGATTGGATCATCGGTATGTCGTTCTGCTCATCTCCGATTGCAACGGTGCTTGTATGTGGAATATTTAACAATTTCACCAGATACTGTGCCCCGGTTCCTTTGTCCGTGTTAACCGGACAGTATTCTAAATACTCTTTGCAGGAAAAGAAAGAATTGCATTTGCCTTTTGCCCAGGAAGCATTTGCCTTCTGAAACCGTTTCAGCTTTCCGTCATCTTCTAACCGGATCAAAATGACTTTCTGCGGTTCGGAATCCAGACAATCTGAAATCCTTTTTGTAAGTTTGTAGGACATATGGGAGCGTTCCACATAATAATCGAGCTCTTTTGTGTGGCGCTTTGTCACAATGTCGACCGTATTGTATGTCTGGGCATAAATACCAGCCTTATGTGCGCGGTCAAAAATCTCCTGTGCCACCTCGATTGGAAGGGAACTTTTATATAACACACGGTCTGCCGCACAGTCATAGATCACAGCTCCGTTAAATGCGATCATATAGCATCCAGGACTTGTCAGTCCAAGATCCTGTACGACGATTCTGCCCGCTTCCACCGGACGCCCTGTTGCCAGAACTAAGTAATGTCCCTGCTCTAACATTTTTTGAATTGCAGTCCGGTTTCTTTCTGAAATCGACTTATCATCACATAATAATGTACTGTCTAGGTCTGCGAATAAAATTTTATTGTTCATAACCTTCCTCCCTCACAAAAACAGTTCTTCTTTTGTAATGTTTCTATTATTCTACCGGTTCTGCCGGAATAAATACTCTCCCCTGATATCCGTGTGACGGCTTCGGAACAGCCGCAATTGCCTCTTTACAGAAAACATCCTGTGAAGATAAGGCAACTTTTCCGCGTCTGTCGACTTTCTCATAATTGCCGTCAGCCTGCAGTACATGCGCTTTTAAGGTGTCAGCCAGCTCCACATCCAGAATATGTTTGACCCTTTTTTTCAATTCCTCATCCAGTACCGGGAACAGGATCTCTACACGGCGGTCTAAGTTACGCGGCATCCAGTCGGCACTGCCCATGTAAAGTTCTTCCTCTCCGTCATTGAAAAAGTAGAAGATCCGGCTATGTTCCAGAAAGTTTCCGACAATGGAGCGGACTTCGATGTTCTCACTCACACCCGGAATTCCAACTTTCAAACAGCAGATTCCACGGACGATCAGTTGTATCTTAACTCCTGCCGCAGAGGCTTCATAAAGGGATTCAATGATTCCCGGATCACAGAGGGAATTCATTTTTGCAATGATTTTTGCAGGTTTTCCCTCTCTCGCATGCTTTGTCTCACGGCAGATCAGTTTCGTGAACTTCGTGCGCAGCCAAATCGGTGCAACTGCAAGTTCATTCCATGACAGCGGTTCAGAATAACCGGATAGCATGTTAAATACAGCCGTCGCGTCCTCTCCGATTGCTCCGTCGCAGGTGAAAATACCACAGTCTGTATATAATTTTGCGGTGGAATCGTTATAGTTTCCGGTTCCAAGGTGCACATAACGGCGGATGCCGTCTTCCTCCCTGCGCACAACCAATGCGATTTTACTGTGTGTTTTTAATCCAACCAGACCATAAATAACATGACAGCCTGCCTGCTCTAATTTTTTCGCCCAGACAATGTTGTTTTCCTCATCAAATCTTGCTTTTAACTCAACTAAAACAGAAACCTGTTTCCCATTCTCAGCCGCCTGCGCAAGTGATGCGATGATCGGTGAATTGCCGCTGACACGGTAAAGTGTCTGCTTGATTGCAAGCACATCAGGATCTACGGATGCCTGACGGATAAAGTCAACGACCGGATCAAAGGTCTGATATGGATGATGAAGCAGGATATCACCTTTCCGGATCTCATCAAAAATATTTTCGCCCGGTATGATCTCTGGTACACGCTGCGGAGTATACGGTTCATTTCTCAGATCATCACAGCCCTCTAAGCCATACATTTTCATCAAAAAAGTAAGATCGATCGGTCCGTTGATCTGGAAAATATCCTGTTCTGCTACTTTTAACTCATCTTTTAAGAAATTTAAAAGCTTCTTATCAATACCGTCTTCCACTTCCAGACGGATAACCTCGCCCCACTGACGCATTTTCAACTGTTTCTGAATCTCTTTTAACAGGTCTGCGGCTTCATCCTCATCAATCGAAAGGTCGGCATTTCGCATGACACGATAAGGATAGGCGCAAAGTACATCGTAATTTAAAAATAGTTTATCAATATTGCGTTCAATGACCTGCTCTAATAAGATAAAAGTTTTCTCATTGCCATTTTCCGAAGGAATATGTACGAGACGAGGTAAAACACTCGGAACCTGAACAGTTGCAAATTCAATTTCCTCTTTGTCGTTTTTTCCTTTTTTCTTGGAAAGAAGTGCTGCGATATTCAATGTTTTGTTCCGGATCAGTGGAAATGGTCTGGACGCATCCACTGCCATTGGCGTAAGCACCGGGTACACGTTATCCTCAAAATAGCGGTCAACAAATGCTGCCTGTGTCTCACTCAAATCCTCAAATGCATCCATTACAACAATGCCGTGCTGGTGCATGAGTGGAACCAGTGAACGGTTATAGGTATTGTACTGTAAGGTAACAAGTTCTCTTGTACGCTCATTAATTTTCTCTAACTGTTCAGATGCCGTCATTCCGGCAATATCTTTTTTCTTATAATTGGCATGCACCATATCCTTTAGGGAGGCAACACGCACCATAAAAAACTCATCCAGGTTTGACGATGTGATACTGACAAATTTTAATCTTTCTAACAGCTGAATGGATTTATCCCTCGCCTCATTAAGCACACGGTGATTAAATTTCAGCCAGCTCAATTCCCTGTTCTCGTAATATTCCGGTTTTTTAAAATCCTGTTCTTTTTCCATAAGATAAACCTAGCCTTTCCCTTGGTTGTCTGTCAGCCGTAGACTCTCTTTTCTTTAATGACCGGCTTTATACTGAATACATTTTCAAAATATGCTGTCTTGGCATCAAACAGTGCTTTTTCCAAAGCGATATCATCCATTGTCTCAATGGTGATCACAAGTTCCCTCCCCTTGACTACCGCTTTCACATTCTTAAACTTCTGTTTGTGGCTGCGGTCCATCGCATTTGAGACACGCAGGATCGCAGAAAGTTTTGCAACGGTCAGATAACTGTCATGATCCAATTTATCTGCAAGATCTTCATAGTCAGGAAGTGACCATGTATTATATAATACAGTGTTTGCAACGATCTCACGCTCTTTGTGTGTCAGTCCGATGATCTCGGAAGCCATAATAATGTCATAGGAGCAGGACGGTCCGTTGGCAAAACTGATATATTTTCCGCAGTCATGTAAAATGGCAGCCACCTGTAAAAGCAGCCGTTCTCTTCTGCCAAGTCCGTGTACTTTTTTCATCGTATCAAAAATAAGGGTTGCCATCTGCGTCAGTGCATCAATATGTGGGGTGTAACTCATGTAACGCTCGGAAAGATTTCTTGCGGCAGATAAGACGTCCGCCTCAAAATCATGCTCTACACGGATCATGTTATTCTTCTGTGCATAGTGGAATGCAATACCATCGCTGACATTCGTTCCCGGTGCCCAGAGGCTCTCTGCACCGATACTTTCTGCCATGCATTTGAAAATCATCATATACGGAATGACGAGTGCATCACTCTCATTTGAAAGATTTAATTCTTCGGAGATTTCCTCTAATGTCTTTTTATCCAGCTCCTTAATGTACTTTAAGAATTTTTCAACCTCAATGGTGTTGTCTTCCTTATTCTTCTCAACCTTCCGGCTGATCTCAGAAATATAATCGCCGATGATGATCAGATATTTGATCTTCGTCTCCTGAAGGTACATTGCCTTAAAAACCTCGAGTTCTTTGTCAACCAGCTCTTCTACCTGAAGTTCATACTGTGCAAGGTTATTGCTCTTTCTGGCAAGCTGCTCTCTCATGCGCATCGTACCGAGTGCAAGATGCTGTGTTGTGACAACTTTTCCCTTTGAAAAGACCGTGATCTGCATTCCGCCGCCTCCGGCATCCACAACGGCTGCGCCCTTCTGGATCATGCGCTCAAAATCCTCACGCATGGCAACGGATTTGTAACTGATAAAACGATGCTCCGAGTTACTTAAAACGCTTACCGTAAGTCCTGTCCGGATGCGGATCTGGTCTAAGATAAAAAGTTCATTTTCCGCATTTCGAAGTGCTGCGGCTGCATAGGCTTCATAGCTGTCTACGCGGTAGCCGTCCATAATCTTTTTGTATTCTGCAAGTGTGTTGCAAAGTGCCTCTACAAGTTCATAGCCGATACTTCCCTTGGAATAAGCGTCCTTTCCAAGTTCGATCCTGCTTCGGATATAGTCGATATCACGGATTTTTTTCTTGCCCGAAATCTCAAATATTTTAATGCTTACTTCATAAGAACCAATATAAATTGCTGCGAATGTATGAATCACCAGATGTCTGCCTCCTCATCTTCCTTTGTATATCTCTATTATACCAATTTTTTATTCTTTTCCAAGTAAATAGTTGATAAATTGCTGTGCAGTTCTGCCGGATAAACCACCGTGGGAAAGCTCCCATTTATTTGCCTCGGCAAGCAGAGTCTCCTCATCCATATGAACCTGATATTTTTCTGCGAGAACCTTCACGATATTCTGGAATTCTTTTTTGCTTGGAGCGCCAAAATAAATGGAAACACCAAATCTCGCATACAGGGAAAGCTTCTCCTGCACGGTATCTGAGGTGTGCATATCCTCACGCACTTCCTCTTTATCCGAAAATGTTTCACGGATCAGATGACGTCTGTTTGAGGTTGCATAGATTAAGACATTGTCCGGTTTCTTCTCCAGTCCGCCTTCGATCACAGCTTTCAGATATTTATATTCTATCTCAAATTCCTCAAAAGAAAGGTCATCCATATAAATGATAAATTTGTAATTCCGGTTTTTGATCTGTGCGATCACATCATTCAGATCACAGAACTGGTGTTTGTATACCTCGATCAGACGCAGTCCCCTATCGTAATACTGGTTTGCGATTGCCTTGATACTGGTGGATTTTCCGGTTCCGGCATCTCCGTATAACAGACAGTTATTTGCCTGTTTTCCATTGACAAAAGCTTCTGTGTTGTCGATCAGCTTTTGTTTTGCAAGCTCATAGCCGACAAGATCCTCTAATTTTACATGTGCGATATTGGTGATCGGTACGATCTCCACATCCTCATTTTCTCTGTGCTGGATACGGAAAGCCTTGTGAAGTCCGAGTTTTCCAACTCCGAAATCTTTGTAAAACGCGGTGACAGCATCTTTAAATTCAGAAACACTTGAAGCTGCCTCTAACTTTAATTTCAACTCATTGATGCGTTCCTTGATCCGTTTATTGAAAATCTTTCCGCTCTCGCTCATGCTCTGGTAATTCAACATCGCATCCATACAGTCCATTTCAAAATAGGCAGCAAGCTTTTCAAAGTCAAAATCAAAAAGCGATTTTATAATCTCAAAATCATGCAGTACGATCTGATTAATGGAGCCTTCCACTTCACCGCGGATCTCACAGGCTTTGCTGTAGGCATTCTCATTGTTGACTAAAATAAATGCCAGAAAGCTGTGCCACAGATTCCCCTCGAAGCCATGGCTTACCGCAAGTTCCATTAACTGGTTCAAACTCTCATACAAAAGGGATTCCACATCCTCTTTGTTGTAATAATCGTTCTCATAATTTTCCATGATCCAAGTCATGTTATAAAATAATTTTCCATTCTCAAAATCTTTATATAAGATCAAATTCTTTGGACTTTTCATCTGTTTATTCATTCCCTTCTGCGCTTACATAGTTTCCAAGTATTTTCAAACGGATCGTCTCCTCCGTCAGTCCGCGCAATGCGTTCTGCACCGCTGCGTCATTCAGATTTCCCTCAATATCAACGAAGAAACGGTATTCCCATGCTTTTCCCTGCACCGGTCTTGACTCAATCTTATTCATATTGATTCCGTTGTAGATAAAATGGGATAATTTATGGTACAGCGAACCACTCTCATGCGGAACTTCAAACGAAATGCTGATTTTATTTGCGTTTGATTCAAATATCTTCTTGTTTGCCACAATGATGAACTTTGTATAATTATTTTTGTTATTCTGAATGGCTTCATCCAATACTTTCAGCCCATAAATATCTGCGGTCAGTGTGCTTGCAATCGCCGCCTTGTTCTTTTTTTCGTCCTCTTTGATCTTCTGGGCTGACATGGCAGTGTTCTTAAGACTGTGCTTCTCCCAGTCTCTATGGCTCTCAAGGTATTTTGAGCACTGCATCAGCGCCTGCGGGTGGGAATAAATGTCGGTGATATCGTCCATGTCTGCTTCCGGCAGACCTAAAAGAGCATGGTCGATACGGATGATCTGCTCTCCGACAATATAGTTATTGTACTCGACCATAAGATCATAATTTTCCGATACAATTCCTGCGGACGAATTTTCGATTGGAAAAACAGCATAATCTGCCTCTCCATTCTTGATTGCCTCCATGGCATCCCGCCACGTATCCACGTGATAGCTGTCCGCATTCTCTCCAAAATACTGCTTTAATGCTAGCTGTGAGTAAGCGCCCTCGGTTCCCTGAAACACGATTTTGGCATTCTTATAATTTAAATGCTCCACCTCTTTAAAATCTGTGCCCTCCGTATGACCATGTTCTGTCAAAAGCTGATACTGGCGTTTTCTGCTCATAGACATGATCTGTTCAAAAAGTTCCCGGATACCATGCTTTAAAAAAGGTGTCGCTCCCTTTCTGCTTAAGGTTTCTAATTTGGAAACTTCGCGCTGTTTATCAAATACTTTTTTTCCAACAGCAATTTTATATGTTGCAACCTCCTCCGAAATTGCCATTCTGCGTTCGTACAGTTCTACGATCTGATTGTCGATCTGATCGATCTCATCTCTTAATTCCAATAAATCTCTCATAAAAATCTAAGCCTTTCTCTGCGGTTTTTCATAATAAAGTAGTCTTTTAACATCATATTACATTCACGGTCCGGTTGCAAGAGAACACTTGCGTCCTGGTATACAGAAATGTTATACTTTCTATAGATAAAAAAGTCCTTACGATAGGAATCAAAGAGGTGATTTATTTATGAAAAAAATTTGGAAATGGCTGCTGTTTGTGTTGGTGATTCTTCTTGCTGTCGGGTGTGTTTTTCTCTACCGCTACATAGACCGCATTCAGTATAATGACGGCTATGTGAACGGAAACACCGCAGGCAATCTGTATAACGAAGGTTATTTCTGTGAAAAAGATGGTATTGTCTACTTTGCCAACCCTGCCGACAACTACTGTCTGTACTCCATGAACCAGGACGGCACAAACATCAAAAAGTTAGAGGATCAGAGTGTCAGCTACATCAACGTGGATGACCACTACATTTATTACTGTAAACTTAAGGGAAAAAGCGCTGATTCATTTTCCTTCCTCCCGGTCAATACCAACAGCTTATGCCGGCTGGATATTGACGGAAAAGGAAAGCCTGAAATTTTAGATGATGATCCGTGTATGTATGCTTCCCTGGTTGGAAATTATCTGTACTATCTGCATTATGATACCACTGATGCAACCACGCTGTACAAAGTCAAAATTGATGGCAAGGAAAAAGAGCAGGTAGAAAAACAGTCCTACTTTACCGCAAGTACCGATGGACAATATATTTATTATAACGGACTGACAGACAATCATAATATCTATGAGATGGACACTTCCAATGACCACGCAAAAGTTATCTATGAGGGGAACTGCTGGATGCCGGTGAAAGACGGAAACAATCTTTATTTTATGGACTGTGAAAACGATTACCGCATTGCCAAAGTCGATCTGACAAATGGTGAAAAAACGCTGGTCACGGACTGCCGTGTCGACTGCTACAACGTTGCCGGAGATAAGATTTTCTTCCAGAAAAATGATAAGACAGATCCGGCCATCTGCTGTATCAATACAGATGGAAGCAATTATCAGGAATTAAAAAAGGGAAACTACACTGCCATTAATGTAACTTCCACATATGTCTATTTTAAAGATTTTACGACCAAAACCCCTTATTATACATCTGTTGCTGCCCCGGGCAATGTACAGATTTTCAATCCGTAAGCAGGCGCTGTCACAATGCAATTTTACACATAAAAACAAGAAACGTCAGGAAACTTCATTTTTTCCTGGCGTTTCTTTATCCCGCAAAACAAATATTTATGCAAAATCAAATAACGACAACTGATTGGACTCCGGCATATCGCCCAGCAGTCCAAGATCTGCCATAAGATCAATGGTAGATTTCGTCACCTTGGTTCTCTGGCGGAAATCATCTTTGGATAAGAATTTTCCGTCTTTTGCTGCCTCCGCAACCGCAATTGCAGCATTGTCACCCATACCTTCAATGGTATTTAACGCCGGCATAAGCTTTCCGTCGATGATCTGGAAACGGTCCGGCAATGCACGGTAAATATCAATTGGCGTAAAATCAAAACCTCTCGCATACATCTCCTGCACAATTCGCATATCACGGTAGACATCCTGCTCTTTTTTGGAAAGAGAATCTTTTCTTCTTGTGTAATCTTTATAAAAATATTCCAGACGCTCTTTTCCCTGACACATGATCTCATAGTTGAAACCTGTCGCACGAATGGAAAAATATGCTGCATAATAGGCCAGCGGATAGAATACTTTACAGTATGCGATACGCCATGCCATCATAACATACGCTGCCGCATGCGCTTTCGGGAACATGTATTTGATCTTCAGACACGAGTCAATATACCATTCCGGTACGTTATGCGCCCGCATTTCCTCTTTCCATTCGTCTTTTAATCCCTTACCTTTTCGAACAGACTCCATGATCGTAAACGACTGCTCACTGTCAAGTCCCATGCCGATCAGATAAATCATAATATCATCACGGGTACAGATTGCCGTAGAAATCGTTGCAATTCCCTGTTCGATCAATGTCTGTGCGTTTCCCAACCACACATCCGTACCATGCGAAAGTCCTGAGATTCGGATCAGATCTGAAAACTCTTTTGGTTTCGCATCAATAACCATCTGCATCGCAAAATCCGTTCCAAATTCCGGGATTCCAAGACAGCCAAGCGGGATTCCGTTGATGTCTTCCGGTTCAACTCCCAATGCAGAGGTATTCATAAACAGTGACATGACAGTCTGATCGTCTAATGGGATTGTCTGTGGATCAAGTCCTGTCAGGTCCTGCAGCATACGGATCATGGTCGGATCATCGTGTCCGAGAATGTCAAGTTTTAACAGGTTATGGTCAATGGAATGGTAATCAAAATGTGTTGTGACCGTCGCAGTTGTCATATCGTTTGCCGGATGCTGTACCGGAGTAAACGTATTGATTTCCTCTCCAACCGGAAGTACAACGATGCCCCCCGGATGCTGTCCGGTTGTCCGGCGCACGCCGACACATCCCTGTACGATACGGTCAATCTCACAATTTCGTTTGTGGATTCCACGTTCCTCATAATAGTTTTTGATATATCCAAATGCAGTCTTATCCGCAAGTGTACCGATCGTTCCGGCACGAAAGGTCTGACCGTAGCCGAAAATAACTTCACAGTAGGCATGCGCCTTACTCTGATACTCACCGGAGAAGTTTAAGTCGATATCCGGCTCTTTATTTCCCTTGAAACCAAGGAAGGTCTCAAACGGGATATCAAATCCGTCTTTTACAAGCTTCTTGCCACACACCGGGCAGATTTTATCCGGCATATCACATCCGCTCCGGCCGGAAAAAGCTTTTACCTCCGGCGAATCAAAATCACTGTATTTGCAGTATTCACACCGATAATGTGCCTGTAACGGGTTAACCTCTGTGATACCGGACATGGTCGCTGCAAAAGAAGATCCTACAGAACCACGCGAACCAACCAGATACCCGTCCTCGTTGGATTTCCACACCAGTTTCTGTGCAATGATATACATAACGGCATATCCGTTGGAAATAATGGAATTTAACTCACGGTCAAGACGTTCTTTTACGATCGGCGGAAGTTCCTCTCCGTACATACTGTGCGCTTTATTATAACAGATATCGCGGAGCATCTGATCTGAGTTCTCAATAAACGGCGGACATTTATCCGGTCTTACCGGTGCGATTTTTTCGCACATATCGGCAATCTTATTCGGATTGGTAATGACAACCTCCTCCGCTTTTGCACTTCCCAGATACTCGAATTCTTTCAGCATTTCCTCAGTCGTGCGCAGATATAACGGAGCCTGTTCGTCTGCATCCTTAAATCCTTTTCCAGCCATAATAATACGGCGGTAGATCTCATCTTCCGGGTCAAGAAAATGAACGTCACAGGTAGCAACTACAAGTTTGTTAAATTCTTCACCAAGTTTACAGATTCTGCGGTTGATGTCCTGTAACTCCTCAATCGTATTAACCGGTTCCTTGTCACTGCGAAGCATAAATTCGTTATTGCCAAGTGGCTGTATTTCCAGATAATCATAAAACTTGACAAGCCGTATGATCTCCTCCTGTGGTCTTCCACCGACGATCGCGCGGTACAGTTCTCCAGCCTCACAGGCAGAACCTAAAAGAAGTCCCTCCCGGTACTTCACAAACTCACTCTTAGGCACACGCGGTCTTTTGTTATAGTAAGTGAGATGTGAAAGCGACACAAGACGATATAAATTAATACGTCCGATATCGTTTGTTGCAAGAATGATTGCATGGTAGGTTGGCATTTTCATGACCGTTTCCGGTGATGTGGAAACCATATGGTTGACATCATCCAGATTTTCCATACCGCGCTCTTTTAACATCTCAATGAACTTTACAAAAATCTCTGCGGTGCAGGCGGCATCATCCACGGCACGGTGATGATTTTCCAGTGAAACATTCAGTGCCTTTGCCACCGTATCTAACTTAAAACGGTTCAGATTCGGCAGCAGGATTCTCGCAAGTGCCACCGTGTCAATAATGGTAAACTCTCTGTCAATCCCCTGATCTTTGCAGTTCTTTTTAATAAAGCTCATATCAAATTCTGCATTGTGGGCAACCATGATCGCACCCTCGCAGAACTTCATGAATTCCGGCAGAATCTCCTCAATCTTCGGTGCATCAATGACCATATCGTCTTTGATCGAAGTCAGTTCCTCAATCCGGAATGGGATAGGCACTTCCGGGTTGACAAACGTGGAAAAACGATCCGTGATCGCACCACCGACAACCTTTACCGCTCCAATCTCAATGATCTTATTCTTATCCGGACTGAAACCTGTCGTCTCAAGGTCGAATACAACATAGGTCTCATCTAGGCTCTGCCCTTTCGAATCTGTGATAATGTCTTTTAAATCATCTACCAGATAAGCTTCCACACCGTAGATCACTTTAAAATCATCATCCGGGTTTAAGGCATGGTTAGCATCCGGGAAAGCCTGCACATCACCGTGGTCTGTGATCGCAATTGCCTTATGTCCCCACTTCATGGCACGCTTTACGATATCCTTGCACTCGGATACACCGTCCATATCGCTCATTTTTGTGTGACAGTGGAGTTCCACACGTTTTTCCGGGCTCGTATCCATACGTGTCGTCGTAAAATCAGCAATTTTTTTGATTCCGACTATGGAAGCAATGGTCAACTCACTGTCAAACTTATCAATGGTCGTCACACCTCTGATTTTTAAGAAAGCGCCTTTTTTCAGATTGGCAAGCAGCTCGTCCCGGTCATCATTTCTCGTAAAAATCTTTAATACGATCGAATCCGTAAAATCCGTCACTGACATAATGATAATGGTCTTTTCATTTCGGATTTCTCTCGTCTCAACCGTCATGACCTGACAGCGGATCGTAACCTCACCCATCTCGCCGACGATTTTCTCCAATGGAATTGTTTCACCATCTTCAATATCACGTCCATAGATGACATCCGGATTGTCTGATTTTTTGCCTCCTCCGAAGCCACCGTCATAACGTTTTTTAAACTCTTTCCGAGGACCGTCATAAGGTTTTTTTGCAGTATTTCCTGCACCGTTTCCAGCTTTTGCATCACTTTTTGCAGGTTTTGTGGCATTTCCACTAACTGTAGAACTACCTGTTCCAGATATTGTAGTCTCATTCGAAACTGCATTTTTTTCAGAAGCATCTGCCGTGACCGCAACTGTCTCGCCGTCCTCGTCTTTCAGGTTGATGTTTTTTAAGATGTTTTTTATCTCAAACTGAATCTGGAGATCACTGTTTTTCTTGTATTTGCTCTCTTTTGGTTCCTCAAAATCAAGATCCACAATCAGATCCATTCCACAGCGCTCACACACGATCTTTTCCAAAAATTCAACGATCTCATGGGAACGTGTCTGCGCAATGATCGTATTCTCTAATGTTAAATGCAGATGACTGTCATCTGTAAATTCCATTTTGGACGCGCGGAGCAGATTGTACTCCATCAGGCTGTAAGCTTTTAATTCCTCTAAAATGCTGTCCTTATACATATCCATCAGCGTGCGGGCGGTATACTGCTCCGAAAGCTGGTATTTTTCAATGATGCGGACATTCATCTTTTTGCCCTTAAAAATCTGATCCTCAATGGATTTTTCCAACTGCGTGATATTGTTTTTATGTATGAGATGATTTCCCAGAAGATAGACACGGATATGATCTCTCTCATGATTCATTCCTACCTTGGTTATTTCCATCTCTGATAAAATTTTTTTCATATCTCCAGACACTTCCAGTGTCGGAAATACATCAAAAAAAAGTTTCGCCATGGATTTACTGTTCCTTCCAGTGAAGCAGTTCGTAACGGAGTGCATCTAAAAGTTCTGCCTCAGGCACTTTTTTGAACACTTCACCGTGTTTGATAATCAGTCCTTCTCCAATTCCTCCGGCAATTCCAATATCTGCCTCTTTTGCCTCTCCCGGGCCATTCACGACACAGCCCATAACAGCGACTTTAATATCCAATGGAATGTCTGCAACCATATTCTCTACCTGATTGGCAAGTTCGATCAGATTGATCTGTGTACGTCCACAGGTCGGACAGGAAACAACTTCCACACCGCCCTTGCGGAGTCCAAGTGTTCTTAAAATTAATTTGGCAGATTTGATCTCCTCTAACGGATCACCTGTCAGTGAAACACGGATCGTATCACCAATTCCCTGATGTAAGATCAGTCCAAGTCCAATTGCAGACTTGATATTACCACTGATGATCGTACCAGCCTCTGTAATTCCTACATGCAATGGATGATCTGTCTGGGATGCAATCAGTTCATGCGCTTTTACACACATCATAACATCGGATGATTTAATACTGATCACCAAGTTATCATATCCCATATCTTCAATGAGCTTTACTTTATCAAGCGCACTTTCCACCAGCCCTTCAGCAGTCACACCATGATATTTTTCTACGAGATCTTTTTCTAAAGAACCACTGTTTACACCGACACGGATTGGGATGTTACGCTCCTTTGCCACATCCACAACCGCTTTTACACGCTCTGCACTTCCGATGTTGCCAGGATTAATGCGGATCTTATCAGCACCGTTTTCCATAGCTGCGATTGCAAGACGATAATCAAAATGAATATCTGCAACCACCGGGATCTGTACCTGTTTTTTGATCTCTTTTAACGCTTTGGCAGCCTCCATAGTCGGAACTGCGCAGCGGATAATATCACATCCGGCAGCCGCAAGCTGGTTGATCTGTGCTGCGGTTGCCTCTACATTTTCCGTTTTTGTATTCGTCATGGACTGGATTAAGATTGGATTTCCGCCACCAATCACACGATTACCGATCTGAACCGTTTTTGTCATTATTTTTTCTCCTCTCAATGCATTAGATATGCAACCCTATTTATATACAAAGTTTCGCAATCATCTAAACAAATAATTTTCGAATATCATTAAACATAATAAGGATCATGAGTGCGAACAGAAGCATGATACCGACAAAGTGCACCATTCCCTCTTTCTCCGGGTCAACTTTTTTACCGCGGATTGCCTCGACAATCAGAAATACCAGTCTGCCGCCGTCTAACGCCGGGAGTGGCAGAAGGTTCATGACACCAAGGTTTGCGGAGAGCAGGATGCTGATATAAAGCATCTGTAAAAACGCATAGAAATAACCATACGAAACACTCTGCTCGTAGCTGTCCCCGATTGCACTTACAATTCCAACCGGACCGCTCATATCATTCACTGTCACGCCTCCGGTAAAGAGTAGCTTTAAGCTTCCAAGCGTCGTATAAATCCAGTATTCCACCTCATAGGCACTGTATTTTGCAAGGGTAAATACATTATTGGTCGTCTTTTCTCTTGCTGCCATTCCGATAAATCCGTACAGATACCTTCCAGTTGCCTCATCATACTTTGGCGTCAGCTCTGTTGTGTAACGCTCTCCGTCACGCTCATAAGTGACCAGAACCGGCTCTCCGGCATGATACATGGAGTAAGCACTCACTTCACGGTAAAAATGAATGTGTTTGTTTCCCATTTTGACAATGGTATCGCCTCCCTGAAGTCCTGCTTCCTCCGCAGCATAACCCACGCTCACATCCGAAAGGACAGGAAGGTCATATCCGGTACAGCAGACAAGAATAAAGGAAAAAATAAACGCCATAATAAAGTTAAAGATTGGTCCTGCCGCTACAACACTGATCCTCGCCCAGACAGATTTGTTGTTAAACGCTTTATTATCCTGACTTTCTGCGTCCTCTCCCTCCATCATGCAGGCGCCTCCAAATGGAAGCAGCTTGATTGAATATTTTGTCTCCCCCTTCTGGATGCCAAAAAGAGTAGGTCCTAATCCAAGTGAAAATTCATTTACACGAATTCCATTTGCTTTGGCAAGTAAAAAATGTCCCAATTCATGAAACAGAATGATAATGCTGAATATAAGTAATGCGATAATAATTTTCATGTAAAAAACCTTTCATGCAGTCTTGTTAAATTTTGAAGTGCTTTATCTTGCACTCATCTTTTTTTCAATAAACTCATAAGCAGCCGCTTCTGTCCCCAAAATCTCATCCACATCCGGATGTGCGATAAACTCTGCATTTTCCATACACGCTTCAATAAACTCTGTGATCTCTAAATAAGAAATCTTCCGGTCTAAAAACAGACTGACTGCTTTCTCATTTGCCGCATTATAAACGGTTGGAATATTTCCGCCCTTTTCCATCGCCTGATATGCCAGTGCGAGTCCCCGGAAGGTGTCGGTATCCGGCTTTTCAAACGTAAGGTTTGCAATCTCAAAAAGATCTAACCGTTTGCCGGATAAATTTCTGCGCTCCGGATAATAGAGTGCATACTGGATTGGCAGGCGCATATCCGGTGTGCCGAGCTGCGCGATCACTGCTCCATCCTGATATTCCACTGCGGAATGAATGACACTCTGCGGATGTACCACAACCTGAATCTGGTCTAGTGTCACATCAAAGAGCCATTTTGCTTCCATTACTTCCAGACCTTTGTTGACGAGTGTGGAGGAATCTATCGTAATCTTTCTTCCCATGCTCCAGTTCGGATGCTTTAGGGCATCTTCCACCTGAATGTCTTTTAAATCGTCGAGTTTTCTTCCACGGAACGGTCCGCCGGAAGCTGTCAGCAGTATTTTGCTGATCTTATTATCTCCTGCGCCCTGTAATGACTGGAAAATGGCACTGTGCTCACTGTCTACCGGAAGGATTGGTACATCATATTCCTTTGCAAGCGGGATAATGATATGTCCGGCAGTCACAAGAGTTTCTTTATTTGCCAGTGCGATTTTCTTTCTGGCTTTAATGGCTGCAATGGTAGGTCTGATTCCCAGCATTCCGACAATCGCTGTCACTAAAATCTCACTTTCCGGAATCACCGATACCTCAAGAAGTCCCTCCATTCCAGATACGATCTTGATACCAAGATCTTTCGTGTTCGTCCGAAGTTCAGACGCTTTCTTCTCATCCCATACACTGACTAACGCTGGATGAAACTCACGCATCTGCGCTTCTAATAATTTAATATTGCTTCCGGCAGCCATTGCAACAACCTGAATATCTCCCTGTTCTCTCACAATATCCAGTGTCTGTGTTCCGATTGATCCGGTGGAACCTAAAATTGCAATTTTTTTCATGTTATGTTGTCCTCACTTTCGCTCCTGCTTCGTGTACATTATAATTTTATAAAATTCACTGCCAGAAAATAAATGATTGGTGCTGTAAAAATCACACTGTCAAACCGGTCTAAAATACCGCCATGTCCCGGAATCAGTTTTCCATAATCTTTGATCTCGTAATTTCTCTTGATAGCAGACGCGGTAAGATCTCCGACCATAGAAATCAATGCACCAACCGCACTGATTCCTGCCATGATCCATACATGTGTCTGATCGATCTGCATCGCATTTTTAAAGATCATACCGTAAATGATTGTAAGAAGCGCAGCTCCTACAACACCGCCAACTGCACCCTCTATGGATTTCTTCGGGCTTAATTTTGGTGACATTTTGTGTTTTCCAATCAACATTCCAACGCAATAGGCGCAGGTGTCACATCCCCAGGAACAAAGGAAAATGATCCATACAATATAAGCTCCCGCCTCGATCATACGTGTCTGGTACACATAGGAAAGCATCACTGCCACATAAAAGACACCAAAAAAAGCAGCCAGAACCTGTTCTGTCTTATACTTCGGATAAGTAAAAACATAGGCAGACATCATAAGAATCAAAACGCCCAACACAAATACCATAGTATCCGGCAGAAATGCAAATTTCAGATTGCAGTAATACAGCGTTGCGCCGAGATAACCAATGATTCCCACTGCCTCTTTTTCAATATGGAAAATACGATATAATTCAAACATTCCAATATAGGAAATGATCAGTGTGGAAACCAATAACACATCTCCACCTGTAATGATCAGAACAAGTGCAGCGATCACTAACACAATTCCACTTAATAATCTTGTTTTAAACATTATTTTTCTCCATCCTCTTCTGACAGTGCACCAAACCTGCGGTCACGCTTATTATATGCTTCCACTGCCTTTTCTAATTCTTCTTTATGGAAATCCGGCCACGGAACTTCCGTAAAATAAAATTCACTGTAAGCTAACTGCCATAACAGATAATTGGATAATCTCTGCTCACCGCTGGTACGGATCAGAAGATCCGGGTCCGGAATATCTCTGGTATCTAAATATGCTTCAAAATGTGTCTCATCAATCTCCTGTTCCGAAAGCTTTCCGTCACGCAGATCTGCATACATCTTTCTCATGCCACGGATCATCTCATCACGGCTTCCGTAATTAATGGCAATCTGAAGATTTAAGCCATCGTTATGCGCAGACGCCGCCTCCAATTCCTGAATCTGTTTCTGGAACTTTTCACTGAGCTTTGTCGTATCACCGATCACTCTGACACGCATGTTATTCTTATCTGCAGTTTTAATACAGTTTTTCAGATAAGATTCCAATAACTTCATCAGCGCACTTACTTCATTCTCCGGGCGGTTCCAGTTCTCGGTAGAGAAAGCATACAATGTCAGATACTTTATTCCCATATCATGGGCAGCCTGGCAGACCGTTTCTACATTCTTGGCTCCAACGGTGTGACCGTAGTTTCTTGGCATTCCTTTGCTTTTTGCCCATCTTCCATTTCCATCTAATATGATTGCTACATGCTGAGGAATTTTCATATTATCCTAATAAATCCTTTCTGATACTGTTTCCAAGGAAACAAAAATCATCTAACAACTTTTATTGCGGGTTTTCACCGCATATCTTTAAAGTTACGAAAATGAGGACACGATTTTCTCATGCCCCCACTCCTTCTTATATTTCAAAACGAAACTTATACAGTTAAAATCTCTTTTGTTTTAACCTCCACTGCCTCATCAACAGCAGCAATATATTTATCTGTCATTTTCTGTGCATTTTCTTCTAATGCTTTAATCTCGTCCTCAGAAACATCTTCTTTTGCAAGTTTCTTAAAGGAATCATTTGCATCACGACGGATGTTACGAATAGCTACTTTTGCACTTTCACCTTTCTTCTTTACATCCTTTGCAAGATCTTTACGTCTTTCCTCTGTCAGTTCCGGGAATAAAAGACGGATTGTTTTTCCATCATTGGTAGGATTGATTCCAAGATCAGATGTCATAATCACTTTCTCGATCTCTTTGACCATGGAAGCCTCCCAAGGCTGGATCTGAATCATTCTAGGTTCCGGAACATTTACGTTTGCCACCTGCTGGATTGGTGTTGGTGTTCCATAATAATCAACTCTCAATTTATCAAGAACATGTGGGTTTGCACGTCCTGCACGGATGCTTCCGAATTCCTCTGATAAATTGTTCATGGTTTTCTGCATTTTTTCATCAAACTGAACTAATCTCTCGTCCATAAATCCTCCTTGTTTTCCACCTATTTATACAGTTACTTTTGTACCGTTAAATTCTCCGCTCATTGCTTTCACAATGCTATTTTCTTCATTTAATCCAAATACATACATTGGCATTTTATTCTCCATGCACATAATGGATGCTGTGAGATCGACTACCGCAAGTTTCTGGTCAATGACTTCCTGAATTGATACTTCATCATATTTCTTAGCTGAAGGATTCAGCTTTGGATCACTGTCATAAACACCATCGATTGCCTTAGCAAGATAAATACCTTCTGCTTCCATCTCGATCGCACGCAATACAATTCCTGTATCTGTAGAGAAATATGGATGACCTGTACCACCGGCAAAGAATACGATCTTTCCTTCGTTAAAGCATTTATTTGCTTCATCCTTTGAGAAAAGTTTTGTCATGCTTCCACATAAAAATGGAGTAAAAATCTCTGTCTCCATTCCAACCGAACGGAAAATCTCAGATACATAAATACAGTTCATGATCGTTGCTAACATACCGATCTGATCTGCCTTTGGTCTGTCGATTGTCTCAGAAGTTCTTCCTCTCCAGAAGTTACCTCCACCGATCACAATACCGATCTGGATTCCTTTGTCTGCAATCTGTTTTACCTGTTTTGCAACTTCTGTAACGGTTGGTTCATCAAAACCTGTATGTTTTTCACCGGCTAAAGCTTCTCCGCTTAATTTCAAAAAAACTCGTTTCATTTATGAATCCGTTTCCTTTCTGGATTATTCATTATTCTTGGCAGCAAAAAGGCTCTCAACATCAACATCTGAGTAGCACTGGGAGCAGAAACCTTCGATGACTGCACCATTGTTGATCTGTACAGAACGGGATTTGATGTTACCCATAACAACAGCGGATGTGTCAACGACAACAGGTCCCTGGACATCAATGTCACCTTTGATTGCACCTGCAATAACTGCAGATGAAGATGTTACATTACCAATGATCACAGAGCCAAGTCCGATCTTAACAGTTCCGGTGCTTACGACTTCTCCCTCAATTTTAGCTGCATCAGCAAAAAATTCAGAAGAATTGCTGTTACCTGTTACTGTACCTGTTACAACAAGTTTTCCGTTACATCCAATGTCTCCCTGAACGTTTCCTCTGATATCTAAAGATCCGTTTGATACGATATCTCCTTTGATGATCGTTCCCTCTGTGATTACAGATACCTCATCTGATACTGGTTTTGTCTCATTGACAACTGGTGTTACATTGTCTGCCATTTTTCTTTCCTCCTGCGTATTTTTCACTTCATTTGCTGGCATTACTGGCTGTTCCGGTTTCTTTGCAACCGTCTGCTGTACATTCGGTGTAACAGGAACAGATTCTTTTTTCACTGGTGTCTGCTGTTTTGCAGTCTGAGATGTTACCTGCTCTAAAAGGCCATCTAACTTTGATAATTCAGATTCAACATCTACTTCATTTTCCAGTGTGTTCACTACTAAATCTTCATCGGCAGTGTTGTCTTCTAAATTGTCTTCACCTGGCATTAATTCATTCACAGCCTGTGAAAAATCATCTTTAAAATCTTTAAAAAATCCCATAATCTTCCTCCATTTATATTTAGCTAATCAATGCTGTCTGCCTTGACATATTGAATAACTGATGTATCTTCATCAATCGGTAAAATCTCAGCGCCCATTTCATTTAATGCCTCAATCATTGGTACTAATGCCTCTACCGTTGTTGACTTATCGGATGCGTCATGCAGTAAAACAACTGACGTTTTATATTTTACTACATCATCTACCACATTCGCAACTATTTCCTCTGCAGAATATGCATTTGATGCTGCATCCCCCGCAGAAATGTTCCAGTCATAATAGATAACGCCCTGTTCATTCAGATAATGGATAAAATCACTCATTGGTACATTACTGATCTGATTACTGCTTCCCCCCGGGAAACGGTAATAAATGCTCTCTACACCGGTTACCTGATACAATTCATCACGTAAGCGGTTAAAATCTTCCTCGAAAGCATCTTTCGACTGATAAATCTGACTGTATTTGTTGGAATAAGAATGCATACCGAGTGTATGCCCTTCCTCCACGATCCTTTTATATAATTCCTGTGAATCTTCATCTTCTTTTCCGACTACAAAAAAAGTAGCCTGGACATTATACTGCGCTAAAATATCAAGAATTGCCCCTGTATTCTCAGACGGTCCGTCCTCAAAAGTAAGATAAACTTTATGTACATCGCCCTCACTGGCGAGATTATCTTCCTCAGATATCCCGGTTGCCGGAGGCGTCACAGAATCGTAATCGCTCTTTGTCTCCGTTGCTTCTGTAACGTCCGTATAAACAGACTCCCCTGCGCTTTCCGGTTTCTGCGCATTTTCCTGCTGTGTCTGCTCCACAGTGCTTACTGTTACGATCTGGTCAAGCTTATGCTGGATCTTTATCACCTGCACAAACAAAACCGCAATCAAGATCATGGAAATGATGATCCAGCCGGCAATTGTAAAAATAATGCCATTCCGGATCCGCCCAATTCTCTTTCTGCGCTTTCTTTGATTATTTATTACCTCTGCATCATGATCCTGCATGGAATAGTCCTCACGTTCCTCTTTCGTTTCCTATCTATTGTAACACATTTTTTCATTTGTGCAACAGAAAAGGGGCGAAGCCGCAAAAACAGCTCTGTCCCTTTCATTTCATAAAATATTATTCTAATGTGAATTTGTTTACGATCTCCCGCAGTTCATCAACACACTGGTAACATTCTTTCACTTTATCCGTTGTGCTTGAGGTCTTTTCAACCATATCCGATGTTTTTTCTGCAATATCCGTAACGCCGACAGAGGATTCACCTACCGTATCATTAATGCCGCTTAAAGCACCTGCAATCTGCTCGATTGCGCCTGCGAGCTGCGCCATGGAATTCTTGATACCTTCCATGCTGTTCTTAAATACATTCGCATCATCCTTATATTGTTCACTAACCTGTTCAAATTCTTTGTAATCAGCAGATACGCTCTTCTCAAGGAACTCTGTTGTCTCTTCCAGACATTCCGACATATTTCCAACTGCCTCATTGACTTCTTTGACGATCGTGCTGATATTTGCGATTGCCTGTGAAGTCTGGTCTGCAAGGCTTCCAATCTCTGTTGCAACAACTGCAAATCCACGTCCGGCTTCCCCTGCTCTGGCTGCCTCGATTGACGCATTCAACGCCAGAAGGCTTGTCTGGGAGGAAATCTCCATGATTGTTCCGGTCAGTTCATTGATCTTATCAACTGCTTTCGAACCTTCGATTGCTTTTTCTGCTTTCTCTTTTACAGAATTATAAATATCCATTGTCTTATTGCTTGCGGCGACAGTCTTGGTACGAAGCTGCAAAGCACGATCCATGACAGTCTCAGAATTTTTAGCACCGTCTTCTGCCATGGTATTGATATTCTCGGCTTCCTCTTTGATCTGTGTTACATTTTCATTGATCGTAACGGTCGTTGCTGCTGTTTCCTGCATGCCGGCTGCAAGCTCCTGGCTGGTTGCAGAGTTATCAGAACACATCTGGTTTACTGTATCCGTAACCTCGTTTAACTCAGACACATTCTCATTGATCTTCTGTCCGGCATCCTGAATATTAGCAACCATTTCACGCAGATTTTTACGCATAATATGCATTTCCGTTGCCATAATCCCGATTTCATCTTTTCTGCTGTATAATTTTCTGCTATTAACATTATGTGTAAAGTCAAAATTAGCTGTTCTGGTAATAATATAAGTCAGCTGGTGAATTGGTTTTGTGAGCATGTTTGTCAAACCCCATGCCGCCAGACAGCTGATGATCAGACAAACGCCCATGGTAACCGCCATCAGCCTGACCATATTGGTGATCGGTTCCATGATCTCACCTTTATCAGCAGACATCACAACAATCTTATGGTCAGATGTCAGTGCATATGCAGCATATTTGACTGTTCCATTAAAATCATAAGTAACAACTGCATTCTGCGGAACATTTCCTGACTGTAACTGGCTGACAACGCCCTTTACAACCTCGTTCTCCACAGGTTTACCAATCTTATCAGCGGTCGGATGATATAACATCGTACCGTCAGAATCTACAAGATATCCATATGCGGAACTAATGCCTTCCATACTCATGTCCTGCATGACATAGGTGCATTGGGTAGCAAAATCCAGATCTGACGGAATCTTGTCCAAGGTTTTTGCTGTTGACTCTGTAAGACTCAAAATAAAATTCTCATTGACATTGCTTACTGCCGCCGAAGATCTTACATTTGCGATTGAAATACACGCCATAAGCGATAAAGCCACCATCACAACCACCATTAACATGATCTTTGCTGCGATGGAGTTGATAAATGATACTTTTTCTTTTGTTTCCATAACTATAACACTCCTTCTTGTTTTCTGGTCTGTGTAACATCAGCACTACATTAGTAATAATTATGTTAACTTCTTTATAGACACAATGATAAGGCACTTTCCAACATTTGGCAAGGCTTTTCAACAATATTTTACAGCCATTTTTATAAATTACTGACAAAAAATGCCCTAAAAACATAACCGTCCTCAGGGCATTTCAAAATCGTATTTTTTATGCGTTCATTTGAGCTGCAACTTCTGCTGCGAAATCTTCCTGTTTCTTCTCGATACCCTCACCAGTCTCGAAACGAACAAATCTCTTAACGCTTACAGGTGTTCCAACTGCTTTGGATACTTCGTCTAAGTATTTTGCTACAGTCTGTTTTCCGTCTTCAGCTTTTACATAAACCTGATCTACTAAGCAGATCTCTTTTAATTCTTTGCTTACACGGCCTTCGATCATTCCGTTGATTACTTTCTCAGGTTTCTGAGACTCTTTTGGATCGTTCATGATCTGTGCTAAGAGGATCTCTTTCTCATGAGCAATGTATTCTGGGCTGATTTCATCTCTTGTAACATATTTTGGATTTAAAGCTGCAATCTGCATTGCAAGGTTTGTTAAAGCTTCTTTTACAGTGTCATTGACAACTGCTGTCTCAGCTTCAACGATAACACCGATTCTACCACCGCCGTGTACATAGGAAACAACACATCCGTTTGTAGCAACAACTTTCTCAAATCTACGGATTTTAAGGTTCTCACCGATAACTGCAACTTTTTCTACTAAAGCATCTTTTACAGTCTTAGAAGCATCCTCATTCCATTTTTCTTCCATGAATGCATCCATATCAGCTGCATCAGACTCAACTGCCTGCTCTGCAACAGCTTTTACGAACTGCTGGAAAGTCTCGTTCTTAGCAACGAAGTCTGTCTCAGAGTTAACTTCAACAACAGCTGCTGTCTTGTCATCTTTCATAACAACGGTACAAAGACCTTCTGCAGCGATTCTGCTTGCTTTCTTCTCAGCTTTTGCCTGTCCATTTTTTCTTAAGTACTCAACAGCCTCGTCCATATTTCCGTCTGTCTCGCCTAAAGCTTTTTTACAATCCATCATTCCTGCGCCTGTTAATTCGCGCAGTTCTTTTACCATAGCTGCTGTAATAGCCATTTTCGTATCCTCCAATATGAATAAATGTTTTTAAAAAATATGCTGTCTGGTTATCCAGACAGCATATTGTAGGTCCTTCTTATGCCTCTGCTTCTTCTGTAGCAGCAGCTTCTTCAGCTACTTCTTCTAAAGCTTCTGCACCCTGATTTGCTTCAATAACAGCGTCTGCCATTTTAGAAACGATTAATTTTACGGCTCTGATAGCATCATCATTACCAGGAATTACATAATCTAATTCTTCTGGATCGCAGTTTGTATCAGCAATACCGATCAATGTGATTCCTAATGTATGAGCTTCCTGAACACAGATTCTCTCTTTCTTAGGATCTACGATAAAGATAGCATCTGGGATTTTCTTCATTTCCTTGATACCACCAAGGTTTTTCTCTAATTTCTCCCATTCTTTCTTAAGAGCGATAACTTCTTTCTTAGGTAATACTTCGAAAGTACCATCAGCTGCCATTGTCTCAATCTCTTTTAATCTTGCGATACGGCTCTGGATAGTTTTGAAGTTTGTTAACATACCACCTAACCATCTCTCGTTTACATAGAACATTCCGCAACGCTCTGCTTCAGATTTGATAGCATCCTGAGCCTGTTTCTTTGTTCCTACGAAAAGGATTGTACCACCTTCAGCAGCGATATCAGACATAGCTTTGTAAGCTTCATCTACTTTACCTACAGATTTCTGTAAGTCGATGATATAGATACCATTTCTCTCTGTGTAGATGTATGGAGCCATTTTAGGATTCCATCTTCTTGTCTGATGTCCGAAATGAACACCTGCTTCTAATAACTGTTTCATTGAAATAACACTCATTTTTTTACCTCCATGGTTTTGTTTTCTTCCATGTGTATCATTCTCACAGACAACCAATCTGGCACCGGTCTGTAAGTCAGCACATGTGATTTTTCCCGGAAAATTCTTTTTTCCAAGTTGAGCCTTGTAGATTATAGCACAGGCTTATCCTGTATGCAAGCATTTTTTCCTGATTTTGCAAATTTTATAAATTTTGATTTAACATATTTCTTATTGTGGTCCAAGCTTTAAAATCTGATAGATTTCCTCATAATCTAATCCATAAGGAATTGTATAACTTCCAACACTAATGGAAGATGCAAAACCTTTCTGTGCGAGAAACTTCCGGAATGCCTCCGCATCATCCACTATTCCGTTTGCCTGAAGGTTCTCACAGACAACCCTGCACACATCGCCTCTGTTTACAACAAGTGTATACGGAGCGGCACCCTCTATCGTACCATTATCTGTATTTTCTGTTCCAGTAATTTCGGTATCTGTTGTAACTGTGTCTGTCTGATCCGGTGTTTCTGTAGCAGCCGGTTCTTCTGTAGTGGCAGGATTCTCGGTATCCGTCTCTGTCTGCACAGTTTCCGTATTTTCTTCTGTAGTTTCAGAAACTTCTGTAGCTTCGGTCGTCTCTGTATTTTCTGTGGACCGCAAAGGTTCTTCGTCCTCCGGCATGATCATTCCAAGCTGCTTCGCCCTGTTTATCACATCCGCATCCGACATTACCGGTTTATGCAGAGCAAATGCGATCATCAAAAGTACCGTCGTGACAATAATTCCAATGCCAAGACCTCTTAAATAATATTTTAATTTCACAGATTTTCGTCCCCTTTGTACAATTCGATCACAAGATTTACCTCACCAAGCCCACGTCCTAACTGTTTTGCAATCTCAACTTTGCTAAGCCCCTGCTCATAAAGTTTTAAGATCATGTCATTGGACATTCCGTTTGCATCTGCTGTGTCAGTTTCGTTAATACTCTGCTCCACAACCGGATCTTCATAGGTATTTACCATCTGAATATCAGAATCTGGCTGTGTCACTGCAGCTTCTGTTACCGGCATCTCTGGCACAGGCTGTTTTCTTACCGGTGTCTGGACACTGTAAACTTCTGTCGCCGGCTTTGCGACTGGTGCTGTCACTTTTGCCTGCATATTTTCCTGAAGATTGCGGATATCCGCAGCCAGACGCTGTAAATCTCCTGTCATGGAAGTCATTTCAGTGTGTTTGTCATTTAACATACTATAAAGAAACATAATCTCATCATGTGTTTTCTTCATGGACTCCATGACTGTCTCAGAATACTCGTGGATCTGCATGATCTGCTCATTCGATTCTTTTTCCATTGCACGTTCTGCCTGTTCCCCTGCTTCTTCCACTTTCTGGCTGATCACATCGTCCATCTGTGTTCCGGCATTGTTCACTTCCCGCTCAATGATCTTTTTTAATTCATCCTCACTTAATTCTGCGATTTTATTCAGCTCTGACGTAGATAATTTCTCGCTGATGAAAAAACTTCCGATCATAAAAACGCATCCGATCATAAGTAAAATAATTTCAATCGTCGTCATGTTCTGCTCCTTACACCTTTATATCAAATCCGGAGGTCTGACCCTTCAAAAAGACATTGTCAGCTTTCTGCTTCTTTCTGTCTTTTTTCTTCTGTTCTTCCCTCTCATAATGCCCATTTCCCTTTTCTTTGGCATCATAACGATAACCTGCATTTTCTTTTTCCTGTGGATGTGTCACCTGATGTAATTTTTCCTCTGTCTTTTTCATTTCTTCCGAAAAAATCATCTGCTGTTCTACCACCGGACGGTTATCTTCGTTCTGTTTTAAAGTACTCACATCCTGGGTACGCTGTATCATTCCGTTAAAATCAACTGGTCTAATGGACATAATGCTTCACCTCTACTCTCTGTCAATGAGAATTCCAAGATAATTTCCAAGCTTTTTGCGCATCTTCAATAACGCTTTTGTATGCAGCTGGGAAATCCGGGATTCCGATACTTCAAGGATACTGCTGATCTCTTTTAAAGTTAAATCTTCATAATAGTATAAAAGAATCACCTTGCGTTCTTTCTCTGTCAATACTTCTAAAGATTCTTCCAGCTTCTGCTTTAATTCTTCCTCTGCAACCTTATCTTCCGGCCGGATAAAATGTGAATTTCTCCGGGCATCCATCACAGGTTCCGCGCCCTGTTCCAGATATTCATTCAACGAAACTACATTTGTCACTTTAAGCTGTGACTGCCATGTTGTAAGTTCTTCATCCGAAAGACCTAACTCCTGTGCAATCTCCTCGTCGGATGCGTTCTTTCCGGTACGCATCTCAACCTGCTTGATCGCCTCATCGATTTTTTTCTGCTTCTGTCTGACCGTTCTTGGAATCCAGTCCATTTTCCGGATCTGGTCTAATATCGTTCCACGGATTCTAAGGCTTGCATAAGTCTCAAACTTAACCTCTTTTCCAAGATCGAACTTGTCAATCGCGTCAATAAGCCCAAAGATTCCATAACTTACCAGATCGTCATATTCCACATTATATCCAAGGTACATGCTCAGCCTTCCGGCAACAAGCTTGACAAGCGGCGAATATTCTATTATCAGTTTTTCTCTAAGCTCCGGTGTTTTTTTCTTCTGATATTCTTCCCAGAGTTTTTCTCTATCTACCGTTTTCATATGAAGCCCCCAGGTTCAAGTTATTCACTCTTGTTCTCCCCGTCTGAATCTGACTGTTCCTGTTCTTCCTCTGACTCTTCCTGCTCTTTCTCAGGTTCATCCATCTCTTTAAAGTTTTTATCAAGAACCAGTTTCACAATACATCCCAGTACATAAAAAATCACAAGTACAGCAAGCAGTGTCTTGGTAAAAACCATTGTTTCCATATGCTGCACGATTCCTATGATGCATGTGACAAGCCCTGCAAGCAGCATCACGACTGCCGGTATGCCTTTTGTTTTCATAATTTCTCCACTAAAAACGCTGTTAAATGTTCTCTTAAATAGTTTTAATTGGTTTTCCTACAGATTTTATTAAAAATTCTCCTGTGTCACAATGAAGCTCCACCGTACGTCCATAATTCAGACCGGTGTCTTCTGCAACAAGACGGATTCCATATTGTTTTAAGATCTGTTTTGCTGCTTCCGCATTTCTTGCTCCGATATTTCCGACATCTGACAGTCCGCTGACTTCGAACATCTTTGCACCGCCTGCGATCTTTGCAACCAGTCTTGATCTGCTTGCTCCGGCTGCGGTTACTCTTTTTAACAGTTCTTCAATACCGGTATCTGCAAATTTTGCCTTATTTGAATTATTGCTCACTTTTGTACTATCCGGAAGCATATAGTGAACCATGCCTCCAATTTTTGTAACCGGATCATAAAGTGTCAATCCGATACAGGAGCCAAGTCCAAGCGTTGTGAGTCCGTCAGGAGCTTTACAAACATTCAAATCTGCCATTCCTACTTTAATGATATTCCCCATACAAACTCCTTATATTTCCAATCCAAGTGCCCTTAATATTTTGTGATAAGAATCCTGCTCCGGCATCAGGATAAAATAACCTCTGATTGCCACATCTGCACAGATCTCTGTCTCGATCAGTAATGCACGATCTCCTACCAGACCAAATTCAATCGCTGGAACACTTAAGATTGCTGCCGCCATATCAACACTTATATAAGGAATCGATGGTAAAATTGTAAGATTCGTCATGGAAGCTAATGCAGAAAGATAAGATGCTGTGATAATATTACCAACCTCTTTCAATGCAGAAAGTTCCATCTCATCAAACACTTCCATCTGCTCATGAACCGCATTTTCTTTCATTAACAGTTTGTCAGCCAGATAATGTCCGGATTCAAGATCTAAAAGGAACATCATGCTTCCCTCAATATCATGGGAAACTTCCAGAAAGATACCAATAACAGTCTCTTCTTCCGGTCCAATCGCACTGCCTAATTTTCCGACATCCATCAGTTTTACATTTGGTACTTTCATATCAATACGGGTGCCAACCATATTTGCAATCGCGGTTGTTGCGTTACCGGAGCCGACATTTCCAATCTCCTTGAGCACATCCATGTACATATCATTCACTTCATCTAATGTATAATTTGCCATTTATCTTCTCCATCTGTTTTTGCATAATAAACACAGTGAGACCTTAAAATCAAGGTCTCACCTTATGGCATTACGCATTTTCTTTTTCTTCTACAATTGCATTGATCTCAAATAATGAAATCAGTTCATCACCATGTTTACCAACACCGTTGATAAACATTGCCTTTCCATCTTTGCTTCCGCTTGCTTTGTCAATCTCATCTGCACCTAAAGTAACAACTTCTTTTACTTCATCTACAATAATTCCGATTGTGCCCTTTTCTTCCAGTTTTAAAATGATGATCCTGCTTGCATTCGTGATCACATCATCATCTAAATTCATCTTTTTACGCACGCTCATAACCGGAACGATCTCACCACGAAGATTGATAACACCTTTGAAGTATGTCTGGATCTTAGGCACACGTGTAATCTTCTGCATACGCACAATATTGTCAATATAGCTGATATCAATTCCGTACTGCTCGCTGCCGATTTTTACAACAATATACTGTTTTGCATCATTTTCAGCGATATCTACATTTTTCTCCATATTTGTTTCCTCCATTACATCAATGTATTAACGTCAAGGATCAATGCAACTTCGCCATCACCAAGAATGGTTGCACCGCTGATGATCTTGTTATTGTTAATATATTTTCCAAGAGATTTAATAACGATCTCCTGCTGTCCGATCAGGTTATCGACTACAAGACCTGCAAGGCTGTCGCCTTTCTTTACGATAACAACGGTCAGATTTTCCGGTTCTTCCTGTTTTTCTTCCATATCCAGCACCTGATCGAGACGGATCAGCGGAATGACTGCGCCACGCAGATGAATGACTTCCTGAGCCTGAACATACTTGATCTCATTGACTGGAATACTCTCGATATTGGAAATAGACCCAAGAGCGATCGCATATTTTTCATCACGGATCTCAACCATTAATGCCTGGATGATTGCAAGTGTCAATGGTAAACGTACAATGAAGGTTGTTCCCTCTCCAAGTTTTGTATGGACTTCCACATCACCACCGAGTGCCTCGATGTTTGATTTTACAACGTCAAGTCCAACGCCACGGCCTGAGATATCGGTAATCTTCTTTGCCATAGAGAAGCTTGGAAGGAATAAGAGATTGATGAACTCCTTCTGTGTCATGTTCTCTGCCTGCTCTGCGGTGATAACGCCACGCTCTATCGCTTTATCTCTTACGGCTGCAACATCAATACCATTACCGTCATCCCCAACTTCAATGATAACGTTATTACCTTCCTGGAATGCCTTTAAGAAGATAGAACCAACTTCCGGTTTTCCTCTCTCTACACGGGTTGCATTGTCCTCAAGTCCATGGTCTGCAGAGTTACGGAGTAAATGCTGAAGTGGATCTCCGATCTGGTCAACTACAGTTCTGTCTAACTCTGTGTCTTCACCAGTCATGTAAAGTTCCATTTTCTTTCCTAATTTACGGGAAAGGTCACGGATCATACGAGGGAATTTATTTACAACGCTTTCAATAGGAACCATCCGGACTTTCATGACGGATTCATGAAGGTTCGTTGTGATTCGCTCTAAGTATTCGATCTGCTCATGGAAAGACTGGTTCTGATACTCACCGCTCTCGCTGGAACTGATCGATACCAGACTGTTCTTTGCAATGATAAGCTCTGATACCTGATTCATCAGCGCATCCAGCTTCTCTATATCCACACGGACGGTTCTTCCGGTTACAGGCTTTGCATTGGTCTGTTTCTTTGCTGCCGGAGCTTTCTTCTCTGCAGCTTTTGGAGCCTCTGCCGGAGTTTCTTTCTGCTCGGCTGCGGTTTCCTGTGCCGGCTGTTCTTCCTGCGGTTCTGTTTCTTTTACATATTCATCAAGATGAATTTCTTCTAAATCAACTTTCTCAATCTCAGATACAGCTTTTGCTGCAGCAACGATCTTGTCGGATGCTTCTTCAGAAGCTAAGAAAAAGCTGAACTCGAGCTCAAACTTCTCATCCTCAATGTCCTGTGAACTTGGACGGTAAACAAGGATCTGTCCAAAATCTTCCACTGCCTTAAATACTAAGAATGCACGGGCTGCTTTCAAAAGGCAGTCCTTCTGGATATGAACAGTCATGGCATAAATATGCTGGCCATTTGTCTCTGCTTCACGGACAGCTTTTTTCTCCTCGTCCGTAAGTTCTATTTTTTCCTGCTCTGCTTTTTCTTCCTGTGGTGCTGCCGGAGCTGCTTCTGCCACTGCCTGAGCTTTTGGTTCGCTCTCTGCAGCTGCCTCACCGTCTGCTTTTGCGATAAAGTCATTTAATTCCTTAATGATGACTTCATTATCTTCGGTTCCCTCATCAGAAGTGCTCTTGATATTGTCAAGATATCCTTCCAATGCATCCAGACATTTGAATAAGAGATCGATCATTCCGCTTGTCACTTTGACACGGTCACTTCGCACTTCCTGAAATACGTTTTCCATATCATGTGTCAAATGCTGCATTCTCTTAAATCCCATGGTTCCTGCCATACCCTTTAAGGAGTGTGCGGCACGGAACACTTCATTGATCGTATCCTTATTGTCCGGCTCCTTTTCAAGAACCATAATACAATCGCTTAATGTCTGCAGATGTTCTTCTGATTCATCAATAAATATTTCCAGATACTGGCTTACATCCATGTTATTTTACCCCCACATTCTTTGTGATTGAATTTGCAATTTCTGTTAATGGAAGGACTTCATTTACAAGTCCTGTCTCTACGATTGACTTCGGCATGCCATATACCACACAGGTATTTGCATCCTGTGCAATCGTATAAATTGGTTTACTTTTTGATAATTCCAGGATTCCATTCGTGCCGTCAGCGCCCATTCCTGTAAGGACAACACATACAACCTGATCAAACCCACAGGTTCTTAAAGAATCATAAGTGATATTGGCACAAGGCTTCAGTCCTCCGATCGGCGGCATATCATTAAATGCGATCTTGTGTGAACCATCCGGACACTTCTTAACCTCCATATGCTTTCCACCCGGAGCGATATAAACGATTCCCTTTTTCAGAATCTCTCCCTCCTGTGCTTCCTTCACATGGATCTTGCTGATCTCATCTAAACGGTTTGCCATGGAATTGGTAAATCCGGCTGGCATATGCTGCACAAGAACCATAGGCGCGTCCAGATTTGCTGGCAGATATGGAATCACACTCTGCAGCGCTTTCGGACCTCCTGTGGAACATGCGAGAGCCACAATCTTATTCTTAAACCGTTTCCCGGCAGACGGATTGCTTCGTGCTAATGTAACTACAGGCTTCACTGGAGCCTTCCGTTCAAGTGATCTTGTCCGTTCTGTTTTTAAGACCGCATTTAAAATATTTAAAAGTTCATTCTTAAAAACTTCACCTTTTGCTTCAATCACATTCGAAGGCTTTGTGACAAAATCTAACGCTCCGCGTTCCATCGCAAGGATCGTCACATCCGCATCCTTTGTCGTTGTCGTGCTGACCATTACGATATTGGATTTGATGTGTTCCTTCTGAAGTTTGTCTAAAAGTTCCAGACCATCCATCCTCGGCATATTCACATCGAGAACCACACCGTCATAACTTCTGGTTTTTAACTTCTCATATGCTTCAAGACCGTCCCGGCATACATCTGTTGCCTGAAATGTATCATCTGAATTGATTATATCACATATTACCCTTCTCATGAGTGCAGAGTCATCAACAACAAGAATATTTTTTTTCATAATGTCTACCTTTTATCCTTTTGACGTGTTAATCGTTCCTCTTCAAAAATATATCGAATAATGTCTTCTCTTATTTTGTCGTCCTTGATCATAAACTTAACGCGGGAAACATATTTCTTCTCCTGCACCTGGTTCCGTTTTTCACAGGAAATCACGGAACCAACAAGATTAAATTCCCGGTTCATTTTTTCATTTGCAAGATGAACTACCGCAAGGATGTGATCTCTGCTTTTTAACTCTGTGTCAGAATTAAAACGGATGCCACCACCACTGATATCTACGATCGTTCCGTTTTTTATTTTATCAAGGAAATGGTCTTCACGGAGTTCCGCATAGATTTCCTCAACTGTCTCAAGTTCTGCCTGCTTTTCTGTCAGTTCAAAAAATTTGAAATCCACCGAACATTCATAACGGTAAAACTCCCTGCGCTGGAACTTCTCAAGACGCGTCTTTAATTCTACCTCTAACGTATAGATATTATCTCTTTTAAAGCGTTCTACTACCTGTCCGATGCTCTTATATAAAAAGCCTCCGGAATAAAATACAAACTCAAATCGCACATTCAGCGGAAGAAGAAGCAGCTTTGATCCTTCTGTCGGCATTGCGATCTCGACATTTCCGCGCTTATTTATATCAAGGACCTGACTCTTATAAACTTTAATGATATCTCCGGTCCGTTCTTCATTCTCAACCTGCTGTAGTAACCTGATGTCGATCTTATCACCAGGCTTTATCAAATCTGTAACTGCCATAAAACTCCTCTCCTTATGAAAGGTTAAATAATTTTGTCAAAAATTGCCGGAGAGCATTCTGCCCGGATGCATTCTGTTCCCCACCTGTCCACAAATACTGCGCCAGCTCTTCAAATCTTTTCGCTGATTTTGCATTCGGCGATACAATCGATACCGGCTTTTGTATGCGCACCGCCTTCTCAAGCATCGCGTCCTGCGGAATAATTCCTATGTATTCGATAAAACCATCCAGAAACTGTTTTACAACAGAATTCAACTTATCAAATACCATTTTTCCTTCACTCTGCGACATTGCACGGTTTGTTATCACATGGATCACGGACTCATTTTTATCGTATTTTGGATTACGGTAAAGCATTTTAAGCAGTGAATATGCGTCCGTCAGCGAGCTCGGTTCCGGCGTTGTCACAAGTAAAATCTCCGGGCTTGATGCCACAAATTCCATCACACTGTCCGAAATTCCGGCACCTGTGTCAACGATCACGACATCCGCCATAGAAGACAGCTTTTCAACCGACTTCACCAGATAACTGATCTGATCTGGTGTCAGATTATTCAGTCCCATAATTCCGGAACCGCCGGATATAAAGCCGACTCCTTCCGGTCCGTCTGTAATGATATCCTCAATCTCTTTGTCATGATAGATCAGATCGCTTAAAGTGTATTTTGGAATGGTTCCAAACATCACTTCCACATTCGCCAGTCCGAAATCCGCATCAAAAATAATGGTTTTTTTCCCCATGCGCTGAAACTGCACAGCAAGATTCACGGCGATGTTAGACTTCCCGACACCACCTTTTCCACTTGTGATCGTAATGATCCGGGCCGGCTTTTTAATTCTCTGATTCTGTTTTTTGATCACATTACGCAGCTCTTCTGCCTGATCCATCCGTTACTTTCCTCCAAGTAGCTGTTTTACCACCATCTGGGTATTAAATACATCAAAATCATCCGGAACGCTCTGACCGTTTGTCATATAAGACAGGTCGGCTCCTGAATATAACCGGATATTTAAAATGTTGCCAAACGAAGTGGTTTCATCTAATTTTGTAAAAATAATCTTATAGTCTGCGATTTCCTTATAAATATCAACAATCTCCATAAGATCCTTGTATTTGGTCGTAGCACTTAAAACAAGATAAACTTCCTTCTCATATTTTTCATCAAGACCATCGATCAGTTTCTTAATATCTTCACGCTGTTCCTCATTCCTATGAGAAAATCCTGCAGTATCAACAAATACAAGATCATATTCTGTGAGTGTATCCAATGCCTGATTGAGTTCCTCCGCAGAATATACGATTTTTACCGGCGCATCTAAAATATTGGCATAAATCTTCAACTGCTCTGCCGCCGCGATACGGTAGGTATCGGCTGTCAGCATTGCCACCTTTTTATCATGCTCTACTTTGTATTTGGCTGCGATCTTTGCGATCGTGGTTGTTTTGCCTACGCCTGTAGGTCCTATAAAAAATATAACACGAGGTTTCTTTCCTGACAAGTCAATACAGTTCGGCTCCCCAAGTTTTAAGATCATCTTCTGATAAACATTGGAAAGAATAATATCCACATTGCTGCCGCTGTTTGTCACCTTCTCAGCTTCATCTAAAATCTGATTCACATACTTCTCGTTCACGTCATTGTTTAACATCGTACGGTAAAGCATTTTCATAAACTTGAAGTTTTCAAGATTCTTTGGTGAAGGCTTCGGTGTAGCTGGAATTTCCGGTTCACGGATTGCGTCCTCTGTAAGCTTTTTCTCTAAAATATTAGAAAGATTCTCTAATTTCTTTTCAATGTCGCTTCCGCTTTTTGCAATGGAGTCTTCCTTCTCGGAAAATGCCGGACGTTTATAAACCGGAGCTGTCTCAGGAGCTTTTTCTGTCTGAACCGGAATATCAATTTTTTCATCCGCCGCGAGATTAATATTTTCAATCTTTTTCTGTTGCATTGCCGCCATCTGGACAGCATTTAAAAACTGTTCTTTCTCCTCGATTGCAGCCGTAACCTCATAGGTAGAACCTTTTAAAAATCCAAAAAGTCCCTTCGGTTTTATCTCTTTCACATTCATCACAACAGTAGCTGCTCCAAGCTCCTGTCTTGCCTTCTCGGTTGCCTCTTCCTGTGTTTTTCCCTGGAATTTTTTTATTGTCATTTATGCTGTCACCATCCCTACTGATTGTAATTCAATATTCGATTCCACTTCATTATAGGAAACTACGATCAGATCCTTAAAGTAATCTTCCGTTAATTTCTTAAAGTACATACGGACAATCGGCGATGTGATCACAATCGCATTTTTACCCATATTCTCAAGTTTTGCAACTTCCTGTTCCAGTGAGGACATAATTGCCTTGGTACGATCCGGATCTAATGTCAGATAAGCTCCCTGCTCGGTCTGTTTTACAGAGGACATGATTTCCTGCTCAATCTTCGGATCTAAAGTAATGACACTGGTCGTCTCATTTGCCGGGAAGAACTTATTTGAGATTGCTCTCTTTAAGCTCTGGCGCACATATTCTGTCAGGACATCCGTATCTCTGGTCACTGCGGCATGATCTGCAAGTGTTTCAAAAATAGTTAAAAGATCACGGATGGAAATTCCCTCGCTCAATAAATTCTGTAATACTTTCTGTACTTCACCAAGACCAAGCAATTTTGGTATCAGTTCGTCCACAAGAACCGGATTGCTCTCTTTCAGATTGTTGACCAGATTCTGAACATCCTGTCTTGTGAGTAGTTCTGCAATATGGTTACGGATCACTTCCGTCAGATGTGTTGCAATAATGGACGGTGGATCAACAACCGTATAACCAAGACTCTCCGCTCTCTCCCTCTGGCTCTCTGTGATCCAGATTGCAGGCAAATGGAAGGACGGCTCAAATGTCGGAATACCTGTGATCTCTTCCTCAACATATCCCGGATTCATCGCCATATAATGGTCAAAAAGGATCTCTCCCTCTGTCACCTGGATACCCTTGATCTTAATAATATACTGGTTCGGATTCAGCTGGATATTATCACGCAGACGAATAATCGGCACAACGGTACCAAGTTCCAACGCGATCTGTCTTCGGATCATAACGACACGATCCAAAAGATCTCCACCCTGATTTACATCTGCAAGCGGAATAATACCATATCCAAACTCCAGTTCGATTGGGTCTACCTGAAGCAGTGAAACAACATTCTCCGGTTTGCGGATCTCCTCCGCCTCAGTCTCTGCCTCGCTCACTTCCTCCTCAATGCTCTCTACCTGAATATTCTTATCCATCATACGACCTGAGATAATAAACACAAGTCCAAGTCCGACAAAAAGATACCACGTCAGTGGTGTTACAATTCCAAGGAATGCAAGTGTTGCACCAACAAGATAAAGAACCTTCGGGATACCAAAAAGCTGTTTTACCAGAACCGTACCAAAATCTGCTTCCTTGGAAGCCTTTGTTACAAGAATACCGGTTGACAGTGAAATCAAAAGAGACGGAATCTGGGAACAGAGTCCATCACCAATGGTAAGAATCCCATACTGCTGGATTGCCTCTGAAAAAGCTAGTCCCTGACTCATCACACCCATAACCGTACCACCGATCAGGTTGACAAACGTAATGATAAGACCTGCTGTTGCATCTCCCTTTACATACTTTGTAGCACCATCCATGGAACCAAAGAAACTGGATTCTTCCTGAATCTTATTTCTGCGGTCTCTCGCTTCCTTCTCTGTGATCGCACCGGTATTTAAGTCGGCGTCGATCGCCATCTGCTTACCAGGCATAGCATCCAGAGTGAAACGTGCTGTTACCTCTGCCACTCGCTCGGAACCTTTATTAATAACAACGAACTGGATAATAACGAGTATGATAAACACGATCATACCAATGACAAGATCACCACCACCAACGAACTGGCCAAACGTTGTGACAACATTACCAGGTGCTCCTGTTGAAAGGATCAGTCTGGTAGACGATACGTTCAGGGAAATTCTGAAAATAGTCGTGAACAGTAAAAGAGTCGGGAAGAAAGACATATCGAGTACTTCCTTCACGAACAAAGTATTAAACAATATAATCAAAGCAATCGCGATATTGATCGCGATCATTACATCCAATAAGGTGGAACTAATTGGAACAATGAAAAAAATGACAGCTGCAAGCAAATATAGTGCGACACCGACGTCTGCTTTTTTCATGCCTTTTCCTCCTTAGTCTATCTCTCAAATTATTTTTCTCTCATATTGTAAACCATTGCAAGGATCTCGGCAACTGCCTGATACAATTCCGGTGGAATTTCCTGCCCGATATCCACGTTTGCATACAACATTCGCGCAAGTGGTTTATTCTCCACAATCTCAATATGATGTTCCCTGGCAGCCTCTTTGATTTTCTGTGCCAGATAATCTTCTCCCTTTGCAAGAACGACCGGTGCTTTTGAAGTCTCTGCATCATACTTGATCGCAACCGCAAAGTGAGTCGGGTTTGTGATGACAACGTCCGCTTTGGGAACGTCCTGCATCATACGTCTTCTGGAAGCCTCGCGCATACGCTGTCTCTGTCTGCCCTTGATTTCCGGATTACCCTCTGTATTTTTAAACTCGTCCTTCACTTCCTGCTTGGTCATCTTCATATCTTCATTAAAACGATACTTCTGATAAATAAAATCTGCCAGACCAATGACTAAATAGACGAGACTGATTTTCAAACCTGCATTAATGATCACCGTTCCGCAAAGCAGGATTGCCTGCATCAAAGGGATCTCATAAAGTATAAAAATATCCTGCGCATTCCCTTTAATTGAGGTATATGCAACATAGATGATCACAAAAATTTTTAAAATGGATTTAATCAGTTCAAAAATAGAATCCTTGGAAAAAATCCTCTTAAATCCATTAATTGGATTAAACTTATCAAACTTTGGCTGTAAGGGTTTGCCTGTTACTTTCCACCCAACCTGTATCACACTGATCAAGGCTGTTACGATAAAACCAAATGCAAAGAAAGGCGCACAGGTAATTAAAATCTGTATCAATACATCTGACAGCAGTGATGAGACAGACTTGGCAGTCACATCCACTGCATTTTCTTTCACAAAATCAGGAATCCGCCCATAAAAATCGGTAAATCCATTCATGAGCCTGTTTCCTACAAATGATATAAAAATTTTTAAAACAAGAAATAAAACGATAAGATCAAATGCCGCCGTCAGCTCCTTGCTTTTTGCGACTTTACCATCCTCTCTTGCCTCCCTCAGTTTCTTTGCAGTCGCCGGCTCTGTTTTCTCACCGCCGGGACCATCTTTTGCAAACCACTGAAGGTTCCATTCCATGATCAAATGCAACTGTGTCTGCTGTTCCAAGTTCCTACATTCCTTTATATTTAATCCGTGTCATCCTCAATACATGCCTTCTATAAAAAGCACCATCAGTTTTTTCATTTCAGTAAAAATGAAATTTGCCACACTTGGCAGCAGCGTGACGGTCAGAAATAACACAACAAATCCTACCAGAATCTTCATCTGCATACCGACCGCAAACATATTCATCTGCGGCGAAACCTTCGCCATGATACCAAGGATACAGTTTAAGATCATAATGCATGCAAACACCGGTAAAATAATCCGGAATGCGATCACAAACATATCCCCCATATAAGTCGTCATGGATTTCATCAGATGATTCCAGTCAAATACCTGACCATTGATCGGTATGACTGTAAATGCATCAATAAAGGCTCTTAAAATATAATGATGCATGTCTGTCACGACTAAAAGCATCAGAATAAAGTAATTATACAGATTTCCTGTCAAAGTTACCTGCGCATTATTGATCGGGTCAAATTCGGTTGCCATTGAAAGACCGATATCCATATCAATAATATTACCCGCAAATAAAATAATGGAATTACAAACGTTTGCAGCAAGTCCAATCAGCAACCCTGTAATTCCCTCTTTTAAAACAATGACTGCATATCCTATAAGTCCTGTATATTCGATCTGTGAAAAATCTGCAAAACCATACACAAGCAGTGTAATGAAAGCAGATAACCCTATTTTCACCTGATTCGGTACATTTGCCATTCCATAAAATGGCGCAATATAGATAAAACAGGATACACGAACAAGTATTAAGATAAAAATTTCAAAATTTTCTAATGAAAACGAATACTGCACCATATGTCAAACCTATCCAAGATACAAACTGAAGTTCGACCATAAGGTCGTCACAAATCCTGACAACTGGTTCAAAATCCATGAACCAAAGATCATCATTCCAATAAAAACTGCAAGAATCTTTGGTACAAACGTAAGTGTCTGCTCCTGAATGGATGTCACTGTCTGAAAAATACTGATAATCAAACCGACTACCAGTGAGATTAACAAAACAGGCGCACTACAGATAATAATGTAATAAATAGCCTCTCTTGCAATATCAAGAACCTGTCCTTCTGTTATCATATCTACTCACCTCAGATTCCACTAATAAAACGTTTTTACAAGACTTCCGATCACAAGATCCCATCCATCTGCCAGAATAAAAAGCAATATCTTAAATGGAAGCGAGATCGTCGTCGGCGGTAACATCATCATACCCATAGACATCAGCACGGATGCCACGACCATATCGATTACGATAAACGGAATATAAATCACAAAACCGATAATAAATGCAGCTCTTAATTCACTTAAGATAAATGCCGGAACCAGTGTTGTCATCGGAACATCATCATAACTGTCGTAAGTCTCATTCGAGATATCAACGAACAGTTTTAAATCCTTTTCCTGTGTCTGCCCATACATAAACTCCCGAAGCGGTCCCTGTGCAATCGTAAAAGCTTCCTCGGTAGTGATCTCACCCTGATCTAACGGCTGTATCGCCTCTGTGTTGATCTGCTGAAACGTCGGCCACATAATGAAAAATGTCAAAAACAAAGCCAATGCGATCAACACCTGATTCGGTGGTGCTGTCTGCGTTCCAATCGCGGTACGCAGGAAATGCAATACAATGATAATTCTTGTATAGGATGTCAGCATGATCAGTATCGAAGGCGCCAGTGATAAAATTGTCAATACAAGAAGCATTTTCACTGGTGCTGATAAAGAGCCACCATCATTGTTATATGAAATTGTCAAACCATTTGTGTTATCCTCTACCGCGCGCGCTGCACTCTCTGTTGAATCCGTATTGGTAAAATCCGTAATACTGTCCGGGTCCATGGAAGCTGCATATACAGTGGAGCCTCCTATCGACAATGACAATGTCAGCACCAGTACAACCGCAGCTACGATAAACGATACCATACAATATGTTTTTTTAGCCTTTGTCATAATTAAAACCTATTTCTTTGGAAAATGTTTTTTCATGCGTTCTAAAATCTCATGAAAATTTTCCTGTGCAGCCTTTCCATCCATTGGAAACTTATTCTGCATTGCGGAAAAATCAGGTATTTCACTGAGCTGTTCTTCTGTAAGCTGTGTCAGTAAAGTGACTTCATCCTTACCAACTGCAACCACAAGATAAACCTCTCCTGCCTTCACAATCGCAATGAACTTATTATTTCCAACACGTATTGATTCCACAATCTGTAAATTCTTGTTGACCAGATTCGTCTTCTGATAATTGCCGATCCACTTCGTTGTATAAAACGTGATGAACAGGACAACAATAAAAATGATCAATACGCCTATGAGTTGAAGGAAACTGCCCAATGCAGAACTGAGTAATATCATATTAACCTACAACTTTTTTTACTGCTTCAAGAACTCGCTCTGCCTGAAATGGTTTTACGATAAAGTCTTTTGCTCCTGCCTGAATTGCCTCGATAACCATTGCCTGCTGTCCCATTGCAGAACACATAATGATCTTTGCACCTGGATCTAATGCTTTGATCTTCTTTAATGCTTCGATTCCATCCATCTCAGGCATTGTGATATCCATTAATACAAGATCTGGTTTTACTTCCGGATATTTTTCAACTGCTTTCTGTCCGTTTTCAGCTTCGGCAGCGATCTCATAACCATTCTTAGTTAAAATATCCTTAATCATCATTCTCATAAATGCTGCGTCATCACAAATCATTACTTTAGCCATATTATTTGTTTCTCCTCTTCTTTCCTATCTTATTTTACAATCTCGGTGATTCTCACACCAAAACTTTCTTCAATTACTACGACTTCACCCTTGGCAACGTATTTTCCGTTTACAAGAATATCTATTGGTTCACCGGCGATTCGATTCAACTCAATGATCGTACCAGGTGCGAAATCCAAAATTTCATGGATCGACTTTGTAGTTCTTCCAAGCTCCACAGTCACTTCAAGCGGCACATCCATAATAAGACCGATATTCTCCGCCCCTGCAACCTGTGCAATGTTTGGATTAAAAGCCTGAAACTGTGCCGGCTGAACATTAACCGGCTGTGTATACATCTGATTCATATTCGGTGCCATCATCGGCTGTCCCATCATTGGCTGTCCCATCATTGGCTGACCCATCATTGGTTGTCCCATCTGCTGATCCATAACCTGCTGTCCTCCCATTGGCTGACCCATCTGCTGATTCATCTGAGGCTGAGGTGCTGCGGATTGTCCGCCTGCCTTCTTCTCTGTATCATTTGATGTTGATTCAGAATCTGCTTCCATATTCTTCGTGATATTTGCACACATCTCTTTTGCAAAGGAAATCGGATATAACTGCATAATCTCACTGTCAACAAGATCGCCAATCTCCATTTTGAATGCAATCTTTACAAATGAACCTGATAAAAATTCATCAATTGCTCTCTCATCAATGCTTTCCTTCAGATCAATAAGATCTGCGACTGGTGGACTGATATCAATCTTCTTATTCAGCATGGAAGAAAGAGAAGTTGCCGCAGAACCCATCATCTGGTTCATCGCCTCGCTGATCGCACTCAAATGCAATTCTCCTAACTCTCCGTCTGTGTTCGTACCATCGCCGCCCATCATCAGGTCTGTGATGACTTTCACATCATGCTCTTTTAAAACAAGAATATTGCTTCCGTCTAATCCAACTGTATACGCTATCCGAATAAATACACACGGCTTCTCATATGCATCGCAGATATCGCTCCACGTTGCAAAGGAAACAACCGGTGTCGAAATTTCTACCTTACGGTTAACAAGGGAAAACAATGTTGTAGCTGCTGTACCCATACTGATATTGGCAATCTCGCCAATTGCGTCTTTTTCCGCGCTTGTCAGCAGATCATCCTGATCTGCATTATCCTCTGGGGAATTCAGCAATGCATTGATTTCTTCCTGTGATAAAACACCATCCATTACTACTGCTCCTCTCTTACCACTGATGTAACTCTTACTGCATAATTATCGCCGACAGCTCCCGGCAGAGCAGTAAATTTTTTAATATTTCCGACAAATATATTCAAATCCTGATTCACATTCGAATCCAATCGGATAATATCTCCAACCTGAAGATTCACAAAATCATCCACTGAAATCGTACTCGTACCCAAAACTGCTTTCACAGGGATCTTCGCTTTTGAGATCAAAGCCTCGATTGCATCTGTGTACTGCGTATCATCGCGTTCCTGAAGATTGGAATACCAGAACTTCGTATTCAGCTTGTCCATGACACTTTCCAATGTCAGATACGGAAGACAGATATTCATAAGACCTTCCACATCGCCAATCTTGATATGTAATGTCACTAATGCAATCATCTCTGTCGGTGAAATGATCTGTGCGAACTGGGAATTCGTCTCAATCCTTTCCAGCCGCGGACTAATCTCACAGACGCTCGACCAAGGTTCCGGGAGAAGGCTTACACATACATTGTAAATTCTCTCCAGAATCAGAAGCTCAATCTCCGAGAAATCTCTCGGCTTATCAAGTGGTGCACCAACACCTCCGAGCATTCGATCCACGATCGCATATCCTAAATTATCAGCAAGTTCAATAATAATGCTGCCACTCAAAGGCGATACATTCACCAATCCAAGTAAAACCGGATTCGACAGCGCATTCGTAAATTCAGAATAAGTTACTGCCTCTGAATTCATCACCTCTACCTGAACTGTTTTCCTCAAATAGACAGGCAGGTTCGTTGAAAGAAGTCTTCCATAATGTTCAAAAATGATTTCCAACGTACGCAAATGCTCTTTCGAGAACTTTGCCGGACGGGTAAAATCATAATTTTTCACTTGTTTTTCGTCTTTTTCTTTCATGTCCTCAGCATCAAGCTCTCCACTGCTCAATGCCTGCAGAAGACTATCTATCTCATTTTGAGATAAGACTTCACCCATTCTCTTTCACCACCTAGCATTCTAATTTACTGCGTATTTACACTGGAGAAACTTACCCCAACGATAAAGTCAGAACCGAACATCTCCTGCAGATCTTCGAGAATAGCATCTTTAACGCTCTGCTCGTCCTCCCGGAACTGTTCCATTGTATATCCGGAAACAATGGTATTGATATCATTTTTGATCAATGTTTCCTTCGCTTTCAATCCTTCCGTACCTATGCTCTTGTATCCGTCACTCTTTGTATTCAGTGACAAACCGATAGAAAATACAGCTACATGGTCTTTTCCATCGCCGCTTGGACTTAAGTTGACGGTAAAGCTGGCTTCAATATCATAAACTTCAATGTCTTCCACCGGAACTGCAGAAGTATCTTTGTTGCCACCGTCCTCTAATTCCAGATCAATTGCCGATGCGATCTTGTCGATCAGCTGATTAGATTTTCTTGTCTGTGGAATGATCGTAAAAGCAAGAATAGCAGTCAATACGAGATTCACCAGCACTAATGCAAGGATAATTACTGTCATCAGATTCTTTTTCATTGTCTGTGCCTTTCTTTTATTAATTTATTTCAGAATAATAGGAATTATAAATCTTAATCTCAACACGTCTGTTCCGTGCCCTTCCTTCCGGTGTGGAGTTGTCCGCAATCGGTACATATTCCCCTCGTCCGGATGACTTGATATGCGAAGGTTCTATCGTCGTGATATCACGCATGTAATCCGCGACATACAAAGCACGATACATCGAAAGCACATCATTGTTCTCATATTTTGAAGAATGCGTGAACGGAACATTATCCGTATGTCCCTCTATCTCTATCATGTTCTGCTGATAACTCTGAAGAATCTTTCCAATCTTATCCATCAAAGGATAGGCTTCTGACTTGATCTCAGATTTTCCGGAATCAAACAGCACTGCACCATTTAAATTCAACAGCACATATTCCGCATTAAAATCGATTTCCACCTGATCCTGTATGCCATATTGTGCTACAAGATCCTGCACCTGCTCTGCCATCTGTTCTGACTCGGCAAGCGCTTCCTCTTTGTACTCTTCCGCAACATCTGAACTTTCTGATGTATCCTCTGTCGTCTGCGTATTTGCCATCTGATTATAATAGATGTCATACATCTGTAACTGGCTCACGCCGGAAGAAACCATCTCACCATCTCCGATGGAAGCTCCACCACTCGGCAGAATACTAAAGCTGCTCTGCAAAGATGCAATCACCATCTCAAACTTCTCAGCATCCACTGTTGACATAGAAAACAGTAAAACGAAAAAGCAAAGAAGTAAATTCATAAGATCACTAAACGTCGCCATCCATGCCGGAGCGCCTGCCGGTGCTTCTTCTGTCTTCTTTCTTGCCACTATGCTTCACCTCCGGCTGCTTCATCACCTTCTCCGAGACTTCCTACTGCCTGTGGTGTCAGGAATGATTTCAGCTTTTCTTCAATGACGCGCGGATTTTCACCTGCCTGAATGGAAAGCAATCCTTCCACGATCATTTCTTTTATTGCAACTTCTCTCTCATTATTCACCTTAAGCTTTGACGCAGTTGGATTACAAAGCCAGTTGGCGATCAATGAACCATATAATGTAGTGACCAGGGCAACCGACATAGCCGGTCCGATACTCGATGCATCTTCCAGATTCCTAAGCATGTTAATAAGACCGATCAGCGTACCGATCATACCCCATGCAGGACCTAATTCTGCCCATTTCTCCCAGAATGCGATTACTTTCTTATGTCTTTCTTCCATACAGGACAGGCTTGTCTCCATGATGCCACGCACCAGTTCCGGATCCGTACCATCCACAACAAGCATTACGCCCTTTTTCATAAAATCGTCTTCAATATCATTGGCTGCTTCCTCTAATGCGAGCAAGCCTTCTTTTCTTGCCACATTAGAGAGATCAATGATCTTTTTGATTGTCTCTGCCGGATCTTCTGCCTTTTCCTTGAAGGTAAGTGTAATACCCTTCAGTCCGTTAATGAAATCCGGTAACTTGTGTGCTGCCAGTACACCGGAGATAGAACCTCCGACTGTTATGATGATAGACGCCGAATCAACCATGTTTTTCAAAGCTTCAAATCCACCATTACTGAAAACACCGAATACAAACATTACTGCGCCGAGTATTATACCGGCTAAAGATGCGATATCCATATCTTCCACCTGCCATCCTTGTTAATATATTTAAAATTTAATTCTCATTTTCTGCTTTAAATCCAGTTTCCATAATTTCCCGCTTATATGATTTTACTAAACTTTTTATCTGTTGTCTACTTTCTTTTACAATTATTTTGCGTCCTGTCGTGAAAGTAATCACGGTGTCCGGTGTTTCTTCGACAAGTTCGATCAGATCCGCATTGACCAAAATCTGTGTACCATTTAATCTTGTCACTTCGATCATAGTGTTCATCCTTTCCCTATTAAAACAGACAATAAAAACAATGGAACAATGCTTAGTATACCATATCTTGTTGTAGTATGGAACATATTTACTAAATAATCGTTACTTTTTTATGTTATTTCTAATCAAGGAGGAATCTATAACGTTTTACAGATTCCTCCATTCAGTTTATATTATCGTTTTAAGTTTACAAGTTCTTCTAATAATGTATCGGAAGTTGTAATAACACGGGAGTTTGCCTGGAAACCACGCTGTGTTGTGATCATGGAAGTAAACTCTGTGGAAAGATCTACGTTTGACATTTCCAGCTCACCGGTTGTCATGGAAGATCCGTCTGCGGAAATCTCCACACCGATTCCATCGAACTCACCGGAGTTTAAGGTTGTGCGGTAGCAGCTCTCTCCGACTTTCTCAAGACCGGATGCGTTGGAGAACTGTGCAACTGCGATCTGTCCCAACAATTCCGTATTACCATTGTCGTATGTACCATAGATACGTCCGTTTGTGTCAATGGAGATACCTGTCATTGCACCAAGCTTGCGTCCTTTTCCGGTTGTACCGTCCACTGCTCCGGCATCTGCGCCGATTGTGGATTTACCGCTGTTATTGTAGTTTAAGCACTGGGAGAAATCTACATTGATATTGGCAAAGTTTCCATTGGCGTTTAAGCTTGTAGTGTTCAGATTCAATTCCACACTCTTATCTGTTCCGCCACCAATGCTGTTAAACTTTCCATCCTCTGTATTGAATTTTAATAAATTAGTTGCGCTTTTCTTTTTAATCTGATAAGAAAAAGATCCGTCTGCATTTTTAACCCTTTCAAATTTATAATCATCATTACCTGCTTTGTCACTATCCTGTATGTTTTTAAAATTTCCATCGGAAACGCCAAAAACGTCTTTAATAGTTTTGCCAGTGTTTCCAATAGTTCCGTCTGTATTAATAGCTACCTCAGCATTATTCGCATTATCATCTGTCAGTTTTCCAGTTTTCGGATCAAAAGTATATCCACATCCCGGCAAGGTTGATGAATAAGAAGCAATTGTTGTCTCTGTATCTGTATTACCAAAGATTTCTTTCATCTGTGCCTGTGTGAATCCCTCAGTAATATTCTTATTATTGCTATCTAAAATAGATGTCAGTTCTACTGTATACTCTCCATCTTTCGCAGTTGCCTTGATTGCAAATTTTGCTGTGTACTGATAGCCAAGATTATCGTAAAAGTTAAGATTCATAACTTTTCCGGCATCACTCTTAACATCCGCATCATTCTCATCCAGCACACCAGCGATGGTAGCCTGTGTGGTTGCTTCCGGTGCAGAAGTCAGGTTCTTCTCCTGCATGATACGGAGTGCCGAAACAGTATCCTTACGGATTTCACCTGTTGTCTCGTCAACCTGCCATCCCATAACCGTATAACCTGTTGAGGACATACATAAGTTACCGGAACCGTCTACATAGAAAGAACCGGAACGGGTAAATACATTCTCAGAACCATTGTTTACAATAAAGAAGTTTGTTGAGTTTTTATCGGTCAGACGGATATCAAATGGATTTCCGGTTGTCTCAGATGCACCTGCAGAAGTGATGCTGACTTTGGTTGCTGCCGCAGTTGTACCGAGACCGATCTGTTTTGCATTGACACCGCCGGTACCAGTGGTTGCGTTTGCTCCGGATGCATTCGAAGTGGTCTGATATAAGATATCACTGAATGTTACGGAAGAAGATTTAAAAGCTACTGTGTTGACGTTGGCGATATTGTTACCGATCACGTCCATTCTTGTCTGATGTGTCTTTAAACCTGACACAGCAGAGTACATTGATCTCATCATAATGAAATGACCTCCTAAAGTTCTTTTGGCGCAGGGTGTCTGGTTTCTTCTGTCAGTCAGAAACCGATTGCTCCCCTAAGGTCCAGCTATATGATCACTGCGCCATCAATATTGGTATATATGTTGTCATCGGATTCCGTGCGGTCCATTGCCGTCACAACTGTTTTGTTTGGGACATTTACAATGAATGCCAGAGAATCAACGATTACGAGTGACTCCCGAATTCCCTTTTCACTTGCTTTTTGAACTCCACTCTCCAGCCGTTCGCTCTGTTCTTTTGACAGATTGATCTTTCTGTTCTCCAGTCTCATGGAGGCATGTTTGGAAAATTTCAGTTCCAAGCTCTCAGAAACATCCTGTTTCTGTTTTAAAATTTCCTCAAAGGACAATCCCGATGCATTGACTGTGGAATTTCCTTTTCCGGTACCAAGATAACGGTCCGTGATCTGTTCAATCGAAGTGAATTGGTTATTAATTTTATTCATAACCCCATCTCCTGTTACTCTGTCCTGTCTGAACTGTTATCTGTTGTATCTCCTGATCCTGCACTTTCTGTTTCTTCTGTTTTGTCTGTCCTGCCAGCATCTTCCGATTTGTCTGTACTGTCTGTTTTGCCTGTACTATCAGATTTGTCTGTGCTATCCGTCTTGTCTGTACTGTCAGTCTTGCCTGTGCTGTCCGTCTTGCCTGTACTGTCAGTTTTGTCTGTTCCATCCGCTTTGTCAGATTTGTCTGTTTTGTCAGATCCATCTGCAGATTCGTTTGCCTTGATCAGTTCTTTTAATCTTGCCTCAAGTTCTTCAAACTTCTTCCAGGAATCTTTGGAAACGAATTTCTTCTGGTAATCGCTCAGTCCATCATACATCTTACGGATGCTCTCAATATCATCCTTGTTTGCAAGCGAGATTGAATTTTTGGATGGCAGTAATGAAATTGCGGATTTAATTGTCTCTGCAAGTGTCACTGCTTCCATATAATCTGCATCTGCAACAGTATCCAGATCCTTCAGGTTGTAAAGTCCATCATTGACAGAAAGAAATGTTTCTCCGTTTTTGTGAAGTACATAATCACAGGTTCCTGCGATATAGCTTGTCTCTCCTGTTGTAGATGAAGTCACTTTCATGATGACATACTTGCCAACCAGATCATTTGCCGAAGAAGCCTCGATCGTACTCTGCACACTAAGCTGTGACTCCAACTGTGAGAAGGTCGCAAGCTGTGCAATATACTCGGTATTACTTGTCGGTTCCAACGGATCCTGATACTGCATCTCTGCGCATAAAATCTGTAAGAACTGGTCATAACCAAGCTCGTTGGTCTTTTTATCTTTCTCGGACGATTTTGTTGATGTACTGCCTGTACCGGTAGTCTCATCTATAAATTTTCCATCTTTTACCTGCTGAATTAACGCCATTGTCTCTCTCCTTTCTCAAAACTTATGCAGTGTAATCTACACTGTTTCCCTGTTCTGCCATCATTTTGGCTGCCAGAGTTTCTTCTTCCGACATCACGCCGGATAATTCACTTAAATCATTCAGATTTAATCTGCGGGTTCTGCCTTTTTCTTTTTCCTGCTGCTCGCCCTGCTGTTTTTCACCTTCTGCATTCTGCTCAAGGTTTTTCTCAAACTCATGGCTTGCAACGGTCACTTCAACAGCATCCACTTTCACACCAGCCTGCTCTAAATTCTGTCTGAGTTCTACGGTCTGGGCTTCTAATGCCTCTTTTACCACTGCATTCTGTGTCATGATCTTTGCTGTTACCGCACCTTCCTGCTCGGTAACCTTAAGAATGATCTTTCCGAGGTTCTGCGGGTTCAGCTGTAACTCCATGCTCGTCTTATCTTCTGTCAGGATCACTCTTGCGGACTCTACGATCTGATCGATCACATCCTGTGTGTTGACCGTTTGCGGTAATGGCTCTGCTGTCTCTACGTTTGTGATCTCCTGTGCCACCTGATGCTGTGGTGTAACCACTGTCTCATTTGCTGCCGGAACGTTGCCTTTTGTGAATTTGAAACTGCTGTCTGTGTCAGAAGTATTCTTCTGTTCTCCGGAATCTTCTGTCTCGTTTTCCAAGTTCTGCGCTTCCGGAATGATTTCCTGCTCGGAAACATCCTCTGTCACATCAGATTGTGCTGTATCTTCTATGACTTCTGTCTGTTCTTTGACTGGTGCATTTTCCACTGCTTTTGTCTGACGTTTATCCTCCACCGTAATGTCCGGTGTCCGGGCAGCTGTATCTGCAATGGCTGTCTGCTCCGGTTCAACTGACGATGTGGTATTGTCCTGTGAAACTGTTTCTTCCACATTTGCCACAGTATCATCCGCTGCGAGAGCAACTGCTTTCTGGAATTCTTCAACATTCATTCCAAGTGCATTTAAAACATCTTTTCCAATGTCGTTCACACTCTGCAGTATGTTCACAAACTGTTCGCTGCATAAAAGCTGCTGTACGCTGTCTGCTCCGGTAAGTTCTGCCACAAGATTTGCAAGATTGTTCTGATTGAGTAAATCCTGAAACTGAAGTCCAAGTGTCTGCATAGCCGCTTCGATAGCTTCGTCTGTCACGCCGAGTTCTTCTTTTAAAACTTCTTTGACGTCTTTTGTAAACTGCTCTAACTGCTCTTTTACTGTGTCATCAGATGTAACCTGCTTCGTCTCCGATGCAATGGTATTATCTTTGTACTGGTACTTCTGGTAATTGTCCGATACTGTATTGGTATCTTTTCCGGAAGCTGCAGTTTTTACAGTTTCGTTATGGTTGACATCCGCATAAGCTGCTGTCTGACGGTTGTTTGTCTGTTTCATCATAGTGCCAAAATCAACTTTTGCATTTGTACTTCTCGTGGTATTATCTGTGCCCTGTACGGACTGCGTATTTTGTGCCAACAGTTTTCCTAAATCGGAAATGGTTGTACCTGCCATATGGTCTCCTCCTTTCTTTAAGATATCGTATTGCTTTTTATCTATTCTGAAGGCTCCATGATCTCCGTTACTTTTGCTGCAGTATCGGAATTCATTTTGCCAAGAATATCGGCTCTGGACTGTGTATCCAGATTTGATAATATATCTGCTACCAATTGAAGGTTATCTGTCATTGTGTCAAAAATGGCTGCTGCCTCTTTCGGCTTCATGTTGGAATATGTTTTTACATAGTCATCCATCTGCTCATCCGTCAGCGTCTGCTCAACCACCTGTTTATAAAGAACTTCTGCATTTGCTGCGTCAATACTCTCGTAATATTCCTTATAATTACTTATATCGGGAGCATCATCGGAAAAGACAACATCCTCATACCATTTTTCTTTTTCCTGCTCAAACGCTGCCTCATTCTGCTTGTAAGTATCTAACTCTTTTGCTTTCTCCTCTAACTCTGCGATATAATCTGCATCCGAATTTGCACTGTTCTGTGCGTCAGCCAACTCAATCTCAAGTTCCTTGATCCGGTTGATTGCATCATCAAGATTCGTGTAAGCATACTGGCTGTCCTCTGTTGAGACCTCTTCCACAGCAGAATCCGGCAAAATCTTATTCAGATAAGGAACATCTTTGATCACCGGGGCAAGCACGCCTGAACCAAAGCCGCCAACATCTAATTTGATCAGCATTGCAAAGATTGCAAGCCAGATTAAAATAATAATGATAGTGACAAAGAAAACAAGGATTTTGCCACCGACGGTTTCTTCCTCGCCGTCTAAGTCATCTGCGTTTTTCTGTTTTTTCTTCTTTTTTTCCAGCTTCTTTGCTGCTTTTAACTGTTTTTTATCTAAAGTTTTATTTTCCTGTTGTAATTCTTCCTGTTGCATTTCATCTGCCATAATCTTATCCATGCCTTTCGTGTATATTGCCTTATCAGAGTTATGGTGTATCTGACATTCCCTCATGATAGGTGTAACTTACAAGTTCATCTATCTCTTTGTTCTCTGCATACTGCATTTCCTGTTTAAACACTTCAAACGCCTGCTCTTTTAACTTCTCATGCGTTTTCCGTTCCATCATGACCTCATTTAACTTGTTTCTGGCAAGCTCCACATTTTTTTCCGCCACGTGCACATTCATCATCTGGCTGCGCTGCATGGTCTTCATGGCATCTACTGCCCGCTTGCACTCCTTGATCTTTGGAACATCAATCGTTCCGTTTACAAGCTTTCTTGCCTGACTTTCATAGCCAGCCTTGCGGAACATGATCTGCTGTAGCTTTGCCTGCTCATCCATCAGTTTTGCATTAGCAGTTCCGTAGGCAATCTTTGCCTGACCTTCCATTTTCTCTTTGATATCCAAAATGCTTTGCATGCGGTATGCAAACTTTGCCATGTGAATCCTCCCTTAACTGCGGAGCATATGAACTGTATTTTAATCCTGAAAAAGTGCCCGGAGCAGATTGATCTCCTCATCAAACTGGAACTTCTCATCTGTCTTCTGTGTCAGAAAATCATTTACAGCATCAATTTTCTGGATCGCATAATCAATGTTTTTATTGGAACCGTTTTTGTATGCTCCAATGTTGATCAGATCTTCCGCCTCATTATAAGTAGCAAGCACGTTTTTCAGTTTTCCTGCCAGTTCCTTATGTTCGGATGTTGCGATCGCACTCATTACCCTGGAAATACTCTGTAAAATGTCAATCGCCGGATAATGGTTTTTATGTCCTAACTTTCTCGACAACATAATATGACCGTCCAAGATACTTCTTGCAGTATCGGTGATCGGTTCGTTAAAATCATCACCATCTACTAAAACAGTATAAAGTCCTGTGATAGAACCCTTATCTGAAGTTCCGGCACGCTCTAAAAGCTTCGGCATTTCGGAATATACACTCGGTGGATATCCCCTTGTAACCGGAGGCTCCCCGGATGCCAGTCCAATCTCCCTCTGTGCCATGGAAAAACGTGTCAGGGAGTCCATCATGAGCAGAACATCTTTGCCCTGATCCCTGAAATACTCTGCGATCGCTGTCGCGGTCATTGCTGCTTTCTTACGGATCAGTGCTGGTTTATCTGAAGTTGCCACAACTACGACAGAACGCTTCATACCTTCTTCTCCAAGGTCACGCTCCACGAATTCACGCACCTCACGACCACGCTCACCAATTAACGCGATAACATTGATATCTGCCTTTGTATTCCGGGCAAACATACCAAGCAGGGTACTTTTTCCAACACCGGAACCTGCAAAAATTCCGATACGCTGTCCTTTTCCAACTGTGATAAGACCATCTACTGCCTTAACCCCCAGTGGAAGCACTTCACTGATGATTTTTCTTGCCATCGGGTCCGGCGGCGCTGCATCTACCGGATATTCACAAAGTGTACCGATTGTATCGGTGTCTGTCTGGCGGCCGACACCATCTAACGTATGTCCTAATAGTTCATTTCCTACAGAGACAGATAAAGGATGCCCCGTATTTTCCACGATACATCCTACTCCAATTCCTTCCACGCTGTCATAAGGCATTAAAAGTAGTCTCTTATCCCTGAAACCCACAACCTCAGCCATTACCACTGTGTCTGTTTCTTCATCAATGATAATTCTGCATAAGTCATTCAGTTTTGCATCCGGACCAACAGATTCAATTGTCAGACCTACAATTTTCACAACTTTTCCAAGCCGCTTAAAATAGGTGTTCTCTGCCAGCCGTAAATACTTGTTATACCTGCTATCCACTTTCAACCATCCTTATAAGCATAGTGATTTTATATCTTTTATAAGATTTTCAAGCTGTACCCCAAGGCTGCAGTCGAATACTCCGGAGTCCGTCTCGATCACACAGGAATTGCCGTCCATAGAGGAATCTGCCACAATCTCGATCCCAATGCCGCTTCCTACGCGTTCAATGATCTCCTCTTTGTGGTTCTCTAAAAACTTCACATTGCTTCCTGCAACTTTGATACGAAACTCCTTGTCTCCTTCGATATTCAGGATTGCATCCTCAATGAGATACATCAAAATATGCTTTTTATTATCAAACTGAATATGGAACACTTTGTTGAAGACCTCTAAGATCACATCCACAAGGTCTTTTTCCATATTTTTCTGTTTTTCCCGAAACTCTGTCTGAAGCATTTCCTGCTGATTTTGAAATTCACTCTGCAGTTTGTCGCGTTTCGCACTAAATTCTGCTTCCAGACTCTGTCTGCCTTCCTGATAGCCAGCGTTTTTTGCTTCTTCCCTGACTTGTTCGGCATCCTGCTTCGCCTGTTGTAAAATTGCATCTGCCTGTGCCTGCGCGTCCGCTAAAATCTTTTCTGCTTCTTTTCTCGCTTCTTCTGTATGGTCAATCTCCTCCACATAATCAGTGTCCGGGCCGACGATTCCGGCTGCGAAGCCGTCCTCATCCACCTTCTTCTGTTCTATGTTGTGGAGCTTTGCCATTTGTTCTAAACGTTTTTCTACAATATCATTGGAATTAATGATACGTTTTTTATCCGGCTCATTGTGCACGAAATATTGTTTATAAAGATTAGGCAATAATCTCGTCACCTCCGCCTCTTGAAATTACGATCTCTCCTGCATCTTCAAGCTTACGGATCACGCTGACGATCTTCTGCTGTGCTTCCTCAACATCCTTCATACGAACAGGTCCCATGAATTCCATATCCTCTTTGATCATGGCAGCCAAACGTTTTGACAGGTTGTTAAAGATTGCATTCTGAACATCTTCGTTTGCACCCTTCAATGCAATTCCAAGATCTGAGTTTTCAACATCACGAAGAACACGCTGGATTGCTCTGTCGTCAAGAAGAAGGATATCCTCAAATACGAACATCTTCTTACGGATCTCATCTGCAAGTTCTGGCTCTTCAATCTCAAGAGATTCCATAATATGTTTCTCTGTAGAACGGTCTACTGTATTCAAAATATTTACGATTGCATCGACACCACCAACGATCGTGTAATCCTGGTTGACCAGAGAAGAAAGTCTTCTTTCTAACACTCGCTCCACCTCTTTGATGACATCCGGTGATGTACGATCCATCATTGCGATTCTCTTGGCAACATCCGCCTGTTTTTCCGGTGGAAGTGCTCCTAATACCATTGCCGCCTGTGATGCGGTCAGATAGGATAAGATCATTGCAATGGTCTGTGGATGTTCATCCTGGATAAAGTTCAAAAGCTGGCTTGGATCTGTCTTACGCACAAACTCGAATGGGCGAACCTGCAAGGAAGCAGTCAGCTTGGAAATTACCTCCTGCGCTTTCTCCTGTCCTAATGCCTTGTCTAAAAGTTCTTTTGCATATCCGATACCGCCCTCTGCGATGTACTGCTGTGCCAGACATACCTGGTAAAATTCGTTTAATATATCTTCTTTTACCTGTGGAGATACGCTTCTTGTATTGGCGATCTCCAAAGTCAGTTCTTCTATTTCTTCTTCTTTCAGATGTTTAAAAATATCTGCGGAACGTTCAGGTCCTAAGGTGATCAGCAAAATTGCCGCCTTCTGAACGCCATTGTAATCTGCGGTTGCCATATTCTACTCCCACTCCTCATTCAGCCAGTTTCTAAGCAAAGAAGCCGCTGCTTCCGGATTTTCTTCCACGAATTTTTCAATCAGTATTCTTGTCTCGGACTTCTCATTAAATCCGATATCCTGCAATGCGTCTGCTGATTCCTTTGTAGATTCAAGCAGGGATTCCACGGAAAGCTCTGGTTCCGGCTCCACCACTTTTTCTTTTCTTGTACTGCGGAATACTACATAACCCAACAGTGCAAAGATCAATACTGCAAGGATGATCTGTAAGTAATCTGATATTGTACGTGAGCTTCCCTTGCTGTACTGGAACATTGGCTGATTGTATGCAATGATCGTAATGTTGCTCTCCGGAACACCTGTTGCATTTGAAATCAATGTGTAAAGATCCTGGTCTACTGTTGTCTTGACCGGTTCACTGTTTGCTGCCACATACTCGTCAAAGGTCATGTTGTCGAGTTCTCCGGCTGCACGCAGTGTATCTTCATCATAAATCACATAATTAGTCGCTACCGCGGAAATGGAAGATCCGTCATAATTAACGGTTCCAACCGCCGGTGTTGTGGTCGTGATCTTCTCGTTATTCTGGTAATTTGTATTCGTCTCAGACACACTGGAACTTGTGTAATCATTATCTTCCAATACATAAGACGTATCATCGTCATTGGAATCGGTTCCCGGTGTTGCCGCTGCTCCACCGACTGCATTCGATTCATATTCACTCTTTGATCCCACCATACCGTTTGTCTGTCCATCCGGCGCATAATACTCATGTGTGGATTCTGTGGTCTGGTCAAAGTTCATCGCAAGATTCAGGCCGACCTCCACATTATCAAAAAGTTCAGATCCAACAAGGACATCTTTTACCTGTCCTTTTACCTGATTCTCTGCTTTTGTCTTTAATGATAACTGTGTATTGGCATTTCCGGTTACCGATGTCTCATCCTCACCCGAATAGAGAACATTCATAGCACTGTCTAAAATCCGCACATTTTTCGTGTCATCATTTCCAACGTTCGCTGCAAGATATTTTGCAAGTCCGGCTGCCTGTTCCTCATCCATTGTTCCGTTCAACGTCAGAATAACTGTGACATAAGCCTGCTCGCCTTTTGAGAGAATGGTTCCGTCCTCATCCGGCAGGTCTAAAGTCACTGCCGCTGCCTCTACATTCGAAAACGTCTCTAACTTCTCAGCATAGTATTCTTCCAGATATAACTTGTATTTCTTTGTCTTATCCGCCTCTGTGGAACTGAAACCGCCGTCAAACACATCGCTTAAGTTTGTACCGCTTGTTGGAATATCATTCGTTCCAAGTACAATCGAAGCGTTGGCATAATCTTTTTCGTTTACCTTAAAAGCAAGTCCGTCGGTTGAAAGCTCATAAGAGATTCCTTCCGAATCAAGAATGCTCTTGACCTGTCCCGATTCCGCTGTTGTCTCGCAGGTAACTAATGTTACCATGTTCGGTTTGGAAACGACCGCCGCTAAAATTGCAAGTGCTACAAGCACGACCGCAACAATACTGATCAGCAGCGTTTTCTGCTTTGTGTTGAATTTTTTCCACCATTCAAGAATTTTATCTAAAACCTTTTGTACCTGTTCCGGCATTTTCTCTAACCTCGTTCACTAAATTTGCATATTCATGATTTCTTTGTATGCATCTATGATCTTATCTCTTACTGCAACTGTATACTGGATCGCAGTGAGTGCTTTGGTCTGTGCCGTTGTCAGATCATGTGTATTCTCTGCCTGTCCTAATGCAAAACGGATTGCCTCCGACTGTGCATTGTTCTGAAGATCATTCGTCTCTGAAACCATATTCATTGCAGAAGAAAGTACAGAGCTGAAGGAATCATCCTCTGTTGCCACAAGCTGGTTCTTCTGTGCGATCTGATTCAGATAATCCGAACTAATATTTGTCAAAGAACTGATGTCCATATGTCATACCACCTTACTTATTGTTATTTTCCAATGGAAAGTCCGCTCTGTGCGATTGACTTTGCTGCCTCAAACGCTGTTGTATTTGCCTCATAGGCACGGGATGCATCAATGAGGTTTGTCATCTCTGTGACAGTATTCACATTCGGATAAGAGACATAACCGTTCTCATCTGCATCCGGGTTCGATGGATCATATTCCATAATAAAATCGGTCTCTGTATCCTCACTGACAGAAGATACCTTCACACCATTGCCGACGAACTTTGCTCTCGCACTCTGGTAATACTGTGAAAAAGGTGTTACCTGTTTCTCCGCAAACGTTACAATCTTTCTTCTGTAAGGTGTTCCGTCTTCTGTTCTTGTTGTATTCACGTTTGCGATATTCTCTGCAATCGTATCCATGCGGAAACGCTCTGCCGTCATACCGGAAGCGCTGATATTAAAAGCCTGAAATAAAGCCATTTTTATCCTCCTGTAGTCTTATTCTGTCTTTACTTTAATACTGCCTGCATTCTTGTAAAATCAGATGTTATACTGTTTGTAAGTGCCTGATACCGGATCGTCTCCGATGCCAGTTCCACATTCTCCGTATCCGGGTCAACATTGTTCCGGTCCAGACGGTAGGAATAATTTGAAGAATCGGTATAAGTCGATACATTCAGATCTGATAAATCTGTATTCAATGCACGTACTTTCTTATCTAATGCTGTATACTTGGAATGTCCTAATTCTCTCTGTAAAACAGATTCAAAGTCCACTTCCTGTCTCTTATATCCCGGCGTATCTGCATTTGCCAGGTTGTTCATGATTGCTGTTTCACGAAGCCAGCTTGCATCCGCCGCTTTATCTAACACATTAATATAGTCAAATGCGTTCGTTGTAAACATACACATTCTCCTTCCAATTTACATAATTCTACAGTGATCTAGTACTTATTATAAAGAATAAATACAAAAACACAAGTATTTTTTTACCATTTTTGACATATATTGTAGTTTTTTGTTTTCTGCAACACCACATTATGTTTTCAACTACATATATAAGTGCATTATTTTTCCGATTTATCTGCACTGCAAGAAAAAAAAGGAATTCTATAGTCCTCTATAAAATCCCTTTTTCTTTGTAAATCCATTTACTTTATATTATTTTCTTTCTTAATATTCTCAAGTTCATCAAACACAAAATCATTCAAAACCTTAATGTAGGTTCCCTTCATACCGGAAGATCTTGACTCGATGACTCCAGCACTCTCAAACTTACGGAGTGCATTGACGATCACGGATCTTGTAATGCCAACACGGTCTGCGATCTTGCTCGCTACAAGGATTCCTTCCTTGCCGTCCATTTCTTCAAAGATATGTGTAATGGCTTCTAACTCTGAAAACGAAAGTGTGCTGATCGCTGATTTTACGATCTGGACCTTTCTGGTCTCCTCTGCATTCTCCTCATTTACGGAACGCATCATCTCAAGTCCTACTACCGTTGTTCCATACTCACTTAAAATGATATCGTCAATATCATACGGATCATTCTCGCGGTATACGAATAATGTTCCTAAACGTTCTCCTGCAATATCGATTGGTGTAATGATCGCAGTGTACTTTTTAATATCATTCACAAATCCCAATGTTTCAAGATTGACATTCTCTTTTGTGGAGAGGATTCCAAGCAGTCGTTCATTCAATAAAGGGTCAATAAATCCGCCGACTTCATCAACGATCAGTTCCCGGATCTCCTCGACACCGCTTGTAAGTCCGGTTCCCAATACTTTTCCTTTTTTACTGATAACTAAGATGTTGGATTTTAAAATTTCTTTCAATACATCGCAGATATCATTAAAAACTACTTTTGATGAATTGTTGTTATGCAGCAATTTATTGATTTTTCTTGTTTTATCTAACAATTGAACGCTCATTTGACAGCCTCCCATGTGTTTTTGATAGTTTTTGTGACATTTTGTATTTTATCACATTTATTCAGAAAATTCAATATTTTCAAATTATTCTTGAATATTTTCTTTCTTTTCTGTTACATAGCCGCACTGTTCATCTGCACAGACGATTTTGCTGCCTTTTACAACCATATAGCCGCCGCATTTCGGGCATTTTTCTTCTACCGGACGTGACCAGCTCATGAAATCACATTCCGGATTATTCTCACAGCCGTAATATTTTCTGCCCTTCTTTGTCTTTTTCAGCACGATCTCCTTGCCGCATTTCGGACATTTGATGCCGATTTTTTCGAGGTAAGGTTTTGTGTTGCGGCATTCCGGGAAGCCCGGGCATGCAAGGAACTTGCCATGTGGTCCGTATTTTACGACCATATTTCTGCCACATACATCACAGACAACATCGGTCACTTCGTCTTCTATTTTTACTTTTTCCAGATCTTTTTCGGCAGCTTCCACTGCTTTTTCCAGATCCGGATAAAAATTTTCAACAACTGTTTTCCAGTTGACCGTTCCCTCGCCGACGCTGTCGAGCAGGTTTTCCATGTTGGCTGTGAAATGCTCATCCACTATGGAAGGGAAAGATTCTTTCATGATCTGGTTTACTACTTCCCCAAGCTCTGTCACATAAATGTTTTTATTTTCTTTTACAATATAACGTCTTGCAAGGATTGTCGTGATCGTCGGAGAATAAGTACTCGGGCGTCCGATCCCAAGTTCCTCTAAAGTCTTTACCAGAGACGCTTCTGTATAGTGTGCCGGTGGCTGGGTAAAATGCTGTTTTTCTTCCAGCTTATCAAGAGAAAGTTCTGTATGCTCATCAATGGATTTTAACAATACATTGTTCTCTGCTTTTTCATCTTCATCACTTGTATACACAGACATGAATCCGTCGAATGTGACTTTGGATGCAGAGACTGTGAAACGGTAATCTCCTGCCCCGATCTTTACATTTGTTGTTTCATATACCGCAGATGCCATACGGCTGGCTGCAAAACGTTTCCAGATCAGCTGGTAAAGACGGAACTGGTCTCTGGAAAGAGAATCTTTTACCATGGCAGGAGTCCGGTTGATATCCGAAGGACGGATTGCCTCGTGCGCATCCTGAATCTTGGCACCGGATTTTTTCGAGACGGTCTGTGTTGCAAGATAGTTCTCTCCATAGTTGCTGTTGATATACTCATGTGCCTGTGCGTCTGCTTCCTCTGAGATACGGACAGAGTCAGTACGCAGGTACGTGATCAGACCAACGGTTCCCTGACCTTTCACATCCACACCTTCGTATAACTGCTGTGCGATCCTCATGGTCTTGGAAATCGGGAAGTTTAACGCTTTAGACGCCTCCTGTTGTAAAGTACTGGTGGTAAATGGAAGCGGTGCTTTTTTCACACGCTCTCCCTTCTTCACTTCCAGCACCTGAAATTTTTCTTTTTCGATCTCTGCCATTACACGATCCATTTCTTCTCTGGAAGTAATGTTCATCTTATTCTGGCTGTCTCCGTAGAACTTTGCAAGCAGCGGTTTCTTCTCTCCGGCAACCTTAAGCTGTGCATCTAATGTCCAGTATTCTTCTGGAATAAAGGCGTTGATCTCATCTTCTCTGTCACAGATGATACGAAGTGCAACAGACTGCACACGTCCGGCACTTAAGCCGCGCTTTACTTTTGCCCAGAGTAATGGACTGATCTTGTAACCAACCATACGGTCTAAGATTCGTCTTGCCTGCTGTGCATTCACAAGATTCATGTCAATATCACGCGGCTGCTTTAATGAGGCTTTTACTGCGCTCTGTGTGATCTCGTTGAAGCTGATACGGTTTACATCTTTTCCCTCTAACTTTAACGCCTGACTAAGATGCCAGGAAATCGCTTCTCCCTCACGGTCCGGGTCAGTTGCGAGATACACTTTATCTGCTTTTTTCACTTCTTTACGAAGCTTCGCAAGGATATCTCCTTTTCCTCGGATAGTAATGTATTTCGGTTCAAAATCATGCTCCACATCCACACCAAGCTGACTTTTTGGCAGATCCCGCACATGTCCGTTCGATGCTGCAACCTCATAATTTTTTCCCAGAAATTTTTTGATTGTCTTCACCTTCGCAGGTGATTCCACGATAACCAGGTACTTAGCCATTCAAACTGTCTCCTTATTTTCAGATTTTGCGTATATAATAATTTTTAAAAGATTCTGTAATAAAGTCCTTCTGGATCAGTCTCTGCAAAATGTCCGCAAGCTGTGGCATGGGAAATCCTGTTTTTTTCAGAAGGTCTTCCATACTTTTCGGTCGTAAACTCAAACAAGCATACACCAAGCTTTCATCTTTTTCAAGTAATAATTTGTTAAAATTTTCTTGAACTGCATCCACTTTCATACACAATTCAAGATCTTTTGCAAAATCTTCCACACTATTTAAAATGCCTGCACCCTGCCGGATCAGATTGTTGCACCCCTGACTTAAAGCGTCTGTGCTGCGCCCCGGAACCGCATAAATATCCTTTCCCTGCTCTAATGCAAAGTCCGCAGTGATCAAAGAACCACTCCTCTCTTTCGCCTCCACGACGACCACCACATCTGAGAGTGCCGAGATGATCCTGTTCCGTGCCGGAAATAACTGTGCAATCGGTTCTGTGTCCGGCGGATATTCCGAAATGATCCCGCCCTGCGCTAAAATGGATTCATATAATTTCTGATTTGTCCGCGGGTAGCAGACATTCACGCCACAGCCTAACACTGCAAACGTATCTCCGCCCGCCTTTAATGCCCCGATATGTCCGTATGCGTCAATCCCTCTTGCCATGCCGCTGATCACCTCTGCGCCACAGCACGCAAGCTTTTCCGCGATCCGCTCTGCCATTGTCTTTCCGTAGTCAGAACACATTCTTGCCCCGACGATTGCCACACGCTTTTTAGAAAAATCGGGCAGTTTTCCTTTCACATACAAGCTGTAAGGTGCATCTACGATGTTGCGCAGCTGTTCCGGATATGAGTCCATTTCATAGGATAAAAATGTGGTTCCGTTTTCGCCAAGCTTCGCATATTTTTCTTCTAAATCCCAGTCCATTTTTCGTTCTGTGATTGCAAGTACCTGACGGTCTGACAGTCCTGCCAGCTTTTCTAACTGCTCTTTTTTCAAAAAATAGATTTCTTCCGCAGAGCCAGCCTGTCCTAACAGGCGGTGGATCGTCTTACACCCGACACCCGGAATGTTTGAAAGCCAGTACTGATATTTCATAGGGAATCCCTCCAAAACCGTTTGTCAATATTGCGATAGCAGACCGCCTCATTCAAATGGGAGTCCAGAATTGCTTCGGAACCATCCATATCTGCCAGCGTCCGTGCGACTTTTAAAATTTTATGGTAGGATCTCGCCGTCAGGTTAAGCTGTTTATAGATTTTTTTCATATACTGTTCCTGATTTTTCGACAGAATACAATATTCTGCAATCCGCGACGCCGGAATCTGACTGTTATATTGAAACATTTCTTTCCGAAAACGTTCTCTCTGGATCGCATGCACCCGGATCACACGTTCCCTTATCGTATCCGAACATTCCTCTTTTTTCCTGCCGTTTAGCTCCTCAAACTGGATCTGCGGCGTCTCCACGCAGATATCTATGCGGTCTAAAAGTGGCTGGCTGACACGGTTAATATAGCGTTCAATGGAGGACGCGGTGCACCTGCACTTCTGCATGTCCGGATAATAACCGCATTTGCACGGATTCATCGCCGCAACAAGAATAAAATCTGCCGGATATTCATACGTGCCGTTCACACGCACCAAACGCACTTCTTTTTCTTCCATTGGCTGTCTTAATATCTCGATCGTGTTCTGCTTAAATTCCGGCAGTTCATCCAAAAATAATACCCCTTTATGTGCCAATGAAATCTCTCCGGGTTTTGGGATCAGTCCGCCACCCACAAGTCCCTGCGCAGTGATCGTATGGTGCGGACACCGGAAAGGGCGTTCCTCCATTAACTGCTCCCTCAATTGAAATAGTCCTGACACACTGTAGATTTTTGAAAGTTCCATTTGCTCTTTCTCGTCTAAGGGAGGCAGGATTGTCGGAATACGCATGGCTGTCATTGTTTTTCCGGCACCCGGCGGTCCTATCATCAACAGATTGTGCATTCCGCTCACCGCTACTTCACAGGCGCGTTTCACAAAATGCTGTCCCTGGATGTCAGCAAAATCAATCTGCTTTGTCTCCTTTTTTACTGCCAGGTCTGTTTCTTTTTCAATGTATGTACCGCCGTTTAAAATATGTATCATTTCCGCAATACTTTTCACTGCAAAAATCTTCATATCTTTTACAAGAAGTGCCTCGGTCTGGTTCTCTGCCGGAATAAAACACCGCACGATTCCGCGCTCCTTTGCCTCTGCCACCATGGGTAAAATGCCATTGACCGGTTTCACATCGCCACTTAAGCTGATCTCGCCTACTACCATGGTGTCTTTTAACGCATCTTCCGGCACGATCCCGATTGCGCAGAGCACTGCCGCGACAACCGGAAGATCAAACCCGGATCCGCTCTTTTTGATATTTGCCGGAATAAAATTAATGGTGATACGCTTTGCCGGCAGAATGTAGCCTGTATTTTTCAGTGCCGTGCGCACGCGTTCTTTGGATTCCTTCACTTCCGGGGAAAGAGAACCGACCATTTCAAAAAGCGGCATACCGTCTGACACATCTGCCTCCACGTAAACCGGAATGCTTTTAATTCCCTGAATAATCGAAGTTGTTACTAAACTATACAATAAACCTTCCTTTCTTTTTTGCATAAAAAAGATGTATTCATCCTGCACGCTGGATATTCGCAGTGAACCCTGCAATGATTCTGATAAAAAAGATTTCGACATCCGGCAGAAGCCCTCATTCATCTGCCAGATGTATGTTAGTATAGCATATTTTGAGGAATTTACAACCATATTTCTTCTATATTAATAGCTGTTTAAAATGCCTGCCTGAGTTTTTCAATTGCACGCTTTTCGATTCTTGAGACATAGGAACGCGAAATGCCAAGCTTTCTTGCAATCTCCCGCTGCGTCATTGTTTTTTTCTCATAAAGACCGTATCGGTTTATGATGATGAACAGTTCCCTGCCGGACAACGTCTGTGGGATTACCTCGTTCAAACGCCTTACTTTCCGATCCTGCTCCATGAGTTCTACAATATCCTCATCCTCGCTGATCACAACGTCCAAAAGCTGGATCTGGTTGCCCTCTTTATCTGTTCCGATCGGTTCATACAGAGAAACTTCCCGCGATGTTTTCTTTTTTGCCCGGAAGTACATGAGAAGTTCATTGTCGATACATCTTGCCGCATAGGTAGCCAGTCTGCTTCCATAATCCTCTTTATAAGTTCCAACTGCTTTGATCAGTCCAATGGTTCCGATTGAGATCAGATCCTCCATTTCGTCCTCCGGGCTCTGATATTTTTTTGCCACGTGGGCAACCAGACGCATGTTGCGCTCAATCAGCTCGTTTCTCGCCTCAAGGTCACCATTTTTCATTTTCTTTAAGCATTCGCTTTCCTGTTCCCATGTCAGGGGAGATAAAAATGTTTTCAAAACGCACCTTAAAAGCTTTCTTGATACATCTTATGATTTGGGCAAGTTGTCTGTGCTTTTCCCCTTTTTTATTTTTGGTTTAAAAAAAGTTTTTAGGGTGTGAAACGGGTGTGAGGATTTAACAGAATTTTCGAAGAACTTTATAATCAGCAACTTACAAAAATAAAGGTTTACGTGGAATGCCTGCGTTTTCTTATGCAATATTGCAATAGCTGACAGGCTAAAAAACAAAGATTTTCCGGATAGGCACTACTGAATAAATATTTATGATATAATAAGACTGCTGACTGAACTATTTATAATACATTTTAAGGAAAACTACCATGAAACGAGATTTAGAATATAGAATAACAAGCGCGGATGAAGGATTAACGATTTCAGATTTTTTGAAGAAGCAGGGATTTTCCCATGCGGTGATCGTACAGTTGAAGAAGATTACGGAAGGCATTGTTTTAAATGGAAAATGGGAATATATGAATACAAGGCTTAAAGAGGGAGATTGTCTTTTGATCCATTTTGAAGAGACGGAAGGCTCTGAAAATATTGTTGCCACTAAGATTCCTCTTTCGATCTGTTATGAGGATGAAGATATTCTTGTGGTGAATAAGCCGGCTGATATGCCGATCCACCCTTCCATGAACAATTATGATAACACGCTCGCTAACGCTGTCTGTCATTATTATGAAAAACAGGGGATTCCCTATGTGTTCCGCTGCGTCAACCGGTTAGACCGTGACACGACCGGGCTTACGATCCTTGCAAAACATCTGATCAGTTCTGCAATTTTGAACAGCGAAGTGTCAGTTCGTGGTATCAGCCGGGAATATCTGGCGATTGTGAAAGGTTTCACAGAGGAAAGCGGAACGATTGACGCTCCGATTGGAAGAAAAGAAGGTTCTACGATTGAGCGGCAGATTGATACGCTTCACGGTGAAACTGCGATCACACATTACAAACGGCTCGCCTACAAAGATGGTCTTTCGCTGCTCTCCTTAAAATTAGAGACCGGGCGCACACACCAGATCCGTGTTCATATGAAGTCGATCGGTCACCCTCTGATCGGTGATTTTTTATATTATCCTGATTTTACAAAGATAAACAGACAGGCTCTGCACTCTTACAGGCTTCGCTTTCATCATCCGATCACAAAGGAGCCTCTCGTATTCACTGCTCCTTTACCGGAAGATATGCAGGCTCTTTTTTCTGAAATTCATTTATAAAATTTGCTCTTTTAAGCGCAGCAGCGGTTCTTTCTCATAAGGAATCTTATGGGAGAGAACTTCCTCACGGATAAACTGGTTTGTCGCCTTCTCGCCCTTTTTTGCAAGCATTTCTAACAGAAGTTCTAACAGGGCTCTGGTATCATCATGAAGCATATGAAATTCCCTGCCGTTCATGTAATACTTTAACGCACTGTCATCCCGGTATTTTTCTTTCTGATAATTTTTCGATGCCGCCACACGGTCAATATACATCTCCACCACATAGTTGACCGGTATTTTCATTCCGCACAGTCCTTTATGCGGTCCCTCTTTATCCGGCACGCCATAATCGATCCAATACTCTAAATGGTGCTTGTTTCTGCCTTTGTGATGCAGCCACGCCGAGGAATATCCGACCGCCTCACGCTCTGCATTGTTCGGGCTCATGTTCCCCTGATAATATTTACATCCAACGATAAATTCGGTCGGACTGTATTTTGAAAGATCATGGAGCAGTCCCTGCCTGATCAGTCCAACCTGAAAACAGCCCTTCATCACCAGCATTTTATGATGATTGATTGTACAAAAATGTTTCCAAATATGCATTTTATCTAACTTCCTATTTTCCTAATAATACTACTACAGACTGCGGACGCACCGTAATTCTGTGCTGGTTTTCTGCCAGTTTTTCAACCGGGAGAAATGCCTGTTCCTGCTCTGCGGTATCCATGATTATGTACCATTTCTTCTTTTCCGCAAGCTTTGGAAGTGCAAGTTCATTCACACCGGTATGGAAATTGTAGCCGATATAAACCATATCATCCGGCTCACCCGAAGGCTGATTCATGTAATCGCCGCAGTACATAACGCCAAATGCTCCTTTTTCTTCCGGGAATCCGGCTACCCACGCATTGTCCGAATGATACGACAGATCCGGACAGCCTTTGTGTTTGTAATCGTTCAAATGCATCGGCTCCTCTTTGCGAAGGATTGGATGCAATCTGCGGAATGCAGCAAGCTTTGTCACAAACTCCTGTAACTGCTCCATTCCTGCAACATGTTTCCAGTTCACCCAACCGGTCTTATTATCCTGACAATAGGCATTGTTATTTCCCTGCTGGGAATTTAAGGCTTCATCTCCTGCAAGCAAAAGTGGAACCCCCTGCGCAAAAAACAGCATGGAAAGCGCCATATATAAGTGTTTCCGGCGCAGTTCCCTGACATATTTTTTCGATGTTTTTCCCTCTGCACCACAGTTCATGCTGAAATTATAATTGGAACCATCTGCATTTTCTTCCCCATTTGCCTCGTTATGCTTCTCACAGTACGAAAAAAGGTCTGCGAGCGTAAATCCATTATTGTTTGCGACAAAATTAACAAACCCAACGGTCGCATTCTGTTTCTTCTGCTGATTGCAAAATTCGAACAGACTGCCCCCCTGATGATTCAACAGTTTTCTTGCAGTATAAAGATATTCCTCGTTGTATACGAACAGATGCGGGTAATTCTCTTTTTCTTTCCAGAGCTGTTCCGGAATATACGGATAAAAAATCTTGCTCCTGCGCAAAAATAAATCCTGTGCAATCGCAGTGATCGGCACATTGTCTCCAATCAGATGAAAACCGTCTACACGGAATTCCGTCGCCCAGTAACGGAGCGCATCTAAAATCAGATTCTGGTTTTCCTCCTGCTCAAAATACATCTCAAGCACACATTCTATCTGATTCTGATGCAGTGTATCGATCAGGTGTTTCAGCTCCTGCGCTACATTCTTACTACAGCTGTATGACGCCTTCGGGGCAAAATAAAATCCTTTTGTGTAGCCCCAGTAGTTCACTTTCGGATGCTCTGCTTCAGTATCAGGGAGCGTCTCATTGTAAGCAGTGTTATCCTGCGGTATGTATCCCGGAAGCTTCTGTTTTTTCGGAATCTCCATTTCCTCAAACTCATAGAGCGGCATAAACTCCACCGTTGTCACTCCAAGTGCTTTTAAGTATGGAATCTGGTCTTCCACCGCCAAAAATGTGCCGCGCATCTTCCCTTTTTTCCCGGAATCCATGGAAAAACCACGGACATGAAGCTTGTACATGAACATTTCGTTTTTCGGAATTTCCGGGCAGCCTGCACTCTGCCATTCATAAGCGGATTCCTCGAAGCTTCCGCAGATCAGATACTCTTTATCTGCTCTTTTTACATCATTCCACTTTTCTCTGCCTGCAATCTTCTTCGCATAGGCATCCGTGATCACTTCCCCATTGATCTCATAATTGTAAAACAGGTTCTTTGTCTTCAACCCTTGTATACAGATTGAACGCACTGCCCCTCTGCAAAATGCAGCCGGAGCTTCCACTCTGTCGGCGACATGTAAGGATCTGTCATATAATATGACTGCACACACATCCTCTTTTTCCCCTGCAAAAGTAAAGATCACACCGTCTTTTACTTCCTGCAAACCAAATTTTAAGTAATTTCCTTCTGTCACCGTATAATTCATTCTGCCACCAGCCTTGTATTTTTTCAATTTTCTTACGACATATAATATTATTATACCTTTAACCGATAATTTTGTATAGAAGAATGTTTTTGTATTTCTTTTCATTTTGTTCTACACAACATGAAAATTTTATGCTAGAATCTTAATACTGAATTTACGATAGAAGGGAAATTTATGAGAATCGTTTCAATCAATAATCTGACTCCCGGTATGGTCATCAGTGAAGATGTCTATTCTTATCAGGGACAGTGTCTGGCAAAACAAAATACACCTGTTACGTTGCAGTTGATCGAACATCTGAAGTTCTATCAGATTGCTTCCGTCTGTATTTTCCCGGAAGATCATGGGAACCGCACCGCAGACACTTCCATGACAAGACGTATGGAAACTTATTCCCAGCGTGTCCGCAAAAGTCCGGAATTTCGAAAGTTCAAGAAGAATTACACGCAAAAAGTTTCCTTTATGAAGGAAAATATCAATAATTTTATTACCAAAGATGAAGATTTGAACGTAGATCAGCTCTTAGATGAAACCTTAAACCTTTTCGGTGAAAACAGTACGACGATCTCTATGTTCGATATGCTGCATAATATGCGGCAGATTGATGACTCGACCTATGCACACAGTGTCAACGTCGCACTGATCTGCCGTCTGATCGGCAAATGGAAGAATTTTTCCGAGAAGGATATGGACACTCTGACTCTCTGCGGACTGCTGCACGATATCGGGAAATCCAAAATTCCAAATGAGATCATTGGAAAACCCGGAAGGCTTACAGATTCCGAGTACGAAGAGATCAAGAAACACCCGGTAATCGGCTACAATCTGGTCAAAAACCTTGACATCGATCAGCGTGTCAAAAATGCCGTTCTCTTACACCATGAACGATTCGATGGCAAAGGATACCCTTTAGGTCTTACCGGCAGCGAGATTGATGATTTTACTTCAATCGTATCCATTGCAGATGTCTATGATGCCATGACAGCAAACCGCTGTTACCGCGATGGGTTATGTCCATTTGAGGTGATCACCATTTTCGAAAACGAAGGGCTGACACAATTTAATCCAAAATATATCTTGACTTTTTTAGAACATATTGCTAATACTTATATCAACAATGAAGTATTGTTAAGCGATGGTTCTGCCGGGAAAATCGTTCTGATCAATCAGAAGCTCACACGCCCGACGATCCAGCTTGACAATGGCAGCTTTATTAATCTGGAGAATCGTCTGGATCTTTATGTCCAGGCTATTATCTAATACTATGAATGAGAGAGGTGCCCTATGGCAGAGAAAAACAAGTTCAACAATTTAGACGATGAAGACATGTTCGTAACCCTTGACTTAGATGACGGCAGTTCCATGGAATGTCAGATTCTTACCATTTTCGAGGCAGACGGCCGCGATTATATCGCACTTCTTCCGGTAGATGAAGAGGAACAGCCAAACGAAGACGGCGAAGTATTTATTTACCGCTACTCCGAGGACGCAGAAGGAAATCCTTCCCTTGAGAATATCGAAGATGATGATGAATATGAGATCGTATCCGATCGTTTCGATGAACTTCTTGACGAAGCAGAATTTGAAGATTTAGACGACTAAAACACAGGAAACCGCCCAAATCATAGTTTTGATCCGGGCGGTTTCCTTATTTTTATAAAAATAGTTTCTATTCTGTTATTATGATTGTTCTGCAATTCACGGTTATTTCTGGGATTCACGCACAAACCGTGAAATATCTGCTTCTTTGTGGTTTAACTGCTGAACGGAATATAAATGCAGCTTCTTCTTTGCGCGCGTCATTCCCACATAGAACATCCGGCGCTCCTCCTCTATCTCATTGTCGAGAACCGCTTTTTTATAAGGCATAATCCCTTCATTCACATCTATAATGTAGACATTCTCATATTCCAAGCCTTTTGAGCTGTGAAGTGTCGCAAGTGCCACGCTCTCCGGATTCTGGTTTTGCTGCCTGTAGATTTTTTCAAGTTCCGCGGTGTAGTTTTCGATATGTTCGAACCAGTCGTTATAGGTGTCAAATCCTTTTGCACTGTTCTGCAGCTCCTCAAGCACCTCGTAGAGATCGTCGACGTTCATTCTCCGATAATCCGCATATTCCATGCAGAATTCGTCATACCCGATTCCGCGTCGTATGTAATTGATCGCCGCATACGGACTCATCGAAGATAACATGTGAATGTCATATTCTAATCTCTGGATACGCTCTGCCACCCACGGTTTATCCTCATAAAACCACTCCCACACATCAAACGCCACAGTTTCTTCATCTAAGGAATCCCTGCTGATATAACGCTTTGGGCGGTTCATAATTTTCAAGAAATCCTTCCGGTAGCGGCTTCCCATTGCTATTTTCATGTAAGCGATCATGTCCTTTGCAATCCAGTGCTCATAAAGGTTTGGCACATTGTCCTTCATGCGGAACGGAATATTATATTCTAACAATTTTTCCATTAACATCTGCGGCTGTGTATTCGTGCGAAAAAGAATTGCAAAATCTTCATATCTGCCGCCTCGTTCCATATGCGCCTGTATATCCCATATGATTTTTGCGATCTCATCATGCTGGCTTTTAAACACCGCATACTCAACAGGCGCGCCCGCTTCCTGATTTGCCTGTATCTCTTTTGGAAAACGCTCTTTATTACATCCGATCAGGCGCAGAGAAGCCTCCACAATTTCTTTCTGGGAACGGTAATTTGTGTCTAACAAAATCTGCGTTGCATCCGGGTAATCGTCTTTAAAATGCAGCATAATCTCTGGTCGTGCCCCACGGAAACGATAGATTGACTGGTCATCATCCCCTACCACAAACAGATTGTTTTCCGGTGCTGCAAGCATTTTTACGATATCAAACTGTATTTTATTAATATCCTGAAACTCATCAATGAGAATGTACTGAAACTTCCGCTGCCATGCCGAGAGGATGTCTTTTCGCTCCCTGAAAAGTTCATAAGTATAAACTAACATATCATCAAAATCGATCAGTTTATGCTGATGCAGATATTCATGATATTCGCCATAAATCCTGCGGAATATATTTTCCGCACAGTTCGTGGAATAATAATGTTCGATAGAGACTCCTGTATTTTTTACCATACTGATCTCTCCAAGAACAGACGAGACAAATTCCGTTTCATCCTCATACTCAAGACGGTGTTTCTGCACAAGTTCACGCATCAGCGCATACTTTTGTTCTTCCCTGATAATGTTGTTCGCATTATAATGATATGCATGCTTTAAAATGCCAAAATAGACTGCATGAAAAGTTCCAAAAGTAACCGGATAGGAACCATTTCCCATAAGATTTAAAAAACGGTTCTTCATCTCCACCGCAGCTGCTTTTGTAAAAGTGATCACTAAAATATTCGACGGATTCACGTGGTACTTCGTGATCAGGTTTTTTGTCCGCTCCGTGATGACCGCAGTCTTTCCGGAGCCGGGACCTGCCAGGGTAAGGCACGGACCATTGAAATGCCCGATTGCCTTCACCTGGGAATCATTGTATCTTTTTTCCATAAATACCCTTTATTTGCTGAGTAATTCAATACCTTTTTTGATACGTGCAATGGATTCTTCTTTTCCGAGGATCTCCATTAACTCGGTTGCACCGCCCGGTGTCATCTGTTTTCCGGAAACAGCGGTACGGATCGGCCACATCACATAACCGTTCTTTACGCCTTTTTCTGCAACATACTCACAGAGCATTGCATACAGTGCATCATTGCTGTAATCTTCCTGTGCCTCTAATCTAGGCAGAACCTCTGTCAGTACTTCTAAAGAAGTCTCAGCATTTGTCTTCATCTTCTTGTGTGTATACATTGCTACATCATACTCTGGCAATGTTTCAAAGAAATCAATGTGCTCTGCGATATCCGGGAACACTTCAATTCTTGTCTTCACCATAGCTGCGATTTTCTTAAGATCAAGGTCTTTTGTAATAACTGCCTTGATATATGGCAATGCTCTCTCATAGAACTTGTCAAAGTCCATTGCTTTGATATACTCACCATTCATCCATTTTAACTTAGTGTAATCAAAGACTGCCGGTGATTTGCTGATTCTGTGATAATCAAATTCTTTGATCAGCTCATCTAACGTAAAGATCTCACGGTTATCTTCCGGGCTCCAGCCTAAAAGCGCAATGTAGTTTACAACTGCTTCTGTCAAAAATCCCTGCTCGATCAGATCTTCAAAAGAAGAATGTCCGCTTCTCTTGGATAACTTCTTGTGATTCTCGTCTGTGATCAGTGGCAGATGAATATAAACCGGTGATTTCCAGCCAAATGCATCATATAATCTCTGATATTTTGGAGAAGAAGAAAGATATTCATTTCCTCTTACTACATGTGTAATATTCATAGTGTGGTCATCCACAACGTTTGCAAAGTTATAGGTTGGATATCCGTCTGATTTAATGAGGATCATATCGTCTAACTCTGCATTTTCCACTGTAATATCTCCGTATAACTCATCATGGAATGTGGTAGTTCCCTCATTTGGGATATTCTGGCGGATAACAAATGGTTTTCCGGCAGCAAGGTTCGCTTCCACTTCCTCTTTAGATAAAGACAGGCAGTGTTTGTCGTAGATCATGATCTCTTTTCCCTCGACAACTTCTGTCTTTAAGGTAGAAAGACGCTCTTTGTCACAGAAACAGTAATATGCCTCTCCTTTTTCTACCAGCTCTTTTGCATATTTCATGTAGATTCCGGTTTTCATACGCTCACTCTGCACATATGGACCATAACCACCGTCTTTGTCCGGACCTTCATCATGGACTAAGCCTGTCTCTGCTAATGTACGGTAAATAATATCTACAGCACCTTCCACAAAACGCTCCTGATCTGTATCCTCGATACGAAGCATGAAGTCTCCGCCTTCATGTTTTGCGATCAAAAACTCATATAATGCAGAACGCAAATTACCAACATGCATTCTACCTGTTGGACTTGGTGCAAATCTTGTTCTAACTTTACTCATAAATCTCCTCTTTCCGGTTCTGATAAACCCTTAAGTTTTATATACAACAGACCGTGTGCAATCTGCATGGTCTGCCGTTGTAAAAAATAGCCTGCAGCTATTTTTAGTCGCTACAGGCTATTATATAATATATTTTTCATTCTGACAAGAACGGTTTATACACCGTCTGTTTCATTTTTCTGGCACTTTTTGCAGTTTTTATCCGCACATCCACTGCATCCGATACAGTTCCCTCTTTTTTTCTGCCTGCGCATCCAGATGAATGCAATTACAAGCCAGATAAATAAGACACCAAGGATGATATAATCTCCTAATTTCATGCTAAAAAGATTCCTCCAACCTGATAGACGATCAGTGCAGCAACCCATGCCACCAGACACTGTAATACAACGACTAAAGCTGCTTTTAAGCTGCTTCCCATCTCACGTTTTACCGCTGCAATCGCTGCGACACAAGGGGTATATAATAAAGTAAACACTAAAAAGCTGACCACGGACACACCGGAGAACATGCTGCTTAATACTGTACTTAAGTTCGAAGTTGCAGTTCCTGTCAGAACACTTAAGGTACTGACGACTGCTTCTTTCGCCGTAAATCCGGTGATCAGTGCTGTGGAAACTCTCCAGTCCGAAAAACCAAGCGGCGCAAAAACAGGTGCGATCCATCTTCCGACCAGTGCAAGCAGACTGTTACTGCTGTCTGCGACAACATTCAGTCTTGTGTCAAAGGTCTGTAAAAACCAGATAATGATCGTAGCTACAAAAATAACGGTAAACGCTCTCTGGATAAAATCTTTTGCCTTATCCCACATAAGCTGGAACACACTCTTTGCCGAAGGAAAACGGTAATTTGGCAGCTCCATCACGAATGGGATCGGGTTTCCGCGGAAGGCCGTGTGATTTAACACCAGCGCGGAGATAATGCCGACGACAATACCTGTCGCATAAAGAAGTATCATCACAAATGCTTCTTTTCCCGGGAAAAAGGCTGCCGCAAACACGGTATAAATCGGTATTTTGGCAGAACAGCTCATAAAAGGTGTCAGCATGATCGTCATATTTTTATCACGCTCTGACGAAAGGGTTCGTGTTGCCATAACTGCAGGTACTGTACAACCGAATCCAATCAGCATCGGCACAAAGCTTCTGCCGGACAAACCGATTTTTCGCAGAGGTTTATCCATAACAAAGGCGACACGCGCCATATATCCGGAATCTTCCAGAATCGACAGGAAGAAAAATAAAACAACGATAATCGGCAGAAAGCTTAAAACACTTCCGACTCCGGCAAACACACCGTCGATCAAAAGGCTGTGCACTACCGGGTTCATGCCATAAGCAGTCAGCGCACGGTCACACATTGCGGTAAATGCATCAATCCCAAGCGTCAGAAGATCACTTAAAAATGCCCCAATCACATTGAACGTCAGCCAGAATATTGCAAACATGATCAGAAGAAACATCGGGATTGCAAGATATTTATCTGTTAAAACCTTATCAATCTTCGTACTTCTGATGTGCTCTTTGCTCTCATGGCATTTTTTTACGGTTTTGCTGCATACTTTCTCGATAAAGGTATACCGCATGTCAGCTAAAGCCGCATTGCGGTCTAAGCCACAGTCTTTTTCCATTTCTTCAATACTGTGTTCCATCATCTCAAGCTCATTCTGGGAAAGTTCGAGCTTTTTGATAATGTCCTCGTCATTCTCTACGATCTTTGTTGCCGCAAAACGTGGTGACATGCCGATATTGACTGCATGGTCTTCCACCTGATGTGACACGGCATGAATACAGCGGTGCACCGGTCCCTGTTCACAAAAATCCATAACTTTCGGGAGAATCTTTTTCTTTCCAACCTCCACAGCCGCTTTGATCAGGTCTTCAATTCCTTCATCTTTTGCCGCACTGATCGGGATCACCGGGATTCCAAGCTCCTCCGACATCTGTTTGTAATCAATGGAGCCGCCGTTTCCTCTGACTTCGTCCATCATATTCAGTGCTAACACCATTGGAATATGCATCTCTAAAAGCTGTAAGGTCAGGTAAAGATTCCGTTCAATATTGGTTGCATCCACAATATTGATGATTCCATCCGGTTTCTCATTTAAAATAAAATCTCTCGTCACGATCTCCTCATTTGTATAAGGACGGATCGAATAGATTCCCGGCAGATCCACAACGGAACAGTTTTTTACCGAACGGATCTCTCCAATCTTCTGGTCTACCGTCACTCCCGGGAAATTTCCAACATGCTGGTTTGAACCCGTCAACTGGTTAAATAACGTGGTCTTGCCACAATTCTGATTGCCTGCTAATGCGAATATCATTCTTTTGTTTCCTCCAAAGACACCTCAATCTTTTTTGCATCCTCCTTGCGGATCGTCAGCTCATAGCCACGAAGTCTGATCTCGATCGGGTCGCCCATCGGTGCAATTTTTTTCACAACAACCTTCGTCTTTGGGATCAGTCCCATATCAAGGAAACGACAGCGCAGAGCGCCCTCTCCGCCAACCGTTGTGATGACTGCCTCTGTCTCAAGTGGTAAATTATCTAATGTCATTTTATCCTCCGTTAACAAGAGTCTCATCGGACTCATTTATATCCTGTTATTCATATAGATTTCCATTTTCTGTCAGTTATGCTCTCCTAACTTTCCTTAGTTTAATGCGCAAATTTGTGCATGTCAACGCGCTTCGCAAAGTTTTTGATAATTTTTCTCATTTTTGTCATTTCCTACAAAAATGATTTTTTTTGCAGTCATATTATGCACACTTTTCTATTTTAGAACATAACTTAACTTGAAAGAAAAAGAAAGGCAACCAAATTTATGCGAAACTGTAATGCGCAAAACAGAATGAATCCTATCTGTTCAAACGAATCAAACCGCGATATGGGACCGGAATTTGTCGTTGCAATGGCATACGTTCCATGGCAGCAGTTTGGACCATTATATGATATTGAAAAAGGGCTTATGGTTGGAACCATTTTCCCTGAATTAGATAAACCATTCCTTGGAAGGAGGGCTTTTCGAAGATGACGAACCAAATGAACCAGATGAACCGCCAACAGCTTTTCAGCCTCATTAATACTGTAAGCTTCGCTGTTGACGACCTTCTTCTTTTTTTAGACACCCATCCGGATGATGCGGAAGCGATCAAAGCCTTCCATCATTACTCAGATATCAGGCGCAACGCTCTGCAGGCCTACTCCGACCAGTATGGTCCTCTGACCATCGACACTGCAAATCCATGCAGTCACTGGAATTGGGCCACAGAACCATGGCCATGGGAAGGAGGATGTAAATAATGTGGAATTACGAAAAACGACTGCAATACCCGATTAATATCACAACACCAAATGCCAAAATTGCACAGATCATTATGTCACAATATGGCGGACCAGACGGTGAAATGGGAGCATCCATGCGTTACCTCTCCCAGAGATACAGCATGCCGGACAGACGTGTATGTGGCGTTCTTACGGATATTGGTACGGAGGAATTAGCGCATAGATGTTGGAAATGAAGAAAGCCGATATAGCATCTATACCGACTTTTACATATTTATTTATTTTCTTTGTCTTCGATTACATCTAATGCTCTATATATATTATATACATTGAACATTCTATATAAGTTAATCACAAAATTTATATTTTCTAAAATCAGCATAAAATTAAATGCATTATATATAAAAAATCCTACAAAGAATAATATATTAGACAATTGAATATTATATATATACGACTCATCTGCACATATTTTTACTGTGATGTTCATCACGACTGTGCTAAAAATATCTATAATATATAAGATTGATAAATTTAGGAACGTACGATTACTGTCTTTTAATATATTATTTTTTGTCTTAATCAATTCCTTTATAATTTCATCACGCATTAGAGCTTGAAAAATTGCATATGCACCAAATATTACCGCAAACATTGCTACTTGCACATCTAAAAAAACAGGTACTATCTCCTTAACTGTTGCCACTGTATCTACCTTGAACGTACAATAATAGCTTATAGGAAATGCTGATAAAATTGCTATAATAAATTGCCATGCAGATTTCTTACTCAATTTTAATTCAAGTACACATTCTGATACAATTTTGCCTTTACTCCTTTTGTCATTCAGTTCTTGAATATTTTTTATTACGCTATCGGTCATCAACCTCACCTTTTAATAATTCTATTTACAAATTTTTGATACTCAATAATATTATTGTTACTTTCAACATTCATAGCAGTTATCTCATTCTTTATATTCCCGATTTGTTCATATGCATTATCAAGGTCTCCAACCACTTCAATATTTGAAATATCTGATATTTCATGATCTTTTATTTTTCCTGTCTTTTTATTTCCATGAGTACCTTCTTTATATTTGACTTTCATTTCTGTTTTTGCCATTCCTTCTGTTTTTTCAATCACAGAAGCAACACCATCTAAATTTTCTGGTGATGGAAATGTCATTTTTCCTTTTGAACTTCCTATTACTTTTCTAATTTTACTATCAATGTCTCCAAAAACATTCCCATAATCCCACTCCGAATTTAAAGGAAAAAACTTTAAGGTTAACTCGGTTATTTTTTCTACATCTTTTAATGCTTCTTTTACACTTGCAGAAGTCTTTATTCCGGATACTTTTACTTTTGCATATGGTAAATATTGCTTATTTTCCTCGCTTTTTCTTATTTTATCATTGTACTTTCTAATATATTTCTGAATCACTGTTCGAAATGCAAATGAAAATGCCCTTGTGTCAGGACTTCCATTCTGATTTTTAACTAACATCATTCTATGGTTTTTCAAATAAATCAAAAATAACGAATATGGTGAAGATTTAAAACGTTTATTAGTCTTTTTTAATCCCTCACTCTCTGTATATTCCGACCGTACTTCTAAAACAGTGTCTTTAATCAGTAACCCTGATAAAACATATTCCCCATTAAGTTCTCGAATATGTACATCATCAAAGAAATATTTTGTTTTCTCTGTACTATCTGCCACTATGTCATCTGATAATGCTGGTAAAACAATGTCGTCAATATATCTTATTAAAGGTTCTTCCTCCTTTCCAAAAACCACATTAATATCTGCTACATACATTTGTTTGCTTTCCATCATAATATTACTCTCCCGACATTTTTTTCTATAATTATATTACTTCTTGTCGAATCACGCCATATGATCTGATGTAAGTTGCCGGGATTCATTATGATTTTATTGCTCAAATACCATTTTTATGTTTCTACATTATCAAGACATTCGTTCTGTTTCAATATGCAAATTATCCAAACTTTTTAAACTATATTCTATCCAATAAATAATTATACTATACTAAAAGCCAGTGAAATCAATCACTGGCATTTTCGTTATTTTTCATATACACTTACATATTTTTCTGCTGCCGTGATATACAATCCCGATTTAAGCTTGTACATTCTGCCACTGCCTACCTTAATAGTTCCTTCGGCAATGGTAAATACTTCATTCTTCTGTACTCTGCCTGAAACTGCTGCTTTATCCCAGCTTGGAGACTTTCTCACTGCCAAATCATCAACCAGAACTTTCACATACTTCTTTTTATCCGGAAGTTGTACCGGTGCAACTGGCTTTGGTGTTGCCTGTACGTAATCCGCAAGAGCATAGGCAATTGCTGTGCAGATCTGTTCAAACTGGTGCTGATATGTGGTAGCATCCGGATCATTTACAAAGCATACCTCAATTAACATTGATTTTGCTTTGGTCTTTTTAATTACATATAATCCGCTACCTTCTTTTACTCCACGGTTTGTTAATCCAAGAGCTGCGATGTGCTCACAAACCTCTACTGCATCAGGATACTGTCTACCTTTATAGGTGTACACTTCCACTCCATGTCCTTTTCTGGCTTTGTCATTATTAAAATGAATGCTAATAAAATAATCCAAATCAGTACGATTCGCCATATTTACCGCCTGTTGTAAATATGCTGACTGCGATGCAGCCTTGTCCACTGTACAAGGTACAACCTCCACTCCACATGCCTTAAACATCTCTGTCAGACGATTACATACTTTTCTTGTTTCGATGCTCTCTACGATCACACCGGATGTGCCTGATCCCGGTCCTGATAATGTATGTCCTGCGTTTAATCCGATTCTCATAACTTATTTTTCCTCCTTATTAATGTACTGTTTAAACATCTGGTGCAGTCCAGTGCTTGCTAAACCGCTGAATAATCCACTTAATAAAATAGGTGCTGTAACTGTCCATCCGTTAATCCAAACTGCCAGAATAACACCCAAGACAGCACAGATGGTAGGAATGTATTTATTATCCACATCTTTGATCCACTTCTTCACGACATAGCCTACACAAAGGCAAATGCCTACAATCACTGGCACCATAAATTCTGTTAAAAATCCTAAATCTGTCATGTTTAAATCCTCTCTTTCTGCTTCAGATGAAGCTCTTCAATCTCATTTTTCATTTTTGTCACCATGCCATTGCCGCCAAGTTCGTGGTACGCCTCGTACATCTCTTGAAAATTCTGGTACGCATAGGATGGTATCTCTCCCAACTTCATGTACTTATCATGGTACTCGATCAACTGAACCCGAAGCAGCAACATTGTTCCCCGACTATTTGCATCCCTGTCATTCTTCTGACGTTTCAGCAGCCACACTATGTATCCCATAAATGCTGTCAAAACAATCGGCAATGCAATTGTGTAAGTCTGTGATAAAAAATTCACCAATGGTCCATCTCCTTTGTTTTTTTATAGTTTGATTATAATTCCACCAACCTTCCTTTTTGTGCCAACTTTAAAGCGCAAAAAAAGCGCCGGGCAACTAACCCTTTAAAGGTCAATTGTTCGGCGCTAGGCTCTGGAAATATTATAACACTCTTATTTCGATTGTGCTATTATTTTCTTCATGATTTAACATAGGTATTCCTTTTTCTGTTAATACATAAAAAATGCTGCAGGGTTCAGGGCTCTCCGACAATGGTATCGGCGGTATCTTTCTGATTAATCCTTTATCTAGCATATCATCAATCAAATCCCGAACTATAAGTTCCTGTTCATGCAAGTCGCGTGCCACTGTGTGAAAGCTCACTGGTTTTCCTTCCTGTAACATACTTTTAATAACTTTTTCTTTCATGGTCTTTACCTCCTTATGCATTCACAATAGCACTAACTTATTTTTTACTGCCCCCTCTTTTGGTAAAAATTTTTAATTTTTATGCGACATACATATTGTATTTTCTCTCAATATCTCTATCTTCGAGAATCATATAGCCTTTTTTCAAAATGTCTACCGAACCAGAGTTTAACTGATAAAATGACATTTTATGTGTTATCGTCTAGCACTGATACTAGAGATGATTACTCTGTTGGATTTTTAATTGATAATAGCCTTATTGGTTATAT
>UQNW01000003.1 GCA_900542495.1 uncultured Roseburia sp.
TATTCACAAATCTTATATCAGTTTTTAACGTTTACACAAAACTTGAAACGGTCTCTTTTTTTGTTGTATAATCAGTTGTCGTACAGGATTTCTTTCCTTTGTAATGTTCTGCACAAATTCGTTATTTATCAGAAAGTACTGTACGATTATTTTCTATGAAATAGTTATAAAGTAGTTTTATTGATATTGTATGTTCCATTAATTTTTCTCCAACTTTTTTTTCAATGCACTTATCATTCGATTACTTCTTGCTTCAATTCGATTCCATGCATTTTTGAAAAACTCATCATAATCTCCAACTTCATTACATCCATCTTTCCAAGAATGTCCTGTGCAAAATGGAATCACCTCCCCTTCATCATCAACATAATCTTGAAAAAAATATTGTTCTACAAAATCATTCCAACTATCATACCCATCAAGCCACTTCATGCAATTATTAATCGTTTCTTCATAATGAAATAATATTGCTATTTGCTTCACATCATCCGCACGTTTTAAGAATGTTTTTTTTCGCAAATCAAAATATTTCTTAATTTTCATTAATGTTAAATCCCAATAGTCATAGTTAGAAGAATATCCTACTCCACTCCTTGCAACATTAAACCCAGTAGGAACAGGTGAATAATTTCCTAACGTATGATAAAGAGATACAAATTGCTTCAAATCAGCATTTGAATCTAAATAGCTTGAAACTGTACTAAATTGTTCATACATCGATTTACACATTCTGACTGAAACAAATCTCTGCCTTGGATTATTTAATAAATATTCTTTAACCTCATTCGGAAACGTTGCTTCAAAATACTTAGCTAATGTATGTTGCACACTTGTCATTGTATCAGAATGTATCCAACCTTTTCCCCTCATATAATCCTTCTGTTCTAATTCTGGCCATAAGACTTTATATATCTCTTGCAAAAGAGTACTATTTGAATCTGGATCTTTTACATTATCCAGCGTCTTGTATGCAAAATATTTTGTAAATCCACTCATACTTTTATAACTCGAATCTTTGGTGTAATCACAATCATCTGAAAAATCAAATTTCAAACTATCTTTTTCTAAAAATTCTTTAACTTCCACTTTATTATTTTCCCACTTTACTTTCCTAATTTCTTTCCAATTCAGCAATTCTCTGCTTATCTCATGCAGCATCTTGCACATATATATTTGTAATCTCTAAATCTCTGCTAGCCTGTTTCAAATACGTTTTTATCATAGCTAACATCTCCTCTATATCTATTTATTGTATATTACATTTATTTTTATAATTTATCATGAAAAAAGTACGAATATTCTTTGCCTTTTTACAACATCATTGATTAAATTATATCACATTATTTCTACAACACTTCTCTAAAACAAACATCCTAATTTATTTTCCCTACTCATAAAGTGAATCCAACGTAAGCAGCAGCACATCTTCATCCGCTAATTCTTCAAACCAATCCGTATATCCAGACAGTGAGAAAAAAAGATACTTTGAAACTTTATATTTCGCATTTATCAGCTTTCCCCTCCGGATCAGAGTTTCATAAATTCCCTTGTCAATCTTTTCGTTCTTGAACTTACACTCACCGATAACCGCCTTTTTGTCTATCTCGGATAATGCAACAATATCTATATCCGCAGACTGCGACCGCATATCACCATTCTTATCTGTTACATTCTCTACTCCCCACCATGTACCTACCGATGTAATAAAGCAGTCATATTCTCCTGTGATTCCTTTCATCAACGTATAGTAACGGCACATTTCTTCAAACACAGAACCCATAAAAGAATGTAAAACTGGTTTTACCACTTTTTTGTAATAAACCTCTCCCTGACCTATCTCGATCACGCTGGTAGCTTTTGGAATAAATTCATACCAGAATTTAAACATATAATCTTTTAAAACGTATTGTGTTTTCTTTTTGTTCTTCTCGTCTGTCATGCATTTCTTTTTTTCAATCAGACCGACACTTATCAATTTATCCAATGAATATAATACAGTAGGTTCTTTCTCTCCAATTTTTCCCGCAATCGTATTCAGCGTATTTTCTCCTGATGCAACCTGCTCGACAATATTATTTACGATCGATATATCAGCAAATTCCTGTGTAAGCAGATTTCTTGTCTCATCATACAAATATCCGTCTGTCCTGAAAAACAGTCTTATGATATTTTCATCTATACTCTTTGCCGGATCAATCATTGACAAGTACTTTGCAACGCCTCCGGTAATGCCATAACAGATTGCCTTATCCTCATTTGAATAATCCGGAACAAATTTTGCTGAATCCAGATAATCAAATGCTTCCAATTTAATTTGTGAATCCCGTCGTCCAAACAGTGGACTTTTCTCGCTAAGCACCTTATTCTCCATAAAACTAAGTGACGAACCACACAAAATTATTTTCAAATTCTTATCATTCCATATGGTATCAATATATTTCTGCAATATGGATAAAAGAGCCTCGTCTTTTTCCGCCCAATACGGCAGTTCATCTATGACAAGTACCAGCTTCTCGTCACCAATATTTTTGTCAATAAAATCAAAAACCGCCTCTGTCGTATTAAAACTGATGTCTTCCACTCCTGGCATCAGCACATCCAGTACCTGTCTTGAAAACAATTCTAAGTTCCTATGTTTTCCAACTTTTGTTGCTGTGTAAAATATCGTTTTTTTATCTTTCACAAATTCCGTAATAAGCGTAGACTTTCCGATACGTCTACGCCCATAGATAACGATCATGCCAATTCTGTCTTTTTCATAGAATTCTTTTAAGGATGCTAACTCTCTTTCTCTGCCAATAAACATAGAAATCACCTTTCTGCAAATTCGGTTTGTTTTTATTCAAATTGATTTTATTAAAATTTATTTGAATAAAATATAACATATCCTATGATATCTCGCAATCCTCTTTTAGTTATCCCTGACAGCATGGTACAAAAATTCAGCTTCATCAAAAGAAGATGGACTATAATACACATCAATCCCATCACTAGCTTTTTCTAAAATGTAATACTCAAAAATAACCGTATCATCTTCATACACCTGTGCCGGGTATTCCAGATATACTTTGTTTTCCTCTTCATTTTTTACATTTGTTTCATTTGCCAGAAATCTATAGGTGTCCTCCGATTCATAATCAGAAATATCAATGCCATCCTCTGTCGCTTCAATCATTAATCGACCTGTTCCATAATCTGAAGTATAATGATATGTTCCAATCATTTCTGATAATTTTTCAAAATCCTGTATGTGTTTCTCTGTATTATCTGTCGTTTCTGTATGAACTACAATTTCTGTTGGTGTGACTCCTTCTATAACATCATCCTGCGTATCGTTCAAGATATAGGTTACCTTGAAGTCGCTTCCTGAATTATTTCTGATGTACTCTGCCAGTTTCTTATTTTCACTCAAATCCACATAAACAAAATGTCCATATTGTAAATTGTCCTCTGCATACAAAAATTCAAGAGCAAACACATTTTCCTCCTCAGCTCCTGTATCTGACGCATAAAAAGTATGTTCCTCTCCATCACCTTTTATGTTCTCTGTTACATCTTCAGAAACAAGTTGTTTTATACTATATCCGTCAAAACAACTGTATGGATTTTTTATTAAATAAACAGTTACTTTTTTCTCTTTCACATTATTTGTGCCGTCACTCTGCAATTGCATATCTGCACTCAGTACAATTTCCTCATCGTGGCTCTCATACTCATAATTTATGATATTGCCGAAATTCATGCCACTTGTTGCATCTTGTGTATCAACTTCTTTCTCTACACAATCTAAAAAATCAATTTTTTCATTCGTAAGAGAATACTGGATATATTCCACCTGTTCTCTCGTGATAAATCCTTTCCCTTTTTCTGCCTGTTTATCCAGATAGTCAAAAGAATATCTGGAATTTTGTATGAACCTTGTCAAAAAAATATTTTTCCACGTTTCATCATCCACAACATTTTCATCAAATTCATCGTAACAGCATGCTAACTCTGCAATTGCATTCTTCAAATCTTCGCCAAGTTCAAATTCAGAATTATAAACATACTGATTTACCCCAAGGCTCTCATAGTCAAACATTGTGTCATTCATTTGACTCTCTGCTTGATTATTTTCCGTGCAGGCTGCTACGGACATCAATGCAGCTAACATCAGTCCAATTATAAGAGTTATCTTTATTTTTTTCATAAAACGCTGCTCCTCTATGTATTATATCCGAAAATCCTTCGTATCCTTCGACATGATATTCATGGAAATGCTGCACTCTGCCAAATGTTCATAATTGACTTCCAGCTTGTAATCGACCTTGATATCAATATTATCTTCTGTCTCATTCACTTTGACATCCGTTGCATTGATTCCCACTAGAAGATTTCCGAATGGTGTGTTGTAATAAGACATATTTTTCTTGTTTTTCTCAAACATCATATGTACGTTGGTGACACCTTTTTTCGTGACATCCAGAAAATCATCATTCACTTTGATAACGCTTTTTGTCACGCCGTCAAAGCCTTCCTGCACCTCATCATAAAGAATGTAGTGCTTTCCATTTTTTTTATAATAGCTTCCGGTTGTGATGATCTCTACCGGGTCGTTGTCCTGATCATCTGAAAACTGTAATCCGCTGATCTTCACAAGTACATCTTTTGTCATTTATCTCAATCCTCTTTCCATTTCATTTACAAATAGCCACGAGCAATAGACTTTATCTATTCTCACGCCATATATTAGCGTGTTTTGTAAAAATTAGCAAGAGCAAGCTTAAAACAGCAATTTTGAAGTTATTTCAGGTACGGATTCAAAAAGGAAAAATATTTCAACTGAATCTGATAATTCCCCTCTGCCAGCACTTTTTCGTATTCCTCTGTCGTTAGAACTTCACGCAGTTTTTTCCCGGCTTTTTCGTCCACCACCTCGTACATGCTGCCTGAAAAACACATATTCGGATACATCACACACCACCAGTTATGTCCTTTTCCTTCACCGATGACGACACGAAGCGCCTCGTATTCTCCGGCTGGAAATGTATAACTGCCATAGCTTTTTACCGGAAAAGATGTGTATTCCAGTTCCGCTGTCACATCATAATCATAGCCATTCTGCGCAATTGTTTCTGCTGCAACTTCCTGTATTTCATCCAGATTTCCATTCACGATCTGCTCACATTCTTCCAAGTCTTCCACACCTGCAAGCTTTTTCTGCATATAACTTCCCACCGCATCCCGCACTGCAAGCTTTAAGCTCTGGTCTGCCTCGCTGTCGCTGTTTGCCAGCACATGAAACCTTAACACCTTTTCCGAAATATCATGCTGTAACCTCGCCGCCCTTGTATACAAAATACCGCACATCAGCGCTGCACACACCAAAATTCCAATTCCGATATATCCAATCCACTCTTTCTTCATACTTTTCAATCTCCTGAAATCATTATAAGTATCATAAATAATTGTGAAACTCTTAAAACGTGAAAATTAAATTGTGGAAAATTGACAAAAGCTTGAGAAGACACTAGGGAGCCGCCGGTTCTTGCTTGGCAGACATAGCATTAGCTGTGGCTGGCATGCTAGCACCGCTGCGAGCGACACGTAGCGAAAGCGTGTCTTCGAAAATTTTGTTAATTTCCACAATCTACATACACCTAAATCAGAGTTTCACAAAGCTCTATCATGCTTAAAATGATTCCCAGAAGATCATCATTTATTCCGTTTTCCAGTTAATTTTTACCAAATATTGGATTTTAATGTCCTGCTCATAAGCTGCCGGAGCATTTTTATATTGAAAATACCATGCGCGGTTATCAGCGCCAAGCTTCCGGTAGCTGTTGGTGATGTCGATTTTCCTGTCAAGGGCATGGGCTGCGACAGCATTCAGATAATCCTGCATCCGTTCATTCAATATTGCTTCCGCTTCCGTCGTAAGCTTTTCATCTGCACTTTTTCCTGCCATGCCGCTTAGAACTTCGCCCTCTCCCATTACCGTCACAGTAACACACCGGCTGGTCAGACCGCCTGCCCCGATTTTTTCGGCTATTTTCAGCCGGCAGTTTGCCGCATCCACTTTCACATAAAGTTCCGGTGACAGTTGTAAGGTGTAATCATCCGCAAAATTCTGTGTGAAGAATGCTGCACGCGCGGTATCCGTATCAACAAGTCCTGCCGCCCTTCCACGTTTCCACACTTCATAAGCTGTGATCTGCGGCTTTTCATCTGCAGTCTCCACAAATGGAATATAAAGTGTTTCCAAATGATTGGCGCGCTCCTCATACAACATTCCAAGTGTCGGATACGCCTTCTGGCTGATTCCCGATGTATTTTCCAGAAGTTCTTCCAGATAATTACCGAGCAGTGTATCGAGTTCTTCCTCTGTCTGCGCCAGATTTTCACAGCTATCTGTTGTCATCACATAAGCATTCCACGGAATCTCCTTCTCCTGCTCTAGCATAGACAACATCCCGTCCACTGCTGCCTCTTTCTCTAAAAAAGACTGCTCGATCAGCACAACTTTCAAATGGTTGTAATCCACCTTTTTATTTCCTGCATACTCATGATTGAGCCACACACTTTGGAAATCGTCCTGATCCCTGATATTTAAAAGAACCGGGAATGCCTTATCCTCCAGTTCTGCGACATTGCACCCCTGCAAAAAAAGACATCCAAATAAGAAGCACGCCAGCACCACCACACACACCTTTTTCTTACGGTTTTTCCTCTCATCCTTCTGTTCTTTGCTGCTGCGCTCCTCCATTCTGCCCTTCTTCGTTCTGCGCTCCTCCGTTCCCCGGTCCGGCTTTCTTCCGGCCAGACATAACAGCACCGGTACACCTGTCACAAACGGCGTTCCAATTTTCCACAAAAGAAGTGTCACACTATCTAAAATCTGCTGGTTTCTGTAGAACAGCACCGCCACACCATACACCAGAAGCAGCAGGATCACATACGGCAGCATTCTTTTTTTCCCTTCCAGATAACCGCCACAGTCCCGGATCGCTTTTGCGACGAGATTTCCACTGTAGAAAACCATGCTGTTTAACAGTGCATACAATGTAAAAAACCAGATCCCAAACATAAATGCATCTGTTCTTTTCAGAAATCCTCCGGTGATCTGCACCCTGCTCATCATCGTGACTGCCGGAAATTTCATCTGCGCCAGTGCGTCCACGCCAAACAGCCCGACCAGAACCAGATACAATACCGCAAACACACCACCGGAAAACCAGACTGCTTTTCCGGCAGCCTTCCTGTACTTTTCACTGTCCGTGACATATTCTTTTAAAAAGAGCACAAGCGTCACAATGGAATAACAGAAAAACACATAGTAACTTCCACGAAATACCTCTTTGAAACCAGTCGAAAAAACCGGGCTCCAATAAGCGGTTTTTACCTCTCTGCACGCTGCAAGCAGCATCAGAAAAAGCGGGATCATCAGAAACCAGAATAACATCTCATACACTCTTGCCCTGCCCTCGATCCCGCCAGCCATTCCATAAAATGCGACGATTAATATCAACAATAGCACCAGATAAAAGCTGATGTTTTCCACAAGACCGTTTAACATCAGCGTGGAAAACAGATACGCCGTGTAGGAAGCCATGAGCATAAAATATAGAAAATATCCACACCAGAGCAGATATCCGACCACTTTTCCACAACGTTTTTTCAGGTAATCCGGATAACTTTTTTGTGTGTTCTGCATGAGATACTGCAATATTTTCAAATATAAAAATGCAAGGGTCAGACCTGCCAAAATGCAGAAGATTCCGTCACGCCCTGCTGTACTCGCTAGCATGGTCGGCAGAAGCAGTGTCCCGATTCCAAGAAAATCGTAGGTTAAAAGGCGAAATACCTGCCTGTCTGAAATTTTGTTATTTTCTGAAAACATATACTCCCCTTTCAATTTTAGCTCACCTAGTGTCTTCTCAAGCTTTTGTCACATTTCCACAATTCAATCTAATTTATCTAGAAGTTTCGCAATTAACTATTTCATCTCCTTACGAAATGTCAATTTTGTACGCTCCTCCGGATTCGCATAAATCGGACGTTTGCGCAATTTCCGGAACGGCAGCCGCCAGACGAAATCCCTCTCATCTTCATAATTATTCAGATCTGCACCCACAAATGGCATAAGATATGGGATTCCAAAGCTTGTCAGATGCGACAGGTGCGTCAGCACCGCAAGCAGTCCAAGAAGCATGCCAAAGTAGCCTAACCACGCACAGATTCCAATGAAAAAAAACTTTAAAATCCGGAAAGCAGTGGCAAATTCTTCGTTTGGAATCGCAAAGGAACAAAGCGCTGTAAACGAGATCACAATAACTACGATTGGACTGACCAGATTTGCCTCTACCGCCGCCTGTCCGATAATGAGTCCTCCAACAATTCCGATCGTATTTCCCATTGCCCCGGGAAGCCGCACACCAGCCTCCCTTAAAAGTTCAAAGGACAGTTCCATGATAAGTACCTCCACCACTGCCGGAAAGGGGACTCCCTGCCTTGCCTCGGCAAACGACAAAAGCAGTGTAGTTGGCAGTATCTGCGTATGAAAATTTGTCACCGCGAGATAAAAGCCCGGCAGCGTCATTGCAAAAAAGGATGCCAGATACCGCAGTATCCGCCCGAAAGTTGCAATCTCAAAACGACTGTAATAATCGTCACTTGTCCGGATAAACGAATTGTAGTCAGTTGGAAGTATGAGTGCGACCGGCGAATTGTCCGACATCACGATTACTCGCCCTTCTAAAATCGCCATGGAAGCACGATCCGGCCGCTGTGTCGTCTGAAACTGTGGAAACGGCGAATACCATTTTTTCTCTGCCAGTTGTTCCAACACACCACTGTCTAAAACGCCGTCAATCGTAAAATCTGTCAACCGCTTTTCAATTTCTTTTACCAGCTTAGGATATGCAAGGTCTTCCACATATACCAGATAGACATTGGTGTTCGAGCGCAGTCCTGCTTTTATCTCACGCACTTTAACTCTCGGAGAACGGACTCTTTTCCGGATCAGCGCGGCATTCTGTTTTACAGAATCACAGAAGCCTTCATTAGAGCCACGAATTACTTTTTCCGAATCTGCCTCCGTGATTCCCATGTTCGGATATCCATCATCCGGTATTTTCACCGCCTGATCAAAACCATCCACAAACAGGATAGCCTCTCCGGTGAGCAGTCCGCTCACTGCCTCCTCGATCGTTTTAAAATACGTTGCGTCTGAAATTCCAAGTGCATTTTCCTGCAATGTATGAAGGATTTCCTCCTGTGACAGACTGTTTAAGTACTTCAAAGTCTCCCCAAGCGCAGAGGTTCCCATATCCACGGACACTTCAATAAAAGTCAGATAACACGCCGTGTCCCGATTCTTTCCAAGCTTCATCTGCTTTTTCTTAATGTCTGCGCAGTCATGAAAAAATATCTCCATGCTTTCTATGTTCTGCTTTAAATCCGTCACCACCGGACACTTTTTGTTTTCCGACATTTTTGCTTCCTTTCTAAATACAAAAAGGATAAGCAAACGCTTATCCTCTTCTTAGTCTGTACGGTTTTCTGTTTTTTATACTTCAAAATGTCTGTTATTCCTGCTCACGAATCATCGCCTTGACAGCCACCGCCTGATTCTTTACATGCTGGTGCATTGTCTCTGTAACCTGTGTTTTGTTCTTGCGGACTAATCCCTCCACGATGTCTTTGTGCTCCTTCATGAGTGTCGGGTAATTATTCTCATCCTTCAGGTATTCCACTCGATAGCGGTACATCTGCTCACGGAGATTGTTGAGCATGTTCACAAGCTTCGGGTTGCCGGTTGACTGATAAATGATATCGTGAAACTTCACATCCGCCTCAGCGATTTTTTTCACATTATTGGTCTTGGTGGACTCTTCAAACTCATGCATCGTTGCAGCCAGTTCCTCTAACTGTTCCTCGGAAATCTGTTCGCATGCGATCTTTGCAGCAAGTTCGTCTAACGCCTCTCGGATCTGAAGCACATCCTCCATATCCTTCTCTGTCATTTTGGCAACTTCTGCACCTTTTCTCGGAATTGTCACCGCAAGTCCTTCCTGCTCTAACATACGGATTGCCTCGCGGATCGGGGTTCGGCTCACACCAAGCTTTGCCGCAAGCTGCAGCTCCATCAGCCTCTCTCCCGGTTTTAATTCCCCTTTTAAAATAGCCTCTCTTAACGTGTTAAACACAACATCTCTCAGCGGAAGATACGCATCCATATTCAATGTTAAATCTTCTGTCATCTTTGATACCATGCCTTTCTACTTACGCGCGTTATTATAAATACTCGTCAAATATACCTGTTTTGCAAGACCGGAGGCTTTCATCGCCTCATATGCCTCTACTGCCGTCGCTTCCTTGTCAAAAAGACCGAAAACCGTCGGACCGCTGCCACTCATCATGGCATTGACTGCACCATGCTCCATCATGTGATCCTTAATCTCTGCGATCACCGGATATGCCGGGATTGTCACTGTCTCTAAAACATTTCCCATGTCTGCTGCAATCTTATTCAAATCTTTCTCCCTGATATCTGCCACAAGCCGGTCGATATCAGGATGTACCATATCGGAATCTAACTTCAGATTCTCATAAACGAACTTCGTAGAAACACTGATCTGCGGTTTTGCAATTAAAACAGGACATTTCACCATCGGCGGCAGTTTGGAAAGCTTCTCTCCGATGCCCTCTGCCAGAGCCGTTCCACGCATAATGCAGTACGGAACATCCGCCCCGATCTTCACACCGCGTTCCATCAGTTCTTCCCTTGTCAGTCCAAGATCAAAAATCCTGTTCATTCCATATAATACTGCGGCTGCATCCGTACTGCCTCCTGCCATTCCGGCAGCCACCGGAATATGCTTATGAAGCCACACATGCACGCCATCTTTAATCTCAAACTCATCCTGTAAAAGCTTTGCAGCCTTATAAACAAGATTGTTCTCATTTGTCGGCAAAAAAGAAAGATTCGTCTCCATAGTGATCTCGCCTGAAGGATTCTTTGAGATCTCCAGCCGGTCAAACAGATGAATGGTCTGCATGACCATGCGGACCTCATGATAGCCGTCCTCTCTTTTGCGAACCACATCCAGTCCCAGATTAATCTTAGCCAGTGCCTTTACTGAAATATCTTTCATCGGTTAGTTTCTCCTTACTTATATCGTCGCTAACACGCATTGATTGTATTAAAAATAGAACTTGTTTTTTTCATGTTTTTTGTATACAATTGTTATCTTATCATTTTATAGCAAAAAGGTCAATCAGCACTAAACTTTTTTCTTTCCACATCCGATATAGATTAGAGAACCACGGAAGGTTAATAAATACACACAAGGTAGCTGAATCCTTTGTTTTACAGGAACAATCGCATTCGGCTTTGCCAGACAAGGAGGATTATATGGCAATTAATTCTATCAACACTGTGACTGCTGCCACAGCAGCTTCCACACAGACAACAACCAAAACAGCAGAAAAAGCATCTGAGACAACGAAAAAGGCGGATTCTTCCACCACAGCTTCCGGTGTCATTTACGAGAAGAGTTCTGATTCCAAAACAGAAAAGACTTCCAATAAAACAACAAAAGCAGACAACGCAGCAATCGTTGCAAAGTTAAAGGCTGACGCAGAACAGCGTACCGCACAGCTTCGCAGCATCGTCGAACAGATGATGACTAAGCAGGGTGTTGCGATCGGCACTGCAGACGATATGTGGAAATTCCTTGCAAAAGGCGACTTTACCGTATCTGCTGATGTAAAAGCACAGGCCCAGGCTGATATTGCAGAAGACGGCTACTGGGGTGTCAACCAGACTTCCGACCGTATTCTTGATTTTGCAAAAGCATTATCCGGCGGAGATCCTGAAAAAGCAGAATCCATGTTAGAAGCGTTCAAGAAAGGTTTCGAACAGGCAACCAAGGCATGGGGCGATGAACTTCCTGAAATTTCCCAGAAAACTTATGACGCTGTTGTTGAAAAATTCAACAACTGGAAGAACGGAACTGATACCGAGGCTTAATATACGAACCTGCATTATGAATTAACAAAAGCTTGAGAGAACATATACTAAATATATGTCTTCTCAAGCTTTTTTCATTCTTCACAGCTTTTCACAAGCTGATCTTTATTTTTTCCTATTCATTTTCACCAAGCAGTTTCTCAATACTTGCCAGTTTGACACATACAACGAAAATCTGGATTGCCATTGTAAGGTCTTCTAAGCTTGGATAAGAAGGTGATATACGGATGACAGAATCATGCGGATCTTTTCCATATGGGAAAGGTGCTCCTGCCGGAGTCATTACAACACCTGCTTTTTTCGCTTTTGCCACAACATTTTTGGCGCATCCGTCAAGCGTCTCATAAGTAATAAAGTATCCACCCTTAGGGCTGTACCAGCTTCCTGCTCCAAGACCTTTTAACTCTCTGTCGAATGTATCTAAGATCATCTCAAATTTCGGGCGGAGCGAATCTGCGTGTTTGCGCATATGCTCGGTAATTCCATGAATATCTTTGAAGAAACGTACATGGCGAAGCTGATTTACTTTGTCATGACCGATTGTCTGGATTTTTAACTGTTTCTTGATATCCTCTAAGTTATTAGCAGAAGTAGCGATTGCAGCTACACCGGAACCAGGGAATGTGATCTTGCTGGTAGAACAGAATTTATAAACCATATCCGGATTTCCGGCTCTCTTACATTCTTTTAAAATCTCGATCAGGTGATCCTGGTTGATGTCATACAAATGATGTACGCAGTATGCATTATCCCAGTAAATACGGAAATCTTTTGCTGCCGGTTTTAATCTGGCAAAACGGCGGACTGTCTCATCTGAATAGGTGATTCCCTGTGGATTGGAGTATTTCGGAACACACCAGATACCTTTGATCGCGTCATCCTTGCTTACAAGGTCTTCCACCATATCCATATCCGGTCCGGTCGGAAGCATCGGCACATTGATCATCTCAATGCCAAAATATTCTGTGATTGCAAAGTGTCTGTCATATCCCGGAACAGGACATAAGAATTTTACCTTATCTAATTTGCACCACGGAGTATTTCCCATAACACCATGTGTCATGGAACGTGAGATGGTGTCATACATAATGTTAAGACTTGAGTTACCATAAATGATAATATTATCCGGGTTGCACTCGATCATGTCACCAATTAACTGCTTAGCTTCACTGATACCATCAAGTACACCGTAGTTTCTGCAGTCTGTACCATCATCACAGGTCAGATCAACACCGGAAGTCAGTACATCCATCATTCCCATGGAAAGGTCTAACTGTTCCTGCGATGGCTTACCTCTGGACATATCAAGTTTTAAGCCTCTCTGCTGGAATTTTTTGTATTCCGCTTCCAATCCTTCCTTCTCTTTCAATAACTCTTCTTTTGTCATTTCCTCGTAGGACTTCATCTCTAATTCCTCCTGCTTTTTATTCTGCCACAGTTTTTACTGCTGCTTTTCTATTAATCAGCAAAACCCTTTGCAGAGTCCTGCTCACTTTTCTCATCTGATGCACTGTCACCTTTGATCTTTTTAAAATATTCACGGATGTTCTTCTCATATCCATTTTCACTCGGAATATAAAATTTCCTGTCTGTCAGTCCATCCGGCAAATATTGCTGGTTTACATAATGATTAGGATAATCATGTGCATATTTATATCCAACACCATGTCCCAGTTTTCCGGAAGACTTGTAATGTGCATCCTGTAAATGAACCGGAATCGGTGCTGTCTTCGTATTCTTCACTACTTCCATTGCATCAAAAATCGCATTTACCGCTGAATTGCTCTTTGGTGCACTTGCCACATAAGTTGCTGCCTGCGATAAAATGATCTGTGCCTCCGGCATACCGATCCGCTCAATTGCCTGTGCTGCGGAAGTTGCCACAACTAATGCCATAGGATCTGCATTGCTCACATCCTCTGCTGCGCAGATCATAATTCGTCTCGCGATAAACTTAATATCTTCCCCTGCATAAAGCATTCTGGCAAGATAGTAAACTGCTGCATCCGGATCAGAGCCACGCATACTTTTGATAAAAGCAGAGATCGTATCATAATGATTATCTCCGGTTTTATCATAACGAACCACGCGTTTCTGGATACATTCACTTGCGACCTCAAGCGTGATATGGATTTTTCCATCCTGACTCCGCTCAGTCGTCAGAATACCTAATTCTATCGCAGTGAGCGCTGCCCTGGCATCTCCATTTGCCACATCTGCAAGAAAGTCAAGCGCCTCCTCATCAATGACTGCATTATAGACTCCCATTCCTTTTTCCTTATCCGAAACTGCACGAAGGATCAATGTCTTAATATCCTCCGTCGACAGATTCTTCAGTTCAAAAATAATGGAACGGGACAAAAGAGCTCCATTCACTTCAAAATAAGGATTTTCTGTCGTTGCACCGATTAGAATGACCGTTCCGTCTTCCACAAATGGAAGCAGATAGTCCTGCTGTCCCTTGTTGAACCGGTGGATTTCATCGATAAACAGGATCGTCTTTTTGCCGTACATGCCCTGATTGTTCTTCGCCTGTGCAATGACATCCTCCATATCCTTTTTTCCGGCGGAGGTTGCATTGATCTGCAAAAATTCAGCACTTGTCGTATTGGCAATGACTTTTGCCAGGGTCGTTTTTCCGGTTCCCGGCGGTCCATATAAAATAATGGAACTTAACTTATCAGCTTTTATCGCGCGGTACAGCAGTTTATCTTTTCCGATAATATGCTGCTGCCCCACCATCTCGTCTAACGTGGTCGGACGAAGCCTTGAAGCTAACGGCGACTCCTTTTCCCTGTTCTGTTCTCTCATATAATCAAATAAATCCATACGAAAAACCTGCCTTAGTAATCAATTAAAACTATTTTAACAGATTTTTATCTGTTTTGGTATCACAGATATATTTTTCTTTTGTCCGCGTGCGGCGTACATTTGACCATTTTGAATTATTTCAATTTAAAACTTGCAATATTTCAAATTTCAAATTCAAATTTTTTCTATTTTTTCCAAAAATATGACAGATTTTATTCATGAAAATTCATTGCACTTATTACATTACATGAAACTGTCCTATTTTACAAGTACCTAATGATATTTTTTCCGGTGTTTTCTATCACTCCAGCAAAATATCCTCGACCGTCACAAACGAATATCCCTCTCCCTGCAATTCATCAATAATCTGAAATGCTGCATTTACCGATGATTCCGAGGCATCATGCAGCAGAATGATATCATTTTCCTGCACTTTATCCATGACACGCTTTGCAATGACGCTGGAATTATCTGTCTTCCAGTCGAGCGGATCGACGTCCCACAGCACCTCGATCATTTTTGTCTCATAATCGAGATTGCATTTCCAGCAGCCGTAAGGCGGTCTGATATATTGCGCATGTTCTCCGGTCAGTCCAAAAATAATCTGGTCTGTTTTGTCCACCTGCTCCATCGCCGCCTGATCCGTGAGATTGGAAAGATTCACATGTTCATAGGAATGAACGCCGATGAGATGTCCGTCTGCATGGATTTTCTTCACGATCTCGGGATATTTTTCACACTCCGCACCCAGAAGAAAAAAAGTTGCCTTCACATTCCGCTCTTTCAAGCCTTCCAAGAGTGTCTCCGTATGATCCGGATTTGGTCCGTCGTCAAACGTCAAAGCCACTTTCTTAACTTCCTCCTCTTTGATTTTTCCTGACGCTGCTTTCGTGTTCTCTTCTGCCATTCTCTCCGTCTCCATCCCACTGTCTGTTCTCATCTTATTGTCCTTTTTTTCCACACAAATACCAATGATCCCTGTAAACGCAAAAATAAGCAGCAGAAATCCTGCTGCTCTTTTTATAATGAATTGTTGTTTTCCATTGTTTTTCTGTCTCAAACGTTTTCCCCGGCTGTCATTTCTTTATTAATAATATATGCCGTTCTTCTCATGAAAATTATAAGAATCATCATTTGGCAGATAACCAAAGAAACCATCATCCGGTGTATAATCATAGAATTCTTCATCCGGTGTATAGCCATAGTAGCCATCATAATAGCCATCTTTGTATCCCTGCTGATACCCCTCATATAAGCCATCATAATAATCACCGGATGCATCATCATTTTCGGATCCTTCATAATAAGTGCTGTTATCCATGCTTTCTGTTCTGGCATCCGAGACAAAAACAAATGCCCAGAAGATCACAAGTAAAAACAGGGAGATCGTGCTCATCACGATTCCTGAAATCGCCATTCCCTTCGGTGCCTTTCTTGTCAACTGGACGATTCCGAATATAACGGAAAGAATGGCAAGCGGGATATTCACAAATGAGAAAAACAATACCAGTGCAATGATTCCAAGCACCATGGAAGCAATTCCAAACCCTTTTTCAGTAGAGTCTGCCACCTTCTTCACACTCCAGTTCTGATTTTGCACCGGCTGCCCGTTGAAATTTGACTGATTCTGGTTCATCACGGACTGTCCGTTGCAGTTCGAATGATTCAGGTTCATTGCTGGCTGCGGATTATTCTCACGGTAATCTGGATTCTCACCCACAAACTGATAGGCGATTCTTGGCTCCCCATTTGCAAGATGAATGATTCCACATCGCACGAAGCCATTCTTTTCCAACAAATGCTGCATGATTTTATTATCCTCATGGGTGTCAGCCCGCAGATTTCCGATCTGACTTTTGCACCAGCCGATACAGCCGCTTGTAATCCCATGATACATGCCATTTCCTGCAAGTCTGTGGATTGTTCCATACGGTTCATGATTCAGCCATGCCCCGTTTTCGATCCCATAATAAGTCGGATCCTCGCCTTTTATAAAGGCAAATGCTGCTGCAAGGTTCTTCTCATCATCTTCTACAATGTAGCTGTTTCCAAAGGCAATATCCTTTTCCAATAACTCTCTCGATGGATAATTTTCATCCCACTGGTTCGGATTTCCATTTTCACGCATAAAAATTCTTGCCTGGGCATAAAGCTCTAACATCGCCGGCAAATCTTCCATTTTTGATCTTCTAACGTACATTTTTCACCACGTCCTTAGTTAAATCCAACAATTTTCTGTGAAAGTTTATAAGCTGCAACAGAAATCTTTCTGCCGCCTCTGCCCGGAAGGTTCATTGCATTTCCCATAATACCATTTCGCAAATGGTGGAACAGGCGGATATCATGGTCTTTGATGTATTTCCACAATTCACGCTTCTTCTCTAAATTCTCCTCTGTGCCGGAACGGATCAGCATGATCGTCGAGATCACAGTGATAATCTCCAGATAATTAAACATATAATGGCGCAGTTTCGGATTTGGAATCTTCCAGAGGTCAAACTCATCTACCATGATCTTATTTACCTTGATCTGCTGGTCAATACGGCCGATCATGACTTTTTCATTGACTGACTGGTCATCTCGTCCAATGAAATAGCGGTAAAAATCAACATCCATGTAATACATATGTTTTACACTCGGCAATGGTTTGTATACATAAATGTTATCCACATAAAATGTGTGCTTTGGCAGTTCTAATCCACAATCACGCAGAAGCTGTGTACGGTAAATAACCGAATGCATCAAAATATACTGTCCCTTGTGGAATCTTCCTGCTTCATTCCATGTAAAAATCTTATCCTGCGGTAAAGAACTGTAGCGCATTACTTTTTTGTGCTTTGCGCCCTCTTTTTCGTAAACATAATTGGCAATGAACATATCTAATACCGTATCTCCTCCGGCAAGTTCACGCAATTTTGCTAAAATCTTCATGTATGCTTCATAGTCAACCCAGTCATCACTATCCACAACCTTAAAAAACAGTCCTGTGGCATTACGGATTCCGGCATTGACAGCCTCTCCATGTCCGCCGTTTTCCTGATGAATCGCACGCACAATTCCCGGATATTTTTTCTCGTACTCGTCTGCGATCTCTGCGGTGCGGTCTTTTGAACCGTCATCCACAACCAGAATCTCCACATCATCACCACCCGGAAGCAGCGACTGGATACAATGCTCCATATAGTCCTGGGAATTGTAAGACGGAATAGCAAATGTAAGTAATTTCATAACGATATCCTCTCGTAATTATTGAATGACTTATAATTACACCCTTTCTTATTCATTCATAATGGCATCTGCCAGTTCCATGGCTTTTTTCGTCATGGCATCAATGTTGTAATATTTGTATTCTGCAAGTCTTCCTAATAAATGGAACTTCGGAAGTCCTGCGGTAAGTGCCTTGTATTTTTCATACAGTGCCTGATTTTCCTCATTTAAAATCGCATAATAAGGGATCTCACCCTCTGCACCGGTATATGCAAACGGATATTCTTTTACAATCGTAGTTCCGTCTGTATCTTTCTGTCCGGTCAGATATTTAAACTCTGTAATGCGCGTGTAATCCTCGCTGACTGTATAGTTGACAACACTGTGTCCCTGATAAGAATCCTCATCATAATGCTCAAAATGGAAATCCAAGGAACGGTATGGCAGTCTTCCGAATCTGCAGTCAAACAGCTCATCGAGTGCCCCGGTGTAGATGACATCTCCATCAAACGTTTTTCCCTCAAAAAGAATCTGATCTCCGGTAAACTGTAATAATTCTTTGCAGTCTGTGTCTAATACAACTTTAATATTCTCATGATCTAACATGTGCTCAAACATCGGGGTAAAACCGTACTTTGGCACACCCTGATATTTATCCTGAAAATAGCGGTTGTCATAAGATACCAGTACCGGCACACGTCCGGTTACTTCCGGGCTGATTTCTTCCGGTTTCTGTCCCCACTGCTTCATTGTATATTTCAAAAATACATTTTCATAGACATACTGCGCGATCTCACGAATGTCCGGATCTTCGTTCTCACGAAGCTTCATGATCGGTACACGGCTTCCCTCACCGTAAGCTTCGATCAGTTTTTTCTCCAGACGGTCTGCCTTCTCCTTATCATAAACCATATGAAGCGTGTTCAGATTAAATGGAACCGGGATCAACTTCTCTCCTACTTTTGCCACAACCTCATGCCCAAAAGGATACCATTCCGTGAATCTGGAAAGGTATTCGTAGACATCCTCTAATCCTGTATGAAAAATATGTGGACCGTACTCGTGGATCAAAATGCCATGTTCATCTGCAACATCATAGCAGTTTCCTCCAATATGGCTTCGTCTCTCAATCACAAGAACTTTCTTTCCAGCTTCCTCTGCCAGTTTTCTGGCGCAGGCTGCTCCGGCAATTCCAGCTCCTATCACGATGCAATCATACATCTTTCGTTACCTCTTACTTTCCTATGATATAAAAAAAACTTTTCGTACTGATTCAGTACTTCCTATTATACATATTTTAGCCATGCAAGCCAATTTATTTTTTCTTAATTCTTCCATATGTTCATAATTAAGGCGTAAAATTCGTAAAATCTGCGCTATATCCCTCGAAATTTTCCCGGTAAGCCGAATTTTTGAACGTTTTGTTCATATTTTATTTACAAATTTCTCACAAAGCCATCATACGATAGACACAATTCAACTTTATACTCTAAGCATAAGTTAAGCCAACAAGAAAATTTTTCATAGAACTTTTTTCATACCTGAGTAAATCAGGTTGCCTTGCTTAACCAGTAAGCAAGGTTCCTCCCAGAAAATAGTGAATTACTTCACTTTCAATACACAATCTTTTTCATATGAATGGCCGGTGCATTGCACCGGCTCCCTCTTTTTCTAACAGGAAATTTGTTTCTGACATCAGAATTTCTCATTTCCAAGCCTGATTCCCATGTATTTTACATATGCAGCAAATGCTGAAGGAATTGCATATTTTTCCTGCGATTTTTCTGCATCCACAAAAATAAGCTGTCCCATGACATCCGCTTTCTCCGGTACCGGATTCTCTGCAAATCCGGCTTCTTCCACCAGAATCACGTAACCTTGCATCTGCCACTCAATATGGGAAAAAATATGTTTTGCATCCTCTAACTTCTGTATCCTTATCGGAGAAAGGTGCATACTTTTCACAAGACTTACCACTTCGTCCTGCGTATAAGTCCCCTCAATGTTCGGAAGTTCATAAAGCCCTGCCAACAGCCCTTTTGCCGGACGTTTCCGGATTGCAACTTTGTCGTTGTCACGGATGACAAGCACTGTCCGCTTCTCGATACGTCTCGCTTTTGCCTTTGTTTTGACCGGGAGGCAGTCGATCTTATCCTCTTTTTTTGCCAGACAAAGTTCTTTCCACGGACACTGTTCACATAATGGTGCTCCGTTTGGCACACATACCGTCGCACCGAGTTCCATAAGCGCCTGGTTAAATGCGCCCGGCGTCTCCATTCCCTGCATCACATCTTTGAGTTCTTTTTCCAACAATGTCCGGAAGGCAGGCTTCATAATGTCTGTATCATCATCCGTCACCCTCGTCAGGACACGGAACACATTGCCATCCACTGCCGGCACCGGAATCTGGTAGGCGATCGATGCGATTGCCCCAGCGGTGTAGCTTCCGATTCCTTTCAGTTTCAACAATGCTTCATAATCTGCCGGAAGTTTTCCACCATACTCCTCCATAACGCTAATGGCTGCCTTTTGCATATTCCGCACACGGTTGTAATAGCCAAGTCCTTCCCAGAGTTTTAAAAGCTCGTCCTCCGGACATTCTGCCAGAGCCGCCACATCCGGCAGACGCTTTGTAAATCTCTCAAAATACGGTTTCACAGCTTCCACTCTCGTCTGCTGCAGCATAATCTCTGACACCCACACCCGGTACGGTGTCGGTTCTTCCCTCCACGGAAGCACACGGGCATGCCCCGCAAACCAGTGTAACAACGGCTCTATTAAAATCTGTAAATTGTAATCTGTGATCATGTTTTATTCCTCTTTACCTTCAAATATCAATTATTATCAACATCATATGTAATGTAAATTCAATTGCAAAACTCACAAAATGTAAATTGAATTGTGAAAAAGTAACAAAAGACATGAAAGACATTGGGGAACCGCCGGCACTTAGAAGGCAGACACGACATTAGTCGTGGCTGGCTTCTTAGTACCGCTGCGAGTGACACATAGCGGGAGCGTGTCTTGAATGTTTTTGTTACTTTTGAACAATTTTAAAAAAATTATATATGTTTTGCAATTGTCAAAGTCTTCATAACATAAAGTATGTTTCGCTCATATTCCCATTATAATAAGGATTCCCCCAGATGTAAACGGAACGATTTTCCTATTTTTACAGATTTTAGAAAAAGTTTATCGCCGTTCATATTGACAAATCCTCCCAAAAGAAGTACTCTAGATATAACATGTATTGTTAATTTTTTATCAATCTATTTAGGAGGGTATTATCGTGAGTGAATTCAACAATTTAAAATTAGATGTAGAGAACGAGATCGCCGTTCTTACCATCTCAAGACCAGCAGCATTAAATGCATTAAACAGTGAGACATTAGACGAGTTAAACACAGCTTTAACAGAGATCGAGGGAAGAGACGATATCAAAGTTGTGATCTTAACAGGTGGTCCTGACAAGAAAGACAACGCATTCAAATCATTCGTTGCAGGTGCTGATATTGCAGAAATGGTGAACTTTACAGCTCCGGAAGCAAGAGCATTCGGTATCAGAGCTTCTGTTCCATTCTTCAAATTAATGAACATGCGTCAGGTAACGATCGCAGCTGTTAACGGCTTCGCACTTGGCGGTGGATGTGAGATTGCCATGGCATGTGACATCCGTATTGCATCTGACAATGCAATCTTCGGTCAGCCGGAATGTGGACTTGGAATCATTCCTGGTTTCGGTGGTACACAGAGACTTGCACGTTTAGTTGGTATGGGACGTGCCAAAGAAATGATCTTCACATGTGACAACATTGATGCAAACGAAGCTTACCGTATCGGTTTAGTAAATAAAGTTGTTGCAAAAGAAGAATTAATGGAAACTGCAAAAACTATGGCAGCAAAGATCATCTCCAAAGGAAGCTATGCTGTATCTGTTGCAAAAGCAGCGATCAACAACGGTTACGATATGGATATCAAGAATGCAGTTGAAATGGAGGCAAACCTCTTCGGTGTTGTAAACGATACTCATGACAAAAAAGAAGGAATGGGTGCCTTCTTAGAGAAGAGAAAAGCTGATCTTACAGATTTCTAATCTGCACTTTTTATAACTTTGGTTTTATTACATAGGAGTTTCTTCCTATTATATAAACATTAACAAACATTTTATTTCATGTAATGCGTAGTATTTACGCAATTGATCAGGGAAAGGAAAAAGAACGTAGCTCTGATGGTGTACCGGTCATCTTCGTTACGTTCTTTTTCATGTACCTGTCTGCTGTACGATTCTTTTATCCCTCTCATTTTCCTGCAAGCGTTTTTGCTGCTTCCATCCTTTTCATCTGTCTTTCGTGACTTGCAAACATTCCAAATGCCACAATGTTTAAAATAAACTGCGTCACAACTGCTGTGATCCAGATGCCATCCAGTCCTAAAATTCTTGGAAGAATCACAATCGTAAGCGGCGTCATAATCAGTGGATCAAAGTAAATCATAAACAGCGAGTATTTATCTTTTCCAACCGAATAGAAAAAGGAATTGGTCACGCGGGCAAGTCCTGTAAAAATAAGCTGTGCCGCCGTCACCATAACCGCATGATACCCAAGTTCTGCGGCTTTCCCCTCATATCCGTAAATTGCCGGATAAAACCGGGCTGTTGCGATGGTAAATATAAATAGGAAGGAACTCACCCCAATCGCTGTGATGACCGCCTTATTTCTTATCTTCCGGATCGCATGAAAATCATGTGCACCATAGGCATAACTTGCCAGTGGCTGAATCCCCTCCGCGACACCGATCAAAAGTACACGGTACGAGCCAACGGTGGAACTGATGAGTGCATAAGCATTTACCGCAAGATCGCCGCCAAATTTTAAACACGCAACGTTGTGATATAAAATCAATAAAGAAGGGGTCAGCGATATTCCAAACGGTGAAACTGCTGTCTTAAAAATTTTTTTCCAGTATTCCTTCCTTATCATAAACTGTGAAAGATGGATTGGATCGGTTTTCTTTGTGCAAAGAATGATCAGGCAGCACACAGTCGTAAACAACTGCGCACACAGTGAAGCGCCTGCTGCACCGCCAATCCCCATATGAAAAACATACATAAAAACAAAATCAAGACCAAGGTTAGCAAATAAACCACCCACCATGATCATCATGGCACTGACCGCCCGGTTGTCATTCCTGAGAAGAGGTGTCAGTCCACAGGATAAGATCTGAAGCACGCCGCCTGTGAGCATTACCCTTCCATAAATCTGTGACAGCCTTAAAAGTTCTCCTTCTGCGCCCATTAATTTCAATAAAGGAGTCAGTAAAATAAGAAAAAGAATCGTAACCACAATACTCGATGCCAATAATGCAAGAATGACATTTGCCCGTACAATGTTCGACTCTTCGTTCTTTCCCTCTCCTTGTTTGGTTGACATCATTACGGCTCCGCCGCATCCAACGCCGGTGCCGATCGCAGTTACCACTGCAATGATCGGCCACGCAACATTGACTGCGGATAATGCCGTGTCACCTATCAGATTGCTGACAAATAAACCGTCAATCATAGAGTAGGCACTTTGGAGAAACATGGTGATCATGGAAGCCATGACATATTTTCCAAATTTTTTTTCAACTGCTGTCTGTTCCATATTAGTTGCTTACCGGCTGAGAAGCTACTGCCTGATCCATCATGGCATCTCTGTCCTCCTGTGAGAGTCCGGCGAGCACTTCATTGATCTTATCTACTAATTCTGTGTTTCCTTTCTGGCAAGGGATACCAAGGTCTGTCTCTTCGTTGCTGACCTCAAATCCGGTACCGCCCTCAAAATCGATGATCTTTAAATCCGGATTGCTTACTAAAATAGATTTTGCAGAAGGCATATCACAGGTAAATCCATCAATTTTTCCTGCATGGACTGCTGCAACCATAGATGCAAATGTATCAAGCGCTGCATCCTTTGTCGCATAATCCGTGATCTGGTCTAATACATCATACCATACTGTGTTCAGTGTAGAGGTAAGTGTTGCACCCTCAAAATCTGTAACATTTACTGCATCTGCATAAGGTCCGTCAGCCGCAACAACCGCAACAATATTTGCATTGTAATACGGATCCGAGAAATCTACCGACTGGGATCTCTCGCCTGTGATGGACATTCCGGCGATCGCACAGTCAACTTTTCCGGACTGGATGGAAAGGATCAGACCATCCCAGTCAATCTGTGTGATTTCAAGATCCATATCCAGTTTTTCTGCTATGTATTTTGCGACAAGAACATCATAACCATTCATATAGGAACCATTCGATGTCATCACTGCTCCATTGGAATCATCCTCCTGCAGCCAGTCAAACGGTGCATAATCTGCTGACATTGCAACCCGGAGAACTTCTTTTCCGGAAGCGGTTGTTGTTGCGCCCGCCTCTGTCACACTTGCTGTCTCTCCTGTGGATGCCCCTGCCGAAGCTGTGTCACCTGATCCGCCGCAGGCTGTTAATGAAATTGCCATTGCTGCTGTCAAAAGTGCTGCTGTTAATTTTCTTCTCATAATATTGTCCTCCTCATTCTATGATTAAAAAACAAATACAATTTGCCTTTTACGAACCTTAACCCTGCATAAACCTGCTTAAAAACTCTCTGGTTCTCGCTTCCTTCGGGTTATTAAATAACTCCTGTGGCGGTGCATCCTCCACAATATATCCTTTATCCATGAAAATGGTTCTTGTGGATACATCTCTTGCAAACGCCATCTCATGTGTTACGATCACCATCGTAAGTCCTTCATTGGCAAGCTGTTTCATAACCGATAAAACTTCTCCGACCATTTCCGGATCCAATGCGGAAGTCGGTTCATCAAAAAGCAATACTTCCGGTTCCATTGCAAGTGCCCTGGCGATCGCCACTCTCTGTTTCATACCACCGGATAACTGGTGTGGTTTTGCTTTTACATAAGGAGCCATTCCTACTTTTTCCAGATATTTCATACAGATCTCGGTGGAATATTCCTTGCTTCTTTTTTTCACCTTGTGGACACCAGCCATGCAGTTGTCAAAAACCGTCATATTGTTAAACAGGTTGAACTGCTGGAACACCATTCCCGCCTGGGAACGGAAACGGTTGATTGTCTGTGCATCCTTCGTCAATGGATAGCCATGATATAATATCTGACCGCTCGTCGGTGTCTCCAAATGATTGATGCATCTTAATAAGGTAGATTTTCCTGATCCGGAAGATCCGATGATACAGACCACATCGCCCTCAAACAGATCAAAACTGATGTCTTTTAAAACTTCATGTTCCCCGAATTTCTTTTCCAGATTCCTGACACTGATGACCGGACCACGAAATTCATACGTTGCATCCTTTGCCTCAGTCGTCACTCTCTCATTAAACTTAAATATTGATTGTCTTGCCATAACACGTTCCTCTTTTCTTTCCATCTGATCCCCTGATTTATTTTGCGGCTGCCGGATTTAAAACCTCGTAACTTTCTTTTCCTGCCATATACTTTTCGATCAGCTTCAGCAAACCGTTAAATAATAAGGTAAGTATCAGGTAAATCAATGCTGTGATCGTATATGCCTCAAACATTCTGAAATATGTTCCGGCTGCAACTTTTGTGATATAGAAAAGTTCTGTGACTGCAATTACATTTAATACGGAAGTATCTTTGATATTTGCAACAAAAGTATTTCCGATCTGCGGTGCGATAATTTTAAAAGTCTGTGGAAGGATAATATAGATCATCATCGGAACATATCCCATTCCAAGTGCCTTTGCTCCTTCAATCTGTCCGACATCAATGGAATTAATACCGCCGCGGACTGTCTCTGACATATAAGCTCCTGTATTTAACAGTATAATAAAAATCGCTGCATTGAATGGTTTCAGGTCAATTCCGAATACTGTAGATGATCCATAATAAATTACCATTGCCTGAACGATCATTGGTGTTCCACGGAAAATCGTGACATAAATTTTTGCGATCACCCATGGAATACCAAGTAAAATCTTTTTGATCATGTTATCCTGCGCCCGGATGTCCGTTGCCTGGATGATTCCAACCAGAAATCCTAAAAAGCATCCACAGATTGTACCTGCGAGGGATGTTTCCAATGTGGTAAGCAGCCCTTGTAAATAGTATCCGTGATACTGCTGTATCAGAAAAATGATCCAGCCAAAAAATGTGGTAGGTGTATTCGTCATAACTAATCCTCCTTATTGTTCCGAAGAAACATCCATTTCCTATGAACTAATGAAATAGATTGTTCTTCTGTTTTCTGTAAACAACAGCATCTGTGTACAGAAAAGGCGCTAAGGATGATTCCCTAGCGCCTTTGCTATGTTCAAGTTTGCTGCCTGATTGCCTGCTGTTTTAAATTAAACCTGTTTTATCACACTTTTTGTTTTCCTGTCAACAAAATCCAGCCAATTTTTATAGATTTGTATACTTTTTTCAAAATGCGCATGATTTCTATACTTTTATTGTGGAAAACGTAAAAAATGTGATTTTTACGTCTGATAACACATATTACACGCTTATACATTAACTATAGAAGAAACTGTCTCACAATTATATTTTTTTACTTAATTTGCAAGAAATTTGCACTTGACAAATCAACATTTTTGAACTTATATTAGCAGTCATAAACAAATGGAGGTGACAGACAAATGAAAATTGTTGTGATCCAGGAGGAAATTATTCAGACAGATATCACTCCAAAGGAACTTACAAAACGCTGGAAACGGCTGGAGCAGCTCCCCGGTATTGACGAGGTTGTCATTGAAGTTCCTGCACATTATCCCAATATAGAACAACTTCATACTTATATCGGAAATGCGGACGCTGTATTCGGACTGTGGATCGGTCCGGACAATATGAATGAAGAATTCTTAAGCCAGCATCCGAATTTAAAATATGTTGCCACCTTAGGACACGGATGGGAAAAATTCGATACGGAAATGACCAGAAAACGCGGTATTTCCATTTCCAATACCATCTACGGTTCACAGACGATCGCAGAATACGCTTTCGCTTTATTAATGGATGTCTGCCATCATATCGGCACGCATGACACCCGGATCAAAACGATCGACTGGTCTGTACCGGAAAACCACAACGAATTCTGTAAATCGGTCACCAGACAAATTGAATTATATGACAAAACAATTGGTGTGATCGGTCTTGGTGCGATCGGCTTTGCGTTTGCAAAAATGGCACAGGGATTTGGCATGCATGTGCTCGCATACAGCCGCCACAAAAAAGAAGGTGCTGCATATGATTTCATTGAACAGGTATCGTTAGATGAGCTGCTTGCCAGAAGCGATTTTATTTCCCTGCACACGCCGCATACCCCGGCAACCGAGCACATGATCGATCAGAACACCATCGCCAGAATGAAAGACGGTGTCATTTTAATCAATACAGCGCGCGGTGCCCTCATCGATGAACAGGCACTTGCGGATGCGCTTGCATCCGGAAAGGTACTAGCCGCAGGACTTGATGTTTTGACAGATGAACCACCGGTTCACGGCAGTCCACTGTTAACTGCACCAAATACCGTCATCACCGGACATATCGCATGGCTCACAAGAGAATCCAGAATCCGCGCGATTGATATGGCAATTGATAATTTCCGGTGCTACTTAGAAGGGCATCCGGTTTCCATTATCAACTGAATTGTAAGATGATTTAAATAATATAGATAATAGACAATTGCGAAACTCCTAGAAAATGTGAATTGAATTACGGAAAGTTGACAAGAGCAAAAGAAAACACTGGGGAACCGCCGGTTCTTAGAAGGCAGGAACGACTTTTTTCAATCAGGTCTGTGCATTTACTGCACAGACCGTGCGAAAGTGATTCAAGTGTGAGCAAATTCCTATCTGCGAAGCAGATTATAAATGAATTTGCGAAGTACTGCGAAGAATGAGCAGTACCGTTGCGAGTGACACGTAGCGGAAGCGTGTTTTCGTTGATCTTGTTAACTTTTCGTAATATTCATAACGTAAAATTGAGTTTCGCAAACGCCTAAATATAAAAGACAAGGAGATTATGAAGATGAATGTAGAATGTTTATTAAGAGACAGCATGAAAACAAAACCAAAGAGCAACCGTGGTGCACGTCAGAAAACTTCCACCCCGAAGAATGTAACACGAATGAATTATAATGAAAATCCATACGGTATGTCTGACGCAGTAAAAAAAGCTGTTACGGATGCTTCCCTCAACAGCTATATGTATCAGGATTTCTATGCAGTCGATCTCAAAAAACAGCTGGCTGATCTCTATGGTCTTACCATAGATCATGTCTGTATCGGTGCCGGTTCCTCTGCGATCATTGATATGCTTGGTGAAGTATTTATCAATTATGGGGACGAAGTTGTGTACTGTGCTCCAACTTATGAAGCTTTCCCTGATATGGTCAGCGATAACGGAGGTGTCCGTGTCGTTCTCCCACTGACCGATGATTACTGTTATGACCTCGACGCAATGCTTGCAGCTATTACAGACAAAACGAAAATGGTGATCGTCTGCAATCCAAACAACCCGATTGGAACTTATGTAAACTCCGCAAAAGTCGAAGAATTCATCCGTAAACTCCCGGATCATGTCATTCCGGTGGTAGATGAAGCATATTTCGAATACGTGGAAGATCCTACGCACTACAGCCTCATCAAAATGATTCAGGAAGGCTACGACAGACCGCTCTTTGTACTGCGTACTTTCTCCAAAATTTATGGCATGGCCGGTCTCCGCATCGGCTACACCTTTGCTGATCCATTGCTGATCGACGAACTAATGAAAGCCTGTCAGGCATGGAATGTCAGCTACAATGCACTTGCTGCCGCACAGGCTGCCTTGAAAGATCAGGAATACATCAAAAAAATCAAGGCTCTTACCACGGCAGGGCGCAAATATCTTGAGGATGAACTGACAAAATTAGGCTGCACTCTTGCAAAACCATGCGCAAACTTCATCTACTTCGACACACACCATGATCCAAAAGAAATCCGTGCTGCCCTTGCAGAACAAAAAATTATGATCAGTGCATTTGGTTTTAACCGTGTCAGCGTCGGCACCGAAGAACAGAATCACGCCTTTATTGCTGCTTTAAAAGAAATTTTGGCAGGTTATTAATTTAAAATCATTCCGAGAAGTTTTGTCCTATTGTGATATTGATATTTCTCGTTTATTAGCTTTTTTCCTCCCTTTTATGGATTGATATGCTGTAAAAGGTTGACCTTTGTGGGCAAATGAACTAGGATGAAAGAAAAAGACATAAAACAAGGAGGACAAATCCTGCACAGCTTGCTGGGCATTGTTCCTGCATGGGCGCTTGCTATGCAGGCATAGCAGGCATTTGCTTCGCAAACAAGGAGGATTTATGATAGACAAAATTATCGGTTTTATTGGTGCCGGGAATATGGGTAGTGCCATGATCGGCGGTATCGTACATTCAGATCTTGTAACAACCAGTCAGATCATTGCGAGTGCCCATTCCACAGCAACCTTAGAAAAATTACAGGGTACCTATTCCATTGAGACAACCCTGTCTAATGAAACAGTTGCCGAACGCAGTGACATTTTATTTCTCGCTGTAAAACCAAACAAATTTGATGAAGTCATCCCGCAGATTTCCGCGCATGTCAAACCAGACTGTGTCATTGTATCCATTGCTGCTGGAAAAACAATTGCTGCAATAGAGGACACTTTTGGCAGACCGATCAAGCTGGTACGCGCTATGCCAAATACTCCTGCTTTAGTCGGCGAGGCAATGAGTGCTTTGTGTGTCAATTCGAATGTTACACCAGAAGAATTAAAGGAAGTACAGGCTCTTTTCAACTCTTTTGGCAAATCAGAAGTCATCAGTGAATCGCTCATGGATGCTGTCATCGGGGTTTCCGGTTCTTCTCCTGCTTATGTTTACATGTTCATCGAAGCTATGGCTGATGCAGCCGTTGCAGACGGAATGCCTCGTGCACAGGCGTATAAATTTGCAGCACAGTCTGTCTATGGTTCCGCTAAAATGGTTTTGGAAACCGGAAAGCACCCTGGCGAATTAAAAGACGCTGTCTGCTCCCCTGCCGGAACAACCATTGAGGCAGTCGCCGCTCTCGAAGCCGGAGGATTCCGCAACACAGTGATCTCTGCGCAGCGCGCCTGCTCACAGAAATCGCGCGATATGAGCAAAAAATAATGAAATCTGTAATAAACTGGAGGTTTTAGCATGTGGGCTTATGAAAGCGTATTTTATCAAATTTATCCACTTGGATTCTGTGGAGCACCTTTTGAAAATGACGGAGTGTTAGAACATCGCATTTTAAAAGTAAATGACTGGATTCCTCATATTGAAAAACTTGGGGCAAATGCCATTTATTTTTCACCGGTATTCGAATCTGACACGCACGGCTATAACACCAGAGATTACACCAAAATTGATACCCGTCTCGGCACGAATGAGGACTTTCAATCTGTCTGTGAGAACCTTCACAAAGCACGTATCAAGGTTGTTTTAGATGGTGTATTCAACCATGTTGGAAGAGGTTTCTGGGCATTTCAGGACGTTTTGGAGAAACGATGGGATTCCCCATACAAAGACTGGTTTCATATCAGTTTTGACGGTAATTCAAACTACAATGACGGTCTCTGGTATGAAGGCTGGGAAGGCAATTATGATCTTGTAAAACTGAATTTACGAAATGAAGATGTCATCCAGCACATTTTTTCCTGCATCAAAGGCTGGGTTGAGGAATTTGACATTGACGGCTTACGGCTCGATGTTGCATACTGTCTGGATCACGATTTTCTCAGACGGCTCCGCTCTTTCTGCGATGGATTAAAACCGGATTTTTTCCTTGTCGGAGAGACACTTCACGGTGATTATAACCAGTGGATGAATGATTCCATGTTACATTCTGTCACAAACTACGAGTGTTACAAGGGATTGTATTCCAGTTTTAACAGCATGAATATGTTTGAGATCAACCACTCCCTGCTCCGTCAGTTTGGCCCGGATAACTGGACTTTATACAAAGGAAAACATCTGTTTTCTTTCGTCGATAACCATGATGTCACCAGAGTTGCAAGCATTTTGTCAAATGAAAATCATCTGCCTTTGATCTATGCCCTTGCCTTCGGCATGCCGGGTATCCCATGCGTCTATTATGGCAGTGAATGGGGTGCAAAAGCAAAAAAAGAAGATGGGGATCCTGCGCTGCGTGCCTGCTTCGAAAAACCGGAATGGAATGATCTCACAACTTTTATTTCCAGACTGGCAGAGGCAAAAAAACATTCTGACGCATTGAATTACGGTGATTTCCGTTCGGTTCTTCTAACCAACCGTCAGTGTATTTTTGAACGCAAAACAGATTCTGAACGTGTCCTCGTAGCAATCAATGCAGATGATCAGCCTTTTATGGCACATTTTGATGCAGGATGCGGAACTGCTGTAGACCTGATTACCGGCGAACCACATGACTTCGGCGGTGGCAGTGAACTGCCTCCTTATAGCGCAGCTTACTGGAAAATGGAACATTAAAACAGATTTTATGGCTGCTTCGTAGGTTTTCGAAGGGCAGATATCAGTGTCTTGTTCACAAGTCAAGATCAGGGTTTATTATAAAGGAAAATTGTACAAACGAAATATGATGTTCCTGTTCGCAAAGCTCACAAAGGAAATCATATTTGTTTGTACGATTTTCCTTTTTATTTATTTTTTGGCTGCAGATATTTTATTAATTTTCCAATCAAATGATAAATTTCTCTGACAACGGAAAATATAAAAAACATCACAATAAATCCTACAACACCGAATACTATGTCTGCAAATTCCATTGCACCTGTGTTGGTTACTTTTTGTCCGATTTCAATTGCGAAGGTAATAACCAGAATCAATGTAAATACATATATCCATGCAATTACCATAACGTGATTATGTTTTGCCAGCCATTTAAATACCGGATACACGATAAATATAAATAATATTCCGAGCAATCCTATCACTATGAAATGCAACTCTTTATCTGAAAAATGATATTCATAATTATCATTTATCCTCATCAGGTAACTATGTATCTCTGCTATCCATTCTACGATTTTGTATAAAAATTCTTTCATTATTGTTTTCCCTCCTGACAAAACTTCAAATAATTACATGTGCCTTATCATATCACTTAGCATCGGATATGTAAACCGGAGGTTAATGGACGTAGTGTCGCAGATTTTGTGGTGCTTTCCTAGAGCTTGAAGGGCAGATATAAGAGTCCTCTCACAAGTCAAATTTATATGTAATGAAAAAGAAAAACGGTATAAACGAAATATTATGTTTCTGTTCGCTGGACATTCCGATAAGCCTCTAAAGAGTCTTATCTCCATAGCTCACAAAGAAAATAATATTTGTTTATACCGTTTTTCTTTCATTTACGTTATGGAACTCACGGTTATGGGATGAGTGCCTATAAAGGAGGTGTCGACTAAATTCAGTCATTCTCAATGCCTTGCGATTCGCCAATGATAAAGGGCACACCTCCCGGAGTTTAAGCTTTGATTACTGCCGTTTGTAACCTGGATTGACGGATTTTCACAACCTGGATATTGCATGCCGCACAGTCTTGGACAAATAAAAAATAGAACTGATTTGTTTTCAGGATTTTGGGAGCGGCCGGTCCTTAGAAAGCAGACATTGCGATTTCAAAAGACAATGTCAATTGGATTTTGAAATCACGATGGATGCTTTCTTAGTACCGCTGCCAGCGACAACAAGCGGAAGCGCTCCTGAAAACAAACAGTTCTATTTTTTATGTTTATAAATACTTTGTTGGCATGCAATACAACATAACCTTAGGAAATCCGTAACACTACTCACAGGCGGCAGTTCATAAGTTAATCTCCGGTTTAATTCTTCTTTCCAAGTGTTACTGAGATTGTCTGCTCCTCATACTGTCCGTTTGAAGATCTTGCAATTACAACATCCACTGTAGTACCTGCTGCATAATACTGCATGTTATAAGAAAGTTCTTCCATAGAAGTTACATCTTTTCCGTCAAATTTTGTGATAATATCACCTTTCTGAATACCAGCCTTTTCTGCTGCTGAACCTTCTGTTACCTGTGCAACATAAACACCTGTTGGCATATTATATGTTTTTGCAACATCACTTGTGACATCAACACCTGCAATGCCAAGATATGCACTATTAGACTCGTCTACTTTTTCCTTGGTAATGAGTTCTTCAATAATCGGTTTTGCAGTATCCATTGGAATTGCGTATCCAATACCTTCAACGGATGTATCGGAATATTTTACAGAGTTGATACCGATCACTTCACCTGCCGTGTTCAGTAATGCACCACCACTGTTACCAGGGTTGATTGCTGCATCTGTCTGGATCAGTTCTGCTGTATAATTTGTGCTGCTGGATGAATCTGAAACAGAAACTTCACGATTCAATGCACTGATCACACCAGTCGTTACTGACTGACCATAACCTAAAGCATTTCCGATTGCGATGCAGGATTCACCAACTTTTAATGCATCGGATGATCCTAATGTGGCAACCTTGATTGCGCTCATTGTATCGTCCTTAATACTGCTTAATGCAACTTTTACAACTGCAAGATCTGTAGAAGGATCTGTACCTTTGATTTCTGCGCTGACCGTATCATCATTTGCAAGAGTAACGGTAAGGCTGTTGGCGCCTTCTACAACGTGATTGTTAGTAGCAACATAAAGATAATCATTATCCTGACCTACAATAATACCTGATCCGCAACTTGTGCTCTCATATGTCTTGGACTGTCCCCAGAAACTCTGGTACTCTGTCTGGCTTACATTCGTAATTGCTACGATCGAAGGCATAACCTCATCAACAATATCTGACACATCATTAGCAACATAGGAAGAAGATACTGCTGTTGGTTTTACAGTTGAATCATCTCCTGTTGTCAGAGAAGCCTGCACATTACTTGAATTTGAAGTTCCGAGGATTTTTCCGGATGCATAATTAACACCTGTCATCACACCACCGGCTACCAGTCCAAACACAAGTGCAAGTGCTGCACATTTAGCAAGTTGTTTTCCAAATCCGCCCGGTTTTCTCTCTTTCTTTTTCTTTTCCGGTTTTGGATTGTTTCCATAAGCACTGCCATTGGCTCCATAGCTGTGGTTCTGATAACCTGCATTGCCGCCATAGCTGTTTGTCTGCCTTCCATACATATTCTGGGAAGTACTGCCATATCCGGTATTCTGCTGGCTGTGCTGTGTGCTGCCATAGCCATAGTTCATATTCTGTGTGTTTGTGTAACCTGAACTCTGTCCATTGCTCTGGGTACTTCCGTAACCTGAACCCTGTCCGTTGCTCTGGGTACTTCCGTAACCTGAACCCTGTCCGTTGCTCTGGCTGCTTCCATAAATGGAACTCTGTGTGGAACCATATCCACCTGCCTGAGATCCTGCCTCATTTTGTGCTTTGTTCTGATTTCCATTGTTCTGCTGGCTGTTATATGAGTAGAAAGAATCAGAAGACTGATTACTGTTGTTATTACTATTGTTATTATTGTTGTAATAATTGTTATCCATAACAATTTGCCCCTTTCTCCGCAGCTTCTTTGATATCCGCTGCCTTTATCTTTATGACCTTAGTCTAGCGTCAAATTGTGTTCGAATTGTGATAAAATTATCAAGAAAAAATGTTTTTTCTCCATATATTACAACTTCAATAACATCACAGAATACTGTGATAAAAAATTAATCACGCCAAGCGCCACCGTTCCTGCAATAAAGAAATTCTTTTTCCGCTCACCCTCCATACGCATTACCAGCCACAAAATGATAAACAGATACATGAGATCTGTCAGATAGTAAACACGCGCACCTGATGCGTAAATTGTCGGTGAAAAATGCAATACCGCCTCACTGGCAATTCCGCCAAGGAACACCATACTTATAAATATGGAATGACCTGTCACTTTCCATAATAAAATCAGTGTAAAAAACACTGCTGCAATCCACCAGAAAAACGCAATTTTATTCTGCGTCGTCATTTTCTGCCAGGCTGGCAATTCCGTTAGACACTGTTCGATATCAATATAGCCGATTCCCATTTCAGAGAAAAAATGAACACCTGCATAAGGAAGTAAAGCCACTACGCTAAAAACTGCTGCAAGAATCTGATAGCATTTTCCATTTTCCTTTTTGCCCAGTAAAAGAATTGCAGCCACCCAGATTGCAACAAAAAAAGCTTTGCTCTCATTTGCAAAAGAAGACAGCAGCCACTGGATTGTCATAAATAAGTGGGCTCCCAGTGACAAATCCGGATACCCCGGCATCCAGGTTGTAATTTCAGATGCTACTCTGATTTCATTTCCAGGTGCCATAAAAAGCAGCACAAATGCAATAAAAGTCACAACAAGCTGTATCCATATCATGACCGGCACCTTTTTTTTCTGCATCAGAATACCTAAAATCGAGAGCACTTCAAATGCGATCAAAACCGCGCCCATCTGTTCGATTGACATCGCAGCAATGATACTGCACGGAATTGTATAAATAAACTGTCTGCCCGAAAATGCACCCGTGTCAAAAACAGCATCTGCAAGCGGCATCATTGCCCACACGCCTGCCGTGAATGTCCAGGTGTAAAAAATCGAACCATTTACCCAGATAGCAGAATAGCCAAGTGTCATGACACTCAATAATAAATAGCCACTTGCCAGAAGAAGCGGATACCGGATTTCAAGCCATGTTTTCTGCAACCAGCTTTTTTGTTGTGAATTCTTCAAGTCTACTGTTTCTATTTCTCCTATATTACTATAAACAGTAGAAGAATGTTTCAAGATTTCTCCTGTGTTACTGCGATTTTCGCACTTATTCAAAAAATCCGCATAACCGGTATACCCTGCCGCTTTACATCCTAATCTTAAGATTCCTGCCGGAAGCAGCACCAGCATAATCGCATCTGCCACCCGCCAGAAACCAAGTCCAAGATTAAAAGTAAGATAGACAAGTGCTTCCGCCGCCATCCTTCCAACCCAGGTCTGATACCGCCACGATAAATATTCGAAAAATCCCATTGTGGTAGAATAATGGTAGAAATAGGTGTCATCACCGTCAGAATATCCCATCTGATTCAAAATCAGAAAAATCACAACCGCCATTAATCCCCAAAAGAACAACACTGAAGCATTCTGAACTTTCTTATTTTTTTCACTGTAAACGTTCATATTTTCTAGTTATAATCTCCATAATACATGATACTTTGGTCTACTCTGCATTGTTTTCTTTCAAAATTACCGACTCAATAATATACTTCGGTCTCTTTTTCGTCTCCAGATATGTCTTGCCAATGTATTCTCCAATAATACCAATTGCAAAAATCTGCAACCCACCAAGCACCCAGATAGAAACCATAATACTTGCCCAACCCGGCACAACATTGCCATTAAAATAATCCACAAATGATTTAATCAGCATAATCAGACTAATAAGGCAAATCAATAAACCACCAATCGTAATCATTCGGATCGGTTTCACCGATAAAGAGGTGATTCCTTCAAATGCAAACGTGATCATCTTTCCAAGTGGATATTTGCTTTCTCCCGCAAAACGTTCTCCACGTTCGTATTCCACCGTCGTGCTCTGAAACCCAACCATCGGCACAATTCCACGCAGAAATAAATTTACCTCATCAAATTCCAGTAAATTTTCTGCCGCACGCTTACTTAATAACCGATAATCTGCATGGTCATAGACAATATCCGCCCCAAGAAAGCTCATCAGTTTATAAAATAAATGCGCCGTTCCCCGCTTAAAACAGGTATCTTTTTTTCTGGATGATCGAACCCCATAGACCACGTCATTTCCTGCATAACAGGCTTCAATCATACGATCGACCGCATTAATATCATCCTGAAGATCTGCATCCATGGTAATGATCATATCGGCATACTTTACCGCTGTTGCCATACCAGCTAAAAGAGCATTCTGATGTCCTCTGTTTCTGGAAAGATTCACTCCTGCATAAACAACATTTTCATCACACAATTGCTTTATGATACTCCAGGTCTGATCTTTCGAACCGTCATTCACAAACATAATGCGGCTGTTATTAGCTATTTTATTTTCTGATACGAGCTGTCCCATTTTTTCAAGCAGTCTCTTTGAAGTTTCCGGAAGTACTTCCTGCTCGTTATAACACGGAACTACAATATACAATGTTTTACTCATATGAGCATCCTCTCCTGCGGAAATTCTCCACCTTATTCATTATCCCGCTCAACTAATTTCCAGTATCCCGGGCTCATGGTATACTTCAAAATCTGTTTTCTACTAAGTTTCTCATAATGTTTTCCCATCCAGAAGCCTGCATACTTTCCGACACACTGCATTCCAAAATGAAAAATAAGCCATGGTTTTCTGATTTTAAACAGATAGGCAACCGTGCTCTTCACAAGCTTCATTCCCTCTGCCTCCGAACTTACCTGTTCAAAGATTTCCGGGTGCTGTTTCTGTGAAACGGCTAGATCAAAATTCCGGTGAAATTGCTGTTGCATCGTATAATTGTGGGAATGGAACACTTTCGCCTCTGCCACATAAGCAACTCCATATCCATGCGAAATAGCATTTGCAGCAAAAAACATATCCTCATTGAAAATAACCGGGGACTCAAATCCCCCAAGTTCTTCAAATAAATCCTTTCGATATGCAGCACAGACATCCGAACAGAAAAAAGTTTTGATTCCAAATACAGGGATGTCCGCTTTTGTCTTAATACGGCTCTGCTCTGGATAATTAAACTGCCTTGTATACTGTTCAACAATATGACAGTCCTTTTGAGGAAGCTGTCTTGCATAAGCTACGGCTATCTGTATTGTTCCGTCTCCACTCTTTCCAAGCTCTTTCCCAGCCGATTTCTGCTTACTTTCTGATTCTCCGCCTGTCTCCAACGCCTCTACCAGCTTCTCCACCAGAAACTCATCTGCCGGAACTGCATCCTGAGTCATAAAAATCATCACATCCGCATCTGAATATTCTGCACCAAACTGCCTCGTTCCACCGTGGTCAAAATCTTTTTTTGCAATATGAATCACTTCATGCTCGCAAGGCAGTTCCTGTAATACCTGCTCGATTGGATACGCTGCAACTGCCTGTTTCCAGAGCGCTTCTTCTGTATTTAAAATAATTACCCTATGAACGACAAAGGTCTGCCCTTGCAATTTATGCAAGAGCAGACATAATGTTTCATCCGGTTTATAAGTTGGAATGATAATATCTACTGTCATTTATCTGTAACCATTTCCCTCATTCATACCTGTGTCATTGATAATCTTCTTACTGTTCGCAAGAACGGTATCTGATGGTGTGTATTCCTCATCACCAAACAGGAACTGATGCAGCTCAATTACATTAGACTCCAGAGTACACGGTACAACAACACTTCCCTTTGATCCAAGCGTTGTTGAATTCTTACTAAATGGGAATCCAGATGATTCACCAAGTTTGTAATTAAATACCTGTGCTGCCAATGCAACCAGATCTGCATTTGAAAAGCTTGTCTGAATATCCCCAAATACCGCATCGATCAACTTATTAATGGTCATAAGATCTGACTTCTGCGCTTTTGCTACCATAGCGGCAATAACCGTTCTCTGACGTTCTGCACGCTTATAGTCATCTCCTGCAGTATAACGGATTCGCGCATATGCACAAGCCTGCACACCATCTAACTGCACGTTTGTTCCACCGCCAGACAGATACTTGGAATTATGTTTTGTAAGTTTATTGATCTCATCCATATATCCCTGCATGAGAACTGCTTCTTCATCTGTCACTTCATCCAATGTAATGCCACCAAGTAAATCAACACATTCAACAACCGCGTTGAAATCTACCGTCACATAATCGGTAATCGATAAATCCAGGTTCTTATTCAGCATATTAATCGCTGCTTCCGGACCACCTTTTGAATAAGCTGCATTACATTTCTTGAAACTTCCATCTCCTGTATCCAGATAAGAATCACGGAATACAGAACATAACTTCACTTCTTTGGTGTCATTATTAATATTTGCGATCATAATGACGTCACTACGCCCATTTGACAAATTACCATTAGAACGGTTGTCCAGACCAAATAAAGCAATCGTGGTATAATTCTTCATAATTTCCTGCGATTCTTCAGAAATGCCCTCATTTACCTCAATGTTCTCAAGAGGCACCTCACTACGCTCAATCTTTCCTAATTTGCTGACTAAGAAAAGGACACCAGCCAATAACAAAACTACAAGTACTTCAATTACCAACAAGATAATCCTTCTCTGTCTCTTCTTTCTTCTGATTGCCTCTTTCTGCTTCTTTGTCAGCGGCTTATGTCTGCCTTGACGATTATTTGTCTCACTACTCATGAATCATTTTCTCCTAATACGCATTTTTATTGATAAATCCCTTGAAAACTGTCAGAAACAGAATCTTCATATCTAACCCTAATGTCCAGTTCTCAATATAATATAAATCATGTTCAATTCTCTTTCGAATCGATGTATCTCCACGGTATCCATTCACCTGAGCCCATCCGGTCATTCCCGGACGTACCTGATGCTTGATCATATATCTCGGAATCTCTTCCCTGAACTTTTCTACATACTGTGGTCTCTCCGGTCTTGGTCCCACAAGACTCATATCCCCTTTTAATACATTAAAAAGCTGTGGGAACTCATCAAGGCTTGTCTTACGCAAAAAGGCTCCTACCTTTGTCACCCGCGGATCGTTTTTCTGTGTCCATCCCTTTTTTTCTTCTTCTTCTGACTGAACATACATGGTACGGAACTTATACATCATAAATTTTTCATTATGAAGTCCTACCCGTTCCTGCTTAAAAATCAATGGTCCAGACGAAGTAGTCTTTACAAGAATCGCAGAGATAAGCATGACTGGTGAAAAAATCACAATACAGATCAAAGATCCAACAATATCTGTCAACCGCTTAATCATTGCATTAAATGTATTTGATAACGGCACATAACGAATATTAATCACCGGAAGTCCCAGCAAATCCTCTGTATATGGTCTTGTCGGAATAATATTTCCATAATCTGGAATAAACTTTGTATGCACTCCCGATTTTTCACATTGCGCGACAATCTTTTCCAACTTATAATATTCTTCCAAACCAAGCGTAATTGCTATCTCATCTAATTTATTTTCCGGTAAAATAAAAGTAAGGTTATCAATGCTTCCTATTACTTTCACACCTTTATAAATTGTTCCACGCGCAATATTGTCATCCAAAATTCCCCGAATACTATAACCCCACTGAGGATTTTGCTTGATTCTGTCAATATATTGTTCTGCCGCCTTTGAATATCCCACAAGCAAAATATGCTTCTGATTATATCCTTTTCTTCTTATGCTGCGCAAAAAGCCACGAACTACAAGCCGCTCGATTTCTTCAAGAACAATGTTCAATACATAGAAATAAGCAAACATTGAACGTGAAAAGTTCTTTGCTTCTTCGGAATAAGACAATACAAGGAAAAATCCAGCAAACACAATTAATATACCAACCGTATTTGCCATAACAATATTGGAAAGTTCCAGACGCCTTCCCTGTACTCTCTTTGACGTATACAAATTGAACGCGTAATATAATAGCAAATAAAGTGGAACGATCAATATGAGTGCTTTCATATAAAACTCTAATGAAAGAACACCGACCTGCTCATTTGCGAAAATGCCTGAAAGCTTTAACCACCAGGCAAGTACATAAGAAAAGATGACAACCAATGCATCTAAAACGACATGCAATCTGTTAAAGTGCTGCTGATTATCTTTTATCATAATGCTATCCTTTATTTTTTTGTTATCATAGATTCAATAATACAATAATTTCCATGAAATCACAACTCTATTTTCTTAAAACAAGCGTCTCAAAATCTTAATTATTTCTTTATATTGTAATCAAAAACAATACCGTTCTTTTACATTATGCGCACAATATTCAGCCATAACTCCAATTGAATCTTAAAATAATTCAGTAAATTCCTCATACGAAATTTTACCTTCCGACATTTTCTGCTCTCACAAATCCCCTCGAAAATCCCTCTGCAATATTCACCTGCAAATCCCTTTCCGGTGAAAAAAAGCATTTTTGCCAGAACTCCGACAACTATAAATGGCATATTTAAAATCAGCTGCAAGACTGGCATATTCTTATACAACACAAAAACAGTATTTCTTGCAGCCAGAAATACTTTTTTCTTATTATAGCGTGTACCAGTTGTTGCACTTCCAACATGATAAACCTTAGCTTGTGGAATATACCAATTTTCAAATCCGGCAATCCTTGCACGATATCCCAGATCCACATCTTCCAGATAAGCAAAATGTTTCTCGTCAAGTCCGCCAATCTTCCGTATCATATCCATACGATAAATTGCAGCCCCTGCACAACAGGAAAATACTCTTGTCACCTTTTCATAATCTTTGCATAATCTTCCTTTTCCTCTGGCAACTGCCCATCCCATGGCTGTATAGAGATCTCCTGCATTGTCTAACACTTCATGCTTCCTATAATCTATCATCTGGGCTCCACAGGAAAAAATGTGCTCTGACCATTTTATTCCTCTCAGCAATTCTTCCACAAAATATTGTTCTGTTTCTGTATCATTATTAAGCAAAATGAGATATGGTGTTCTTGTCCTTTGAATACCCAGATTTACCGCTCCGCAAAATCCAAGATTCTCCTTCAAAACAATCCATTCTATATCTAAAGTTCCTGAATCAATGTCAACACTTCCATCTGTAGATCCATTATCAACCACCAGCACCTTAAAATCTTTGTATGATTGATTTTCTAAAGTTCTCAGACAATTTTCCAACAAATTTTTTCCATTATAATTCGGGATTACAATTGTGACTTCCTGCATGAATAATTCCTAATTCCTTTTTGTTTTTCCTTTGCTATGTATGTACATCCATGCTGCCGAATATTCCTGCCGTTCCTTCTCAGACCAGGATACATATGTAGCAAAATCTACTTTTGCCAAAGTCATATCCTGCACACCACACTTATAGCATTCCACGTTTTTACGCCTTGAGACCATGCGCATCCAGCCACAGTCCGGACATATATATACCCTCATCATAAGCACTTATCCTCTTTTTATTCTACAATAAATTCATTATAGCACAACAAAAAACAGCTTCACACTTATTTTACACGACAAATGACGACACAATTTGCATGTATCCATTCTATTATACACAATTTCTCATGATTTAAAAATCATTTTTACCTCTGGATCATACATAACCCGATACCCCATTTTCTTTGCTGTTGAACAAACCAATTCTGCAAATTCTGGTTGATTTGTCAAGCTCTCGTAATCTTCGATTTTATCCAACACTGTTTTCTTTACGAGCATACATTTTGCAGATACTCCATCGCAGTCCATTTGAATATTGGCCCTGTGCATATAACCACCATAGCCTTCTTTTAAACCACGATACACATTATCCAAAAATCTTTTTCCGGCTGCATCTTTCTTTTCAAAAAAAGCCGCCTCAAAAACGTGATGATGTCTGTCATAAATCTTTCCTCCTACAACACCAATCCCCTTACGACTGCAATCTGCATATAAAATCTCCTGCCAGTCTGAATTCAAAGGTGTTATAGCTTGATCAATAAACAATACACATTCCTCTCGCTTTTTCTTCATGCATTCTTCATATTCGACTCTGTAAAACCCAAAATATGGCATAACAGTGACTTTTCCACGTTCACCCATTCTCTGTAAATGTGCCTCGATCGCGCGCTTACCCGCATCAATTGCATAATCCTTGCTCCCACTGCCGCCAGCTGTTGAACGATCATGCACTCTCCAATGGTACAAAACCTTCGGTACATGAATGACATCATCCGCCTGTTCCGCACATCGTAAAATAAAATCATAATCCTGTGCCCCATCGTACTCTTTGCTTATCTTTCCTACCCGGTCCAGCAGTTTTCTGCTGATCATCAGAAAATGTGTGATATAATTATTTGCACATAACAGATCCGGATTAAAATCCGGTTTGAAATTCGGCTCCAAAAATGCTGTTCTATTCTCATTTACCTTATCTTCATCTGAATAAAACATCGCCACTTTTTTGCCTGACTTTTCAGCCTTTCCTGCTGCTAATGCCATCTCATACAATGCATCCGGTGTCAGCACGTCATCATGATCCAAAAAAGCAATATACTCTCCTTCTGCCATTTCAATCGCCTGGTTCGTATTTTCTGCAATACCATAATTTTGAGTTAATTTCTTATAACAGATACGTGAACCTTCCCCTGTTATTTTTTCATCTTTTTTCTGATATTCTCTGACAATATCTCCCAGCTTATTTTCGCTTGTCAGCCCATTTTCAGCTTCCGTTGCATCCGCAAGACACAATTGCCAGTTTTCATATGATGAGTCAGAAACTGATTCTATCAATTCTCTCAAAAATATTTCAGGCGTATTATAAAGCGGTGTTACGATACTAATTTTTACCTGTCTGTCCCATCCGTGAACCTCATTACGCTGCTTATCCAACTCTTCGTTCGAGGCTTGCATTTTAGAAAAATTTTTTTGATAATCAAATTTATCTTTCTGTTTCTTTTCTGCGATTCTAATCCATAGGGTATGTAATCCAAACTTTCTAATATAACGAATTCCATAAAGCAGCGTTGAAGCATTTATTTTCATAATAAATAATTCCTCATATTTTCATTATAAGCACTATCGTGTGTTCTACCATCACTTCATTATACAAAAAATCCAGAGAAAACACTATCTTATCTTGTGTTTTCTCTGGATAAATCCTATCTGTTAAAGTATTCTACTCTACTACAAGATCTCCCCATGCATCATCCGGAACTAATGCAATGTATGTTTTACCAATATTAATCTTAATTTCATTGCCGGATGCATCATAATATTTTGTGTTATCTGTCAATCCGCCTTTTGACCATGTAATCTCTTCTGCTTTACCATTTGTAATATAATAACCTGTTCCCTTATTATTCTCGATTTTATAGTACATGTAACCATTTGGATCATATACACCGTCACCCCAGCTATGTAATTCAAATGGTGTACACTGTAAAATCACATTTTTAAAACTCAATTGAGCATTGCCATTCTGTGGATCCACATGCTCTTTCTTGTACTCAAAGTACTTATACACTTTCTCCGACTCGTCATATGTCAAATAAGAGCCATTATGAGGAAATGGAATATCTACTGTAACTGCAGATGTTCCATCCGCAATATCAGTGTCTTCTTTGGCGAATTTAAAGTGATTTTCTGTATAATATTTATTATACTCTTTGCTTGCACCTGTGCTTGCAAATTTTTTGTCCAGATCACCTGAAACAATGTACTCTGTATATTCTCTGGATTTTCCATTATTGACACGGGAAAATCCGCCATTAAAATCATCCACACTTGGAAGTGCAATATATTCGTCAATATAGAATGGTCCACCATCATGACATAATACAGCATTCCATTCTGCTGCCAGAATGCAGTTTGTTACCCTTGCGCTGCGAATACTTCCAAACTGCTCTAATGTCTCCCAGTCTTTCACTAAAGCCATGAATCTTGTAATACGGCCATTCTCAGTACTGTTCATCATCTCATAAACAACATCTGCCTGTGTCAGACCATAGTGCGGTAATGCAATTGATTCATTATCTACCATAACAGCAATCGGTCTTTGATTTGCAAGTGACTCATCAATTAATTCCCCTGTCAGCTCATTACGGACTTTACCATCCGGAAGATCTTCTTCCTCCTCATTGTCTACAACATCCCCAACGACTGCCTCTTCGCTGGATTCTTCATAAATCGGTTCTGTGATATTAGCATCTGCCTCTTTCTTACCACATCCTACCGAAGTTACTGCAAGCGTCAGCATCATTCCTAGTAAAAGTGCTCTTTTCTTCAATTGTAAATACCTCTCATATCTTAATATTTTCATAACTACCCTATATATAGTTAATCTGACAATATTGTAGCACATGATTTATGAATGGAAAAGCTACTTAAGAATATATTAAAAATTATCTTTTTTTAAACGGACAAATTTGTTCGCATTTATAGCATCTTATGCATTTACCAGAATTTACCAGTGGATATAAAAAACCCTTTTCATCCGGACACATCGAAATTGCACACACCGGACATATCGTGACACATGCACTACAGCCACAGCAGGTATCCTTTTTTGTGCATAGATCCGGCAGCCTTTTTTCTTCCATATATTACCTCCACCTTCTGAGCCGATTCCAAAATTCTTTCGGTATCATATCCTTTATTTTTCTTTTCAAACTTCTTTTGACAACTGACAAAAACGGTTCTTTATAATGATTTTTTACAAATTTTCCAAATGAAACCTCGTTATATTCTTTCCATACATTTTCTGTATTATCTGGTTTTTTAAATGGTCTTTTAAGTGGTTCCTGTATATACTTTTCTAAATCGCACTCCTTATAATCACATCCCTGTAAGGAATCCAAAAACCATTTTTCTCCTTTTTGTGTATTAATAAGAACAAGTGAAACTCCCCTATTATCATCGAATTCCGGGTTAGCAGTCTCTACTCCCCATGCATCAGCTATTGAAATATCAGATATACGCTGCAGGTTCTTATATGGGCATACATAGCATGCCTCACGTAAAAAAGTGTGTTCATAAAACATCTTCATATAAACCTGACTGTCATGTTCTTTTCCATTAATTGTAACTGTTTCCCAATGATCAGACCATCCGAAGCGTTCTTTATTACGAAAATCTATTTTTTCTATTTTTCCATGATATTTTCGTTCCACATACGCCTTATAATCATTCCAGACTCTTGGACTCGGAACACCATGACACACGATATCCATACAAACGAGATGTTCCTCACAACCTTTTGGACACAAAGCCTTTATCCCATCCACCTGACATGGAGTTCCAGTAAACAGAACCAACCTGCCGGCCTTCAAATCTTCACAGGCAAGCCGATATGCATTGTGCATGTCACTCTGCACATACTTTGATCCTCTAAGTTCGTCTCTCTCTGTCGCATTTACAGCGCGTTTGTGTACAACATTAAAATTTTTGTCCATTCCTGCGCCGTAAATCACACCCCCCTGTGCTAACACCTGGTCAGATATTGCTGCAAAAATGCCACCGGACCTGGATAGCATACGACTATTCAGGTCCTTCTGTTTTACGATATATGATTTCAATTCAATCTCTCCATGAATCTTTCTTTATTCTCAATCGCAGTCGTAGTCGGTCTGCCAAGGTCTGCACGGGAACCAAGTGCACATTTCACCTCGATAAACCGGAGACTCTTTGCTTCTTTCGCTGCTTTTAATTCCTTATCTAAATCAGCGAAATTATCAACACATACAGCATAAGGATATCCACAGCCTTCTGCAATTGTGACAAGATCTATGTTTCCTGCAACAGTCGGCATTCCGCCTACAGTCTCATGTGCTGTATTATTCAACACAATGTGTACCATATTATCCGGTTTTCTGCTTGCCAATACTGCCATAGAACCCATATGCATCAGACATGCACCATCTCCGTCTACACACCATATTTTTTCATTCTTTTTGCTCATAGCGATACCAAGTGCAATTGAGCTGCTATGTCCCATAGAACCGACCGTAAGAAAATCACATTCATGTCCCTGTCCATTTCTTTCACGGATTTCAAACAATTCCCTGCTTGCTTTTCCTGTTGTACTGACAATCGGGTCATTTTCAGTTACAGCAACGATATGTTCAAGAACTTCCTCTCGTTTCATTTGATATTCGTTGGAATAAACGACTTTATTACCATATTCCAAAGCACCTTTTCTCACTACAAAAGCAACGCTCTTTCCATTTGTAAGAACATTACGGAATTCCTTCATCTTTGCATATAATTCGGCTTCCGTTGTCTCTTTTCCTATTACAAAAGTCGCAATATCCATATCTTCCAAAAGTTTCAGGGTTACTTCACCCTGATAGATATGCTGTGGCTCATCATGAATACCAGGCTCTCCCCGCCAGCCAACCACAAAAATACAAGGGATTGCATAAACCTTATCATTCAATAAAGATGCAACCGGATTAATGATATTTCCAATACCGCTGTTCTGCATATATACAACAGGTACATTTCCCGTTGCAAGATAATGTCCAGCTGCAAGTGCAGTACAATTTCCTTCATTGGCTGCTATCACATGATGTTCAGAAATTCCGTACTTATCGATCAGAAAATTGCATAATGCCTGTAATTGTGAATCCGGAACTCCCGTATAAAAATCAGAATCTAATATATCGAATAATGTTTCTACTCTCATCTCTTTTATCCTCATCAAAAGTTATTATACCACTACATCAATATTCGTAATCCATTTTTAAATTACAATTCATCTATCAATGTAATAATATCTTTAAATGGCATAAGTTTTGAATCCACTTCCAGAGCCCTATGATTTTTCAAAATTTCTTTTGCTGTATTTTCCATTGCCGGAAATGCACTTCTGGTTAACTGGTTTGCATAAATAACAATATTTACACCATGAGCCGCCAGTTCTGCCTCCGTAATATAATTATAAGATGTTGGAACAACAACAATCGGTATATCAGAATATTTTGCCCGAAACTTGTCACAAAATTCAATTATCTCATCAGCTGTTTTCTTTCTGCTGTGGATCATAATGCCATCAGCACCTGCTTCCACATATGCAAAAGCTCTGGTTAACGCATCCTCCATGCCACGCTCTAAAATCAGGCTTTCAATTCTGGCTATGATCATAAATTCTTCTGTACGAAGAACATTTTTACCAGCTCTGATTTTTGCGCAGAAATTTTCGATAGAATCCTGTGTCTGCTCTACTTCCGTGCCAAACAGGGAATTCTTTTTCAAGCCTGTTTTGTCTTCAATAATAACTGCCGAAACGCCCATACGTTCTAATGTCCGAACATTATAAACAAAATGTTCGATCAATCCACCTGTATCTCCATCCAAAATGATTGGTTTCGTGGTAACATCTAAAACATCATCGATTGTTCTCAGACGTGAAGACATATCAACAAGCTCAATGTCTGGTTTTCCCTTTGCAGTAGAATCACAAAGACTGGAAATCCACATTGCATCAAACTGGTCTAAACCTCCATCATGTTCCACTACCGTCTTTTCTGCAATAAGACCTGTTAATCCAGAATGAACTTCTATTGTTTTAACAATTGGTACTGTTTTTATCAACTGTCTTAATCTTTTCCTGCGGTATTCCGGCATTGCCAGTTTTTCCTTAAACTGATCATCAATTTTCTTTACTTTTTCATTATATGTATATGGAACCTCTATTAACTCTCCACCATATTCTTTCAACAAAGCAATTACATTTTCACGAATCGTCTTTTCCGGTCCATCGCACCAATTATCACCATGAATGACATAATCCGGTTTTAATTCTTTGATGACATTATCATACATAATCCTATCCTGTACAATCACTTCATCAATTTCCGGAATATTTCTCACCATTGCCATACGTTCCTCAAAACTTACTGTCGGAAAACGGTTATAACGGACCATCTCTGCATCACATAATACACCTGCTACGACTTTCCCGTATTCTTTTGCTTTTTTAACTACATTCATATGTCCTTCATGGATCACGTCTGTAGCAAAACACATATATACTGTTTTCATATTGTATCCTTTCACTATCTGTATTGTACCGGAACTCGAATATTATTTTCTATAAGCGCTTCCCTTAACACTTTAAAAAACTCTTCAATATCTTCCACATCGATGGCTCCTAACGCACACAATCGAAATGTATCAGTAGTTGTCACTTTTCCCGGATAAATCGTAAATCCACGCTCATAGCAATAGTCATGAACTTTTTGGAAGCTCCAATTCGGATCATCAGGATATACTGCCGACGCAACCAGACCAATTTGAATTTCAGGACGTATCAGTTCTTTAAATCCAAGTTCTTTCAGTCCCTCATGAATGGCTTTCATCACTCTGGAATGACGTGCCCACTTTGCCTCTTCTCCCTCAGCAAAATACTCTTTTAATGCCTGTTGGGTAGCATATACCGTCTGAACCGGTGGTGTAAAATGCATCTGACCCGTTTTTTCAAAATATTCATACTGTAGATATAAATTACAATAATAGGAACGTTTTGGATAATCCTTGGATTTCTTTATGATTTCTTCGTTACCAACTACAAAAGATAATCCTGTCATAGACATCAATCCCTTTTGTGCAGATGCCATACAAAAATCGATATTGTCCTTTTCAATATCGATTGGAACCATTGCATATGTCGAAGTCGTATCAACAATAAAAATCGCATCGTGTACATGCGCAATTGCTCCTATCTCACGAATCGGATTTCCCACACCCGTACCGGTTTCATTATGTGTTGTATATACCACAGCAATATCCGGATTTTCCTTCATCGTTTTCTCAACCACTTTAAGATCCGGTTGTTCATCGATTGGAAACTGCAGATTGATATGATCTAATCCGTAATATTCGCAGATTTCAACTGCTCTGCTGCTATATGCGCCATTATTTACAACAAGAATCTTCTTTCCTTCTGGAAGAAGTGAATTTACACATACATCCAGATTCAATGTGCCGGAACCACAAAACAGAACTGAAGTATACTTCTGAGGATCTCCGTGTACGATCTTCACAAGGTCTTTCCTCATCTGTCTCATCATTTCAGCAAATTCATCTTCCCTTGGGCAGATATCAGGCACAACCTGTGCCATTTTTACCGTGTCCGTTGTTGTTGACGGTCCCGGATTCAATAAAATATTCCTCTTGATATTCATTTGTATTCCTCTCTCTGAATGATACGATTCCTATTTGTCTTCGTTAAATTCCTCAGCCGCTGCTGCTGCTGCATTTCTTTCCTGCTCTGTTGACTCATGCTTCTTAACAGATGTTTTGTCCTTAGAGAAAAGCTTCTTGATTTTTCTCCAGTATACACCAACTGCAACACCACCCGCAATAAAAACACCTGCAATGATCTGAACTACATAAGTTAAGGTTGCCGGATCAACATATGCCCATGCATGCGTTGGCATTGCCAAAATAAGAAAGAAAGTAAAATAAGTCACCCAAAAAATTCTTCCGTTCTTTGTAATCTGTTTCATTAAATTTTTCATCAATCTTTTCTCCTTTAATCTTCTGAATGAATTTGTTTTAAACGTAATTTTATATAATTGGCTCCAACTTTTGCGCTGGTTCCCAAATGATATACATACTGCTTTACGAATGCATCAATTTTATCATGATAAAGCTCTCTCTGCTCAATCAGACGTGTTGCTTCCTCTGCCACCCGGTCTAACTGATCTAAATTCAAACTGCATCCAATACTGTCTCTCATGAAAATGTTAATTGGCACAACCCCAATTTTCTCATATTCCGGATTCATAATCTTCATCGGCGTGTTAATATACAATACCGGTCTCAATGTTGTGAAAGCATATTCATATGCAATACCACTCCAGTCTGTAATGATCAGATCTGCATTAAATACTGTGTCATTTGAAGAAAAGTCTGTCTGAATCTCAATATTCTTATCTTCTGCAAACTTATCTTTTAATAATTGCATCTTCTCTGGCATATGTCTTACATGCTGTGGATGCGGACGCACGATCACCTTATATCCTGTAGCCCGCAATTTCTGTAAAATATCCTCGAGACAGGAATCCACAATATTATCTTCCTGCCATGACGGAGCGATCAGGATCGTTTTCTGTTCATTGATCACTTTTTCTTTTGACTCATAATCTTTTCGCATATCATCGAGCAGGCAGTAACCCCAGTTTAACAATACTTTATGCGGAAGATCATAGGTTTCTTCCATCTTCTCGACCTCATCTTTATGATGTGGACCTACGCAGAAAATAGTGTCAAAATGATCGATACTTCCCTTTCGATACGTCATATTCATACTGTCAATACTATGTGGCACATGAATATACTCCATGTCCTTTCTCACATAACTTCTCTTGATATGATAAGTTTCAAGATCAGGCATTGTCATAACAACAATATCACAATCCAGTTTCATCATCAGAGTGATCAGTTTGATCTCTCCGATATAATATGCTTTAAACCTCTCATGCCTGATCTGGAAAACCTGATCTTCCGGATCACTTGTAACATAATGGATCACAATATCCGAGTTTTCCAATAACTCTTCGATCATTCCACGATAATATTTATAAAATCCTGAGGATTCAGAATAAAACATTAACCGTTTATTTTCATTGTCTTTGGCAAAAAACCTCTTATAGTCCTCTTTTTCCTTAGCCTTATAAGGAGCCATCTTTTTCTTATAGGCATCCTCTACCGCTTTCTGTTCTGCAAGCAGACGTTTACTTTCCTCCAACGCCTCGTAATCAATATATTTTTTCGGGTTATAAACTGCATTTAAAATGTAAATCAACGCTGTGGAGAACAAGTTACTGAAAATCCAATATAAACCAACTCCACCCGGAACCAGGAATGTAAAATATGTTGAGAATGCAACTGTAAAAACTGTTACTCCCCATTGTCCCAAAGCACCCTGCTCTTTCTGCAACACGTTCGCCTGATTCTGGCATGCACAAAGTAAAACAGTAGAAAGACAGCTGAACAGCGGAATAAGAAGAATCCATGCCAATACAGTAATGTGTGGCACTACAGACAGATCCAGACCAAGAAAATGTGTGTTAATCGTAGCTGCCTGTGCTGCGATCGCCTCAATATCAATGCCGGTCCCTGCCAATGCATTCTGGAAAAAGCTTAAGTTATCCGGATTCTGCAATGCTGCCATTGCCTGAAGCTGTGCGCCGCTCCCCAATTGATCTACCCCCATCAGAGAACAGGTAGCTGCCACGATCTGATCACAGACAGATGTCTTGATATGCATCAAATGCTGCATTGGATTATAAATGACATTAATCAGACCAAGAACCAATGGAATCTGTAATAACATTGGCACCATACCAAGCATTGGACTATAGTGTGCCTTCTTGAACAACTCCATCTGTTCATCCGCAATGCGGTCTTTATCGCCTGCATGCTTATATTTAATCTCATTTATCTGTGGCTGGATCTGTATCATTCGAATACTGTTTTTCTGTACCATAATAGATACCGGCAGCATGACGATTTTGCTGACCAATGTAAACAGAATGATTGACAAACCATAGTTTTTCACCAACTGATAGCATCCCCACATGACATATCCAAGTGGAATACCAAACACCGTGTTAATAAAACTCATCATTTCCTCCTAATGTGACCGTATCTCAAAATATTAAGACACCTATTTTATTCTTACATACCAAAATAGAATTTTATCAAATAAAAGGAAACTTGTAAACCTATAAACGATGATTTCTTCTTAAGATTTGCTTAAAATCTTACTGAAATCTATTCCGATAGTTTTAAATATATTCTGTATTTCAACTCCACATCCCGTATCTGTGGAATGATATTATCATACACCTCTTCTTCCTTGAACTTTCTTATCAGATCATCGCTATGTTCATACGCCACACGATCACTGTCAATTGTACTCTCATAATACCGGATCCTGTCTGCCAGTTTATCCATTGTCACAACCTCATGCCCTGATTCTATATCCAAATGGATCTGCTCATCTGTAAGTCCAATAATATTGACAATTGCAATCGCCGGCACATCCCGTCTGATAGCTTCTCCCGCCAACATCTGTATATACTCACAATAACTCTGGTTTCTCTTATCTGGATTGTCCACTTTGTGCTTATGCGTTTCCTGTTTATCTGTGTTCTCTGCATAATACCAGTTTTTTGCGTCTGAGCTTCCGTATAATTCGACATGCTCCGGAAACTTCACTGTCTTGATCACATAGATTGCCTGATCACCAATCACGATATGATCCACATGCATTACTTCATACATCCCTGCATCATGATTAAACGTCTCTGTCTCATAATAACCATTATTTATTGTACAAAACTTCGGAAAGTTTTTGATCAGATACTGTTTTGCCTGCTGTATTGCCGCTTCATGCTCCTGCTCTCTCTCCATTTCTTCTCTGGAGATATGAATGTCTACATTCTCCCAATCAATTTCGCTGCGACGTAATCCTGGTCTTACCATAACTCACATTTTCCTTTCATTTCCTTCAATCTCTTTTAACAGTTTCCCTAATCCCCAAAGCAACCTGTTAAATTAATTAATTTTATTCCCATTCATGCAAAAAGACCATTCGATATCGCGTAAATTTAAATTTACGTCACATCGAATGGTCTCTTTGCCTTCTGGAATTTACCATAATCTCAAAATTAATTGGAGGTACAAAACCATGAAAAAGAAAATTTTTGCTATCACATTATGTGCACTTATTGCAGCCGCTTCTATTGTTGGAAGTACAGGAGTTGTGGATAACTCTTATGTTGTTGCCCAATATATCTTTGGTGATAAAGCAGGTGGTTATTAAATATCCATTTTATAATGAATCTTGCACCAATCAATTACTGGCTGAACATGATCTACTTGTTTCATAGCTTCAAAAATAGCAATTGCTTGGTGCAAACACTTCCTTGCATCTTCAATTTTTCCTATCTCCGCTAATGCAACGCCTTTATTTACAACTAAAATAGGAAAGAACGCTAAATTGCCATATTGAATGCAAAAATCGACTCCCAATTCTGCCATCTTTAATGCTTCCACATGAAATTCTTTATTTCCAAACCAATTACTTAAATTATATAAAATCATAGGATATTTTGCTGTTTTCATTTTTCCATCCATAATTTTATTTTCCATATGAACCTTTAACCACATATCCAATTCAATTGCATTCATTATGTCATTTTCCCTGTTTGCATATAAAATTGCTATGCTATTAATAATCATAATCTCATCAAAAGTCAAAAGATTATTTCTCAACGGACTTTTACCATCAAAATCCGGCAATGTTATATGTATTGCTTTCATATACATTTCCATCGCCTTTTTATCATCCTTATCTTTCTGTCTAGCAAGTTCTCCCTTTGCAAAATACAAGCATTGATGTTCCAATTCTGTTGTATTCACCGCTAGTTTTTCAACCACTTCTATCTGCTTTTCAATTTTCGCAACATCATCATCCGTTATATTTCTAACCAGCTCTTGTATAGCAGAATACAACTCCATCTCTTCCCTGCTCACAAAAGAATTAAACAAATTATTCTCCGTACCCAATCGTTCAAACAGTTTCTCCAAAATAAGTCGTCCCGGTTTTTGTGCTCCATTTTCAATTCTCGACAAAGACGCAGGTGTACAGATTCCGTAGCTGACCTCTTCCTGTGTATACCCTTTTCTCAATCTGGTTTCTCTCAAAAAATCACCAACAACATATACTGCCATATTGTATTTCACCCGTTTCTCTTTTTTGTATTGGATACTTATAATATAGCGAGTTTTCAGTTAAACTTCAACTTTTTATTAATAATTCTTTCAATTTAACAATTTTAAGTATATTTTCCCCAAAATATAAGACTTCATACATTGTATTCTTTAATTCTAAGAATTGTCAATACGAGCTTTTTAAAACAATAATCACGATATTTTCAATCAGCATTTTACATATATTATGATTCTTTCTCATACTTTTCAATCAAACATTGATGTTCTTTGCAATTTTTATCATAACTGATTCCTACAAGCAGAATATCCCCCGTATAATTTTCAATGGCTGTTGGATACTTTTTATTTTTAATCTGCTGCATTGCAGTCTGTGCATTCTGATTCCATTTCAGCTCCACAATTAACGCAGGATAATCCGCTTTATATTCAGGTTTTGGTATATAAACAAAATCGGCGAATCCACGACCTGTCGGCAATTCCCGAATTGGTTTGAAATAATATTGCATTGCACTAAGATATGCTATTGCCAATACACCACTCAACGAATTTTCATTATGATACTGAATAACCGAAATATACTCATTATGAATTTTCTCTATCTGGGTTCCAACCATCACACCATCCATATCTAACGTCGCATCCAGAAGTCTTTCTGACTCCCGCTGAAACATCAACATTTCATTCCAAGACCGGCTTTCAACTGCTGCTGTAAGTTCCTGCCGAATCTCTTCATTCGGAATAAACGCTGTTTTTGTATACTGATCATAGCCAAGATATCCCAGATGAATCATATAAGTAAGCACATCATCCTTGCTGTGAATATTTACAGTGTCATTTTTGAAAGTTGCAGTATCAACCTTCACATTTGCACCAGAAAGCATTTCAATAATAGCTGTTTTCAAACCATCATAATTCATATTAATCAAAGGGGTAACTGCTTCATAAGATGCCGTTTCGGACCAATAACTTTTAAATTCTCCTTTTAACATCACACCTACAACCGCTCTCGGATTATAAACCTGATAATCCTTCAAAAGATAACCATCATACCAGCGTTTGACTTTATCAAAATCCTGATGATATTCCTTCGAAAGTTTCTCTACTTCATCCTCCGTAAAACCAATATAAGGAGCCAGATTGCTCGCACTCAACATTGTAAACTCATCAAAATTATTCAATGCAGACTGTGTTTTTTCTTTTTTTACAGGAAGAATACCTGTAAGATAAGCAAGCTGAATGTATTTAGTTGGTTCAGTTCCTTTAAACATTCCCCTCAGGAAATTGATATACGCCTCCTGAACCTTTCCATTTGTTGCCGCGTCTCGAATCAGAACATCCCATTCATCAATAATGATAATAAACTTTTGTCCGGTTTTTTCTCTTACAATGGAAAGTGCATCCGGTAAACGCGATACTTCCCATGTAAAAATATCTGGATATATTTCCCATAATTCGCTCAAAACTGAATCTGTAATAAGCGTTACAACATTATCAACGTCCTCACAATTCGCCAAGAACCACTGGATATCAATATGAATCACATCATACTTATTGAGATGCTCCCTGAAATCTGCTTCCTTACTAATTTGCAATCCAGAAAACATCTTCTCAGAATCCGCACCCTTACTGTAATATGCTGCCAACATATTTGCTGCATACGACTTTCCGAATCTGCGTGGTCTGCTATTACAAATATAAGCATCTGTCGTATCGAGAACACTGTTCGTGTACTCAATCAAACCAGTCTTATCCACATATATCTTAGAATTCAACGCAACCTGAAATGCACTATTATCCGGGTTTACGAATCTACCCATGTCTTCCTGTCCCCTTTCTGTTTCTTTTAAATAAAGAATAACAGTAATTTTGCTAACTGTAAATGTAAAAGTGGTCGTATAATAATTATTATACGACCACTTTCAACAATGCTATGCAGGAGCAAACATTTTCTTTAAACTTTTTATCTTAATGATACATAATAGTTGTTAACTCACTTTTTCATCTGCTTTACATAAAATACAACACCTATGGTTGCCATTGTTTTTAAGAAAACCATCCCAATGCTTCTCTTCCTAAAATTGGTCCGGACAAGGATATGATAATGCAGCGCTTGACACCGCTACTCCAACCAAAATCTTTCCCGGTGTACCAAGCAGACATTCGGCAGCTATCAGCAATAACCACGGTGCTGATGCAGACTCAACGATCAAATCCGACCAATTTTCCAATGCTGCTGCAGTAATTGTATTATTTGCTGTATAGACAAAGCAGCCAAATATAATCGCAACGATCATAATGCCACTCACTTTTTTGTAAGAAAATTTAAACTCTTCTGCTGCCTGCGGTATGGTATCAAATCCTACATATGCCCAAGGCGCAATGGCAAAAGTCGCCAACACAGCTGATACTGCTCCAACTGTTCCACTGTTAGCGAACTCGTCTATCGACGTATAAGTTCCATTCGTCCATGCAGCAATAGCATCAGACTTATGAAATCCCCACCATGGAGCCATATTGGCAAATGATGTCTTACTGCTGACTAAGGCTGCTATCGTCAATGTCACAACAGAAATTCCTAGTAATGCTGCGAGAATCGTCTGTACAATCCCCGCCTTCTTCACGCCAAGAATATTCAATATTCCAAATAAAATCAATATTCCCATAGCAAGCAACATTTCTCCAAGCCAGACATCATAGCCGGCCACCTGATAATGTAACCCCCATTTTAAAATACCTGCTGATCCATCTAAGCCATCGACAATTAGACCAATTGCAGTCGAATTCATTGGAACATTGGTCAAATAAGCCCCTACCAGAAACCATCCACAAACATACGCCGTATTTCTGCCAAAGCACATCTTGGTAAAAGTAAATTCGCCGCCGGTCTTTGGATACTTTGGCACCATATACGCATAACTAAACGCAATAATGATCATTACCAATGCACCAAGTGCGATTGCCCATACATGTGTAGGACTTAACTGTCTCTGGAGCTGTCTCTGATCATCATTTTTTATAATTACTCATATTTGTCGCTTTTATCAACCTGTGACATAACGATTATCAATTGCCTTTAATTCGTTAAATGTATCAATCTCTGTAATATCCTCTGCAATACATTCACGAACATGCACTTGGTAATTTTCCTTTTTATAAACAAGCGGCACCTGCTCCCAATAGCGCTCTTTTCCACCCTGCGATAAATAAACCTCATTTAAGTCATTGGCAAGCTTGATTCCATCTGCTTCACTCCAGTAGGAAATTCCAACCATCTGATGACAGTCGGTACCACCTATTTTTTCTTCTGTGATCACACCATTATGATCGGTTGCAAAACACCAGTCATCCGTGGACTCCACCGGAATACTCAAGAAATTTGTTTCATATTCATACTTACGAATCAGTTTTTTATTACGGAGCAGTAAATCTGCTTCCAAAACATACGCATTCTGCAGAAGATATCTGACACATACAGCGGAGGAAATATTATTTGCCTCACTATAAATCGGATTCTCAACAAACCTGATGTTCGGATATTTATAAAGAAGCTGATCAAACTGTTCTCCCAAATATCCACGCACAATAACAATCTCAGGAATTCCAGCTTCTACAACTGCATCAAGAAGTGAATCAATAATACGCGTTCCGTTGACTCTGACAAGCGGTTTAGGCGTATTCAAAGTGATCGGCACCATCCGGCTTCCAAAGCCTGCTGCTACAAATATTGCTCTCTTCACACGATAAGGTTCCAATGCATCCAGACCGGCCTGTGTAATCTGTCCATTTTTGCAATAGTTTTTTTCTGTCAATTCTTTGACTGTCTTATTCACGGCTTCAGCTGAAATTTTTAACCGCTCTGCCATATCTCTCTGAGATACAACCTCTTTTGTCTCTGTCAGAAGTACCAACATATCAAATTCTCTTTTTGTGATCATACTTTTTCTCCTAAATACATAAATCTTGTTGAAGTATAGTACTAGCATTCATTGTTGTCAATGTTACATATATAATCAGAACACTTTTCAGTAATTTATCTAATTCTCCAGCTTGCATAAATATCCATCTAGTGTATCATTTTTCTATAATTGAATTTTATTTCAATACATTTTCCTTTAAATACTCCGCAATATATCTGGATACTTTCTTTCCTCCACTCTCATTCAAATGTGTTCCTGCATCCAGACTATCTTCCTCAAAATTCAAACCAATAACATCTGTCACCTTCATACAATTAATCAATTCAACCTCATGTGTATCTGCCCAATCCATAACTGTATTTGTCATCTCCACCGTTTTTTCATTGCATGGGAACGGTGCACGCACCAATACCAATTCTGTACCATGCTCCTTACACAGTTCATTCATCATATCCAGATATCTGAAATTTTCTTCATAAACAGGTCGTCTTTTTTCTGAAAATATCTCATCCCAGGATGCATACCCACAAGGCTGTGCACCTGCCCAATGTTTGAATCCTCTCCCTTCCTCTGTAAAATATGGATTCATTACACTCTCTTTCCATTCCTCAAAAGACGAATAATCCAATTCCTCCCATCTGGAATGATACTTGACTAAAGGAAACAAATAATCCAACTGCAAGTCTTCCGGCACGCAATCTTTTATTGCTTCCACTTTTATATCAGAATATCGCAAATCATTTAATGAAGAATCTCTCACGCCTTCACTCGTAAATCCTGTATCATCCTCATCATAAAACATACCAAATATCTCCAGCACAACAATATCAATATTGCTGTTATCCAACGCATCCTTGACATAATAATATGTATAATTCATTGTCTGCTGCTGCCTGCCACGATTATAGGTTTTCAAATTATAATCGTCAAATATTTCAGGATCAAAGGTACAGTAACTTTGGCTTGTTCCAAAAAACACTACATCCCAATGTTCTTCTTCATAAAAGTCTGGTATTCTTGGAAGCAAAGCTTTCGAAATATAAAATATTCCGCTTCCCAAAATCCCTAAAAAAAATATAATCTTTAATATACGTCCTGCAACTTTCATCTCGTTCCTCATATACTAATTATCAGTTTTTTCTTTCGATTTGTTGATATTGCAATTCCTCTATAATCTCTCTTCCTCAAAACTGAAAATATATAAAATTTGTTTCTGAATATCCACTTCCCCAGATTCCAAAAATCAAAATCCCCAGAATTCCGACAATAATAATAGTCCATCTTATTATAATATTTAAATTTAAAATCACATTTCGAACTTTTACTCCACGATATTTACATACATCTGCCAATAACAATAATAAAAGCGAAATAACAAGCACTATAAAATTTGGCTTACTAAGTCCCAGATCATAAAGTGCACCATTAGCCAGAAGTACCGGATCATTCATATGGAAAATGCTCTCTATAATATCAAACGCATGCTGTATTGTATCTGCACGAAAAAAAATCCAAGTAAGATCCACTAATATAAAGGTCACAAACATATAAACTATCATTAATGGCAAGAAATTTTTCTTCAGGTGTAAATTTTCTTTGATTTTATTTCTAAGAGGTGTAAAAATTGCTCCTATTACCTGATAAACACCATTCAGACCTCCCCATACAACATATGACCAATTTGCTCCATGCCAAAGACCGCTTACCAGAAACACGATCATAATATTTATATATTTTCTGATTTTTCCTTTTCTGTTTCCTCCTAATGGAATATAAAGATAATCTTTAAACCAGGAAGAGAGTGAAATATGCCATCTTCTCCAAAATTCTGCAACAGACTGAGACAGATATGGACTATTAAAGTTCTCCATCAACTCAAATCCCATAACCTCTGCAGCTCCAATTGCGATTGTGGAATATCCCGCGAAATCACAGTATATCTGAAATGCGAACAATACACTGGCTAAAAGTAAATACCTGCCATCATAAATGTCAACATTCGCATATACATTATCTACAAAGATTGCAATTCGGTCTGCAATCACCAATTTCAAAAAATATCCCCAAATCATTAGTAACAGTCCATCACACATTCTCCCATAATGATATGATTTCGGATTTCGCAGCTGATTCAATAAATTCTTTGAGCGTTCAATTGGTCCTGCTACAAGTTGTGGAAAAAAAGATACAAATAACGCGTATCGAAAGAAATTCTTTTCCGCCTCAATCTCTCTACGATACACGTCCACAGTGTATCCTAAAGCCTGAAATGTATAAAAAGAAATCCCTACTGGAAGTAATACATCTAACGATGTATTTACTGTCGGCAAACTCGTGTGATCCAATACTGCATTTATACTTTCGATTGTGAAATTAAAATATTTAAAGAAAAATAAAATTGCAAGATTAGCTACAATACATCCTACAACCACCCATTTTTTTGCCTCTATTTTTTCAGGGCGATTATCATTCAACCACTGAATCACTATACCACTTATGTAAGTAATTGCTGTAGACAATAACAACAATAATGCATACTTTGCATTCCACCCCATGTAAAAATAATAACTTGCAGTCAAAAGCCACAGATAACTTACTCTTTTGGGTAATAGGAAATAAACTACGACAACTATTGGGAAAAATACAAAAAAACTATATGAATTAAAAAGCATACCTTCTCCTACGTTATATATCTTTTATTTATATTGATACAAATACTTTTCTGGATTATCTAACATCTCATAATTTGTCATAAAAATCTCATTTAAAACTATTCTAAGTGTATTAATCCCACTTTTACCTTCAATATCCATCTCTTTTCCCTGATAATAAACACAGTTTAAAATATTCTGCATATAAGGTGTTTCTATAGTTGCGTCATACTCAGGCGTTCCGTAGCACTCCATCATATGATAAGGATAACGAACTCCATGATCAGATTGTATAATAATAATAGCATTTCTATCATTTTGTAAAATACCATCCACTGCATTCTCCATACAGGCATTTACATACTTTAATTGATTTAAATAAAGACTCTTGTCTGCCCAATTGGATGTATTTCTATAATCAACTGCTCCCCCTTCCTCATCGATTACAAATGGAGGATGAGGACACGACACATACCCTATTGTTAAGGTGGGTTTCTCCTTATCAACCATTTTATAGCATGTCTGCATCGTATTTAATATATTTTTTAAATCTGATACATAATATTGTGTATCCGTACTGGTTTCAATTTGTTCTGCTTTATAATCTTTTATTAATTGAAAAATACTTTTTTGCAAAATATAGGTTGAAATTGTATCCACTACATCTGATGTTGCAATAACATTGCACCCATCTTCATCCAAAAACTGGGTATGATTTATCAAATTAATCGTATATCCATTCGTTTTAAAAATTTGATATAACTTAGGATTTTTCATATATTTTAAATTATTTGCTTCCAGTTCGTCTGGAGAAGCAACATACTCCAAATTTAATAAATTAGGTATATTTACTGTCGTAGAACATGACTCATAATTATGACTTGTTGTTGAAATATTAAACCCATTTTCCTCAATATGTTTTAAAAAGACTCTATTATCATAATTATAATACCGTTCCAGCCCCTCTACCCCAGCATATTCATCACATATAAAAAAATATACATTTGGCTTTTCTTCAGACACATATTCTATATTCTCTGAATTTTCCACTTTTTGATAATTTAGTTTTGAGCATATTGTTGGAAGCGCCACAAAAAAATTCATTGCAATTAGTACCAGAAAATATATTCCAATCAACATACAAATATTTTGTTCAGATCTGATTTTTTTCTTAACCAGAATCATAAACATAAATATTATAAAAAATAAAATTACAATTATCTTTTTTCTTCCAATCACATGATCTACTTTGCTTAAAAATACATTAAAATTAGTTAAGATAAAAAGTATTACATCACTGGCTAACACTGCCTTACCAGTATTCTTCATGAAAATAATACAAATTATAAACACTACTATCGCTAATGCCAAAAATTTTTCGAATGCAGGTAATGCATCAATAAGTTTTGCCTCATCGGCATTCTGGAAATACATAAATAAACATGGATACAAAATAACAAACGCTATTGTACTTATTGTAAAAAATTTTTTTATACTTCTTCTCATTTACTTTTACCTATTTTGTTGCAAATATCACTAAAATCCTGTACTTGCCTTAAAGCCTTCCGGTGCTGGCAACATCTCATAATCAGTTCCAAAGTAAGTATTCAGTACCGTTCTCCATGTATTAATACTTGTCATACTTTCTATATCAAGCTTTTCACCCTTATAATAGACACAGTTTAAAATATTCTGCATATATAAAGTCTCTACTGACGCATCATAGGCTTTGGCACCATAATGATCAACCTGCCAGTGCGGATATCTTGCTCCATGGTCAGACATTAGTATAATTAATGCATCCGGATCGTTTTTCTGAATATCCTCTACAATTCTTTCCATACATTTTGTAATATATTTGTATTGGTTAAGATATATGCTTTTATCTTTCCAATTTGTTTCATCCTCTTTCGCTATCCGATTACCATCTGCGTCAAATGTAAAATATTCATGTGGACATTCTGCATAAGCAAAAGTAAATGTTGGTTTACTATCACTCGTATAATCTGTAATATTTTCCATAATAGTCAACACATCACTCAGATTCGTATAATAATCATTGGAGTTTCCGCTTAATTTTTGTTTTCCCCAACTCACAAAAGAATCAACTTCACTCCAGATACCATTGTCAAGAACATAAGTAGATAAATTTTCTTTCTTCTGTTTATAATTTAAAACATTACAATTGGTATCTGAAAATGTATTCAAATGATTGACCATATTAATCTGATATCCATTATTGGCAAAGAGCTGATATAGATACGCATTCTCCGATCGCGCCATATTATCAATAGAGTAAATATCATCACTTGCTACATATGAGAGATTCAGAATATTGGGTACAATTGTAGATGTCCAAATAGACTCTGTGTTATGACTTCCATATGAAATATTAAATCCCCTCTGTGTAAGAAAATCTGAAAATTCCTGATTATCGTAATCATAATAGTGTTCAATATTCTCAAAACCCGCATATTCATCAAATAAAAAGAAATATACATTCGGCTTGTCTCCGGTAAATCTTTTTTCGGCAATATCATTTTCTTCCTGTGAGACAGCTGTCTTATTATTATTGGTTAATATCTGTGGAATTGAACTTATCAGGTTGAAAACTATGAGAACGAAAAACACAATTCCGAGAATTGTACAAATATTTTCCGGCTCATTTATTTTTCTTTTTACAACAGAGAATACTATCGTTAATATAACTGCAACAATCACAAAAAAATATGCTTTTCTCATACCCGGGATTATTTTTTTGATTGCTCCAAGAATCGTATTAAAATTCATAAAAAGAAGTAATGCTATCTCACTTGTTAAAAAAGCCTTTCTTATGTTTCTAAATAGTACACTAAATGCAACTAATAAAACTACTGCTAAAATCATATTTTTCCCGATCGATGGTAAAATTTCTATAAAATGTCCCTCCGACATGTTCTGAAAATACATAAACATGCTCGGATATAAAATAATTGCGATCATCGAAATAAAGCATTTGACATTATTTTTAATTTTCATCTCTTTATCCTCTGTTTTATCAAAAGTTTGTCATCCTAATAATAAGAATCTACCATCGGAAAAATTTCATGTAATTCATTATCATATTGATACTGGATTGCACCAAGATTTCCATCATATTCGTATTTATAATAAATATTTGCTCCTCCCTGCATCCCATCGTATCTTTTCACATCCGGATATTCCGTATCATATGTTCTATCATAGAAAACACGATGTCGCACCTCATCCTGCTTAAACTCATGAAAACTCTTTCCAAAAGCAGAATGATCTTCTCCTAATAACTCTACGATTGTTGGCACAAGTTCCTCATAGGTAATAGGCGCATTATTTTCCTGCATTACATCATGTGTCTCATGAGGCTCTTTCATAAAGAAAACAGGTTGGGCATTTCTACCTGTTCCATGATCCGTCATAATAATAATTGTAGAATCATCATAGGAGCCTGATTCCTTAATCTGGTTAATATACTCTTCTGCTAACAAAAAAATACCTTTTATAGTATCATCTCTATCTGGATCCTGCGCATATTGACAATTTGCATCATTAATAAATTCATGTCCACCATTTAAGTGATTCACAACAAAATAATTGCTGGAATCATCAATCGTCAGACCTTTTTCCATCATTGTATTGTAAAAATTCGGATTTGAATACTGCATCGTATTATTCGGATACGATACAATACTTGCATATTGTTCATTCTGTACATCAAATTTTGGTTTAAAATATTCCGGCATATATCGGTACAATGACATTTTCAGCATAGTTTTATATAAAAGAGGCTTATCAATTTCTCTTGCATCATCTTTTTCTATAATATTGTCCACTTTTCCTTCCGCAATTTCAAGGCTATTACCTCCCGTCATAACTTCTGATAAATATGAAAATACATTCATCTTATAATTATGACTATGTAAAATATCAAAATATGCATTGGTTCTCGCATTGTCCCAACTTTGTTTAAAATAATCATTTACAGACAAACTCAGATCCAATGGATTTCCTGTCAAAATATGAATAAAAGATGGATATGTTCCATAATAATTGCAATCTGCATTGTTATAGTATGTGAAATCTTCTAACCCTTTTGTGATATCCGGATAAGTTGCTCTTGCTTCCTCAAACCATTCATTTGGCAAATTATCAAAAAGAAGTACAATAATATTCTCATTGGAAGAGATTGTAAACTGCTGCTCCATGTTTAAACAAAGTTCATTTTCAGCATAATGAAAAGCTCCATCATCTGTTGTCAGAAATAAGGATCCGTATGCAACCAGCTGGACTAATAAAAGCACTGTTGTTGTAAGCTGTATTACCTTACTCCATTTCTTTTTGCAAACAAATGTGATGACAAATGTAATTGCAATTGCAGCTCCCCAAAAAACAGCATTCTTTATTACTCTGTCGGCATCTGGAATATACCCCTCTGCTGTCACACCAATCTGGTCAATCCCTTTATTTAAAAACATAACCTGAATATATCCGGCAATGGATAATCCCCAGACAACTGCTAATATAATCTTCCGGATTATTTCTGGGAAAAATGCCAAAACGAATGCAATTATGATGGAAATGGTAAATCCAACCACAAAAAATAACCAACCGAATTCCCCATATACAACTCCCAACTCTGTATAATTACCAAAAAAGACTTCGGACGGACCAAAAATTCCAATCATAAAGATAAATAGAAAGACAGATTCCCAACATAAAAAAAATTTTTTCAAATATTCTTTTTTTTGCATTTTTGCACCTCATATAAAGTTAATAACTCATATCATTTTACATGATAATCCTGTGTATTTCAAGAATTTTCAACTGAATACTATTCCTTCCCTGCGTTCTATGCTATAATTGCATTCGTAATTTTTCAATCGAAATACATTTAATAAGAAAGAGGAAATTTATGTTAAAAAAAGCTGTTACACCTGGTTCTTTTCTTAAAAACTATTTATTTACACTTTTGATCGTATTTCTGCCATTGTTCATGTTTGGCGTTTTCGGTCCATCTGAGATTTTTTTCGGCAACTACAGTGAATTTGGTTTTATCTATAGGGAATTTGGATGGAAATTTCTGGGAATTTCTGTAGTCCTTGCGCTTTTTATCGCCCTAATCTTACAGATTGTTCCAAAATTTCCGCGTACACTGATTCTCTCCGTTTTATGGGGTTTTACCATTGCCGGGTATATTCAGACCATGTTCCTGAATAAAAATCTCGACCAGATCGGGGTATCTGCTGAAGGATACACCGCCAATGCCACACGTGTCATCCTGAATGCTTTATTCTGGCTTTTTATCCTTGCTGCATCTGTGCTTATCTGTATTTTCAAAAAAGAATTCTGCATCCGGCTGCTCGGTGTGACAAGCGGTATTCTTCTTGGAATTCAGGCTGTAGGATTTGTGTCTTTATTTCTTACAGCAGATGCTTCTGCAATGGCTTACAATGACACCGATGGAGAACTCTCCCTAAGCGGTGCCGGACAATATACACTCTCCTCTAATGAAAATATTATCCTGTTTGTTCTGGATAATTTTTCCAACACTTTCTGGGATGAGGCGCTCGCCGCCTACCCGAATATGACAGATTCTCTTTCTGATTTTACCTATTATAATAACGCCGACTGTGCCTACTGGGGTACTTATCCATCTCTTGCACATATGCTTACCGGGAATCCTCTGGATACAGATCTTTCTGTGAATGACTGGTTAAAGCAATGCTGGGATAACGACTCCACAAACGCATACTATAAACTTCTTGAAAAACACAATTACAAGGTGAATCTATATACTCCTGTGACCAGTCTTCTTACCGGAACCGATACTCTGGAATTACTTCAGGGGAAAATAGATAATGTGGGAACTGAATCTTCCTCAAGAGAGATTGACTATGAAAAGCTTAATAAAACCATGCTGCAAATGTCCTGCTATCGTTTCCTGCCTGAATATTTCAAACCTGGTTTTGATGTAAAAAACTCACAATACACCACAATTGTATCCTACCCGGATAACGAAATGATGTATTCCAACTATAGTTTTTACGAAAAATTACAAGATACCAGACTAAGCCTTGATTCAACGTCCAACTATTTTACGATCCAGCATCTAAACGGCACCCATGAATTCGTCAACGACGAAAACTGCGCTTATGATCCCGATAATGCAACTTGTGCGACAACTGTAAAAGGTATTTTTACAATGCTTGATGCCTACTTACAACAGCTTAAAGACCTTGGTATTTATGATAACTCAACGATTATTATTACCGCCGATCATGGTTCCGAAGCACGTTCACAGATGATTTTCTTTATGAAAGGAAAAAATGAAACGCACGACTCTATGCAGACAACGAATGCTCCAATCAGCCTGAATGATCTTGTTCCTACCATTGTGGAAGCTATAGGTGAAGATTATACTCCATACGGTCAGAGTGTCCACGATTTTTCTGCTGACGAGTCCAGGGAACGCAGCGTTTACATCCGCGTAAGAGACGATGCATATCCTGCCGTCAAACGCTTCGATGGCGTGACCGAAGGCGGCATGAATGCTTATCATGTATATACTTATTATGGCACACTGAAAGACCTTGTCTTTCTTTATGACAATGGATATTATACACCTGTACAGGTAATTGATTCCTATTTCTAATGATTACTTAAGGAGATTTTTATGTCATTTAACTCATCTGATTTTTTAATTTTTTTCCCGATTGTGGTATTGATATACTTTCTGATTCCACAAAAGCTAAAAAACTACTGGCTTCTGATTGCCAGCTACTATTTCTATATGTGTTGGAATGCCAAATATGCTCTGATCATTCTTTTTTCTACCATAGTGACATACCTTAGCGGTCTTGCTCTGGATACGCTCCAGCAAAAATCTGCTGATCCGCTTATCATGCGGAAGAAAAAAATAGTTGTATCTATTAGTGTTTTATTAAACCTGTCCCTGCTTTTTTATTTTAAATATATTAATTTTGCAATCGGAATTTTAGGGAATGCACTGTCCGTCTTCCATATACAGCTCAATCTTCCATCTGTCGATATTCTTCTTCCTGTCGGCATCTCTTTCTATACCTTTCAGGCACTGGGATATACGATTGATGTTTACCGTGGAAATACCTGTGCTGAAAAGAATTTTTTTCAGTATGCACTTTTTGTATCATTCTTTCCGCAGCTGGTCGCCGGTCCAATCGAACGTTCCAGCCACCTGCTGCAACAGCTTGCCACACCACATAAGTTTAATTCGGATGAAGCCAAAAGCGGTCTTTTACTGATGCTCTGGGGATTTTTCTTAAAAATTGTACTAGCTGACCGTATTGCAATCTTCGTTGACTGGGTTTACGGTGATTATCACACCTTTGGTGGATGGTATCTGATCGTAGCCACTGCACTTTTTGCCATTCAGATCTACTGTGATTTTGCCGGATACTCTATTATCGCTATGGGGGCTGCCCAGATTCTCGGTATCCGGTTAATGGAAAACTTCCAGTCTCCTTATCTGGCAGTTTCTGTTGCTGACTTCTGGAGAGGATGGCATATTTCCCTGACTTCCTGGTTCAGGGACTACCTCTACATTCCGCTCGGTGGAAGCAGATGCAGTAAATGGCGCAAATATATGAACAAAATGATTGTTTTCCTCGTAAGTGGTCTCTGGCATGGTGCCAAAATCTCATTTGTCGTGTGGGGTGGACTGAACGGTCTTTACCAGATCATCGGAGAGATCCTGCAGCCTTTGCGTGATAAACTTGTAAAACTTTTTCACTTAAACCGAAATTCCATCGGACATAAAGCCGTTCATATTATAGTGACTTTTGTCCTGATTGATTTCACCTGGATATTTTTCCGCGCCAACAGTTTTTCAGAAGCACTCACGATTCTCTCACAGATTATCCATGTACATAATCCATGGATTCTCTTTGATGGATCGCTTTATAATTGCGGACTAAATTCCAAAAACTTTTGCTTTATGCTTTTATGTATTTTGTTACTTTTTGTAACGGATTATTTAAAACAGAAGAAAATATGTATCCGTGAAATTGTCGCCAGACAGGATGCCTGGTGCCAGGTTCTGATCATAGCATTTTCCGTTGTTTTTATTCTTGTATTCGGAATCTACGGGACTTCCTATGACGCATCCAAATTTATTTATTTTCAATTTTAGAGGTAAAAATAATGAAAAAAATAGTATGCTGCATCAGTTGTGCTGCCATCATTGGTATCTCCGTATTCTATGCCGGACGCCTTTTACAACCTAATTTTACAGTGGATGCTTTCCATGCAATAGAATCTTTTCATTCCATGCCTGAAAATTCATTCGATGTCATTGCCTGTGGCTCCAGCCATGTATATAAAGGATTAAATGTAAATGAAATGACAGAAAAATATGGATTCAGTGCTTATAATTATGGCTGTAACTGGCAATTTCTTAATACCACCACTTTGTTCTTTGAGGACGCCCTAAGAACACAATCTCCTAAAGTGGTATTAATTGAAACCTTTAACGTAGACAAAGTTCATGAAGACACGGATCTCAATGGTGAAATTTATTACACAAAAGGCATTTCCGATTTTAAAGGAAAAAGAGAATATTTAGCCCAATGCTTTGGTAAGAATAAGGATCGTTACTTATCTTACTATATCCCATTACTTGCCTTTCACGAAAACTGGACAAACGTTAATTATTACAGTTTTGATTCCGGGACTTCCGTCGAAGAGTATCAGGCATCACATGGTTTTTCAGGCAGTGACAGTATTGTTCCAACAGTAATCTCTGATCCCACTACTTTTGAACAGAAAAAACTGCCTGATAACTCTGTCGAATTATTAGATAAAATTGTCAGCATCTGCAATGAAAATAATATTCGTCTTATCTTTTATACTGTTCCTTATGAGGGGGACTATAATTATTCAGACGCCATGGTCGAATATGCTGCTGCCAACAACTGCACTTACCTTAACCTGTTTGAACACATGGATGATGTCGGGCTCAACGGTGATACAGATTTTATGGATATCGAACACCTGAATATAAGCGGAGCAACCAAAGTTGCCGACTATCTTGGAGAATATATTGTTTCTCATAATCTGCTCTCTGAAGCAGACTAAGACCTTGCATAGATACATGAGGAGATTTTCAATGAACAAAAGAATTTCTGTTTTACGTTTTTTATCAAACTATATCATCGTGTTACTCCCAATATTTACACTCTGCGTGATGGGACCTGCCGAAATATACTTCGGGAATTATAAAGAGTTAGGCTTTACTTATCAGGAATTTGGATGGAAATTTTTGATTTTTGCATTCTTAATATCATTTATTTTTACGCTTGTTATTTCATTCTTTCCAGACAAGCTCGGAAAATATATTCTTTCTGTTTTCTGGGGAATCGGAATTGCAGGATATATCCAGACAATGTTTTTAAACCGCCATCTGGAACAAATAGGTGTCCGTGCAGAAGCATACACCGCATCACCTTCAAAAATAATTGTAAATTGCATTATTTGGACAACTATCATTTTGGGAGCTTTGCTGTTTGCAAAATTTCAACAGAATATCTTCAAAAAAGTAATGTTAACATCCTCTCTCATTATTCTGGGGATGCAATGTGTTGGATACATCTCACTTTTCCTCTCCGCAGATAAATCTGCCTTTACATACTACAGTGACAAGGACGAACTTATACTAGATGGAAGTAAGCAATTTACCGTATCCTCAAATAATAACATTATCTTATTTATTCTGGATAATTTTTCCAGCACTTACCTTGCATCTGCCGTTGAAAAATATCCGGATTTAAAAGATTTTCTGCATGATTTCACTTATTACAATAATGCCGACTGCAATTACCATGGAACCTATCCATCACTACCGCATTTACTAACAGGAAACGATTTAGATCCTTCGTTATCTGTTGATGACTGGTTAGAAGATTGTTGGACAAATACTACTACAAACGATTATTTTTCTATTTTATCTGATGCCAATTACAAAGTAAATTTATATACTCCAACGACATCTATTCTGACAGGTAATCATTCTCTGCCGCTTCTTGACGGAAAAATTAGTAATATAACTACAAAACAAAGTTCTATTTGCATTGATTACCATAAACTGTATAAGACAATGTTCTACATGTCCTGCTATCGCTTTATGCCAGAATACTTCAAATCCTTTTTTGACGTATCAAATGAAACATATACCACTATTGTATCTTATCCTGAAAATACTATTTTACATGCGAACTATGATTTTTATAATCATCTCATAGAAAACGGTCTGACAACTGATTCATCTGGTAATTATTTCATAATTCAGCACTTAAATGGTACACATGAATTCACAACCGATGAAGATTGTCAGTTTGATGATCAGAATGCGACCTGCCAGTCAACCGTTAAAGGAATTTTCACTATGCTTGAAGCTTATTTGAACGAATTAAAAACACTAGGCGTTTACGATAATTCAACTATTATTATCACCTCTGATCATGGTGACGTTGAATATCCACAAATAATCTTTTTCATCAAGGAAAAACAGGAATCCCACGAATCACTTAATGGTACCAATGCTCCTATTACTTTAGACGAACTTGTTCCAACCATCGTTCAATCGCTTGATAAAGATTACAGTGAATTCGGATATAGTATACATGATTTTTATCCCGATCAGCAACGGGAACGTCTGCTTTATATCCGGGATTATGACGCTTCTTATCCAGATGTTCCACGCTACGATGGAATCTCTTCCGGTGGATCAAACGTATACCACTTATACAACTATACAGGTAATATTGATGATCAGATTAATGCCTTGCAAAATTATCAATACACGACCATACCAATGGTTGATTCTTATTTTTAAACACCGAAAAGGATATTTTTTATGAACGAAACAACTTTTAAAATTTTTAATCGAACACTCCATATAAAAAAGCAATGGAAAATTACATTTCTCGCCACATGGATTGGTGGAATGCTGGCTCATGCCTATCGTTTTTTCAACTTTCTGCCATCCTGGGATTCTATGTATAACTTTGCCGGAACCGGTGCTACTTACTCTTCCGGAAGATGTTTTCTTGAATTTTTCAGTAAAATCTCTTCCAAATATGATATGCCCTGGGTGAATGGTGCATTGTCCCTGCTCTATATCAGCCTTGCAAGCATACTGCTTGTTGAACTTTTCGAGTTACAGGAATGCGCATCCTGCGTATTGCTCGCCCTGCTCATTGTTTCTTTCCCTACCGTCACAGCATCCTTCGCATTTATGTTCACTGCTGACGGTTACATGATGGCATTTTTAATGGCTGTGCTAGGCATTTATCTGACCTGGCGATATAGATACGGTATCTTTCCAGGTATTATCTGCATTGGATTAAGCATTGGAACTTATCAGGCATACATCAGTGTCATGCTCTGCATTCTGCTTGTTATGATTGTATGTGACCTGCTTATAAAGCAGAAAGATTTCAAGTCCTTTCTGCAAAACAACTGGAAATATATCCCTCTTCTGCTTGGAGGATTCCTCTTTTACAAAATAGCTTCTGCTATTATTAATGCATACTATCATATCACATTAACCGAATATCAGGGAATCGGACAGATTCATCTTCTTTCCTTATGGGAATACCGGCAGGCTTTTACTAAAGTTTATAATGAGTTATCTCACCTGTTTTCTTTCAATGAAGCTCTCAACGTATATTGGTATGGATATGCCAACCGCATTGTATTTGCTCTGCTCCTACTCTGCACTGTCTATCTGATTTTGAAAAATAAATTGTATAGGCAGCCACTTGCTTGCCTTACCGGAATACTCTGTATCATCTGCCTGCCTCTTACTGTATGTTTTTTATTTTTTGTATCATCCGATGTCTGGTATCACACACTGATGGAGATGGGTGCCTGCTTTATTTATCTGTTATTGCTCTGCTATCTTGAACATGGCTGTGTAAAAACGCGTTTTGAAAAAATTATAAAATCTGCCGGAATCGTTATACTTTGTTATCTTTCCTTCTACAACATCCGAAATGCCAATATCTGCTATAATGAGATGAACCTGAGCTACGAAAAAAGCTATAGCATTGCCAGCAATGTATTAGACCGCATAGAAGATCTGGACGAGTTTCCTGAGATATCCAAGGTTGCCATCATTGGAACCTACCACACCTATTCTTCTAATATTGGCGGAACTGTACCTTATATTATTGGTGTAGATCAGGATAACTTCTTAAATCTTGATTTTCACTATTTTGCTATGTGGAATTACTGTTTTGGTATTCAGCTTGACCAAGCCTGTTCTGAAGAGATTGCTGCTATCAAACAGACCGAAGCTTATCAGAATCTCGATGTCTATCCAGCAAAAAACTGTATTGGAGTAATTCATGACATTATTGTGGTAAAACTTCCAGAAGAATAAAAAAGTGCTGCCGATTTGAAAAAGATTTCAGATCGGCAGCACTTTTTCTATTCTTTTTTCTCCTGTTTTGATAAACACAAATTCATGTTCAGACTTACTTATTTTTTTCCGCTTCTTTATCATTACTTTTCTGAATTATGTAATGCGGCCTTTTCTTCACTTCCATATATGCCTTTGAAAGATATTGCCCCATAATTCCCATACAGAACAATTGAATGCCGCCAACAAATGTAATAATGCATACCAGTGACGGCCATCCACTGACCGGATCCCCAAAAATAAGTTTTCGTACAATAATAAAGATAATCGCCACAAAAGAAATAAACGTCATCAATATTCCAAGGTAGGACGAGATCATCAGCGGTACATTGGAAAAATTAACAATTCCGTCCAGAGAATAGACAAAAAGTTTCCAGAAACTCCACTTTGTCTCCCCGGCTGAACGTTCAATATTCTCATACTCTAACCATTTTGTCCGATAACCAACCCATCCAAAAATTCCTTTGGAAAAGCGATTATACTCTGATAATGCAAGAACACTGTTCACCATATCTCTCGTCATCATACGAAAATCTCTGGCTCCATCTACGATATCAGCATCGGATATCCTCCGTATCAGTTTATAAAAGCATCTGGCGCAAAAAGAACGTACCATCGGTTCCCCTTTACGACTTACACGTCTTGTTGCCACACTGTCATATTCTCCTGACTCAAGTGTACTTATCATCTCTGGAAGAAGTGCCGGTGGATCCTGCATATCTGCATCCATGATCACAACATAATCTCCTCTGGCATTATTAAGTCCTGCATAAATTGCCGCCTCTTTTCCAAAATTTCTGGAAAATGAATAATACTTCACATGTCCATCTTTCTGTGCCAGTCCACACACTTTCTGTTCTGTATAATCCTTAGATCCATCATCCACGAACAATATCTCATAATCACATTGCCCATTTGTCATCACATCCGTAACCGCAGCATATATTGTCTCTACTGTCTTCTCTTCGTTGTAACATGGAATAATTATGCTGAGCAATTTTCTGTCCATTCTTCCGCTACCTCTTTCTTGTCTCCGCCACGCTCAAACAGATACTTTTCATTCCGTCATCTCTGCTGAGCATGTACCCACATCCGTTCCGGCTTTGCATGTACCTGTAAGTTATGTTATAATGTATACATTAATGTGCTTATGTAACAGGTACTGCATAGCAGACATTTTTGTTCAGGAGACTACACTTATGAATATATTAATAGAAAAATTAAAACAGCGCAATGCATTTTCAACAACCTTTTTATATATCATCTATTTTCTGCTTGGAATGTATTACCCCCTTTTCAGTTTCATGCGTCAGACCGTACCGCAGTATTGGGGACAGGTTACACTTTTTTATCATATACTGCTGATATTGCTTCTGGCAAAAGTACTCCTTCAGAAAAATTCTGTTTTTGACTGGATTTTTTTGGCTGGATTGTTTTATCTCTGTTATAAAAGCTACCAGTATAATTATGATTTCTATAATATTTTCGGTACCATGATGTTCCTCTGCTGTGCCAAAAATATAGAAATAAAAAAAATTGTAAAATTAGATTTATATATCCGTATTGTACGCAGTGTCTTGTTTCTCACCTTACCTTTTATGGGCTTAATGATCAATAAAATAAATGTATGGATTGGTGGAAGAACCCGCACCTTCTTCGGATGGACTCACGCTAATATGATGGGGCTTGATTTTTTACTTTTGGCAATGGACATTATGTATCTCCGAAAAGAATGTAAGAAATGGTACGACTGTATCCTATATGCTGTTTTTATCATCTTTCTGGACAAAACAGCCAATAGCAGAACCGCTGAGGCCATTATTGCCATGTTAATTGTCATCCACTTATTGTCGATTATCATGCAAAGAAACTGGTTCCATAAAATGATGGTGCTATTTACATCTGGAGCATTCCTTCTATGTGTTGGTATTCCATTTATCGGAAGTTATTTATATATCCACAAACCGGAATTATTTTTACAACATGACGGAACCATGCTCTCAAGAATTCAATTGACTACTACCTTCTATCTAAGAAATGGTGGCTTTGGTTTCTATGGATTTCCTATAGAAGATCAAGATTGCCTTGACATGATGTTCTCTTATATTGGACTTCATTGGGGAACCGCAGCTTTCATCATTATTTCAGCAGCTATTATATATGCCATTTGTAAGGCATCCAGAGAACAGCATACCAGCTTCCTGATCTTGCTTTTCTTCTTCCTTGTATATGGCTGGGCAGAAGTTGCACCTATCTATCCTGTATATTCTTATCTGTCGCTCTTATTAGGCTATTACATTATGAACCGCAAGCCATTTTATTGTAAGCGTCCATATACCTGCGCTAATTTCTAAATAACACATGCATCGTCTTTGCCAGATGCATGCGTTTTACTACATTTATTTATACCATAGTCCTAATACCAAGCATCCACCTTCATATCAGATGGGTGCTGAATTATTTTTCGATTACCCTTATTCATCTTTTCTATATGCCTTAAAATAATGATGACCTATACGATCTTTTTCCGGTGGTAACTGCATATAATCACCATATGTATGACGCAAAACCTCATCATAATCTTTTGGTACACGGAATTGATATTTTTCAAATGGAACCATTACTGTTTCATCAAACCATTTACGTAAAAATATCTCTTTCTTTCCCCCTGAAAGCCATACGACACATCCAATATAATTACTATCATCATACTCCTTCAATTTTACAAGTTGATTGAGTTTTTTTTGAAAGTAATCTTTCCCTATCAATTTAGATCCTATAAATATAGGATATTTTATAATTTTTCTAAATAATGATGTCGTGGTTTCAATAGCAAAATGTTCCCGTGTTGACTGGTAACAAAGCGAAGACAGTCTGTCTCCTTTCATACCATAAGTAACCGCTTCTTTTTCAGTTGTTCCAAGCCCATCATATGGATATATGTCTATAAACACTCCCATACCATATGGTTTTTCATTTTCCATTTTTATTACATATCGGTCATCACTAATTCTCGTAATCATATATGGATATTCCTTACACTCATCCAGATTAAATATACGCAAATCAGGATATTCTTTCCTATGTATCTTCATGTATTCTAAAAACCGATCATAATCCCTGCGCGGCATCATGATATCCACATCATCATCCCATGGAATATACCCATGATGTCGAATGGCTCCTATAAGTGTTCCATATATTAAAGAATATCTAAAATTCTGTTCTTCACATATTGTTGCAACTGTATGTAATATTTCAAGTGATACTAATTGTATTTCCCTTATCATTAACTCTGTCATTTTTTCTTCTCCACGCTTATCAACGGTTTCCTAACAAAATAGCCATTCTCAATTTTACAGCCATATTTTTATTCATATATCTTGTTTTAAAAGATGCTGCCAGTCCTAATCGAGTAAATAAATTTCTTCTATATCCAGAAATTTTTTCTAACCATCTTTTTTCTTCTTTTCCTATCCTTGAACCATAAATTTTTAAAATCTGATTGGCCTGACTATCTATTCCATTTTTTTCTCTGGTAACAATGTCTCTGTATCTCGATGTTATCTTATTTAAAAATCCATAAGAAACACCAACAACATTGTTTTCGTGTTGGCGATACAGCATATAGGCCCCCTCATCATACCGTATACTTCCTTTTACTGCCACACACACAAGCGCAATATAAAAATCATGCATAACCAGGCATTCCGGCATACTATAATTCTGTATCATCTGAGCCAGAGCACAATTAAATATCATCGTACACCCAAGCAGCCCTCCTGCACAAGCCAATGTATAAATATCTGTCTTCGGATCACATTTATAAACATCTCTTCCTAAAGATTTGAGCTTATCGTCCACAAGTTCTGCATTGGAACAATACAGACTTGGTGTTTTAATATCCTTTATCTGCATTATCCCTGTCCACAATTTATCCGGCATCCAATAATCATCCTGATCCGCAAATGCATAATAATCATAATTTTCACAATGCTTTATTAAATCCATAAAACTCAATGCAGGTTTTAGATTTCTTCCTTCATACCAATGAAGCTTTTTTTCTATTTCATACTGCATCAAAATTTTCTTTGTCGCATCAGTCGACCCATCATCCCGAACCCATAAATCCAGTTCAAAGTTCCCTCTCTGGTTTAATATTGATTCAATCTGTTCTTTCATATAGTTTTCCCCATTATAGGTGGACATTAAAACCGCAACTCTCACTCCTGCTCTCCAAATAAGACCTGATAAAATGTATTTTTAATAGTTGTATCCGACTCTTCAAATTTATATGTTAATTTATGAAAGCTTGTCATTTCTTTTACCGCATTCGCAATTGTCTCGTCATACTCCTCGAACAGTCTCAACAACAAGATATGTGGTGTTGCATTGCTGAATGGTACAACTTTATTCCACTCATCTGGATATGCCTCTATTACCATTTGGAAAAACATATGAAATAAATAATAATGAACTAATTTCGTATTTTCCTTCCAATATTCATACAATAGAGCCCTCTCTAACACAAGCATTTGATTATTGGAACATGATGTAATAAACCAACTTGAAACCGCAGTACATTGACCATCCAACCCCGGTTTAAGATTCTGAAACATAAAAAGATCTGAATCAAATAAATAGTCTGGATATATTGGCGATGAACACCATACAGTTGCATCGATCCATGTTCCTCCATACTTAATTAATAATTCCAGGCGCAATAAATCTGACAGATGTGTTTTAGAAAAACATCCCTTTTCATATTTTTCCAAAATGTATGCTGGAAATTGGACATATTCCTTATAATTCTCTTCTGTGATTAAAATTATCCTCTTATCACGCAGATTACTTTTCAAGGATTCAAAACAATACTGCACCATTTTAGGTGCATGCTCCATGCCCTGAAACCAACATACCCAAACAATATCCGAATGTTCATGTAATATATTTTTTGTATCTTCTTTCTGTTGGTATTCACTAATAAACCTTTTATATTTCTTTTTTAATTTACAATATATCCGATTATCAACTGCCAATCGGACAATCTCAAGTGATTTTCTTGACAGACCTAATATTGCCGTTTCCAATAATGAAAACAGTATTACATGCGCCATGCAATACTGTTTCAATATCTCTATACCATTTACTTTTTTAAAAATTTTTTTAAATTCTTTCATATTATCCCTTTATTATCATAAAATTATATACACTTTCCACATATATTCTGTTTCTGTCATACTAATGATCCGGCAAAAATTTTCCATGCCTATTTTTAATCATATAGGAATTCATTTATTCTATCATTTAAATACATATGATAATAATACAATTTAGAATATTCCATATGCTTCCTAAATTCACGATTATAATAATAATGCGACATATGATATGATAATTCAACCAAATAATTTACGCTGTATTTTTTAGCTTCCGCTCTAAGTTTTCTTTTAGTATCCCATATTCCACCAATCACCCCACAACAAACCCCACATACATCCAATACTCTAGCAACCTCACTCGATACATTCATAAGTGATGTTGCCAATGTTGTTATCAATGGAAACATTACTGTTTTTGCACCATAAAATCCCTCAATCTTAATATCTCGCATTCGTTTCATATATTCATCTCGACATTTTTGAAAATCCTTAATTCTTTCATTAAATATGTCTGTAATTATTTTTTCATCATTAACATTCATAATTGTATCACTAAATTTTTGCATTTCATCAAAAAAAAGATGGCGTTCATCCTTCGATTTTTCTCTGAATGCAAGCAACTCTTTAGCCGATAAGCTTTCTATACCACGCGGTATAAAATTTGCAAAAGTTAATGCCCCCAATTTGGTTATGTTATCACCTTGATCATGATCAAGCAATTTTCCATTCGACTCCATAAAGTTCGAACATAACCACGAAAAATCATAATCTGACGCGAGTGTAATATTATTTTTTTTTGCAATATAATTTGATAAATAAATCATATATATATTTGCAAATTCTCTGGGCACATAATAAAATCCCTCATCATCCCGCTTATTACCTGCTATCAGTAATTCTCTCAATTGAACATCTGCTTTTCCTTCATGTAGTTTGACATAATTATTATCCATATAATCTGCCTCGGACAATGCGCATGCCCATTTTGATTTATCCATAACTTTTATAAAATCTTCAAATATTTCAGTTGCATACTTTTCTGGAGCAATATTCGCAATAACACTCTTGTCCTCTATAAGCGTTCTAATTTCATCTCTGTCATTTGGAATATATCCTTCAGGCACAATCCGATATACCTTGTCCCACAGCAGGCATGCATTCCAAAGCCATTCTTTATTAGCAAATTCTATTGTCGGGTAATATAATGTTGCATTATAATTCATCATTTTTCTCCTTAGCAAAGTTTGTCCTAAACTCAATAAAAAGTTTTAATCCTACAATTTTTTCTGAATAGTAATAGCGCCAACATTTCCATCAATGTATGTAACTCCATCCAAACCTGTAATGTTCACTTTATCTGGTGGATAACGTCTTATGAATCCATACTCCTGCACACCCTGGAACTGCAACCATCACTTCTTCTGTAATCTCCGACAAATCAACAGAATATTCTTCCGGTAATGGATTTTCCACATTCACCAATATCAAATTTTTCTGTTTATTGCGATCATATAATGTTTTACAAAATATTATTATATTCAATAAAATTAAAATGCACAACAAACTTATAATTTTTTTGCTTATTTTTTCATATATGCTTCAAACAATATATTCCTCATCTGATTATTTTTCCGTCTTCCGAAATGCCCAAAACTTATTCATAATAAAATTCAAAGGTACACTAACCAGCAAGTTAATAATCGGAGCAATTATTTTCGGAATACCAAAAACTTCTACCCATAATAATGACAAAATACTGTTCAGGAACAATCCAGTAAAAGCATATGATATATAAGTCTTTATCAAAGCGTGAACAATATTTCGTTCCTCATTATCTGCCTTTTCAAATACAAACTTATTATTCCAATAAAAAGACCACAAAACACTTAAAATAAATGCAATCACCTGTGCTGCGAGATAATCAACACTTGGTATCAGATTATTTTTTTGAAATAATATAAGTGTCACAACATAAATAACATACGATATAACTGTATTACTTAATCCTACAATTCCAAACTTAACAAATTGCATCAATGCTACCCATTGTGTTTCATTTATCTTCAATCGTAACAGTTTACATAAAATAAAATCTATCATTTTTTCAATAATTTCCCATAAATTCATAGCATTCTCTTTATCCTTTTCTTGTTCATTTCAATCTTTCTTCTAACTTACAATTTCGTTAAATATACTTTCCATTATCTCCCGAAACTCCTCATCCACCGAATCTTTAACCACTGACATTGCCGCATCAAAATTCGCTCTGGCCTGTTCCATGCCCTTTGCAATAGGAAATCTATCGGCATACCTGTTTAATATTTCTGCACTCTCATATAACATTTCCGCCATCTTCTGATCCGTATAGCCTTTTTCTATCCAATCTGCCAAACGCTCTTTTAATTTTTCCAGCTGATCTGCTTTTCCATAAGCTTTTGACAGCTTTTCCAGAACCAGTGCATTACTATCTTTCTGCAAATAATCCTCCAGCACTTCTATTCGTATGGTCGGTGGTAACGTACTGAAAAGGTATAATTCCGTATTGGTTCTCTCACTATTTCTGTTAATCCCATTTTTTCGAAAATACTGTTTCAGCCCTTCTACACCCAGCAACTCGCCCGCTTCCCGCTTCTTTGCGATTTTTTTCTTTGCCTCTTTTTTCAGCAAATACAAGCATATTGCTTTTTCCGGACTGTCTAACATTTTCTTAGGGAACACATTTGCCTTAGTCATATTGAATTCCCGGATTACAGCAAATTTCTCGTCATTTCCATCTCTGTATTCTCCCCAGACTGCTTTCACGTTCTCTTTTAGCTGCTTCATTTTACAGGTGATCGCATATTGAAAAGAAACTTTTGCTTCATCGTACCCCTGTTCGATCAGAAACTGACTGATACATTTTTTCGCTTCCTCTGTTCCATAGTATGCATGCACTGTAATATCACACTGATTCTTTTTCATTACATCTGCAAGATCCATCCGGCATTCTGTTCCATTTTTGTCGTATCTGTAAGACTGAATACGGGTTTTAGCGTTATCTACTGCATCCGGATCTGTGCCATCCAGATCCAGATATGCACTCAGCATCACCGTCGTTGCAGATCCTCTTTCAAAATTATCACTCAGAAATACAATATGTTTAATTTCTTTTTCTCCCAGCATGTACTTTTGTTGTCCTTCATCATATGTGATATGCGGTTCATACAATTCAAACTGATCTCTTCCTGCCTTTTTCTTCAGATATTTTAAAAATATACTTCCGAGTGTACTGTCTGCACTAAAGGAATCTTTTGGAACATACAATGTCTCTGCATACTTCATCTGAAAATACTCATCATTTTTAATGTCATGGAAATCAAGAAGCTGATGTTTCTTAAATATTTTCAAATAATCTTTGACATTGCCTGTATGAATTCCACTATATATCATGTTATGTATCAGCCGATAACATATCTGTTCCTCAAAACAGCTCTCCGGAAATACGTTTTCTGTAATACTTTCGGAAAGTCCGTCTTTATGAAGCATTATTCCATCTTTTATTCTATCATAGCTTCCTTCATCTACTTCTTTTACCGTATCATAATGCAGACAATTCTCCATTACCATCTGCAGCCCATAGATTGCTTTTAAAATCTTCTGATCTTCCAGATATACATTTCCATCCTCATCAACGATCACGTAACATGACTGTCCTGTTTTCAATTCTTCCAATCCCGTATGCCGAACCGCTATTTCCGTTTCATTTACCGTACGGACAGGGTTTTCTTCCAGTAATATGATTCCCTTTGTTTTTGAATTTATTGCTGCCTCCTGTACAATCACCTTTTTCCCTTGTATGTCATCATTCAATAAATATAATAACTTGGATAATTCCAGATAAAATGGCAGATATTTCTGGGCACAGACAGTGTGCTTCTCTATTGACACTTCATCCTTATTTCCATCGTTTTTCCTTCTGACACAGTACCGCAGTTCCATATACATGCTATTCAATAATTCCCGCATAGCAGATGCTCTATCGTGAACAGACAAAATCCAGTTCTGTAACAATTGATTCTGATAAAAGTCTTCTTCGCTATATTCAAGACCGAATACTTCATCTTTTGTCTTATCGTCTATCTTAAGCAGTTGGACTATCGTTCCCACTGTAAGTCTGTTTAATATCCAGCTTGCACTTCTTTTGACCGAAAGATTTACATATCTTTCCAACAGAATATCAGATGTATCGACCGGAACTTCCCGCATGACATCTATCGCAAACCTGTCTTTGTTTGCGAAAGGATTCACCGGTAAAAATTCTCCTTCCTGTTCCAGCAGATGATATTTTCCAAAAATATTTTTATATCCGGAATAAAAAAGCTTTAACAACTCCATTCTTTTCTCCGGCTGCTTTTTCATCACATCTTCAAAGGAAGCCCGTGCTGCACCTTCCGGTATATCAAGCTCCACATAATACCCTATCCGCCGCTCTTTATTCTTAAAGGAATTTTCATACTGTATATTCTCTGCACCTTTAAAATATTCAGGATCATTATGCCGGATCAATATCTTCCTTCTACTGGAATCTATAAAAATTATCACTCCATTTTTCCGATAGTTATGCAAATCCTGCGTATCAAGCAGTTCACTCTGATTCTGCATATATTCAATAAATTTCAAATTACAGGCATTGACAATATTGGTCAGTATCTGCCTCTTCTGCTCCTCTTCATCAAAGAAATGCACTGCCAGATAAAGCACCTTGATATGTCCGGAATCAATATTACTCATCTCTTCTACAAACTGATCATCTTTGATAACCGAAACAAGCATATTTTCAATCGGAAAATATAGCTGTCCTTCAACTCTCAGATCAAAAATAAACTGTATTGTACCCAGATCCGTCCTTAAAGCCCACACCTTCTGAATGGCCTCATCCGTATTACTGAAGTCATTATCTCCTGTCAGACAATTGTGTCCTCTAAGGTACGCCAGAAACATGATAACTGAAAACGCTGCTTCACTCGCCTCTCGTTCCTTCGGTTCGCTGCAAATACCCTGTATATTATCGAATAACTGCCTGATATCCATCATGATTTCTTCTGGTATCTCGATCTCCTGACTGGCATATAGCAGCTGAATCTGTTTTAATATTTCATAATACAGATCTGCTATTTCTAATCTCTTCTCTGACAGCAATGCTATATCCAGCTCTTTCAAATACTGAATCGCATCTTTTATGTCCTTTTCCCTACATGTGCCCAGACGAAGACTCGCTGTTACACTCTTTATATTCTTCCCCATGTCTTTCCTCATCTACCATACTTCATCATAATAGCTTCTACAACAATACGGTCTTCTTCTGACAATGCTCCAAACTCAAAATCCTCATTCAGATAATACACAAGCAGAACTTCTACCACCCTGTCCGATAATCTTCCTTCATCGATCAGATAATACATGGTAGCTATCAGATTGCTGAAATTCACCGTGTCAACCGGTATATTCTGAAACCACTGATTTTGCAGTGCTTGCCATACCAGTTCTTCTCTCTCTAGAACAAATTCATAGAACTTCCGAAAGCCACGTCCCCTTCCAATCCCGCTCTCCATAATCTGTCCACCAAATCTGTAAAAACACCTGTATTGTGCTTCCTCAAAGCTGTGACAGCTATATATATAACTCAGAGTATCTATCTGAAATGTGTCAGTTTCCAGAAAATGATTTATCCTGTCATTGCATTCGTACTCCAATAATAAACCACTGTACTCGTTCTGAACCAGTTCATAATTAAATTGATTCCTGTGAAGCAGGCTATTGCGATAGTCCTGATCAATATCTGCGATTTTCTGTGGGAAACGTGTCTTATTCCGGTTCAATGGCAGACTTGCCCTTGCAAATCCCGCAATCAATGCCTGATACAGTTTGTAAGCTGTCTCCTCATCCCTTGAAAAGACCACAATATCATCTACATATCGCAAAATACGGTATTCACCCTTTTCCATATCTGTGCACACCTTTTCTACGATATTATCCAGATACAATTCTGCCAGTACTCTCGCATATGCCGGTCCCTGTGGGACACCTACCCTGCTTCCGCCTTGTATTTCCTTCATCAGTTCATCGTTATAATAAGCCAGATATTCAAAATATCTTTTTGCCTTTTCATTCAATTTTCCTTCCAGCTGCCGGTATACATTCAACAGATCCACATGATCATAACACTGTTTCAGATCAATATAGCTTACATAATTCTGATCCATAAAAGGGATTTCCAGATAACACTTTATCTCTCTGATGTATCTGCTCCAAGACGAAAACCAGCTATGAAACAAATAATTATCTGACATATATGAGATCTGATAACTGTAAGATTTCCAGCCGTGTTTCCATTCTCTGCACATATCCAGCATAACAGCAGTTGTAATAATACGGTCACTTTTGCCAAGCGATACTAATACTCTCGTCTTATCCTCTTCCTTTCGAAGATAAGTTTTATATCCCATTGGCTTCCACTCATCAAATGGCATCTCCCATGCACGAAGTTTTTGCAGAAAATTATTGTACTGATATAATTCATAATTACTTACACGCATCAGTCCATTCATGATCTCTACCGGTATTACTTCATCATTGTCAACCACATACCTTTTCTCTTTTCGGATTATCTTCTTCAGATCAGAATAGCTGTCTCTCCAATCTCCGATATGACTTTTCTCTGTCTCTATCCTCTTTGGTTTTTCCATTCCTGCACGCCTGAGCAGATACTCATACCCTGTTTCTTCCTGTTCTAAGGTATCTTCCATCTCCAGATTATAAATCTGATATAAATAATCAAACGTTGCCGGATAATAATCTTTTCTATGCTTTCGTATATTTTCCCGGGTAGTCGATTCATCATAGCCCGGATATCTGTTCAGAATTGTGAGCAATATTTTCCCATCTGAATCGAGGCGTCCAAGCGTTCCCAACAGTACAAACCAGTCCTGCTCCTGCTGCTGTCCTCTCCTCATCCGTTCAAAAATCCTTCTGAAAACCAATATCTCAGAAAGATAAGAAATCACCTGTTCCGGTGACATGCAAAACCCTTCTGACACCTCATATTGAACATACAGCTTCTGATTCTGCCTGGGTTCGTCCATATGCAGCTTGTGGCATAACTCTTCGGCATTCTCCAATCTTACCTTCTGCATAATCAGATACTGATCACAATAAAACTCTTCAGATTCTATATCATATCTGGTTTCAAATCCGCCTTCAAACAGATACGATCTGCTTCCATTCTGATGCCATGATAATGGGAATTTGACCTGTTTGCCAACTATATTTGTAGAACTTGCTCTTGCAGCCGGGAATCGGTCTAATCCCCACTTTTCATTGTCCACTCCATCTTTTAATTCCGGAATCTGGTTCAAAATTGTATTTACAATATCATATCCTAATTCTTTTGTGATCATCTCTTCGAATAGAATCCAGATGTGTATGCCTCGTCTGCCGGAAAATTCCTGTAAATAATGAATATCATTTTTCGTCAGGAAATCTATCAATGGAGTTATACATGTACTGTATAACTCCTGAATATCCGGATTTTCTTTCTCGTTACAGTCAAAATCAAAACAGATCCAACGTATCCGGTTCGTTCTGTATTTCTGCTGATAGCAGCCCAATGATCCTTTTTGTGATAACATATTTTGTAGCAGAAATGGTGTGACCGGAATATATTCTGTATAATAATTTCCATCTCTACCCTGCACAGCAACTGCTGTTGTATTCACAACAAAGAGTTCGTACTCTTTCTGTGCTAACTGTTCTATTATTTTATTCAATCTGTTCTTCTCCCAAGTACTCTGCTGATGATTATTTTATTCTATATGTACATCTTCCGATATGTTCTATATTCACACTAATGATGATATATAAAATATTCATATTAAAAATGACCCACTTACAAATCAAGTTGTTTTGATTTAAATGGGTCAAAATTAAATGTTTAAGCAATATTATTCTACTTGATATTATCTAAATCTAAAGTTTTCATCTCAACAACTTGTTCACCTTTAACTCTCTTTTGAATAATCGAATATATTCCCTCTCCCCATAGTATAATCATAAATATAAATGTCGCCATACTTTCAATTATAACTGACATGGTCAATGGATAATAATCATTTTTAAAACTATCTAATAATGGATTTTCTGTATTTACAATTGGAATCAGCATTAATACAAATAATATAAAATATATAATATCTATTCTACAGTTTGTTTCTTTATTATCTAAAAAATAAATTAACGGAATGCATATAAATGTCATCGCATATAAAAATGAGAAATCCGGTATCAAAATCATCATCAAAGTTGGCACCATATAGAGTTTCCATTTCTGTTTAAATTCGCCAAACAGAATTAAACACGTTCCTCCAAACAAGCAAACCACTTTCATAATAATAGTTACTACGTCAAATGCACTTTTATCATTGCATACAATTATTCCCAAATAATTAAAAATATTTGAAATATTGAGTTTTAATCCTTCGCCTGTATTATTCATATCTGCTGTACAATTTAAAATATTTGCAATCATTAACCCAACATTCTTTATACCTCCAAAAAACATAAATGGTGCAAGAAATATTATAATTCCATACATACAACAAATCAATGCATCTTTCCATCTTTTGTCTCTAATTAAAATCAATCCAAATAATGCCGGATATATTTTGATTGATGCTGAAACAGCTAATGAGATAAATGCAATATGCTTAACAATTTCTTTTTCCGAATTATAACCATATATATATATCATTAAGAAAAACAAACTTACAAAAATCATGTTTGCACGCTCTAGCTGATAAAGAAACGGCATTGAACAAATTAATGTTACTCCGAATAATATTTTTTCTTCGATAATTCCTTTTTTCAATTTTAAAATCGCATACAAAAATCCTAACGTTGTCAAAGAAATATACATTGCTATTAATACTCTTCCAATTTGTGAATCCCTGATAGCAACGCTGCCAGCAACAAATGTATCTGACGGAACAAACAAATAAAAGAAATAATAAATCAAGTTGGCAATCGGCGGATATATCACCTTAGATTCATACGGATGTCTTTCATACATCATAGAGTTGAAGAAATCCATAAATGTATCTCCTGCATCATTATGCAAAGTATTTAAGATTGCATATCCTCGAGTTTTTATTCCCATATATATATAATACGCAATCCCTATCCACATAATTGCATACCATACTCTTTTCTTATATTTATTAAAAATGGTTAAAGGTGCACTTTGTATCATTTTTGCATCTTGCATTAGTTTTATTGTATGCTGTAACCCAAATAGTATTATGGAAACTATTCCCATCGTAATAATTAACTTTAGAGTTCCGACTTTTTGTATATAATCCATACTCTCATTTCCAACCGTGATTTTACCTATAGTTAACTTATCACCATTTTTATTGCCAATATCTAGTCTAACTCCATTATACTGATTATCCGGTATATATATTCTGTTTTTTTTATTAGTATGTATTGTATATTTTGTACTGTTCGTCTCACTATATTCACTATTGATTTTATAATAAACTTGTACCGGAACAGGACTTTCTACTTTCTCAGTCGAATCAATCTCAACATAATTAATTTTCACTCCATTCAATGGAATATCAATCCACGAATCCTCTGTTGTACAAATCAACTTATTTTCATTAGTTTCATAGCCATTAATAACTATATTAGTCGGCATGGATTCCATATCGAACGATATTACTTCATCTGACTTCATATAAAAATAATAGCTATAATGAAAACTACATATTATCGTAATTATTAATGCTATTAAAAGTGTTGCACTTATTTTAATCCACTTCTTCATTTTTTCACCTTTTCATCATTTTTAAGACCTACTTAAAGACATTTATTCATCTGATATTTTATTTCATACCACTTTTTATATTTCCCAACTATATTTTTCAAGAAGTCTCCACATATCATAACACCCAAAGCTGTAACAAACGACATAATAATCCCTAATAATTTTGGTCTTAAACTCTCACTATATCCTAATTTATATAATATATTCTGAATATTCTGAACCCAATAAAAATGACTCAAAAATAATGACACACTATATTTCCCTAAAAATATACTAAATTTATTGTCAAAAACTGATTGTAAGACACTTTTTCCGCTCAATGTTATGGATAATGCTATAGCCATTGCAAATACTTCGACCTCGTCGAATCTACTTATAGATTCATTCCATATATGCATATACCAGAATATATACAGATATAAAATTATTTCTATTATCGTCAAAAGTGTATTTACATATTTACTATTTTTCTTAGATGCCAGTTTATTACTCACTTCATTTACTACAAAGCCAAGCGAAATCATACCAATTGCTCTCATGTTTCCAGTACACACAACACCAAATAAGTATTCTGCAGGTACGTTCAACGTTCCATATAATTTTATCAACTGTCCCATAAATACAAATGCTAATATTGGAGCAATATAATATGTATATAAATAATATTTATTTCTTGCAATAGGATATAATATCCACATAGCAAAAAACATTGATGATAAATACCATACCACTCCTGTTACACTCATTACTGGGAATCCATAACTCTGTAGAAACAAAAAATCATTTAGTATATTCAATATATTTTCTAAATTAAATCTCCAATCATAGGTAACTCCTAAGATAAAAGTTCCAATAATTGTAGAAACAAAAAAATACGGCATGATTCCCTTTATTCGTCTCCAACAGTATTGACTGGATTCAATACAAGCCTCTCGCATGCTGTATGTATTTGCACTTTCTTCTTTTTTTCTAATAGACTTCCCCATAAAAGCACCACTTAATATGTAAAAAAATTCAACACTTAAGAACCCCCCCCACATTGGAAATCTACCGATCATTGCGTGGTGCAAAACAATACATACTGCAAAAAGAAATCTTAAACATTCAATATTTCCAACTCTAGATTTCATTAATTTATCCCTATTTTTCTAAAATAATCTGCTATATAATGCTAAAAATTAATCCGTTCCTCTTCGATAACTAATGGTCGATTCATAACTCTTTGATTAATACTTAAAACATATTCTCCAATAAAACCAAGGAAAAATAGTTGTACCGAACCCAAGAAAAACATTCCAATTAAGACAGGTGCCATTCCAGCAGCAAACGTATCCCATAGAACAAGTTTCATTATAAGATAAATCAAACCAATCACTGCACTGATTGCTCCACATCCCATTCCAAGAAATGTTGCCATTCTCAAGCCAATCTTTGTATAAGAAGTGAAGCTAAGCATTGCAGCATCATATAAACGCAAGAAATTATTATGTGTCTTTCCTGCTCTTCTTTCCGGCTGTTCATAAGGAATTTCTTTCCTCTTGTATCCAAGTTCTGCCACAATCCCCCGCAGGAATGGAGTTGGATCTTTTAAATCTCTTAATACTTGTATAAAATCTTTGTCGTAAAGACCTGAACCCGTAAAATGCTCAATCTGTTCAACATCTGAAAATCTCTTAATCATTTTGTAATACAAACTACGCAAATGATACATAATTGGATTTTCTTTACTACTTGTCTTAATTCCGATAACGATTTTATATCCCTGTTCCCACGCTTCAAGATACTGTGGAATCAATTCTACAGGATCTTGGAAATCACATACCATACTAATTGTACAATCTCCTGTTGTCTGTAACATTCCATAATAAGGTGAGTTGAACTGTCCGAAATTCTTTGCATTAAAAATAGCTTTTATATGCTCGTTATTTTTACAAATTTCTCTCAAAATAGGTCTTGTCTGATCCGATGAATCATTATCGATAAATAATAATTCATAATCATACTGTGCCAACTGATTCTCAAATAAATCAACAATTGCCTCGCTCATCGGTCTTACATTTTCCTGTTCATTATAGCAAGGAATTAATATACTAACTTTTTTCATAATATTATCTACCTTTATACCATTCTATTGTCTCTTTTATTCCTTCTTCAAAAGAATATTGCGGTATAAAACCTGTATCGTTTGTCAAATCAGAAATATCTGCACACAAATGCATCACCTGTTTGGGAGCATATGCAATTTCACCAAAACCTAACGGCAGCTCTGTTGAAATTGAATCTCTAAGAACCTTAACATACTCTGCCAAACATCTTGTTTTTCCACTTCCTATGCAATAAACTTTTCCAGATACTCCTTTTTCTCCTAAAAGATACATCGCATAACCTGCATCCTTAGAATATAAATAATCCCATTGTTGCTCGCCTTTTGTAAGTGCAGGTTTTTCACCTCTTAGTAATTTTCCAATAGAAGACATAATCATTGTGTTCTCACCATCATATGGTCCATATATGCTCAATATTCTTGTCCATATATGTTCTATTTGCTTCTGCTCACACAATATTCGACTCATTTGCCCTGCACACAATTTTGCTATACCATATCCATTTTCCGGGAATACTGGTGTTGATGCACTCAATACTCCTTCAACTCTTCCATATTCAGCCTGTGAACCAGCACCTACAAATTTCTTACATCCGATTCTTGACGCAAGTTCTACCGCATCCAATGTATATTGTATATTCTGGAGTTGTCCTTGCATGTTATTTCTTGAATTTCCAAAGGTTCCATCCCATCCAAGATGATAAAAAACATCATAATTCTTACCATCCAAATAATTTGGAACTTTATCTAGTTCATTCAAATTCAATTTCAATTTTGTAACCAATGGATGCGTTGGAATATTATCAGTTCTTTTCGAATCTGGTCTTACAATTGCCAAGACCTCTATTCCATTACTTATCAAATGCTCTATTAAAGCTGTTCCTATTGAACCTGTAGGTCCGGTTATCACAGCACTTTTCATATGTACTTCTCCCTTAAAAGATTATTCTTCTTTTATCATTGTAGCTTCTGATTTAATCTTCTCAAATTCCTCTCTGTCTAAAAAAGGAGCCATATCATCAAGTGATGGTGATGTAATTCTTCCATCCGGAAGCACCTTTGATGATGACTTTGGAGCAAAATTCTGACTTGGATCTACTATCGCTTCACAAATACATGCTCCTTCGCAATTAAGTGCCTCTTCTAACACCTGACTGCAGCTTTCTTCATTATCTAAAACGTAATACTTCATTCCAAATGCCTGTGCTAAAATTTTAAAATCTGGAAATCCCACTCCGCTATTTCCATCTATACCTATAAACGGTGGTTGGAATAAGTTTGTCTGAGTCTGTCTGATTGAGTGATATCCATTATTATTTAAAAGTATTATTTTAATATTTAAGTTATTTTGCACAATTGTTGCAAGTTCTTGCACATTCATCATAATGCTTCCATCACCATCAATGCAAATTGTTCTTCTGGAATTATCGGAAACCGCAACACCTAATGCAGCCGGAAGACCATACCCCATTGCAGCACAACCTGAATTAGTAAACATTCTCTGCCCCTGTTTAATCTTGCCTGCCTGGAAAGTTATAACGCATGCACTACCATTTCCGCAAATAATCCGATCATTATTATTTAAATGTTCAAACAGCTTATCCATAAAGATATATGGATTAATTACACCGCCATCGTTTCTATGGTATTCTTTACAAGCTGCCGGATACTCTTTCACAAGATTCTGACACCATACCAACCATTTCTTATGCTTTGTTTCTGCATTATAGCCAGAATCCAACATCTTAGATATTAAATCCTTTACATCCGCATTTACTGGCATATCTGGACGAATTGTTGGTTTTACAAGTTCTCTTGGGTCGATATCTACAATAATTTTATATGCATTCTTTGCAAAATCATAATGATTATATCCAATCATTCTAATATTCAGTCTGCAACCTAAACTCAAAAGCAAATCACAATTTTGAATTGCAAAATTTCCTGGTCTGGTGCCAACTGTTCCCGGCATTCCTGCAAAGTATGGACTGTCTGCTGCCAATACATCATTTGCATTCCAAGCAGTTACCACTGGAATCTGTAATTTGTCTAATAATTTAAGTAAAAGTTCTTCTGCCCCACCTAAACGAATTCCTGTACCAACTAAAATTAATGGTGCTTTTGCTTTTTTGATTTTTTCCAAAATAGTATCTACCACTTCAAGTTTAACTTCTGGCACTTGCCATGGTTTTTCCTCTGCAGGGTTAAAATGAATTAACTCTTCAGTTTCGATTATTGCTCCCTGAACATCAAGTGGTACATCAATCCATACTGGACCACCTCTTCCATTTAATGCGAGATAAAGTGCCTTCTCCATATGATAAGCAACCTCTTTTGGATTAGTCAGCATTACTGCATACTTCGTCATATTAGATACAGAATTAATTATGTCAAACTCCTGATCTCCCAATTGTCTAAGTCCAAGTTCCTGGCATGACCATGTTGTTGTTTCTCTTTTTACCTGACCTGAAATTACAAACATTGGGATAGAATCTAACCATCCTCCCATTACGCCCGTAATTGCATTCGTTCCACCTGGTCCACTAGTAACACATACAGCTGCAAGTTTTCCGGTCATTCTCGTATAGCCTTCTGCTGCAATCGAACACGCCTGTTCATGATGGTTAAACACACAATGCATTCCTTCCTGATGACCAATTGCATCATCCAAATGCATTGCTCCTCCTCCAGTTACCATGAAACAATCTGTAATTCCATTATCTACCAAAAACTGTGATATGAATTTAGCTACCTTAATCTTCATATTTTACTTATCTCCTACTAAAAGTGAAACTAACTCCTGTGTGCTATCTGCACTTCCAACATTTTTATACTTACAAATATCTTCTTTTTTGCTGAAACCAAAGCCATAAGTTACACCTATAAATTGTGTTCCTATTTCTTGTGCTCCTATTGCATCATTGTCACTATCCCCGATCATAATTGCATTGGAAAAATCTTTCACGCCACAATCTTTCAACGCAAGTTCTATGATATCTCTCTTTTTTAGCTTATTTTCGTGATCTGCTCCATAAATAATATCTGTATATTTATCAAAACCAAAGTGATGCATAATCTTTGTAGCATAATCCTGTCGTTTATATGTTGCAATTGCAACTTTTTTACCTTCTTTTATTAATGCCTCAAAAACACTATATATTCCTTCATATGGCACTGCCTTTAAAAGATCAACATCTTTGTATTGATTTCTAAATGTAGTAGCCAACTCTTGTAATATATCTCCTTTGAGTCCATATACTTTTGAAAAGGAATTCTGAATCGGAGGACCTATAAAAGTTTTTAGTACTTCTTCGTCTACCTCTGGAAGATTATGTTCTTTTATTGTATATTTCACTGATGCCAACACACCTTCTGATGTGTCAAGTAATGTGCCATCTACATCAAATACAACCACATCAAAATGCTGCACTGTTTACATCCTCCACTTGATCATATAATGAAAATGTCAAAAAATTAATATTCATCGTTCTACGATACTCATAAATCGATTCCCTCATATGCCGATTTAAATTCAAAGCTTCCTTTTTAACAAAATAGTATTCCATCTCTGGGTTTAAATAATTATCTTCTTTTTCTGAGTACCCATCAAAACCAGCACATGTCACACCTGCAATACCAATTTCATCTAACAATTTTATCATCATTAAGAATGAACTATCTTTAATTGTTTGATTGCTTTGAAGAAGTGGTGCCCGATTAATATGATATTCAAATTCACCATTTCTACATTCTACGTTTGATGTTGCAATAATAGTAACATTTTTGTTTTTTTCTTTTTCCATAATGGTTACTAACTGCCGATATCTTTTAACATTAGTCACAAATACACTATCTACATCAATCGATTCCGGTATATAATTTATTGAAATCACATATGGATTTTCTTCTTTTATATACTTTGCAATTTTTTCTGACTGTAAACCAATATTTTTCCCAGGTCCTACAAGTAGTATAGAACGACTATTCAATACTCTCTTTAGTTTTTGTTTATCAACTTCATCACAACAATTCGTTGACATATAAGATGTATATAATTCATCTGCACTTTTTTTATCATATAATAACTTTTTCGGAATCGGTTCAATTTCTGATAAAATGTCATTCAGTTTAGAAATAGACAGGTTTTCTTTTTCCTCATAATATGACAGATAACTCGGATGACATTTATTCAATGCACACAAATAAAAGAACATCTTATATCCCCAAGGAGACTTTTCAAAAAAATCCATTATGCTTTCTTCAACAGACTCTAGCATTGCATTAATCTGATAGTTTTTATTAAAATCTTCATTTAACGACATTGCAAGAAGCTCGATTGGTGCATTTCCGGCACTTTTTCCCATACCAAATAACGTTCCATCTACAACAATATCATGCTTTTTATTTGGTTTGCTAATAAATGCAAGTGCGTTAGCATACGCTAACTGAAAATTGTTATGTGCATGAAATCCTATTTGCACTTCTGGGCATACATATTCATCCAGTATTTCATAATACTCTAGCAACGTATTTGGTTTCAATAATCCGTATGTGTCCACCATTGAGACAGCATATGGCTTAACATCATTTACAAGTTCAATTAATTCTAACATTGACTCTTTTGTGTATGTTGTTACTGAAACAAGCTGTGCAAATACCTTATATCCCAATTTTTTAATCTGCCGGCAATATTCCATTGCTTCTTTCATAAGATGCTCTTTAAAAATAACTCTAATACCATCTAAAAAGCTATCACAACAAGGTTGTATATTCGATATATCACATGTTCCATAATCTATCATACCTACAACCATTACTTTTTTGTGTTCAACGTCTTTCCATATTTTCTCAGCACACGCTGTATTAGGCATAATGCTCCTGTCAATATCAAAAGGTCTTCTGTCATCCAAAAATCCAATCTCGATAATATCAACATTTGCATCCACTAATCTTTCAAATATTCCAACTAAATTATCATGACCAAATTTCCAGTCATTTACATATCCGCCATCACGTAATGTACAATCCAAAAGTCTGATGTCTCTCATTTTTGTTTCCTTCCAATCCTTAGCCTTTTACTGATTAACTGCTTCCTTTATTACCTTAGCCATATAATCAATTTTTTCATCTGTCATTCCCGGATATACTCCAACCCAGAATGTATGAGACATGATAAAGTCAGTATTTTTTAACTCACCAACAACTCTATATGCATCTGTTCCACGAATCTGGTCAAAGCATGGATGTTTTATTAAGTTGCCACTAAAAAGGAGTCTTGTCTGAACATTATGCTCTTCGATATACTTTGTAACCTTATTTCTATCCAGTCCACTTTCTTCCCTGACACTTATAAGGAAACCAAACCATGATGGTTCAGAATTTTCTGCTGGTTCCGGTAAAATAATCTTATCAGATACTTCTTCAAGATTTTTTCTTAATCTATCCCAATTATGTCTACGTCTTTCAATAAAAGAAGGAAATTTCTTTAACTGTTCGCATCCAACAGCGGCCTGCATGTCTGTAACCTTAAGGTTGTATCCAAAATGACTATATACATATTTATGATCATATCCTACTGGAAGTTCTCCGTACTGACCATCAAATCTGTGTTTGCAGAAATTATCCTGTCCTGAAGGACAAATGCAATCTCTTCCCCAGTCCCTAAAAGAAAGAATTAATCTGTGAAGTTCTGGATTATTTGTATATACACAACCGCCTTCTCCCATTGTCATATGATGTGGTGGATAGAATGAACTAGTTCCTATATCTCCCCATGTTCCTGAGAATCTTGTCTCACCATCAATTGTATACTTAGTTCCGAGAGCATCACAGTTATCTTCTACCAGCCATAAATTATGTTTATTACAGAACTCTCGGACATGTTTCAGATCAAATGGATTACCAAGTGTATGAGCAATCATTACCGCTTTTGTCTTTGGACTGAGTGCCGCTTCAAGCTGTGCAACATCGATATTATACTGTGGGACAGTCACATCAACAAACACCGGTACTGCACCGTATTGGATAGCCGGTGTCACTGTTGTTGGGAATCCACAAGCTACCGTAATCACTTCATCTCCCTTTTTAATCTGTCTGTCACCGAGTTCTGGTGCAGTAAGAGCCATAAATGCAATAAGGTTTGCTGATGAACCGGAATTAACTAAATGTGCATACTTAGCACCGATCCAATTAGCAAATTCTTTTTCAAACTGATCTGAAAATCTTCCTGTTGTGAGCCAAAAATCAAGTGTAGCATCCGTAAGAGCCATCATTTCTTTTTCATCATACACACGCGAAGCATATGAAATTCTGTCTCCCGGTGTAAACTCTTTATCCTGCTCAGGTTTCTTAAAATCGTTATAATATTCTGCAACAAGTGCTTTAATCTGTTCTCTTGCTTCTGATTCGTTATTCCAATTAGACATCTCAATCTCCTAATCTTTATTATTTAGTATTCTTCAAAAAATTCTTTTATCTGCTCATCCATGCATTTAGGAATATCTTCATCTCTAAAATATACCTTAGACCATTCCACAGTCTTTTCAACAGCCTCTTCTACTCCCCATCTTGGTTTCCATCCAAACACTCTCTTAATCTTAGAGCAATCCAGTTTGAGAAAGTTAGCCTCATGCGGTGCATTAGCTTCAGCTTTGTTCACCCACTTTACACAGTTTTCATTTTGTTCGTTTTCATTCCATTTCTCGCAGAACAGATCAACAAGCTGTCCGGTAGTAATGCAATCTCTGTCATCTGGTCCGACATTATAAAATCCAGCCAGTGCCTTATCCTCGTACTGCGCTTTCATAATCATCAGATATATTTTCAATGGTTCAAGAACATGCTGATATGGTCTTGTTGAATGCGGATTTCTCACAATAATATCTTCTCTTTTTTCTGCTGCCCTTACGCAATCAGGAATAATTCTATCATTGGCGAAATCTCCCCCACCAATAACATTACCAGCCCTTGCAGTAGATACCGCAACATCCATATCACAATAAAACGAGTTAATGTAGCTGTGTGTTACCAACTCTGAGCATGATTTACTATTAGAATAAGGATCATAACCATCTAATGGTTCATTCTCACGATATCCCCATTCCCACTCATTATTCTTATAAACTTTATCAGTAGTAACATTTAAAAATGATTTCACACAAGGATTTAATCTGACTGCCTCACAAATATTAACTGTTCCCATCACATTTGTCTCGTATGTATACACAGGATTCTTATAAGAATCTCGTACTATTGGCTGTGCCGCAAGATGAATGACGATTTCTGGCTGTTTTTCTTCAAATACCTCTAACAAATGTTCTCTGTCTCTTATATCTCCAATTACAGACTTCATCCGATTTTCAACATCTGCTAATCCGAATAAATTTGGATTAGTTGGTGCTTCTAATGAATATCCTGTCACATCAGCTCCGGCCTGTACCAATATTCTACTCAACCAAGCTCCTTTGAATCCCGTGTATCCTGTTACGAGAACTTTTTTATCTTTATAAAACTCTAATAGTTCACTCATAATTAATCTTCCCATTTCTTCCATGGTGCTTTTCCGTTCTTTAATAACTTTTCAAGCAAATCCATTTCTCTCTTGTTATCCATACACTGCCAAAAACCTTTATGCATATATGACATCAATTCACCCTGTTCTGATAATTTAACCAGTGGTTCTTTTTCAAATACTGTATCATCACCATCAATATAATCGAATATTTCCGGATTCAACACCATATAACCTGCATTAATAGGTGCACCATCGCACATATTCTTTTCTCTAAATGCTCTAACTGTATTATCGGGATCTATATCCAGGACTCCCTTTTCCTGTTCCTGAAGAACAGCTGTTAAAGTAGCAATCTTTCCATGCTCCTTATGGAATTCCAAAAGTTTGCTGATATCTACATCACATACACCATCACCATATGTCATCATAAACGGTTCATTCCCAACATATTTCTGTATGCGTTTTATTCTTCCGCCTGTCATAGTATTAAGTCCTGTATCAACCACAGTAACTTTCCATTTGTCTAAATGCTGATCATGTACGATTACATTTCTGTCCCCATTCGTATAATCAAACGTAATATCACTGTTGTGAAGGAAATAGTCTGCGAACCATTCTTTTATAACGTGCTGCTTATATCCTGCACACACTATAAACTCATTAAATCCGTAATAAGAATATTCCTTCATAATATGCCACAAGATAGGCTTTCCGCCAATTTCAATCATAGGCTTTGGCTTGTATTGTGATTCTTCACTTATACGTGTTCCTAATCCTCCTGCTAATAATACTACTTTCATTTGTAATCTCCTTATTTTTCGTACTTGTAAACATATAAATCAACTATATCATGGCTCAAATCATAACGCAACCCCCCCAAAAAAAATCCATGTATTGCTATTTTTTATGTCTGCATTTTCCGAATAATATCTCCGACATATTTTTTGCAAATTCATTCCGGGTTAAAATCAATACAATAAAATATCCTAATATACTGAGTAAAATTGTCAGAACTGTTTTTGTCCAAAGATTCTCTGTCACAATTGCAACGCATTTTCCAATCAAAATAATCAACACCGCTCCAAGTGCTGGTCCTATCAAATCTTTGCTGCATGCTATCAGCTTTATTTTCTTATCCACCCTGCTGATTGCAATACAGAGTGATATTAATTCTGAAATAGCAGTCGTAGCTGCAGCTGCAGTAATACCATACTTTGGAATAAACAAAATATTCAGTATAATATTTGCCATCGCCGAAATCACACATGCGATAAGACATGTTTTTTCTTCCATTGCCGGAAGCAGCAGCACATTTCCAATCAGACCTCCAATAAGTGAAATTGCTAATGCAAAGGAAAGTATATGCAGGGAACCTGTCGCTCCCAGATATTCTTTTCCTGCAATAATCTCTATAATCTCCGGACACAATATATTGATTCCGACCACACATGGCAGTCCCAGAATCACAACAAAATTGAATGCATACCGAAACAATTTATTAATTTCATCGTAATTTTCTTCATTAAAATTCTTTGTCATCTGTGGCATGACCACCCATGCAATGGATGCGATCGTAGAATTTACAAGATTATATATTTTTACGGATGTGCTATATAGTCCAACCTCATAGTTACCTTTTATGATTCCCAGTATCGTGATGTCTGAATTACAATAAATAGTCTGTGCAAGAACCATTACAAATAGTAAAAGAACTGGTGGCAGATGTCTTTTCCAGTCAATGTTCAATGTCAGTTTCGTTTTACAAAATTTTCTTCTGTATACCATATTGGTAATACTGGCTCCACTTGAAGCAATTACTGTAACGACAGCATAACGCATATAATCTTCCGGTTTCCGTACAAAAAGAAGCATTGCTGCAATGGAAACTAACTGAAAAAGGAATGTACGGACTGTAATATACTTAAAATCCTCCATAGCTGTATTCAGCCAGTCCGCACCCAATGTTGTAAACAATACGGTTGTGCTTAGAATAATGATCATTTCCCGATAATTTTCCAATGGTTTTGCAGCTAACAGTGCCAGTGCCAGACCTATATATGCAATAAATGTAGTAACCATATTAAGGGAAATAATCTGCCCCACCATATTCTCTAGTTTATTATTGTCATCTTTTATTTTCGAACACTCTCTCACTGCATAAGTTGTAATTCCCAATGATGCAGCCAAAGAAACATAACTGATAATCGAATTACCAAAATTCACTTTTCCTACATTCTCTGCATGTAACACTCTGCTGATATAAGGGAAAGTTATTAATGGAAAGACGACTTGCGAAAACGCTTTCAGCAAACTGTATATCGAATTTTTTCTTACTTTATTATCCATGAATAAACTCCCTGTATTATGTTTATTAATGCAAAACATTCTTTATTTTTCTAAGCTGCACCCATACTATATGCAGTAATCTGAGTATTCCCACCGGACAATTTACAAGTATCCAAAATGTTCTTTTTAAATCGTGATATTTTTCTAAACACGGCCATATATATGCTTTTCTCCAGTTTGCCTGATTTTTGCATGTACAACGGAATTGGATCACAAATTGTCTTACTGTATTTTTAGTGGTTTTATAATAAATATCTGATAATATTTTTTCAGAAAAGCCCCCATTCTTTCCACCCTGCAATATCAATTTGTGATAATTATAAAACCATACTTCATACAGATCATATCCAACCGTTTCATTACCGGAGGCTGCAAGATAATTATAGGTATCAATAATATATATCCCCTGCTCCCGCATGGTTGCCAGTGCAATATAGCTCTGTATAAAATATGTTCCAATATATTGTTCTTTATTTTCTACTTTTCTTACCAATTCCGTTCTAAATACAAGAGAGGACATAAACGTAATAAAAATTCCTGTTTCTTCAAGGAATTGTTCTCTGGAAGAATAAATCTTTAACCCTGTTTCCTTCCAGCGCGGTTCATTATACAAAAAAGGCGACTCACTTACTAACCCAGAAGTATTCAAATGCAAAAATACCGGTTTGTTTTCCAATGTATCCAAAAGATGTTCCACCGCCATCGGAAGTAAAAAATCATCATCTCCCAGTAAAAGAACATACTCACCCACAGCCTTATCAAAACAATTTAGGAAATTTTTATCTGGTCCTACATTCTCTGTATTTCTGTAATAGCGGATATTTTCTGCTTTCTTCACAAGTTCAGTCATGTACTCGCCAGTTCCATCCGTAGAAGCATTGTCTGAAACAATAATCTCTATTTGTTCTATTTTTTTCTGTTCCATCAATCGTTTCAAACATATTTTTAATTTTTCCAGACGATTATAAGTAGGTATTGCTATTGTTAATGCATAATTTTTCTGCTCTGCCATCTGTCTAATTCCTTTAACAAATCATGTACACTTTCTGTGTCCATCACTTTTCTATACCATATATCTTCATGCCGCTCTATAAATTTCCGGTCGACTTTAGCATAATCAATTTTTACCAGTTCCCTTATCACGTCATCTCTAAACCGATATTTTATAACCTTGGCGGGTACACCTCCAACAACTGCGTATGGCGGAACATCTTCCGTCACAACTGCACCGGCCGCTATCACTGCTCCCTGTCCAATCTCTACTCCCGAAAGAATAAGGGCTGAATCACCGATCCAGACATCATCATTTACAATAATATTTCCCTTCGCCTGAGTCTCCCCTTCTTTTTTTAGCACTTTCGCCTGAAATGGATATGTAGAAATACAATCCAGCCTATGCTCTCCCCCCAAAACAAAACGGACGTTTTGAGCAACAGAACAAAATTGACCAATTATCAGCTTCGTATTCTCACATCCAAATGTTTCAACACATATTGGTCCATATGTATATTTTCCAACGTGTATTTGTTCTATATCACATAAATTAGTCAAGTATGTCATATTATGTTGATTTCTTTTTTTCCACTTTATTTTAAGTTTAAGTAACGCTATTACTCTTTTTATCAAAAATTTTTCCTTTCATTTATCCGCTCATTTTAGAAACAATTTTTCATATTGTCCGGAAATATACTCCCAACTATACCTGTCACACACTCTTTTTCTTGCTCTTTCTGTATATTTATTTATCTCAGACTGATCTAAATGATCCGCTTTTTCTATCAAGCCGGCAAGATTCCCCTCTTCTTTTGACCAATACATTGCGCCGTCCTCTGCTACCTCCCGGTTAAATCCTACATTCAATAGCAAATTAAGTTGTGTGCTCGCCAGAGCTTCCAGAAGACTTGGATTAGTTCCTCCCACTTCATGACCATGAAAATATCCATATGCATTTTCCCGAATTTTCATTAACATTTCTGAGTCATATACTGTACCCGCAAATTTAATTCTGGAATCCTTGGAATAACCGGTTTTAAATTCAAGCTCTTTTAAAAATTTATCATTTACATTCGTGATAAGAACAAAATCTCTTTCGGATTTGCATTTTATAAATTCTTTTATCATTACTTCATAATTATTTTCCGGAACGAACCTTCCAACTACCAGATAATACTGCTTAGGGTGAATTTTTCTCTCTGCATACCATTTTTTTAATTTTTCATCTGAATCTGCCATCTGACTCTTTCTTATTTCCGTTCCATATGCAATAAACGTGGTTTTAGGATAATATTTCTCATATTCCTTTTTTATATATTGCTCTATATTTTTACTGTCGCAAATTAATAAATCTGCATTTTTTACCATCATTTGTTCTGATATTTTCCAATATTTTCGTACACAAGCATTCCACTTCTGCCGCATCCATTCATGCCCATCCGGATTGACATATACCTTTCCTCCAAGCTTATGTATTTTTCTTACATAGTGCCTTATAAATGGTCCAATACGACACGCTAATATATAAATAACAGGCTGTTTTACCTGCTTTTTCTCTATATATCTGCAACACTCTTTTAACGCAGCTACATCATAATAAATAGCTTGTGCTGGTCCAATATCAGGTACTTTTATCATAAAACATCTTGCATTATGATATATATACTCTTTATTCTCCTCTCCCTTACATGCTACATGATACTTTATCTTATCATTATTACGATGATATTCTGTTAATTTATCTACAAAAGTTTCGTACCCACCATATGCCGCTGGTATCCCTTTTGACCCTATTATAAATACATTCTGCATCTTTTACATACTTCCCTTTCCAGATACCACAACCTGAACTGTCCGAAATAATATTTTAATATCATTCGCCATACTCCAATGACAAATGTATTCTGTATCGAGTTTGACTACTTCTTCGAAATCTGTAATTTCACTTCTTCCTGAGACCTGCCAAAGTCCTGTAATACCAGGCTTTACCGACAATCTTGCTTTATGATGCAATTTATACTTCTCATATTCATCTACTGTAGGTGGTCTTGTCCCCACTAATGACATATCTCCCCTTAAAACATTAAAAAACTGTGGGAACTCGTCTAAGCTTAGTTTGCGAATCCAGTTTCCAATTCCCGGTATATACTCCCCTGTTTTCTGATCAATTTTACTACCAATAATTCTTGGATCATTCTCCATTTTGAACATCATACCATCCGCTATCTGATTTTGCTCCAAAAGATTTTTTTTTCGTTCTTCAGCATCCAGATACATCGTCCGGAATTTATACATATTAAATTTTCTGCCATTTTGTCCCACTCTCTCCTGTTTAAAAAAAATCGGTCCTGGAGATTTTATAAAAATAATAGGTCCCAAAAAAAGTATAAGCAGGAGCGTAATGGCGGTTCCCACCAGCCCCCCAGCTATATCGAGCGTCCTTTTCATAAAATATTCTTTGTTGCTCACAATTCGAATACTGGATGTAAGTACTAAATATCCACATACCATTTCAGCAGTCTGATTTTCACTTTGTGTCAAGCCATCCTGCATAATCGTGTAATGAACCACAATCCCCATCTCAGAAAACTCACGTGTATACTTTGCAGGAAATGACATATCATTTGGCAAAACAATAAGCACTTCGTCTACCCAGTTCTTGCATACCCATTCTGCCATATTTTCTTCCAAAACAATCTGGATATTTTGGTATTGCTTCTCTTGTTTTATACAATCCATAAAAACAATGCCTGACAACTTATAAGTTTGATAGTTATTCTCTCTGATTCTCTTTAATGCTTCTTCTGCCATTTTTGATGTTGTAATCAATAACAGAGAGCAATTTCCCTCCTCTGTCTGATATTTTTTAACATGAAGCTTCCATAACGTTCTGGTCATCCACCCTATGCCTAATTGATAAATTCCCAAAAGAAACAATACTGTTCTTGAAAAATCATCTCCGTCTTTTACAACGATCAGATAAAAGCTTATAAATAATTCAAGTATGCATACCTGCTTTACGACAGACACAAACTCAACATAATACCCCCGCTTTAAGATATCCTTATACCCTTCCAAGAAGAATGCATATATGAATTCAAAAAGCACAAGAACAAGCATCATATTCTGATAAATAACTTTATGTGGATTTCCCCCAAAACCATGTCTACTAAAATATGCTAATGCAAAGCAGACCTGCAGGCAAAGCAGATCCAGAATAATAAAATCCAAATGCTTTAACCAGCCTTTATTCTTTCGCCGATACATATTATCTCCCTATGTTTTACATATTTTCAAAATTCAACCAGATTATTCTAACATAATACTCTGTGAAAAACAATTTTAACGCCTGCTCTCACTCACCTAAGAATTTGCAAGCTTTTATTTATTATGCTACAATAACTCGTGTCTGCCTTCAAGGCTTCGTAACAAATTTTAAATTATAATTAATAAATAGGGTAAAACATTTATGAATAAAAATTTTTTTAGACAATACAATAAATTAATACTTGGTTCAATAATTTTATTTTTTACTGCATTACTTTTTAATCATTGGACTCCCTACGCAGCCGATGATTACAGCTATATGTTCAACTTATCCGATGGCTCACGTATGACTTCCATTGGGCAGATTTTTTCGTCCCTGGCTGTACACTATACAAAGTATGGCAACGGACGCCTTGTTTCCCACTTTTTTGTTATGCTTTTTCTGATTGGTTCCAAGTGGATTTTCAATCTTGTGAATGCATTTCTTTTTGTGTTGCTTATATTAAGCATTTATCATTTGACCTCTCATAAAAAAGCTTGCAGCCTTTTACTTTTTTTTGCAATTCCAACTTTATTATGGCTTTATATGCCTGCCTATGGTCAGATTTTCTTATGGTTGGATGGTTCCATTAATTATATGTGGAGTTACCTCTTTGCTCTGATTTTCCTGTCAGTCTATATTGCTTTATTACGAGGAAATCCTCCGTTAAAACATACTTGGAAGTTGATCCTGTTCTGTGTATTTACATTCCTTTTTGGAAATTACTCAGAGAATGTATCTTTTTCCGTTATCTTTACCGGATTTATTCTTCTGTGCATTACAATGTACGGACAGAAAAGTTTCCGAAAATTATTCATTTATGTTCTTCCGATTGTATGCGGTGCTCTTGGATATCTGATCTTACTGTTAAGTCCTTCCGGAAGCGCCAAGTTCTCCGAAAATCTGTCGCTTTCGCTGCTTTTTAAAAATGCGATTGAGATATTTACAGAATATTATAATGCCTGCCGGATTCCTTTGATTCTGTTTTTTGTACTTCTTGGTATTGCTATTTATCACAAATTGAATAAGACAGAGATTCTCATTGCACTCTCCTTCTTTTTCATCAGTGTTATATGTTCCGGTATGCTTATGATTGCAAGCTACCTGCCAGAGCGAAGCCTTGCCAATGGCATTGTATTTCTTCTGATTGGAATTGTCCAGCTGCTGCAATTGTTACGTGGATCTGCACGCTTAGAATGTATCTCCCTGTGTGTCTGCATTTATCTTCTGGTGAACAGTCTGATGTCGTACTGGGAAGGTTCCTACGATATTTACCGTGTGCATAAGGAACAGGCAGTTCGTGATGCTGCAATAGAGAACTCTGTAAATTCCGGCAACATGACAATTGGTGTACCAATTATTACTTCCACAACCAAGTATAGCTGTAAATATGGCTTATTAGATCTGAATGGGAAAGATGCTGATGAACCATTTCCAAATGTGTATATTGCAAAATACTACGGTTTAGATAAAATTTATGTAATTTATCCTGATTTGGATAATGAATAAGTATTTTCTGTAAAACAAAAAAAGAAGAAGATCACTGACAATTTACTCAATGATTTTCTTCTTTTTTTGCATATTATATTTATCCATTATTACTTATTTTATGATCTCTCTCTATCAGAATCACGCGGAATCTGTCTCCTTTTCGATATCCAAATACACGCTGTTTTCCACTATATCGAAATTTCATGATCGTCTGAGAATATCCTGCAAAATAATTTTTCTTACCTGCGCCACGATACTTTTTGTATTCCAACCCATCATCCCGATCTATCGTATCCCACGATTCGTGCTGAACAAATTTATCCAGTGTTCCTAGTAACTGCTTATATTCGCTTTCTTTAAGCTGATCCGGACCTGACTTTTTCTCCAACAAACTACAATCTATTCTTGTCCCCTCATATCTGATTTTCAGATAATCACATCTGTCTATATTTAGGTCTATGTAATGATTTTGTGCAAGATATCGTGGTGAATATATAGATAACACCTCATATTTTTGGCTGCCTTTTTGTATATCTAACACACAATCCGTATATTTTTCAGACTTGAATGATAATAGTGAACATCCATGCTCTGCGGCCTCTGCCAGTGCAGTTGCAGTGACACTTTCTTGCTGCCAGATATTTAAAGGACATTTCATCCGAAAGTTTTCCTTCACTTATCACATCATTCTTATCATCTGTCATATGTCTGGTAATTTTTGGGTTTACCGTAATCTCGATTTCTTTACTGCCTACATATTTATTTTTTAACTCACTGATTTTTCCGATATCTATATATTCTCCGCGAAAAGGATTCTTTCCCTTCTGTATCATTGCAAGCAATGCCTGAATAACGGTCGACTTTCCCATGGAATTTTTTCCTGCAAGCAGTGTCAGATTTTTAAAGTGAAACTCTGCCTCTTCAAAACATTTTAACCCTTTAATTGTCAGCTCATTTATCATTTATTTATCTCCTCAGATAATTAATCCATCGACTTATATTAGCATAGGTTACCGATGTGTCATGCAGCATGCTGTACAAATATGATCTCTCGTCATATAATTCCCTCAAATTTCCACGTATGTCATTCATACAAATTGCAATTGCCATAAATATTGACTTATATTTCTCATCAAATCTTCTATTTACAATCCTCACTGTTTTTTCATAATCAATCTCTTCACACCTACTGCATGTATGCAAAACGCATTCTACAAAGTCGTCAATATATCCATCTCTCAGATTATCCATTTCATAGATTGCATTTTCCAACAGATATTGTTCATTCGTAATATATCTGTCTTCATCCACATTTACTTTATTTGTATATGCCATCCAAATAACAAGCATATAAAAAATATTTATTTCATTTAATGATCTAACCAATCCCGTTCTTTGAAATTTGCAAAGTACTTCTCTGATTCTTTCGATCAACTCTATCCTTGAGTCTTTATAGATAATCTTGCGTATTGCATATTCCCTGTTTTCCGTCCAGTTTTCGATAAATTTTCCTGTCAGCATATGCATGTATTTCGGCGATCGGTATTCAATAATCTGAACAGGAACCACTATGCGCATGATCATACTGGCTAATCTTGGATTTTCATGATCAATCTCATAGAAACTCATTCGGCGATCTGCATCATCCTGGTCAATTTCGATTCCCATATTATTTTTCAAAAACTGTAACAGACTATATATGGTATCTTTGGATTCCAGAACAAGATAGTCTCCATTTTGCTGTTCCGAAACATAGATTGGCGGCATTGGTATTCCAAGTTCAATTGCTTCTACTGCATTCCTCACAATGTTTCTGATCCTATTTCTGTTACGCCTGACTGGAGCAAATAAAAGCCTGTCATCTTCATCCATCCACCAAATTTCCTGTATTGAATATTTTCTTTCATAAATATCAATTGCATCTCGCTCACTATAAAACATTTTTCCCTCTTTCATTCAGAAAAATATCACATATCATTTACTTCATAAATTCCAAGTCACTAAAATCTTACCACAATATAATCATCATATTCCCTGATATACCCTTCTAACGGATATTCATTCAATTGTTCTTCCTGTTCCAACGCTTTCTCATAGAGTTCGGTTCCACCCCAGATCAATTGATATCCGCGCTCTTCGAACAGTCTTATCATTTCTCGGTTATATCCTTCATAGATATAGAATCCCGGAATCGCCCAGTCGATCAGTGACCAGGAAAGTGTCTGCACATAGACATACCGTTCTCCAGTTTCCTCCTCCATCCAGTCGTTCAGGTCTTTGATCACCGAATATCCCGGTGTGTCGGAACCCATGGAACACTTTTCCAGAATTGCAGGATTCAGTTCATAACTACCGATAAATACAACCGGTTTTTCTGCAATATTATACCCACCTTTCTGAAGATCATATGCTACCTGATCTACCACTGCCAGCTCACTCTGATTCTTCTCATACTCGAAAGCAAACCAATGGTTCAGATCAAAAGCAGAATTGTACACCACAGCGATCACCAGAATCATTCCGACAACATTCACAAGCCGATATCTGGACTTCAATATGAGGTATGTCAGACAGAACAGTACCATCGCAACCAGTAATGCGATCATCAGATTCGAACGATAAGGAAGTGCATCCCCCTGTGGCAAGGACAATATGAAAATGGAACCATAACAAATGATACCAAGAAACAGGATATACACATTCCTTTTTTTCACTGCAGCTGCAAGAATAATAATCACAAATAAAATACTTGCTGCTACAAATAGTCCAATTGGATAATAAGCCAGCCCAACAAAGACATAATCTCTTAAAATCTGTCGGGTAATGGTCAGTATTCTGCCTGGATATTTCAATATCCGCAACATGCTTCCTGCACTCCTGTAACTATACTGCTGGATTCCAAATACAGCCATACAGATTCTGGTAATGACAGATCTCTCAAGGATTGCATATACAAGAATTCTTCCGGCAAGAAAGAGTGTCAGAAAAAACGGTTTAAATCTCCGGATTCCCATGCGGTCAGCCGCAAAACAATCCACGATCATGAGTAATAAAACTCCTGTAAGAAAAACATTCGCTGCTGCCTCATAGAATCCAATAGCAACCGATACCATAAGACTCATTCCCAGTTTATGCCAGATTCTCTGCTTTCGTTCCAGCGTGTGTGTATACAGATAATAAAAATCAAACAGTGCTACACCCGTCAGTGTATAGATCGCAGGCACACCATTCTGCAGATAATAAATAAATACTTCCGCTATCAGCGAATAATCCAGAAACATTGCTGAAAATACTGCATAACAGGCAATTGGAAGTCTGTCTCCCAGAACATATTTAAGCATTGCTGACCACACAATTGCTGCAAACATGAAAATCAGCACTGCTATAAATTCCAATATAAATGGTTCAAATTCCGTTACATGAAATATTTTGTTGATCACATAAAATGGCCACCGTCCAATCGATACACCCAGTCCATCGTCAAAATATAGCCCGATGCACACATCATCAATCCCAAGTGAAGAATGCGTGATCTCATACCCATATCCCGCAATTGCAGCAATTATAAGTGAAGCCATATAAATTTTATTTTTGAGAAAATATTCTATCTGTCTTTTTAATTCGTAAAACACCTAGATCTCCTTTTTAAGCCACTGGTAATACTTTCTGATTCCCTGTTCAACCGGTACTAACGGTACTGCATGAATGCTCATGATCCTCTCATTATTTAAAATAATCTTCTTAGCATCTACACTTCTTGCCGGAAGATATTCTACCTGTGGGGCAAGCTGCATCGCCTCGAGCATCCGGATCACATCTCTCTGTGAAGTTCCTGTATTAGAGCTAATGTTGAACGTATCATAATCTCCCTGATAATAAAACAGTGAGATCAACATCCTGCAGACATCATCAATATAAATATAGTCTCTGACATTATTTCCATCTCCCCAGATCTCGATTTTCTCACTACGGATTGTTTTCTTGATCGCTGCATCAATAAACCCAACTCCTTTATTGAAATCCTGTCCCGGCCCATATGGATTAGATATCCTTGCAATTAAAATCTTCGTATGTGCCTGATAATTAAATGTGCGGATTGTATTTTCAATACAAAGCTTAACATTCCCATAATGATTAATAGGTCTCGGAAGTGCGTCTTCTGTAATCGGCTGTATCTCCTGATTGCCATACACGGTTCCTCCGGACGACAGGAAAATCATCTTTATCTGCTGATCTGTGATCATCTTGCAGAGCTTCGTTGTCTGAATAAAATCCCGCTCATAGCCCTGCAGATATTTTTCATTTGAATTTCCCGGATTTACGGTACTGAGTGCATGCACAACATAGTCCATTCCTTTTAATGCATGCTCCAATGTATAGTCATCAAAGAAATCCCCACATATATAATTAACACCTGCTATCTCATTCGCAGGTTTTGACATATCGAAGCAATACACTTCCATATTATTATCTAACAGATGCCTGGAGAGATTCGATCCGATAAATCCGGCACCACCAATGATCAGTACTTTTTTCTTCATTCTTCTATCATCTCACTTCAATATTTGACCACTTCACTACTACCACCCCATCTATGATCTTGATGGAACCATCACATGGATATTGGGGCATCTCCTGAAATTGCATACTTGAAATAATGCTATCTCTGTTTTCCGGTTCCTGATAAGTATATCCACAATGTAATTCTATGAAGTCTTTATCCGCATAATATGCAATAAAGTCATGCATATTATTACCATATCCCTGCAAATCAACCACATCGAACTGCCATTGTTCCGGAATAGACTCATCCTTACTTCCGGCTGTTCCATAAAACAATACTGGCATTTTGCTGTTATAGCCATCCAGATCTTTAATCTGTGATATCACTTCTGTGTAATAAGAAATAGCTGTTTGTTGCTGATAATCAGCTTTAAGATAAGCTACATTATCCAACTTCATGTAGTATACTGACAATAATGCAACTACCACACAATAGAGCATAGAAATACTTTTCCATATCTTATGATGCAAATTCTCTTTTTTTAAAAATACCATCGGATATAACAGACCAATCAGATAAGGATATATCATCAGTGTATGGATCACAGTCTTATCAGATACAGACATTACATATATAATACTGACCGACAAAGGGATCATACAGCAAAGAACAAAGAAATAAATCCTGTTCCATAACTCTATTTCTTTTTTACATAGCTGTTTGATCACAAGTCCACCTGCTATTATATAAATAAGCAGATATAATAAACGAATCGTTCTATGTGAAGAAATACCACACAAATCCTGAAAAATCGGTTGAAAGAAACCAAGATATGCCCTTTTCACAGAACCAATTAGTGATCTCATCGTGACGTTCGCCATATTATTGATTCCCTGATACTCAACTAAGGTAATCTGAAATATCTTAATACATACCCTGTTGCACAGAAAGTATAACAGCATTCCTCCAAGAAGAGTAAACAAATATTTGAATGCCTCCATGACATTTTGTGCAAAACTTCTGTCTTCCATATCTCTTAATAAAATCAGCACAAAAAGTGATGTTGCAACTCCAAAATAGGTTTGATAAATTCCCATGGAAAATGCAATTATCACGATCGCCGGCAAATACCCATACGGATATCTGACTGCTGTATAAACAGCCACTATCATAAGCAATACAGCAAACATATAATAGGGTGCTGTGAACATATATGCAAAAAGAGACGCCATAGCAGGAAAAACAATAAGCAATGCCCCCAATAAAACTGCGTATGATTTCTGTCTGATCTGTAACAGTTCCACCAAAAGCACGGCACAGACTGCCGTAAGAAGAATACAAAGTCCACCGTTCCACCAGGAACTGCTGTAATTCAAAAATCCAACTTTGTTCATTACCTTTTGTATTAATCCCAGTGCCCATCTTCCAGAACCGAATGTCATTCCTACTCCGAAATAATAACAGCTGTCGTCATGATAGCTGATTTTATTTGTAAAAAAATAACCATGAGCCATAAATCCACATACAACTACTGCAAGAGCGGCACACCATTTTTCTTTTGCTTTTTCCATATACAACATGCCTATTTATCCTTTTTGTTAAATACAAATATCTTACTAAACACGTAATTCAGTATTACAACAATGATACTGACCAGTATCTTTGCCAGAAATCCCTCGACTCCGAACAAACTTTGCTTCACACCAATATAATATAAAAGTGGTAGACCCCCTATCTCAATCACACCTGTTGCAATACGTGCTCCGAAAAATTTTACAACTTCTTTCCAAACTGCTGTAAGATTCCATGATCTGCTTTCAAACACAAATAGTTTGTTCGTAATATATGCAAAGACAACCGCTGTAAACCATGCGATGGCATTACTTACTGTCATATTGACAACAGAAGTTTTCATCAGCAGACTGTACACAATCCAGTTTACCAGTGTTGTCGCAACTCCAAAAATCAGATACATGATAACTTCTTTGTATTTCAATAAAAGTTCTTTAATTTTCTTCATGTTTTTCCTTCTTATAATCTAACAATTTCTTCTCAATATAGATTGGTCTGTGTTTTTCCTGAATATACATCCTTGCCAAATACTCCCCTATAATTCCAAGAATGGTAAGCTGTATTCCTCCAAGTAAAAGAATCAATACAACAATTGTCGGATATCCTGGTACCGAATTACCAAAACACAATTTCTGTATTACAACAACAAACAGATAGATAATTGCACACAAAGAGGTAAACAAGCCAATTCCTGTCGCAATTTTAAGTGGAAATGTTGTATAGGAAATAAATCCTTCAATAGCATATTTAAAAAGCTTTCTGACTGACCACTTTGTCTCCCCTGCATTGCGTTCCTCTGCTATATAAGGAATGTAGCAGGTGTTAAATCCAACCCATGAAAAAATTCCCTTTGAAAACCTATGATATTCTGGCAGACTTAATATTGCGTCCACAACCGGTCTGCGGAACGTACGAAAATCTGATGCTCCAGAATAGAATTCTATTTCGCTTGTCTTATTAATGATTTTGTAAAACATATTCTTGAGACCACCAACTGCTTTTCCCTCATGACGCTCTTCCTGATATGCTGCCACACAGTCATATTCTTTATTTTCAAGCAGGATTTTAACCATCTTTACAACAATTTCCGGTCTCTGCTGCAGATCTGCATCAATCACAGTGATCAGATCTCCAGATGCTTTCTGAAATCCGGCGTAGATAGCTGCTTCTTTTCCAAAATTTCGGGAAAACATCTCGATTACAATGTTTGCTTCATGAAGATTGTATACCTTCTCAAGTTCTTCCTGTGTTTTATCCTTACTTCCATCATTGACAAAGACAATCTCGTATTCATAATCTTCTGCATCAAATACTCTTTTTGCCTCTGTATAGAAAGCTCGTATGTTTCCTTCTTCATTATAACATGGTACTACTAATGACAGTTTCATCCTTTATACCTCATTTGTTTTCATATTTTATAATCTTAACATATTCTGATCCGGAATGCCAGATTATTCCCCAAACACCTGCACTAACAATGCATTTCCGTCACTTCCATTTGCAATATGGCACTGAAAACACTGTCCTGTGAGCATCTCTTTCTTATTCTCATCTGCATTCAAAGCATACACTCCCTGAATCTGACTTTCGCCAGTTTCTATCCACTCAAGAAGCCTGTCGCTTTTCTCGCCCCATGTCAGTGGTCGTTTTAAAACCAGAATGATTGGCTTGGACTTTTCCTCTTCTGTTTTGATTTTTTGCATCAGCTGTTCAGTGATTCCCTGATTCCGATTATCTATTTCACAGACAATATAGCCCTCATACTCCTTGCTGTAGAACGCATCTGTCCCTGCAAACAATATCTGCTGCTCTCCTGTTTCATTATTGAAAGCTTCTAATCTGCCGTTTCCGTAAAGCAGAAACTGCTGTTCTCCTTCCGTTCCCTGAACCATCACATCCTCAACACCTGCGATGACTGTTGCAGTATTCCAGTCTGAATTATATGTGTGATACAGATCTGCCTGCGATCGTTCCTGATCGACATAATATAATGCATAGTTATCTGTCTGTCCGACTTTCACGCACCCTCCGCTATTTAAAGCTACTTTGGCTCCTGAATATTCTTTTCTGACCGCAATATAATCAATTTTGGCATTGACCAATATTCCAAGCATCAGATTGCCGCTGGCATTTGGATCATCTTCTGTAATAATGTGATAGAGGTACCCACGCTCTCCTTCTGTTACAAGACAAATGTTCGCATTATATTCTCTGATGCCATAAAGCAGGCTATCCTCTGCATACACGTTCACACGCTCTCCATCAGTCACTTCATCGATCAGATCTGCTATCTGTATCTGGTCTTCCGGCATCTGATAAATATTCTCCGGCAGCCGGAACCACTCAGAAGTCCCCATTCCCGAGTATAGGAACACCAGACAGCCTGCCATTATTACACATACTGCTTTTATCCATCCACTCTCTACGCGTTCCAGGATTTTTAACAAAAACCATGCTGCAAGCAACGATACCGGAAACATCCAGAGAAAACGATAATAGGTGCTTCCCTCGCCGAGTTTTGTAATGACGCGATAAGTCAACTGGTTCAGTATTAAAAAACTAAAAAACAGGCCGCCCACTGTATAATACCGATATTCTTTTTTCTTTGCTAATAGATAAACTGTCATCACGATCAGCAGTAAACCGATCGGTGTACTGTTTCCATAATACCAGGAGATGACATTCCATATTGTTTCTGCATTAGTCATAGTTCTTGCCCTGTTTCCTGTGTTTTATCATTCTTTGCAGCAATGCCGGTGTCAGTAATACGACACACGCTGCTCCTGTCACCAGAATTGCAGTTGAAGAAATTGCAATACATGCCCATAAAGTAACAGCAAGATAAATATAGTTCCATTTATCAGATTTTCTGATCTCTTCAATACATAGATAAATAGTAAAAAGTATTAAAACATTTCCCGCATATGCTTTCCCCTCATATGCTCTATGCAGCAGGAAAGCTGCACTTGTATAGATTGTGTTATCAAAAAGAAAGTTGCATGCCATTGCAAGGCAGGTAAATACTCCTGCTTTCCAGAATGCCTCTTTTCCTTTTCCAAGAAATGTTCTGCCTAGCAGATAAACACTTCCGGCTGACAAAATCACATTTAAACTTGCCCTTGTGATTCTTGTGATCACTAATGGATGAATATGGTATGTTTTGCACGCAACTGCTGTATTAATATCAAACGTAACCAATGCTCTTCTCATATAAAGAGATTTTACCTGCTCCCCAGTATATGCATTAAATCTGTATAACCGGTTGGATGTCAGTGTTGTGTTAATCAGACCAATATAATAAGTAGAATCATCATTTATCTCTCCATTAACAGACACATAATAGCACATTACAAGTAGGAATATCCCCATAAGCAGAAACCATATTTTGTGCCTTAAAAAAGCATTTCTTACCATCCCAATGTCTTCCATGATCCGCTTTCGGCACCGGATTCCTACCCATATACAACAGATAGCCACTATTAAAAGCCACAGGATAGTAAGTCTTGTCAGGGTCTGATCCATTTTTATCATCGGCAGTGCACAAATCTGAAAGATTACCTGATATGTAAGGAATCCACTGATCACCTTAAATACCATCCCATGCTTTTTTCTGCATAGCAGTTCTAACAGGGAACCAAACAAATAATATATTATTAGCTGTAACAGCAGGATTATAATTGCTTTCATTACAGTTATCATTCTATTTTATCTCCATTTATCCGTTTCTTTTCTCATTAAGCTTTTCCCTTACGAATCTAAGATAAGCTTTCCAGAACGTAATCACTGAATCGTTTTCTTTCAGCTTTGGATAACGCTTCATCAAAAAATATTTATCCGGCCATAATCTGACTCTTCCATAGCATACGAACTGTAACCATTTCTCTTCTATCCTGCATCCGGCTGTACTTCCCATCTTCTGATAATTTTCAGGGATTCCCTGCCATAATGGTAATGGCAGTCTATAGTTCTCAATTTCCTGAATTCCTTCATAAATCTCAATCTCTGTTAACCCAGCCTGCTCACCTTCTGTTCCTTCCAGAGTCACTTCCACAAAGTCTGTTGGTTCCATATCCGGTATATTGATAATGGTTCGCCCTCCTTCATGCATGAGTTCATCCGTATGCATCACATATCCGTTTCCAAAGGAAATTTTTACTTTATTCACAGCACAATCATCTGCCGGATTTTCAAACAGGTGAATTTCCTGTATACTCGCTTTATGATCAAGTGTGATCTTAACCTGCTTCTTCTGGTCATCTTTTTCCGGTATCCAGCTTCCTGTATCATAATTCCACATTCCATGCATGATATCTGAACAGTCCGCACACTTAAAATCATTCAGATATGCCGCATTTCCTGAACTCACTTCAATATCTGCATGATAAGTAAGACTCTCTGTAGGTCGTCTCCAGTATACCATATCAAGATTTATAAACTGTATTGCCTTCAAATCCACACTCTGGGAATGATATTGTTTCGCTGCTTTATATAGTACATTCTTTCGGATAAGTGCCGTCCTGCATTGCCTTGGAACTGCAAATCGGATTCGTTCTTCCCATTTGTCCATCGGATGAATATGATCTGTCCCATCTGCTTCATTTACAAGCTCTGTCACATTTTTATCATGATAGTAATCAGCATGTCCTTCCCACTTCCCATTATAAGCCTGTGCCTTTAGTACCAGAGGATGCCACAATTTTTCCTCTTTTAGCAGTTCGCCCAGCACCTCATCCACCATTAATGATAAAGCCAGATGATCCATATGATTGTCCCAGTCTGTTGTCACAAGAATCTTGGGATGATACTTTGCAATTACAGCCTTGATATCGCTCTTATAGTTTTCCCTGGTATATGCATGATGGACACCATACTCTGTCATGGCAAATTCCGGTGTCTGTTCTGTTCCGTAGGTTTCTGTCTTCCCATTGTAAGATGCTACCAGCTCATCCGGTGCACTGTTATACAGGTGCTTCGTCTGTGTCTGATCTCCATATCCTAAAAAGATGATGTCCTCCGGAATCACTCCAAGCTCTCTGAGTGCTTTACCTGCCTCTTTGATCCTGATTGTTCCTTCATGTCTAAAGTAGTCTCCATTTGTGACAAATACGATTTTTATTCTCATATTCTGTTGTACTGCACCATAAATCATGGCACCTGCAATTGCAAGTTCATCATCTTCATGAGGTACTATTACAAGTAAATCTGTTTCTGCCATATTCACTCTCCGTTCCCAGCACAGAATCTGTCACTTTCTACTTACCATACACACGTACGGCTGCTTCATAACTTCTTTTTGCGTAGTTACGTTTCAGGTCATTTCGATTCGGAATGATCTTTCTATACGTCTGTCTTAGGAACTTTTTGTATTTATTTTCCTGTTTAGGTAATTCTTTCTTCTTGAGCTTCATATGTGTAGCTCCCATCTCTTTCATAATCATCTGCCATCCGGTCACATGCACCGTAAAAAGCTCCGGTCTTGCCTTATATGCCATAAGTACCAGCTGCTGGTCATCATCTACACAGTCAAGCATTAACAGTGCTTCCATTGCATTTCTCACAAGATGCCAGAATTCCGGTACAAGCTCTCTGGGCAGTCCATACATGCATCCCATCACACAGTCGTCCTGAAACTGAAGACTCTGCATACCGATCACTGAATCCGGATCATGTAAACAGGAAATGTGGATCTTTCCACCAAAGTCATAGTTCCATAGGAAATCATAGTCTTTTTCATCACAATACGTAATTCCACCATGGTCGAATCCGAAATCCATCCAGACAACATCTTCTGTCAGCAATCCCTTCTCATATGCATCGTTCATGAAGTAGTATTTCATCATCCATAGATAGTCATATTTCGGATTATTTGAAGACGCCTCCTGCAAATAACGAAAATTTAAAAAATCGCGGTTTTTAGATGCTTTCTCCATTCGTGAAAGCAGGTCTCCTTCCAGTTCAAAAAGATTATCCGTTGCCATGATAATCGTCTTGTCTGCAAGACCATACTCAGCACGGATTGCTTTAATTGTCTCCGCACTTTTAGAATCTGTATAAACGATCAGTCTGTTCTGTATTCTTGCCCAACGTCTGAATTCATCAAAATACTTCGATGCCGTTCTTCTTAATTCTTCGTTCTTATCCTGTCCTCTTCCGATATCAAAAAAATCGGTTACAAGTGTTATTTCACCCATTCCTGTTCCTTCCAATCCATTTTATTCTAAATCCCGACAACGATTGTGCCAAGGACTGGCAGTTGATGTTCTCTGCAGCTGATCACTTCCTGATACATCTCTTTGTATCTGGATTTTCTCATTGCTTCAATAAGTACAACCTGTCCTGTCTCTGCCATTTCTTCAAGTGCCTTTGCATAATAATTGATTTCTTTTCCTACAATCAATGTTAGTCCGTTAGTCTGACACTCTGTGACTAATTTCTCGATAATGCCTGCCGGAATTTCTGACAGATTACTTCCTGTAAGATATACCTTCTGGTTATCAGATGTTTTGCAAATTATTTTTAAATTGGCACAGATCAGTTCTATTTCTGTTTCCAATGATAATTTTCCTGCTTTACCATATCTTGCACCTGCATACCATCTGTCAATTTTATTATGCTTTCCCTTCATGCTGCTTCGGATTGTTCCTAATATATTGCTATGATAAAGAGTCTTGATTTCTTCCTCTGATCGAAGACTGCCGGAAAACAGATATTTTAACAACACAAAGATACATGCAAGTACCACACCAAGTATTCCACCGATCACAAATTTTGATACACTGATATGAGCATTCTGCTGTACTGCTGTGTTCTGTGTTTCTTCTGTATCCATATCAGCTGCACTGTCTGATTCCGGCTCTGCGGTATCCTCCTGTGGCTGATTCTCTGTATATTCCACATAAAGTTCTAACTGATTGCCATTCATCTTACTCTTGATCGTATCCAGGTGTTCACCCAGATTCTTAATAGCAAGTGCTGTATCATCCTGTAATTGTGCAAGTTCCTGATCTGCTATCACATTCTGACTCTGTGAAAGAAGCTGTAATTGCTGTATCGGGAAATTTTCCGTCAGTTTCTGTGAATAAGCATCCAGACCAGACTGTACAATTTCAGCCAGTTCTTTGCATTCCTCCTCGTTTTTTCCACGGATACGAACACTAAAGCTGCTTTCATTTGTCTCTTTTACGTAAGTACTCTTTTCAGAAGAAATGGAACATTCGATCAGTTCCGACGCGATCTCCCCATTTAAAAGGTAATCCTGATACATTACTGCGATCTCTGCTGCATTTCCGGAATCGCTTTTCACCAGATACTGTAATAAAATTACAGATTCCTCATATGCATTGATTGCCATTAGCGGAGAGCTTTTCGCATAGATGCTTTTCTCATCCAGCTGCTTTTTGATTGCAACTGCACCATAAACCTGATCCAGATCCTGTGCCCCTAGAGATGCCTCCATCTCCTCCAATGTCTTGTTATATTCCTCTACCGCTTCATCTGTAGTTACCTTCGTATTCCTGCTGTCTTTCACATACTGATAACCACATAGTAAAACTGCTCCGATCACCAGGCATACTGCAATTACTCTCCAGTTACGAATGAGTTCCCATAAAAAATCTGCAATCTCGAGATCAGTTTCTTTTCGTTTGGTTGTTATATTGTTTTCGTTCATTTATATTCCTCGCTATGTCTTGATCCGCTGTGAGCACTGCTCATTGCTTACGCACATTATATCATGAAGCAAAGCTTCATGATCGTTATCTACACTCGCTTCGCTCGGCAGTCTTTATTATATCATGAATTTCAATGCTGGTACATCTTTGAGACTATTTTGACTCCCAGTCTGGTTGAAAGTATTCCAGCCAGCAAATTTTCCTTGCTGCTAAAAGTTGTCTTTACTGCCTCCTGAGGCAGTTCTCCTTTGTATTCTTCCCCTTTAATGTGAATATCAATCTTTTTCGCAATTTCAGCAATATAATTATCAGACTGTTTCCTGAGTTTTTCATTTTTTCTCACAGTCTGCTTCATACCTGTATCACTACGTCGATACCAGAATCCGATTACCGGCACATGAACCGGATGTTTTCCAGCTTCTAACAGTTTCAGATAAAGTGCCCAGTCCTCATCGTAATGCTTCCATTTTTCCGGGAAGCAGTCTATTTCCTCCAGGTCTTTCTTCCTGAATAATGCTGCATTCACAAGTGTATTGTTGAAGGTCATCCTGCCTGCTGAAAAAGGTTTGCACCAGATATATTTCTGTCCTTCGAATCCAACTAGATCCGTATAACTCCACGATGCATCTGGATGCTCCTGCAATGCTTTGTACAGTGTTTCCAGGTAAAATGGTTCAATCAGGTCATCTGCATCCAGAAATGCGATCACGTCCGCTTTGCTGTTTCTGATCCCATTATTTTTTGCTACAGACTGTCCCTTGTTTTTCTGTCTGATTACATGGATCCTGGCATCTTTTTCACTATATTCTTCCAATACAGCAATTGCACCCGAATGTGAGCTTCCGTCATCTACAATTACCCACTCGAATTCCTGCATGCTTTGGTTTATCACACAATGATATGTCTGTTCAAAATTCTGCTCTGCATTATAAAATGGTGTCACGATCGAGATGCGTGGTCTTTCTATCGTTTTCTTAATATTAGCTTTTGTCTGTATCTTTCCCGGTTCATCTGCAAAGGAAAACTCCTCTATCGCTTTCATTGCTCAATTCCTTTCTTCAGATAATCAACAGACTGACTTCTGTAACTGCAAAGCCTGTCTGCAACACTATGGTAATCAATTACCTCTGTATCATCTATTTCGTTCTCTGCCTTTATGTGCCTGCTCTCCAGATTCAGGAATGTAAGCAGATTTGTTATGCGGCCATTTTCCTTGTATACACTGTAGAATTTTTTCTGAAATAAAATTGAAAATACCGTTCCATGGAAAGAGTTTGTAAATATCAATTCTGCATCACGGATATATGTAAGGAACTCTCTCGGTCCTGCATCGAAAATTATATTTTCTCCATTCAACTCCGGTGTTTTTTTATAATGCAGCTCGATTAGGCGGTATCCTGTTATCTCTGCCGCTTTTTTAGCACACTTATCTAACATTGCATTTTCTACCACAAAATATGCAAATATGTACTTTTCCTGTACCAGTGGTTTTTCATATAACAGTTCCTCGTAATCATTCTTTTCAAGAAGAAGTGTCGGATCCACAACTGTTGTCACTTCTTTCCCGACAAGCTTTTCCACTGCCTGTGCCAGTTTTTCTTCTCTCACTGATATATGTGCCAAATTTTTTAATGCCTGTCTGAAGTACCCCTGCTCTGTCTCCGGGATGTTGCCGTTTGGCACACTGGCAGCATAGGATATTTTCTTGTGTTCCGGTGCGAATTGCCCAAAATAAACCGGATCAAATCCATGTGTCAGCTCTCTCGCCCAGATCTGATCACTTCCAAGGATATATACATCACACTGTTCTTTCTCCAGATCTTTCATAGTCAGTTTCTTAGTCTGTCCATCCAGCAGATGATCCTCAATAAATCTTTCAAATACTTTCCACTGGCTTTGCCATTCCTTTAAACCATAGAAATTTTCCCCAACTTCCCGAATCACTTTTCCCCATCTTGATGGGAGAATATCTCTTTTCCAGAAATCGATATGAATCACTTTGCGATATAATCTTGCAATATAAGGATTGCGGTAATTTAAAATTTTTGCCTCATACCCCATCCGGTTTAATTTCGTCTTTAACGCATATGCCTGTAATACTGCACCATAGTTATGTGCATTGTGAAATGTCAGAATTCCGATTTTTTTCTTCTCACTCATTATTTTCTTACCTTTGCTCTGATTTTATTAACCATAATATCCCGTTCCATATGATTTAGCAGCAGGAAAAAGTTCACAATACAGCCAGCGATACCTGCGATCACGCACACTGCAAAAAATGTGAGCCAGTTGATTGGCAGCACATATAATGTCCTGATTCCAAAGAACACAGCCATCATAATTACCGTTGTTCCAATATATCTAAAGATGATCGGATAAAAAGTATTCCATTTTATCTTAAGGCATTTGCACGCATACAAAGGTACAAAGATAAGGTTTCCAAGAATTCCCGTCACCTTGCTTACCCCTGCTACCGCATAAATTCCAAGTGATGTAGTGTTTAAGAAGATGAACACCAAAAGTACATTGGTAAAACTGATGATCAACCAGAAAATAGAATTCACCTTCAACCTGTTTGTCACAAGGAATACGTTGTTTAAGGATGTCGTTACACCGGAAACCAGAAGACTCATCATGATCACCACAAGGAGAGAGTAAATCAGATCCACATCCTGATTCGGCACCCATAGCTGCATGAAATATTTCCCGAAAATAACAAGAATACAAAAAATAATATTCACAAAAAAGGAAGAAAACTTCATGGAAAGCTTCAATTCCTTTACCACTGCTTCTGTATCATCCTTCGCATAGTACATAGTAAGATTCGGACTAAACAGATTAATAAGTGTATTGGTCAGTGTTGAAATATAGGTTGGTATCTGTTGTGCGATAGATAATTCACCCATCAGATATGCACTGATCCAGATATTTGTAATTACCAGATCCAGTCCATCCGAAAGAACCTGCGACAGTCTGGAAATAGAGTTCCACATTCCAGCACTGATAAGTTCTTTTACCTTAATCCAATGAACATAACATTTTTTCAAATGGATATCCGGTACGAGCAGTCTTGTATAGTACATATTCATTACCAGACCGACAAACGTGCAGATACAGGTTACTATCCCGATGTAGGCTACATTTGGTGGCAGCATACCAAACAGCAGACACATTAAGAATACACGAAGTACTGCTGTCACAATATTGGCGATGCTGCTTAAGTATAAGCGGTTCGTAATAAAAGTCGCAACATTATATACCGTACTGACCAACGTGATAATAAAGTTAAACAGGATAAAGAAAAATAAAAGCTTTACAGACCCTTCCAGTTCAACCGGAATATCTAACAATTTCTCCGCATTTAAGATCGCCGGTACTGCAACTGCAAGAATAACCGGTATGATCGCTATATTTGCCATTAATACAGATGAAAAATATTCATTGGCTTCTTTCTTCTTGCCCTGATGATACTCAATCGTAATAAATCTTCCTGCCACCGAATTCAGTGCCACGGTAAGAATTGTAATATAGTTGATGACGTTATTTCCAAGACTTACAAACCCATATGCTTCTTCCCCTACAGTATCGGTCAGAAATGGTGTGAAGAAAAATGCGATGCCTAGTCCTACAACAAATGTCACAAAGCTTGCAATTGTATTTATGATAAGTGCCTTATCTTTCCCCAGTTCTTTCATGCTCAAAAACCTCTATATAATCTTCGTAAAATTTCTTTTTTGGAAATTTTTTTGCACGCTCCAGAGATAACGCGCTCATTTCTATCTGCTTCTCCTTATCGTCTGCAAGACGTATAATCGCATCTTCCAGATTTTGAACAATATTCTCTCGGTCCACCCATACTGCCACATCAGAAGGTGCATACTCTATCATTCCACCAGACTTTGTGATAATTAGCGGTAATCCTGAAAGCATTCCCTCAATTGCAATCAATCCCGCTGCCTCTTCCCACAATGACGGAATAACCTGAATATCTGCCGCCTGATAATAACGATATAATTCACAGTTCTCAATATATCCAGTAAATCTGACATGTTCTCCGGCTTTCTCTACTAATTTCTGCACTTCCTGTACATAGGGTGTCACTACATTATCACCAAACTCAGCACTGCCTATCATAAGCAGTTTTATATCTGTTCTCTTTAAATTAATCATTGCCTGAAGCAGTTCTTTTGCACCTTTTACTTGTATAATTCTTCCACAAAAAAGCAGAACTATATCCTCTTTCTTAAATCCAAATTCATCTCGAATTTTTTTTCTCTCTTCTGGCGTAATCCGCTTCTTAAACTTGTCCTCATTCACACAATTATACACTGTGTAAGCTTTTACATCTTTATCCTCAGTTGTCCGCATCCACTCTCTTGTTGCAAACTGACTGATTCCAATCACACTTCCGTAAATATGATCAATATATGGCTCGCACAAAAGGTGATGGTGAATATGAAGATATACATTCTCTTTTCCGAATTCCTGTGCAAAACGTTTGAATTCATGATATAATCCACCTTCTGCAACAATTGCATCCGGTCTGTATTCTTTCAGATAACGAAATACTCTGCGATAATAAGCAATATCAATCCATGTCTTGTTCTTAATAATCCGATTACTGTAACGTATCACACGATTGATCAGACGATCTGCTAATGTTGTCTTTGGAAGATATATAATTTTCGAATACTTATACTTCTCTGCAATCGCCCTCGCCTGCTCATTGTCCGCACAAAATACCATAAACTGTACCCGGTGTTCTATTTCGTTTTGTTCTACAAGTATGGTCAACAGTTCTTCAATTGCCCCACCCTTGACAGCTGGTACCGGACCTGCTTCCGGCAATACTAATGCTATTTTTTTCACTCATTTATCCTCTCATACGTCGTGATAATGTCCACAAATAGAAATCTGGTATATATACTTTCAGCCATCCTGAAATCTTCCGATGCCTGTCTTTTGTCTGCAAAAGTGCATTCTTATGTTCTCTTGCAAATTTTTTGCAATATTTGAATTCAGCTTTGTACTGTTTTTTCTTCTCTGGAGACAATGCAGCATATTTTTCAAATACCCTGCTTACACTGCACCCTATCAGATTAATATCTGCAAATTCCGGTGAGATTTTCGTTAATTTCTCATAACACAATTCTTCCACTCTCATAGCTTCCAGATATTTATCCTGAAATTCCTGCTTCATCGCACTTCCAGCATAAATCATATAATGATAAAATGGATATTGAATCAATGAAGCTCTCTCAAATTTTTCGGAACAAACCACATTCGTGTTAAACAATAAGTCCTCTGCCACTTTATATTCTTCAAACTGAATATTTTCAATTAAATCTTTGCGATATAACTTACACACCGGTCCCCACACAGTAAGCAGTGCAAGACCACTCTCTGTTTTGTTTTTTCCATGAATAATTGTACGTTCAGTTATAGTGCAGTTATCCTTTTCTTCCAGTTGATTTTCTTCCCGAAGCAAGCAGCATGCTACATCTGCATGATCTACCTCAGCCAACCGATACAGACTTTCCAGCATATCTGCTTCAACCCAATCATCTGCATCCAGAAACATCACATATTTTCCTATTGCCAATTGTATTCCTTTATTTCTTGTTCTTGAAACACCTTGATTTTCCTGCTCATAAACCTGAATTCTGTTATCCTGTCGTGCCCATTTATGACAAACTGCAAGACTGTCATCTGTAGAACCGTCATCTATCAACAAAATTTGAAGATTTGTATAAGTTTGTCCACAAATACTCTCCAGTGTATGGGGCAGATATTTTTCAACATTGTATACAGGCACAACAATTGTTATTAAATCATTCATATATTTTCCTCATCTATCCGATCTTCTACACTCTTTCTCTTTGTAAAATGAATATCACCACTGCCATATCCATGAAGTACTACTCCAATCCAGTGTAAGAAAATGGAAAAAGCAAAAGCCAGAATACAAGTTGTAATTCCAAAAATCATATTATTAATCGTACCACCATCAAATAACAATTTGGTATATGGAACAGATAAAATACAAAGTGCCAATACATTTCTTTTCTTTAAGAAATATGTAAGACTTCCTTCTGCAATTGCAAATGGAATCAACATATTTATCACCGCACCAACTACTCCGAAATTTGCATAGCCTTCTGCAATAAGTCCAGGCTGTGCATAAGATGCTGAAATGTATTTTGCCGAAAGAAGTGGCAGACTCACATATTCGAATCCGAAATATCCCGCAAAACTCTTCACGTAAGTAATTCCATGGAAAAAACCGTGTACCTTCACATGCTGGATAATATTACCTCCAAGCTCCGTCCAGACACCAAATAGCCTATAAACCTGTCTCACACATGAATCATAAATACTTTTGAAATTTGTGATTTCACTTAATATATTATAGCTCCTGTCATAATAGAGATTTAACTTCACCAATTCAGATACCATTCCATATGCCATAACAATAAAAATCCCGAAAATCAATAACGGAACTACCTTTTTTCCTTTTTTATAATTATCATTCACTGCCGCAAAGAGAAAGAAGATTAATAACAATGGCATGATATATTGAATAAAAAGGAATCGATTAGTTCTTACCCGATAAAGGCAATATAAACCTTCTAAAAGACCACCCACTGTATACAAATTAAGATTTCCATGTGTACATAAGAATCGGGCTGTAAAGTAACAGAAAACCGGAACATATAGTACAAGTCCAGCTGTCCCCAATCTAAAATTAAAAAACAAAATAACAATTCCCATTAAGAAAACAGTGATATCATCCGTTCTCTTATACCTTATAAAATCACTCTGTTTCACTTCATCTGTCGTCTGTTTTAAACATAACAGATATAGGAGTATTACTGCCATAATAATAAAGTATACTCCCAAATAAAGTAGAAAGAAATCCTGTGGTTCCTGTACTCCCTCTCTTTCCATCTCCCTTAATCTGCTATCTGTAAAATACCCCGGGCATAAAACTCCGTCAATAAACACGTTAATCAGTATAAACAAATACCCTACACTGAATATTTTTCGCTTTTTCTCATAAAGAACAGACACTGCTAAAAACACCACTAACGATATCAAAAGCAATGCACACCTCTCCCAGATATGTTCATCTCCAACCATAACTTTTTTATCCAACAGAAGATTCAGACAGATAAATATCGTGACTGCGGTCATCCCTGCCCGTGTCACCTGAAACATTTTTTTTGTCATACATACCGCTTTCCTAAACTCTTGTCATTCATTAATACCATCACACATTTCACTGCAAGTTTCACACTCTCTTTCCAATTATAGAGATATGGCTTTGCAAAAATTTTCCTGAAATACTTTCGAATATTTTTTTTCAATAATCTTTTTTCCGGTTCTCCCATAACTTGCCCATTCATTGCCAGATAAAGCACATTCCATGCCAGACAGCTCTGTATCACAGGTGCCAGAAGTTCTCTGTCTTCTTTTGTCTGAAAATAATCTATCCGCTCATGCCACATTTCAAAATAATCCATGCAATCCTGTTTTTTATAAGTAACTCCCATAATGGAATCTGCACGTTGTAGATAGTAGTATATATTCTCCGGAATACACACCACACATTCCTGATTCTCAAAAACAGATACAAACACATACTCATCTTCATAATGTCTTCCACATGGGAAACGCAGTTCTTTAAAAATTTTAGCATCATACAAAGCCCCCCATGCTGTAACTAGTACCCATTCACCCTGAAGCTCTTTTTTTATAATCTCTCTTCCCGTATAAAGCTCCTGCTTCTTATCCTGTGTCACATATATTTGCTCTGTAACTTTATTACTCTCATCTATTATTTGAATTCCACAAACTGCAATTGATGCCCGATTCTGCTGTAATGCATCATACAGTTTACAGATATAATCCTCATCAATAAAATCATCTGAATCAACGAACGCCACATACTCTCCCTGCGCAATATCCAATCCGGCATTTCTTGCATCAGACAATCCACCATTTTTCTTATGTATCACTTTGATTCGATTGTCTTTGTTCTGATATTGGTCACAGATTGCCGGACACTCATCCGGAGACCCGTCATCTACCAAAATAATTTCCAAATTTCCATAACTCTGACGGAGTAACGAATCAACACAGATTGTAAGGTATTTTTCTACTTTATAGATTGGCACAATCACACTGATTAATGGTTTCATTTCATCTCCTCATACATTTCTTCTAATCGCCCCGCCTCCACACGGATATCAAATCCATGTTCTGCAAGCTCTTTTCCAAAACTTCGTCTTGCCTTCCCGCTGTCTTTATAGCGTCCTGCAGCTCTTACCGCTGTCTTTGCCCATTCTGCCTTACTCTCCTCCAGAGACAGGAATGAATTGCCCATCACATCCACTTCCCTGGTGATCGTATCAGAAAACACACATGGCAGACCGCATGCCTGTGCTTCTACGCCAGTCATTGGCAGCCCTTCAAATAAAGATGGCATGACCATGACATCCATTGCCTGATATAACTCTTCTGTGTTATCCACCATTCCGAAAATTTTTACAGAATTTATCAACCCTAGCTGCTTTATTTTTTCCTCAATCTGTGGTCGAAGCTCGCCATCTCCCACCAGCCATAATACACTGTCTTTGTGGATTTTTCGTATCTCCGAAAAAATATCTACCAGATACATCTGGTTTTTCTGCTGACTGAAACGGCCTACATTTCCAATAACAAGCTTATCTTTTGCCTGATACTGTGTTCTGATTTCATTTCTTGCTGTTTCGTTATAAGCATATTCATCACAGCAGATCGCATTTTTTAACACAGTATAATCTTTTTTGCCAAAAAGGAACGCTCCTGCTGCCTGCGAGCATCCGATCCGATCGGTAATGTACTTTTGAGATATGCTCCAAAGCATTCTATTCCGCACCGCTTTTCCTTTACTCTCCGCATATACAGTTGCATGGCTATGTACAATTCGATGACTGATTCCATACTTTGCAGCAACCGGCATGCATAAAAAAGCAATATAGGGTGCATGGAGATGAACAATATCATATTCACTGTGATGTTCTGAAAAAAACTGTTCAAAATATTTCTTTGTCTGTCTCATCTGTCTGCCGGACAATGCCGGATAAGTATAGACTCTTGAGCCAAGTTTTTTCACTTCTTTATCAAATGTCTCTTCCTGCTCTCCGAAGATCAGATAATCCATCTGGACACGTTCCATATTCATATGTCTCTGATAATTGAGCATCACTGTCCCGACACCGCCCACCGGGCGTTTTCCAATGATCTCCAGCACACGGGCTTCACGCATGATTTTTTCCTCCATTTATGCCTTACCCTTTAAGCATTTATAGCATAATTTTCTTTACACAAAAGAATTTTTCTATGAATTTTTTCTTAGTTATTCAGATTTGCGCAAAAATCTCTTATAAGAGTACTCCTTCATCCACCCCGGCATCATGAGTACGACAAAAGTTCCAACCTGCGCCTTTATATATTCAAACGTATTTGTAATTCCCAGCTCGTGCTGCTGTTTTCTAAGTTTTTGAAAATCCTTGTAATAAGCCCATCCACTTCTTCGCTTTACTAATCCCATGCTTGTTCTCGCCCGGACAAGTATATCTTCCATGTTCCGGAACTGATATCCCTGTGACAACATCCTGCTCCATAGAGAATAGTCCTCCAGAAATGGAAAATGTTTATAATTTCCCGCTTTTAAAATAGAATCTTTCCTATACATAACTGTCATGTGATTTAAAGGATTACGCACTTTCACATACTCTAAAATTTCTTCCTGAGTCTTTGGCATATTCTTGACGCGGTCTATGGTTCCTTCATCATTAAATTCCCGGATAGCACCACCTACCACATCCACTTCAGGATGTGCTTCCATATATGCCCCCTCTTTCTCTAATCGATCCGGCATCGCAATATCATCTGTATCCATTCTTGCGATCAGATCATATTGGCATAATTCCACTCCTTTTGCCAGTGCACGACCAAGCTGAACATTCTGTTCCATAGCATGCACATGGAGATAATCACATTTTTTCTGATACTCCGCCACTACCTGATATAATTCCTGTGTCAGAGGTCCATCTTCGATCAGAAGAATTTCATCTGCGGTCCTCGTCTGAACTAATACACTCTCTAAGGACGCTCTTAAATATTCTGGATTTTCTTTTTTATAAACAGACATCAATACGGATATTTTACTCATATTTTAAAACTATTACTCCTTCGCTTTAATTTTAATAATAGTGCCGTTTCCTGCAAAGCTTGGATCTATCACGCATTCTTCTATTTTATCAGTAAGCATTCCCTTATAATAAAAATGATTATCTCCTGTAAAAACTGCCACTACAGGGCTTTCATCTGAAAATGCCATCTTCATGAATTTTCTTGTAACCTCTGTAGTATCTCTTGCTCCCTCACCGATAATCAGTGGCACTCCCCATGTATTAATAGAAGCTTCCTTTAAAGTTTCTATCTGTGATGTGTAAAATGGAACATGTGCCAGCAAAATAATTGGCTTACCCTTTTCTATCTCCTTTTGCATTGCATCCAGTGCCTCAGGTGCTACCTGATATGATTGATTATCTACTGCACATATTGTAAACTCCGGAAATTCCCATGCTTGAAATGCTGTGTTATTCTCTCTGAACAAATGATATATCTCCGCATCTTCTGCAATCGTTTCATTCCACGGTGAATACATCTCATGATTTCCCAACACGTACAAATAAGGAACTTTTAATTTCTGAAGATTGTCAGCTAAAAATTCAACATTTTCCTGCGAATAATAATCTATCATATCGCCACACATTAATACACCTTCCGGCTTCAAGCGGTTGGCATATGCAATCCATTCTGTAAACTGTGTAGACGAAAGTATTCCTTCCTCATTGACAAACGCCTTCATTCTTTCATCTGCATCCCCCAGAGAAGCACCCAGATCTTGTTTCGTTTTAATAGCCATATGCATATCTGTTAAAAACAAAAAAGTATATTCTTTTTCCACTCCCGGAATGATAACCGTCTCTGTATTACTTACCTTAATATCCGGCAATGGAGCATAGTACGCATTATACGCTAGCACAATAAAAAATATTAGTGTTACAATCACAGCACCTATTCTTTTCATAATGACTCCTTAGATTTTTTTATACTCTCCAGAAAATCCACCACTTCATACTCTCCCACTTCTTCCTGAAATGATAGTTTCCGGTCATAGGTCAGGCTGCCAAAAACCTTTGAGAATATACTAACTCTTCCGGCAAGCTTACCGATGATCCACTCGAATCCCGGAACGAGCCATATACTTCTTCCATAGCTTTCGGCAATCCGTGCTACCATATCTGATGTATTCACATATTGGCTGTTTTGTGGGCAATAGATACCATCTGCATCTCCTCTTATAATCCGATATAAGAACTCGCACAAATTCTCGATGTATATCATGCTTCTCTCATTGCTCACTCTCGGAAAAACAGGTATCTTGCCCGCCAGTTTCTCCAATGAAGCATAATTTCCGGTACAAGCTTTCCCATAAATCATTGGTGGTCTGATAACTGCTACTTTGAATGTATCACCTCTTTGCTCACATAAGTACCGTTCTGCGGCAAGCTTGCTTTTTCCATAAAAAGTAATCGGTGTACATTCTGTTTCTTCTGTAATCTCTCCCATTGTCATTCCATAAACACTCATCGTACTTAAAAAAACAAACTGACGAACCCGCTCAGCCTTTGCCTTATCTGCAAGTTCTTCTGTCAATTTTGTATTAACTGCATAATAGAGTGCCTCCATTTCCGGCTGTTCTTTCCGATGTACAATTGCAGCCACATGGAGAATCGTATCATATTTTGAAAAATCCATTTTCTTCCATTCTGAATTTCTCACAGAAACAAATGTAACATGCCATCGGTCTTCCAACGGCATGTTTCCATTTTTTTTCTCTATATATTGTTCAAATGATGTTCCAACATAACTGCTGGTTCCCGTTATTAAAATCTGTTTTCCCATTATTTTCCCTCGAATAATCCAGCATGTCTTTTTATCCGCTACTACTAGCTATTTATGCATTTCTCCGGTTCCACCTTCCACAACACCTTTGTGTGACAAGACTGCTGTGATCGTTCCAAAAAAGCACTTCAGATCCATTATGAGTCCAAATTTTTTCACATACTCACCATCCAGTTTTGCCTTTACATCTATCTCTAACTCATCACGTCCGTTGATCTGCGCCCATCCGGTCAGTCCCGGCATTACATCATTCGCACCATACTTATCCCGTTCCTCGATCAAATCATACTGATTCCACAAAGCCGGTCTTGGTCCGACAATACTCATCTTTCCCATAAGGATATTGATGATCTGCGGCAATTCATCCAGACTGCTTTTTCTTAAAAATTTCCCTACTCTTGTAATATACTGTTCCGGATCAGCCAGCATATGTGTTGGCATATCCTTTGGAGTATCAATTCTCATCGTTCTGAATTTGTAAATCATAAAATATGTCTTATGGATTCCAACCCGCTTTTGTTTAAATAGAATTGGTCCTTTACTGTCAACCTTAATCGCAATGCATAAAATCAAAAACAACCAGGATAACAGAATTAACGCCAGCGCAGACAATAAAATATCAATTATCCGTTTCACTCCCATATAAACTTTCTGTGAAATTGTAAACTGCTTCATTTTTTTATTCCTTTCGTGCATCTGCATTATGCAAGCATCAGACAATAAATAGTAATCCCTGTGCCAAATAACATCAAAATCGTTATGAGTGTCTGATAAGTTTCTAATTTAAAACTGCATCTCACTTTTTGGTTCATAAAGATAAGACTTAACGGAAAAATAAGTGGTAAATAATACCTTGGTGACACTCCGTTAATCACCATTGAGCCAACAGGAGTAAAATCCAAGTATAAAGCTGTCCATACCAGACATGCAGTTCCAAATATTAATATGCCATTCCATATCTTCATGACAGATATTTTTCGTTTCATCTGTGCATCATATATTTTATCTGTCATTCCAAAATCTGTCACAAAAGTAAACAACATCGTCAAAAGTACAACAAAATATCCAATTCCATCATAAATTCCCCGATATGCAAAATTTGCAAGCACTTTAGAACCTATAAAATAGGACGCCAATGTTGTTCCAAGCGATTTCAGTAAAATTCCTGTATAAGTCAACGGATATCCCAGAATCATAGAAAGCTGACTTGTCTGGCTCGTATCTCCTCCACGGTAATCTCCCACTTCTGCTCCACTTGAAACATTTCCAATTAAAGGCAGTATAAAGGAAGCAAACATTAATATTAATAAGACAAAAATTCCTGCTTTAAACAGATTCTTTTGTCTCCTGCTATAAAACTTGTCCCTCGGCATAATCCAATATAATGCCAAAAATGGAATATAGACCGCCTTTGAAAAGCATCCTACAACCATTGCAAGAATAGATACCATCGTCCGTTTTGTCTGGATTTTTTCTTCACCTAGGTACTCTGTTATAAACAATGCTATGCCCAACATTAAAAGTGCTATCACAAATGCATCATATGTAAATGACGAAAAAAGGAATACTGTTGTCGGCAGCAATCCTACACACATCAGGGTACGTTTTCCATATTTGCTGAAACGAATCGCACACGCAACGACAGCTGTACAAAACAGCAGATTAAAAAATTTTCCTAAAAATACTGTTGCTACATAAGAGAATCCAAGTTTTCTTCCTAATCCAAGTCCTAAAATTTGTGGAAGATAAGCCCTTTGACCATATCTAAGAAATCTTCCTTTCTGTGATGCTAATACGACTGTATCATTTGCCTGATTAAGCCATTCTCCTATCCATTGTTCTTCCTCTAACGTGTCCCCTGTTGGTACACGCATTTCTACATTCGACATCACAGCATCACTGTACTCCATATAATTCCATACCCAGGAGTCTGTATATGCTATATTATAATGAATCTGTTCATCCCATGAATCAAATGAATGATGTGCTGATAAGATAATCACCGTTCCTAATGCAACTGATACCATTGCGTACATCCATTCGGGTCTTTTTCCAAAAAAAGTACAATGAGAAACAAATAAGTAACTTAGCAACAATACTGAAAATACAAGCAGAAACTTTGCCCAGGAAAATACCGTGTGATTTACAAATATTATTGAATTTAACTTATCCGCATCTTTGTTTTCCACTGTCAATTTCAGGCTGTCAACTTTCTGATCTACCCAAACTGCAGATTTTCCAAGCAAAAATGATGCAGTATCTTCCAGTTCCATCACTTCTTTTTGTCCATATCCATCATAGAATGTCACTTCCATTCTGGAACTGATGTCCGTTTTGCTTTGATAAATCAAATAGATAGAGCTCACATATCTTCCATCAAATAAAAAATCATACGTTGTCTCTCCATCTTTATTCTCTGCCTTTTGTACTTCGCTCACCTGAAAAGTCTGCTCATATTTTTCGTTTTTAAACGAATTCCACTGTAATAATACCTGTTCTACAAATAAAGATAGGAAAAATATTACAATAATTGCAATAAAATCTCTAAGATATATTTTTTTATTTTTTAGAATTTGTTTTATCTGTTCCATTTTCCTTTTTCCTATCAAGTTGCAAAATAAATCCCATTCCTGCAAGTACAAGAATTAAGATGACTTCCCAAATTTTTTCCATATTATATACCCTGTTTTCTGGTTCTACCGATTCTGAATAGAGTATGTCGGAACCATACGCTGCACCCATTCCCGTATATCATCCGGTTCTTCTACCACATGCTCTTTGATCTCTTCTAACTGTTTTAAAAACTTCTCTTCATCCATCTGAATCGGTTTACCAATATGAATTAATTTGTTGGCTGTTTCCTGCATGCCTTCTTCTTTCATGAGCATCTCTTCATACAGTTTTTCGCCTGGTCTTAATCCTGTAAATACGATCTGGATATCCTCGTCGGGTTTATGTCCCGAAAGAAGTATCAGGTTTCTCGCAAGGTCTACGATCTTGACCGGTTCTCCCATATCCAGGACAAAGATTTCTCCCCCCTTTGCATAGGCTCCTGCCTGTAACACAAGAGATACTGCTTCCGGTATTGTCATAAAATAACGGATAATATCCGGGTGCGTAACGGTAACCGGTCCGCCTGCCTCAATCTGCTTCTTGAATAAAGGAATCACACTTCCGTTGCTTCCAAGTACATTACCAAATCGGACTGCTACATATTCTGTCTTAGAACGATTATTGTATGTCTGAATAATCATCTCACAGATTCTCTTGGTAGCTCCCATAATATTCGTCGGGTTTACTGCCTTATCTGTAGAGATCATTACAAAACGCTTTACATTATATTTATCTGCAGCCTGAACCACTTTCCATGTTCCTAAAACATTATTTTTTACTGCTTCATTCGGGCTGTCCTCCATCAACGGTACATGTTTATGCGCTGCCGCATGATATACGATCTCCGGACGATATTTATCAAAGATCAGATCCATGCGCTTTGTATTTCTTACGGAAGCGATCAATACAACCAAATCCAGTTCAGGATAATTTCTCTTTAATTCCTGCTGAATATCGTATGTAGTATTTTCATAAATATCAACAATCACTAACTGTTTCGGATTGTGTGATGCGATCTGGCGGCATAACTCGCTGCCGATCGACCCCCCTCCACCAGTAACCATAACTACCTTATCAGAAACATATCCCATGATGGAATCAAGATCAACTGTGATCGGATCACGTCCCAAAAGATCATTTACATCAACATCTTTTAATTTACTGATACTGACATCCCCATTTACCAACTGATACATACCAGGTAAACGTTTTAATTCACAGCCAGTCTGTTTACAAATATCTAAAATTGCCTTTGTCTCTTTTGCACTCGCTGTCGGAATTGCGATAATAATCTCATCTACAAGATACTCTTTTGCAATTTCAATAATATCATTTCTATCCCCAAGTACTTTGACACCATGCATATATTTTCCAATTTTGCTTTTATCATCATCCACAAAACCTACAATATGCATATTCACAAAGCGGCTGCCAGAAATTTCCTTAATAATGGAATTTCCTGCCTCACCCGCACCTACAACAAGCACTCTTTTCAGATTCTTTGCATCTACTTTTTTTCCAAAGAATGTTCTTACTGCACGATACGAATAACGGCTGATAAACATAAACGCCAATAATAATGTTCCATAAATAAAATACCAGCTTCTAGGCAGCGGATACTCCTGATCTCTGTAATTCAGAAGAATCGTCACTGTATTGAGCAGCGTATCTACAATACATGCTGCTGCAAGATACAATAATTCGGTTACCCCTGCATATACCCAAAGGCTGCTATACAAACGAAATACATAAAATACGATGATTGCAATGACTAACGTTGCCGGTAATGAGCTCCACACAACGCCAATATAATACTTCGGTACGGCAGAAAGACTAAATTCAAATCTTACAATCAATGCCGTGATGCTTGTCAATATTACAATGCAAATATCCATCAGCACCATAAATATTCTCTTGATCCATAATGTTTTATCTAAGTTTTTCATAAGTCCGCCACTTTTCTCTATAAATTATTTTGCATATACTTCATAATGTTCTGTATTATAAATTTTACTAAATCCAATGCTATTAAAAAATTCAATATTGTCATACTCAGAATTAATAACCAGACAATTGCAGCCATAGGAATCTGTTTCCATCTGCAGCTGTTCCAGATTCTCCTGTGTAAAAGATAAACCTTCACCATAAATAACTGCAAATCTGGTATCATATTCACGAAGCTCGCCTGCCACCTGTTCCGGTGCAAGAACTCTTGGTTTTTCTACAAATTCCAACTGTTCAGCGATCTCCATGACTTCATTTGATATTTTATAACTGTTTGTGATAAATTCCAAATGCTGCGACGTATAATTTAATCCCATCCCTGCCTGAATCAGTAAAATATATATCACTATAACAATTATTTTTTCTTTCTTAGATGGTATGTTTATCAAATAGTCTGTCATTGCAACTCCAACAACCGATACTATGTTTAGTATTCCATAGACCATCCAATGATCTGTCTTCTGACCGCTCATATTTAGTATGCCATTTGCAATTCCCGGCGTCATCAGAAAAAGTATACCAAAAATCTCATATATTAACAAATTTCTTTGTCTTTTTTTATTTATAATCAAGAAATAAAATATTGCAACAAAAAGGAAAAAAACATTTGTTCCCATCCCATTGTAAGAAAAATATGCATTTTTAATGTCTTCCCATAACCCGGACATACTCATACCCCTTTCTTACAACCCAGACAGAAATCATCAGCAACGTCATTAAGAATATATAAAACCAGCCTTTGTAATGTAACAATTGTGCCGCTGGATACAATATAATAAATAAACCTATCTGCATCATAACAGGATATTTTGCCCAATCAGATCTGCTGTTTTTTTCTTCTCTGCACAATAAATTTAATACGCGCATCACTTGCAAAAATGCATACGGAAGAATACAGCATTCCAACATTACGCTTCCATTCCAACAGCTCCGAAATATACCTGTTACCGGATTTTCTACTGCTGTATATACCGGAACATAATAGATACTTTCTATTACAATCAAAAACACTGCCTGTCCTTTTTCCTCTTTAAAAAGGGACGTTCCCAGTTCCCAATAACAGCACATAAAAAAAGTTAAAATAAAAAACGGAAGTATTACTTTTATCAATAATGCCGGATGTATTCCTGAAATCTGTGCCGTGACTGCATATAACATTTCATACGGGGAAAATATCTTTTCTAATTGCGTTGCGGGATATTGTTCACCCGTATATGGCTGATATATATATGCAGAATTCGTATCTATTGATGTCATAACGGTCTGTACTGTCTGATCCAATTGTGGTTTTACGCAAAATACAGAAAATAATATTGCGATGAATGATATTATCCTTGCAATTTTTATAGCATTACATTTATTTTCCAATGCTGTTCTTCGTTTTAAATATTCCCATATTGCTTTTTTATTTACTAAAATGGATACCAGACATATCGTAATGGTTGCAAGTATCCAAACTACACTGAGTTTTCTTAATGTACAGCCCCTGTATAGAAAAAGTACCGCAACACACCAAAACATACTAAGCATAGCAACAAAACCATTTGCATATGTGCCTGATATGTTTTTCTTTTTTACACCTGCCACAGCATCTATCAATGCACCTGCAAATAATGGTACTAAAAAAAATAAATAAATTACCAGCAATAGTCCTGCTGCATTTTTCATTCATTTTCTCCCAACACTTTATCTACTTTGCGTTCCAACAAAGTTTTATACACCTTTGTTCCCTTAATATATTCCAATTCGTTTTCTACTTTATTCATCTGGCACTTCAGTTCACCAAGTGCTGTCAGCATCGGATTGTCCTGTAAGCCTGCTTCTCTGATGATAAATTCCACATTTATCTCGTTCAGATTATTTTCCCATTGATTTTCAAATATAATCTGAGGATCTTCTGAGGTAAATATGAAATCTCCGTCTTTTGTTATGATTGCATTGTGCCGATAGTGTTCCATTTCATGCTCATTGCCATCTTTTGTTACAATTTTCACTTTAAAATTCTGCAAAACACAGGAAACATTTAATGGATCCAGGCGTATTTCTGACACATATTGCGTAAGTTCAAGCGGTATGTTCAATTTTACCTTTTGCCCCATGATATAATTTGTAATTGCCTTGTCTTCAAGATAGTTTGTTCCATCATTTAAGAACACCTGTAAGAATAAGTTTTCCTCCGGAAGCAGTTTTTTCACATCGTATACTTCTTTTTTGTAAGCAACAATGCTTGCGTTATAGCCATTTTTCCCACCATATACATATTGATTAAATGCTTCATTCATATTTTCAAATATAACAATTTCTTCTTCCGTAATATCAAAGCAATCATAAATTTCATTGATTGTCATGATATCTTTCACAGCACTGCCATTTCTTGTATAAAAAGCAGACACCGCACGATATATTACAAATTTCACTGGAATTGGAAATGAAAATACCCATTCATAATCAATAATTTTATATTTGCTGTCAGTTTGATCTTTTATGATATTGTCAAAACTCATATCTATATTCATTTCTTTTCCACATTCCATCTCATCTGGAAAGGAAACCTCACCAAATACCTGCACAAATTGTGCCTCTGGTACGAATATATGTTTCTCTATATCAACATTCCTTCTTATGACTTCATCATACATTCTAAGCAATGAAAGAAATCTCACTTCATCTTTATCTGCAAGAGCATCGAGCATTGTGTTACAAAGACTTTTTCCTGTCAGAAATTCAAAAGCAACTTCATCTTCTGAAATCATTTCTGCCGGACACAGGATACCTTCTTTTTTGTTTTTCTCGTAATAATCAGACATATTCCTGATATGTGCTTCTGCTTCTTTGGTCAATGCTCTTTTTATAACCAGTCTCTTGTCCCCGTCCTTCATTATGTAGGTTTCTATCTGAAACGGTTTTCTTCTCTCTTTTGTAATTTTTGAGTAAATTTTCTTCAAGATATCACCTCTCACTATTTTGTTACTTCAACAAAGAACGAATTCGCAAAGAAATCAAATTTTTTTTCTTTCAGAAGATTTGCATAAACCCTGTTTTCGTTAAAAAGCATCATTCTCGTATTATCAAAAGTATCCAGGCCTATATTAAGATCATCTTCCTTTGGCAGATACTCATCAGAAAAAATCTGTACTGGGAATTTATAATCCGGAAACGGATAATAAAATTCTGCTTTCCCATATCCAGCATCTGTAATTATTTTCTTTAACGCCTCTTTACTAAAAGTTCTCACTTTACTATCTGTATCAATATAACCTTCCAAACCATCAAAAAATTTTCCAGTATGGTCTTCTCTGGAACCTGCCCAATATTTCAATCCAAATTTATTTTCAATAGCAATCAGCAGTTTTCCATCTTCTTTCAAATATCCACTGATTTTTTTTAAAAAGGCAGCAAATGGATGTTTGTCATCCGTGTAATAACCGGCATATTCCAATACTCCGATTAATGTAATATAATCATACTTTTCTTTCAAAACAACATCATTGAAATTTCCAACCATAATTGTAAGATTATCGTATTCTTTATTACGATTTGCATTAATCAATGATCTGCGTTTAGAAAGATCTACACTTGTCACATGCTTTGCATTTCTGCAAAGTACTCCACTGATAGCTCCACATCCTGCCCCAATTTCAAGTACAGATGCATCTTTTTTAAAAGGATACCACTCCAATATATTTTGTCTGACAGGTGAAAAATGATATAACACTGGCCACCGGTCATCTTCTGCAAGTATCTTCTCTACGTCTGGTTCTTCCATAATAAGCTGTAACAGATCATTCTCGATGTCCCCGTCACTATATTGATCCTGTCCATTATAAAATGTATAATCTAACGTTACTTTTCCAATCTGCTCTGTCATAGAACCTCTTTTCTATAGTTATCTACAACTATTATTTTTTACCCAAGAATCTCCTTGATATCCTTTATAAAATCAAATACATGCTCATTTTTTACATATAATGGATTCGCTGTCATATGTTCTACCTGCGGTCTGTAAGCTTTACAGATTTCAGTCAGATGTGTTGCAATGTTCATTGGACTGATATTATCCAGTGATACCATGTTATCATTGAAATCCTTAAGATCTTTATTCGCATAAGTATTCGTGATCGTCTTTACATCAAATACTGACATCTCAAGTGGCGGATAACTTGGATGTGGTGAACACATCAGTGAAATTCCTGCGTAAGTTTCCTGCAAAGTCCGCGCATATTCTTCAATTGTAAGCTTTCCAACGGAGACAAGCTCTTTGCCGTTTCCAAGCGGAATTGAACGGTGCATCTCCCCTGCCGAAAGAATCTCCCATTCCTCAATATCCGGCTGCATCATCACCCATTTTTTCAGAGCCGCTACTACAAGGTTAAATGCATTACGCTCCGTACCTGGACGTCCATAAACAAGAATCTGTTTTTTCTTATCAACCTGTGCAGGCATTTGTTCTAACGCTTTTCTTAATCCATCATTTAAGACAGGATCAAATGCAAAGCTATGTGTAAAATGGTAATGATTTTCATTGAAGAATTCTTTCAACAACATACTGTTAAAAATTGCAATTGTTGGATAATCACTTTTGTAGGTAGAATCTGCAAGCAGGTACTTCGTAGACCAGGAGTAAAATCCTGGCTCATAATCCTGAATAAAATAGAGAAAAATATTTGGTTTGATTCCAAATGTATTTTCAAATCCAACATAAGCATCCTGACAACAATACGCTGTCCACCAGCCAGTAAATAAGAAATAGTCATTCTCTGACACCGGAATACTGCGGTTAAAACGATTGCTGTATGGAATAATCTGTTTTGCAACGAGAGAATCATCTTCTGCTTTTACAAATGTATACTCATCGGAATATTTTTTAATGGCTGCTTTGTCTGGCTCTGCGTCTACTAAAATAATACGTGCATCATAGCCTAATGCTTTCACTAAAGTATCGAAAAACTTCAGTGCAGTTGAGATTCCACCAAAGACATGCTCTGCATTGATAGACGGAACCAGAAGGTTCATTCTGCGGTTCGGATATTCTATCTTACGGAAAGTGTATGGTGTAATTTCATATACATTCGTATCCAATTGTGGAAGTCCGGTTTCTCTTTTTCTCTTCAGAAGCATTTTTTCCTCCTGCTCTTTGACAGTCTGCTGCACCGCGGCACAAATTTTGGGCTGACAACAATAATAATCAAGATTTCTATTATAATATGGATCTCCGTTTTTCCGGTAGGTCTTATACATCTGATCCGACAAATCAAAGTCAATCTGTGGGATTTTACTTGCATCCCTGCTCTTAGATTCATAATGATACAGACAAACATTTGGATCGTAGATATTCACGAGTCCATGCTGGTTTGCACGAAGTGCAAGTTCAATATCGCTTCCACATACAATGAATTTCTCATCAAATCCACCGATTTTCTCAATTGTCGCCTTCGAAACTGCAAGACAGGCTCCCGTTACCGCCGAAACATTTCTTGTTACCATCGGTGACACAAATGGCGATCCATAGTGCTGCGGTTTCATTCCCTTGAATACATGATCAGCCCAGCCACCCATTCCAATAACTACTCCTGCATGCTGGATCGTATTATCTTCATATAAAAGCAATCCACCGACAACACCAACATCTTTTCGTATAGCTTTCTCTACCAGTCTTGTAAGCCATTCCGGTTCAATAACTTCTACATCATTATTCAAACATACATAGACATCTCCGGTTGCGAACTTCATTCCATAATTATTAAGCCTTGACCAGTTAAACTCAAACGCCGCATCTTTCACGATGACATTGTCATGTTCTTCTTTCACCTTCTTCAGATAAGTAAAAGTCTCTTCCCTCTCAGAATTGTTATTTAAAATAATAATCTCAAAATTTTTATAAGTTGTCTTCGCAAAAATACTGTCAATTGCAGCCTTTAACAAATCTGCATGATCTTTAATCGGAATAATAATGGAAACCTTCGGTTCCTCATTCATGTGATATCTCACATCATAGACAAACAAATTCTCTGTCTCATTTGCAGTCGCTGCTCCTTTGCCATAAACACGATCTAAATGTTCCTGAATCGCATTAAGTCCTGCTGTCTGTGCATATGGCTTTGACTCCGGGTTGGCTGCTGTGGAGCTCGGAAGATCTCTCCAATGATAAAGTATCTCAGGGACATGTCCAATCTTGTCCGTCATCTCTGTCATTCGAAGTAACAGATCATAATCCTGGCTTCCGTTGAACTCACCGCGAAATCCACCCACTTTTTCAAATAAGGACTTCTTGAATCCAATCAAATGTCCTAAATACATCTGGCTCAGGAAAAGATCTGGAGACCAGTCAGGTTTACATAATGGATCTCTCGTTTTTCCTTTCGCATCAATAATATCCATATCGCTGTATATGATCTCAGAACCTTCTTTTTTTATCTTCTGATAAAATTCATGTAATGCAGACGGTGCAAGCTCATCATCATTATCCATAAGAAGGATATACTCTCCGGATGCAAGCGCTGCTGCCGCATTGGTTGCTCCTGAAATTCCCTGATTTTTTTCTAATAATTTAATTTTAATCCGGCTATTTTTCATTGCAGATAAGTACTCTCTTACCTCCTGCTTTGTAGAACAGTCATCTGCAATGCAAATCTCCCAGTTTTTGTAATTCTGCTTTTCTATAGATTCAATCGCCTTATCAAGCCACTTAATTTCTACATTATATACAGGCATTACAATGGAAAAAAGAATCTCTCCACTATAATTTTTTAATTTTTCTTTCTTCACTCTGCCGTATCCAGGTTCATAATTTACACTGGCAGATAAACGCTGTTTAAAGATTTCCGGTCCCTGATTTTTTAAAACTTTTAATCCTTTTTTTATTTTCTGAGGATTTCTTACTCCCTCTTTTATAATTGCTGCAAGCTTCTGTGTTCTTCCCATAATGCTCCTTTTTATATACAGCGATTCCTATCATCGCTGATTTTACTCGCTGTTCGCCTTCCCATAGCCTACTCTTCATTACAACTTACTATCGAGTTCAAATCAAAATACCCAACAGTAACTTTTTTAGATAAAACCTGTATACAACAAATATCATATAATCTGTGATGAACTTCTAATTCGTCACCATTATATCCTGTACATCCTAACTGTAGCAGATACTGTCCTTTTTGAAATGGCAATTTTTGTCTGAATGATACTGTAAGTGTCGTCCCTGCCTCTATCAGTCCAGGCTCTAACCCTTCAATAAGTGAATTGGTTCCGGTAAGATCTGTTCCCTTTAAATCCCGGATTGTAAATGCAAAAATTGGATTTAGCACATCCTCATGAAACTGTACCTTTAATTTCAAAACACACTCTTCGAATTTAGAAACAGTATTCGTAATCTTTCCTGTTGCATCGAAAATTCCAAAGTCAATAATCTCTGCCTTTTTATCGCCATACTCCTGCTTATCCGGATTTAAAATCATGGATTCTTTCCATGCAACTCCTTCTATTGCTGCATGACCGTCTTCTTTTTTCGGGCTGTCTTCCATCTTTGATTCTGCCATTACCCTTTTGTAAAGATCGATCATGTCCTTTGGTTTACCCTCTGCAAGCTTTACCCCTTTATTCAAAAGGACAACTCTGTCACAGTATTTTCCAATGCTCCCCAGATCATGGCTAACAAAAAGAATGGTCTTTCCCATTTTCTTAAATTCTTCAAATTTGTGATAACATTTCGTCTGAAAAAATACATCCCCAACCGAAAGTGCTTCATCGACAATAAGGATTTCTGGCTCAATATTGATTGCAACTGCAAATGCAAGACGTACAAACATACCGCTGGAATATGTTTTGACCGGCTGATTTACAAAATCACCAATATCTGCAAAATCTAAAATATCCTGCAGCTTTTCATCTATCTCTTCTTTGGTAAAACCAATCATGGTTCCATTCAGATAAATATTTTCAATTCCGGTATATTCCATATTAAATCCGGCGCCAAGTTCTAACAACGCAGAAATACGCCCATTTACTTTGACTTCCCCATCGGTTGGATTCAAAACTCCAGTGATGATCTTTAAAATTGTAGATTTTCCTGAACCATTTGTTCCAATAATGCCAACTGTCTCTCCCTGACCAACCTGAAAAGATACATCATTCAATGCGTAATGCTCTTTTCCAAGTGGTTTTTTTGAAAATCCTAATGCATCTTTCAAGCGATCCCGGTTTCTGTCATATAATTTATATATTTTTTTTACATGTTCTACTGAAATTGCGATGTTATCCATGCAGTTACCTTTCTATAACACATCTGCAAAATGTGGCTTTAATTTTTTGAATATTTTTGTCCCGATTATGAATAATACAATTGTAAGTATCCAATAATAAATTGTCATGCCTGGTTGTTCCCAAAATCCAGCCTTATTGATCAAAGAATCCCTATATCCTGCCACAATATAATACATTGGATTTAACTTTAAAATTGTAATCAGAATCGGATTCAATTCCATCCCATCAATATTCCACATAATTGGTGTCATCCAGACGCCTATCTGCAAAATAATGTTAATGATCTGTCCAAGATCTTTGAAAAATACTACTATTGCAGATGTTGCATATATCAGTCCTAATAAAAGAATCATCATCGCAAAGGTATAATATAACATTTGCAATGTATACAAATCCGGATAATACCCATAACACGCATATAAAACAATTGTAAATACAATAAAAAACAAATGCACAAACAAAGCCGATATCAATTTAATAATTGGTAAGATATCAATCTGAAATACTACCTTTTTTACCAGATAGCTATACTCCATCAGCGCATTTGTTCCGCCGCTCAGTACCTCCTGAAAGAAAAACCATGGTACAAGTCCTGCTATCAGCCACAAAACAAAAGGTGCTGTAATTCCCGATCTGAGATTAATGCCACTTGCATGCATTCCCTTTTCAAATACAAACCAATATACCAATACTGTTACAATCGGCTGGACAAAAGCCCAGATAATTCCCAGATAGGATCCTGCAAATCTGGTTTTAAAATCATTCTTTGACAAGTCCCATATTAATTTTCGATTACTTATTATTTCTTTCAGCATATTGGCTTGTTTTATTTCCGTTGGCATGCTTTTCCTCTAACTTTCATTCTCTTAAGCTATAACTTATTTACGGTTTTTGACATATTCTGAGATTCCACTCCATACTTTATCCTTATCAGATAATGTAAGATCCGCCTCAGTCATTCCTTCCGGCATCGGCCATTCCACACCGATCTCCGGGTCTTTCCACAACAGTCCGCCCTCATCATTTGGATGATAAAAATCTGTTACCTTATAACAGAATTCTGCATAATCGGACAATACGATAAATCCATGGGCAAATCCCTTTGGAATAAAGAACTGTTTCTTATTCTCTGCAGATAAAGTTACACCAAACCATTTGCCAAATGTCTCTGAACCCTCGCGCAGATCGACTGCAACGTCATACACCTCTCCGTTTACCACACGCACCAGCTTGTCCTGTGGATAATTAATCTGAAAATGTAATCCTCTTAATACGCCTTTTTTGGATGCAGACTGATTATCCTGTACAAATTCACAGTCAATTCCTGCCTCTTTGAAATCATTGTAATTATAAGTCTCCATGAAATATCCACGGGCATCCCCAAATACGGTCGGCTCGATCACTTTTAATCCTGCAATTCCATTGCAATTGTCTGTTACTTTTATTTTTCCCATTTTTTATACTTCCTTTTCGAATCTTTTTTATCCATAGATGAAAATAAAGACTTTATAATCCCTCTGCAATTTCCATCAGATATTTTCCATAATCTGTCTTCAATAATGGCTGTGCAAGTTTCACAAGCTGCTCTTTGTCAATGAACCCCCGCTTGTAAGCAATTTCCTCGATACAGGAGATATATAATCCCTGACGTTTCTGGAATGCTGACACGAAATCTGCCGCTGCAAGAAGCATATCATGATTTCCGGTGTCTAACCATGCAAATCCTCTTCCCAATGTTTCAACATTTAAAGTTCCACGGTTCAGATATTCATTATTTACGCTTGTGATCTCTATCTCCCCCCTTGCGGATGGTTTTACATTCTTTGCAATCTCAACTACATCATTGTCATAGAAATAGAGTCCCGGTACTGCATAGTTTGACTTCGGATTTTCCGGTTTTTCCTCGATGGACAGTGCTTTTCCATTCTCATCAAATTCTACAACCCCATATTCTCTCGGGTCTCTTACATAATAGCCAAAAATGGTTGCGCCGGCTTCATTTTCTGTACGCTCAGCTGCGCTCCGAAGAACTTTTGAGAAGCTCTGTCCGTAAAAAATATTGTCTCCTAATACCAATGCCACTGCATCTTTTCCAATAAATTTTTCACCGATAATAAATGCATCAGCAAGTCCTCTTGGCTGTTCCTGTATCGCATACTCAAATCTCATTCCAAGCTGTGATCCATCCCCTAATAACTCCTCAAACACCGGCAGATCCCTTGGTGTAGAAATAATCAGTACTTCTCTGATTCCAGCAAGCATTAAAGTTGATAAAGGATAGTAAATCATTGGTTTATCATAAACCGGCATGATCTGCTTTGAAATTGCTTTTGTCAATGGGTATAAACGTGTTCCGGATCCTCCGGCTAAAATAATTCCTTTCATTTTTCATCCTCCTGAAAAAAATGCATTTTATCACTTTTTAGTAAAACGCAAACAAGCAGTATCATCCGACCTACGGACGGTACTGCTATTTGTGCCATTATTATTTTCCCTGATACATATCTTCATAATATTTCTGATAATCACCACTGGTAACGTTGTTCATCCAGTCTTCATGTTCTAAATACCAGGCGATGGTCTTCTTAATTCCATCCTTGAACATCGTCTCCGGTTCCCAGCCTATCTCAGCTTTTATCTTGTCAGGTGCGATCGCATATCTACGATCGTGTCCCTTGCGATCCTCAACATATGTGATCAAATCTTTGCTTACATTTACTTTTCTTGGATCAGTATCAGGAAGAATTTCCTGTAGAGTCTCAATGATAATATTGATAATCTCAATATTACGCTTTTCATTATGTCCGCCAATATTGTAAGACTCACCAAGCTTTCCATGTTCCTGAACCATGTCGATTCCCTTTGCATGATCATCTACATATAACCAGTCACGGATATTCAATCCATCTCCGTACACCGGTAATTTCTTTCCGTGCAAAGCATTGTTAATAATTAATGGAATCAACTTCTCCGGGAACTGATATGGTCCATAATTATTAGATGTATTCGTCACATTCGCTGGAAAATGATACGTATCAATATAAGCCTTCACTAACATATCAGAAGACGCTTTACTAGCGGAATATGGACTGTGTGGCTGATATGGAGTTGTCTCATAAAAATAGCTTTTTCCATCATCAGGAAGTGAACCATATACTTCATCTGTCGATACATGAAGGAACTTTTTACCAGTTTTAAAACTGCCATCTGGCAGCTCCCATGCTTTTTTTGCACAATTAAGCATAACTGCTGTTCCAAGAACATTTGTCTTGACAAAAACTTCCGGATTTTTAATACTTCTGTCAACATGACTTTCTGCCGCGAAATGCACAACACGGTCAATATCATTTTCTTCAAAAATCTTCATGATAGCATCCTTGTCCGTGATGTCCGCTTTAATGAAAGTGTAATTATCTCTATTTTCAATATCTTTTAAATTCTCCAGATTACCTGCATATGTCAATGCATCTACATTGATAATTCTGATTTCATTATCATATTTGCGAAACATATAATGAATGTAGTTCGATCCAATAAATCCAGCTCCTCCAGTTACCAAATAAGTTCTCATTCTGAGATCCTCCTATCATCACAATTATTTGTCATTTTACCATATTTTATATACTAAGACAAGTTTTACACATCTTAGGATTTTATTAACTATTTCAGCTCTGCCATATAAACATCCAATGCGTCTTTCCAGTCAGCCATCTGATAACCATCCGCTAATCTCATCATATAATTATCCAGAATAGAATATGCCGGCCGGTCAGCCGCTGCCGGATTCATCTGTTTATACTGTTTGCTTGTTACATGATTTACCTTTGTGTTTTTTCCTGCTCTTTTGAAAATTTCCTCTGTAAAGTCTGCCCAGTTAGTATCCCCCTCGCAAGTAGCATGATACAGACCATAATTTTCCGTTCCCTCAAAATGATGGATTGCCTTTGCAAGCTCTACTGCACTTGTTGGCGATCCAAGCTGATCGCAGACAACACTCACTTCATCATGAGTCTCCGAAAGGTTCAACATAGTTTTTACAAAGTTTTTTCCATCTCCATATAACCAGGCTGTGCGAAAAATAAAAAAGTGATTTGAGAACTGTTGAACAAATCTCTCTCCTTCCAATTTTGTCTTGCCATATGCACTGACCGGATTAGGTGCATCAAACTCTGTATAAGGTCTTGTTCCGTTCCCCTCAAATACATAATCTGTGGAGACATGAATCATTTTTGCACCTACTGCCTCTGCTGCAATACTTAAGTTTCTTGGACCTAATGCATTAATACGATATGCAGCATCCCACTGTTGCTCGCAGGCATCTACATTGGTGTGTGCAGCACAATTAATAATCACATCCGGTTTTTCCTCACGTACAAGTGATAAAACTTCATCAATTTTAGTAATATCAAGGGCAATTACGCCTTCCCCTTCCACTACGTCTGTATTGATAAATGTCACATCACTTCCTGCGTATTCTTTGTTGATTGCACGTCCCAGCTGTCCATTACATCCTGTCACTAATATTTTTTTACTCATTCTCTCGTTTCCCTCTTTCTTCCTTAATTCTCTATTTTTTTACACTTTTTTCTATTCTTAATCACTGCAAATGTTATTGCTAAAAATACCACAAATACCACTGCAAATGAGAGTGTGCAGCTTAATGCCGCCCCTAATATCTCCAGATTTTTTACTAGATACGGTCCTAAAAACACTGCTGATATAAGTCCTGCTCCATATCCCAACAACAAATAAATCTGTTTTCCAGTAACCGTTACCACATAATAAAGGCAATAAACATAAGCGTTTAATCCCCCACATATCATAACAACTATCAGTTCCATGCGATAAGAACTCAAATCAACTCCATACAAAATCGACAAAACAGGTATTCCCAAAAGATATGCTCCTATACATGCAGCAATGGTTAAACCGCCTATCAGTATCATCATTTTCTTCACAATATCTGAAAATTCCTTTAGGTGTTCTTCTTCCCAATCTTTCGCCAGATCGGTCAGAAGCGGGCGAAACACAAAAAGGCTTAATAAATTAATTACAAAAGCCGGCATAAATAAAATATTGTAGCTATTTTGAACCGTCTGATCATAATAATTATTAATCGAATATTTCGGTGCATTGTTCAAATAATTCATGATAAAAGATGATACAAACAATGGCCAGCAGGCATTATAAATACCTAAGATTCCTTTCCACTCCAAGTGGACTGGTGCTGGTTCAAAGTACTTTTTCATATGTAAATCATATAATAACATAATGACCAGCGATGTTAATGTCAGCGCCATACCTGCATATAACAGATTATCTGTCAACCATAACACTAATGTAAATGTAATGGTCGCTAAACCACTTCGCATCAACATCTCTTTTCCCGAAATATCAATGCGTTCCCTCTGTTGAAACAATCCACTATATACATCTGCTACAGCTTCTACCATTCGATACGCAAGAATCCAGAACACTGCCAGTGCGTCTATCCCAGTGTATCCGTTTACTGCGATATATCCAAGCATACAGACAAACATCACGCTACAGTTAAGCATTCTACTGGTAAAATATTGGTTAAAAGAAAATCTATTCTTTATATCTGTTGACTGAACGGGTCTGATTTCAAATCCTCCAACAGAGAACAATAATTGTGCCGTTGAATATGCAAGGGCAAAAAATCCTCCCCTGCTCTCTCCACTAATACGATTCACTATGATAAGTAAAAGCATGGATGACAATGAATTACACAGACTCCCCGCCATATTCCACATAAATTTCTTTTTTGCTGTTGTTTCTCTCATCTATTGCTGATCCTTTTTTTCCTTATCATCTATTGCAATTTTTTGAACCAGTTCTTTCACTTTGTTATCAAGTTTTGAAATATCCATTGTAAGCTGAAAACATTTTACAAGCAATATGAAAATAATCAGCAAAAATATAAAGTTTGTCGTTGAATATACTCCAACGAGCTGTGCTAACCAATCCGCAATTTGCGGGAAAATGCTAAATAACACAAGCATCATTGCAAATAACGTCCAAAAAATAGAATATTCTATTTGTAATTTTTCCTGTTTTACTTTTTTACACATATAGAGCAATGTAAAAATCGATACAATAATTAATGTAATTCGAAATGCAATTGACATTTTTTTCTCCTTTATCGGCTACTTTGTAAAATCCACTTTTTTCTTATTGCGGAAATTCTGTATTAACAGTATAGAAATCAACATTCTTGCCATATATTTTGCTGCATTAACTGCATTGAGATAACTTTGTCCCGCAATTCGCTCATCCATCTTTGCCTGTATTTCAGCTACTTTTGCCCCCATTTTCATCAGGTAAGATACTGTGTCCGGTTCTGGTCCGAAATTAATGTTGTTTGCAAGCACTTCTATTAATTTTTTATTATACATACGCATGCCAGATGTTGGATCTGTAATTTTGACACCTGATGTAATTTTAATTGCTGCCGTTATCAATCGGCTGCCTAACATTCTGGCAGTTGCCGGTTTTTTTTCATCAACAAATCTGGAAGCAATCACAATATCATTTCCTTCTTCAATTTTCTCGATCATTGCTTCTATATATTCCGGTCTATGCTGTCCGTCTGCATCAAACTGGACTGCGCAATCATATCCATTCTGATATGCGTATTTCATTCCTGTCTGAAAACCACCTGCAAGTCCAAGGTTCACTGGTAAATCTATAATGTTGTAATGATTTTCATGACATATCTGGGATGTTTTATCTTTGGATCCATCATTAATTACCACATAATCATACTGAGAATAATCTTTTATCAGGTGATTTACCACCCTTTCTATATTCTCCTGCTCATTGTATGCCGGAATGATAATTAATACTTTCATTCTTTCTCTCCATTCATTTTTTCTGCAATCTGCATTACCTTTTTTGCAGTAGCGTTCCATGTAAAATATTGAACTAACCGTTCATAACTTTTTTCTTCTGCCCTTAATCTGTAAGTATCATTTTCTAATACTTTTTCCAAATTCTCCTGAATCAATTCAGTTGTATTATCCTTCATGATAATTCCATACTCTTCATTGATAAGCAGTTCTCTTGCACCACCCTGATAAGTTGTTATCACGAAACATTTGCATGCCACAGCCTCTAATACAGAGGTTGGAAACCCTTCCGAATCTGACGGCAGGCAAAAAATATCTGATGCATCCAAAAGCTTTACAATATGTTCAAAATCAATCTGTCCTGTCATAATTGTATATGAATCAGATATTTTCTGTATTTCCTGATATAACGGTCCATCACCTGCAATCACCAGATAGACCGGTAATTGTTTGTTCTCTATCCGACTCAGATTAATTGCTTTTACTGCAGATACAAGCTGCCGGATTCCCTTTTCCGGAATCAGTCTCCCTGTAAAAGAAATTACCCTTGATCCTTCTGGAATCATATATTTTTTTCGATAATCTATCTGTGACTCCCCTAATATCTTCTGGAATTCTTCTATCTCTACTGCATTATACAGTGTGCCTTTTGATTTTATGTGAAAGTGTCCACTCCACTCGCAGCATGCTTCTGACACTCCATAATAATTTTTGCAGTATTTTTTCAATAAAAACGTAAGGAAATGTTCATACCATCCCCCTACTGTATCAAATAATTTATTATTTACACTCAAATGTGATGTCCCATGTTCTATTACAATAGCTGGAATCCCCCTGCTTTTTGCAAATTTTGCACCGTATAATGAATGCAAATAAAATCTGGTATTGATAATTACAAAATCATATTGTTGTTCCCTCAGCAGTTTTTCAACCCGCTTGAATTCCTGATTTTTTTTGAACACCGGATATCTTCCATGAAGCAAATCATAACATGGAAGGCGATAAATCTGTATGTTATCCTGTACCTCATCTCCTGAAAGGCTTCCTGTATTAGATGTTACAATTGTAACCTTATTTCCTGCTTCTATCAATTTTCTGCTCAAATACAATGTATAACGTTCTACGCCACCAACATGTGGGTAATATTGTGCAGAAAATATGCAATATTGTTTTGACATTCTTTCACCTAATTTTAATCTGCTGTATTTTTTATGAATAATATGTTTTCTTAATATATAGCATAAGAATTTTGGATGTCAATTCAAATCCCAAAATCCGATAAACCAAATGAACCAAATGCACAGCCGGATTCATATCATAAGATAATAGATAATCATATTTTTTCATTAATTTCCGATCTTTTTTTATCTGTTCATTCTGCTCAATCAGATATGCCTGTCCCATCCAGACTGCATACGGATAAGCTAAATATGAATAAAAAACCCTGCGATATTTTTCATCCATATGCTGCTGCGCATATTCAGTATATTCTATCAAAATATTTTTCAGGTCATTTACCATATAATACTTCATTTTCTGGCTGGTCTGAGCAGTTTCATGCCCCTTTCGATACATATAAAATGGTTTATCATACCATTCAAATCTTTCTGCGTAAATTAACATTCTCGCTATCCAGTCTGTATCCTCATTGCGGATTCCTTTTTTAAAATAAAGATCATGCTCCCTGATTAAAGATGTCTTTACCAGCTTCGTCCAAACTGTAACTGTAAGCATTCCCGATTTGATCAGATTTCCAACTGCATCTTCTCTCTTCTTTCCAGAGACCAGTCTTCTGTCAAATGAAGGCGGATTTACTGTTTTCTCTTTGTCCTGCCAGTATACCATGTTGGTGTGCATAACAACATCTGGTTGAGTTTCATCTATAATTTTCACAATATCGTTCAGCGCCTCTGGATTGCTCCAATAATCATCATTATCCATAAATGTAATATAATCACCGCTAGCTTTTTCCAATCCAACATTTCTTGCGTCAGATGTTCCACCATTTTGCTTATGAATTGTGATTATTCTACTATCTTTTGTGGCATATTCATCGCATATCTTCGGGCTATCATCTGTTGATCCATCATCTACTAATAAAATTTCTAAATTGTGATAGGTTTGTGCTAATATGCTTTCGACACATTGTTTTAAATATAAAGTTGAATTATATACTGGTATAATAATACTTATTTTCATTTCTCACTCAATATCTTTTTCTTTTCATTTTTCCAGAAAGCTGTTCCCTTACTCTCCCAGTCCGCTCTCAATCGCTTCCACGATCGCCTTTAAAGCTTCTTCCTCATCTTCGCCCTCGCACATGAGTTCAATCTCATCTCCGGACTTGATGCATGCGCCCAGTACGCTTAAGACACTTTTTGCATTTGCAATGTTATCGCGGTAGCGGAATGTGATATGTGATTTAAACTGCATCGCATCCTTACATAAGATTCCCGCAGGTCTGAGATGAAGTCCTGTTGGATTTTTTATTACTACTTTCTGACTTACCATGTTGCATTACCCTCCAAATTCTAGTCCCCTGATTTTTGTTGTATGCTGGTTTTAAGATACCCCATCTATTATTTTGCAGCTATTCAGCATGATTCACAAATTTATAAAATCACCCTGACTCTGAATAGTTATAACATGATCCGTGTGATCAGTTCTGCAAGCTTTTGTGCTTCCTCATCGATCACTTTCTGGTCTTTGCCCTCGATCATGACACGTACCAGTGGTTCTGTTCCGGACGGACGGATGAGTACTCTTCCTTCGCCTTTGAACTTCTTCTCAACTTCTGCCACTGCATCTGCGATTTCCTGATATTCCATAAATTTTTCTTTTTTATGGTTTGGAACTTTTGCATTGACAAGTGCCTGTGGCAGTACTTCCATAATCTCTGCAAGTTCCGATAATGGTTTTCCTGTATTGACCATTACCTCTAATAAGTGCAGTGCACTTAATAAACCGTCACCTGTTGTATTGTCATCTAAGAAAATAACGTGACCGGACTGTTCGCCACCGATGTTGTAGCCGTTCTTTCTCATGTTCTCAAGTACATAACGGTCACCAACTTTTGTTTTCTCTACATGGATTCCCTCTTTCTGACCCATTAATGTGAATCCGAGGTTTGTCATAACTGTGACAACGATCGTGTCTTTTTTCAATGTTCCCTTGGATTTCATGTAGTTACCGCAGATTGCCATGATCTGGTCACCGTCTACCAGATTTCCTTTTTCATCTACTGCAAGCATACGGTCTGCGTCACCGTCAAAAGCAAGACCGACTGCCGCTTTTTCATAAACAACGCGGGCTTTCAGTTCATCCATATGTGTAGAACCGCAGTTGGAATTGATGTTGGTTCCGTCCGGATTTGTATGGATTGCCACAAGTTCTGCGCCAAGATCTGTCAGTGCTTTGACTGATGTATAATGGGAAGCTCCCTCTGCACAGTCCACAACAATTTTCATTCCTTTAAGATCTACCGGAACACATTTTTCCATGAATTTTACATATTCATCTCTTAAATCAAAACGATATTCAATTTTGCCGACGCCGGAACCGATTGGAAGTACAACATCTTTCATATTGTTTTTGATCAGTGCTTCAATCTCATCCTCAAGCTCATCCGGGAGTTTATAGCCCTCTCCGTTGAAAAATTTGATTCCGTTGAATTCCATTGGATTATGGGAAGCCGAGATCACTACTCCGGCATCTACTTTGTGTTTTCTGGTGAGATATGCAATTGCTGGTGTCGGCATCACCCCAACGAAGATTGCATTCGCACCAACGGAACAGATACCAGCCATTAATGCGCTCGCTAACATTCCTCCTGAAATTCTCGTATCACATCCTACTATAATGGTTGCCTGATGCTCCTGTTCCTTTGTAAGCACATAGGCTCCTGCCTGACCTAACTTTGTTGCCAGTTCAATTGTCAGTTCCGAGCCCGCCACACCACGGACGCCGTCTGTTCCAAACATTCTTGCCATATTACTGTTCCTCTCTTTGTTCCATCCCGATTTTTTTAGGGATTGTTCTTTTCTATTCCATTCATTCGTTGGTTATCTCGATTTCAAGACCGATTTTCCTTCCAGCATCCGCATTTTTTCCTACCGCTCACTTACTTTCTTTGCAGTCGATGTATTTTCCAATTCGCTGTCTGCGTTGTCACTGTCTGCGGAAGCGGATGAATCCGTCGCATTTTCAATCGTAACAGCCGCATAAGTATCTGCATAGGCAACGTTATTACTGTCAAGTTCAAATGTGATCAGCACATTATGTGCGCCAAGTTTTAAATCGGTCAGATCTATGCTTCCGGTAATCGTCTTTTCATCAAGTGCATCGATCACACTTGTTCTTCCGCTTACCGTCAGAGTAATATTGTCTTCCTCATACTGCACTTTCTCATCCGAGTCAAGACCGATCACCTGAAGGTTTGTAACCGGGATCTGCAATGTCTTGGTCTTCACTGCTTCCACCACGACTGTAACATCAATTTTCGAATCCGAACTGATCACTAATGCAGTACCTGACGGTAGATAAGTGGAAATATCCACTGTTTTTTCAATGTCAGAAGCTGCATCGGTAAGATCTAACACTTCTTCCGGAATTGTGATCTTATTGATCGTATTTAAGACAGCAGCCTCACCCTTGATACGCACTGTCTGTGGCGTATAGGTAATGTCTCCCTTCTGGTATCCCTCTGCCGGAGTTCCGGTCGTTAAGAATTCCAGTTCCACATCTTTTGTATTTAAAATCTGTGCACTGATGTTGACCGTGTTCACACTTAACGTAAGCTTTGTCGTGTCAACCACTTCTCCCTGTGCGTCATAGAAAACAGGGGTAACACGGTCTGTGATGTCTGTTGACATGCCATCCACGTTGATCGTTGCCACAACTGTATCGATCTGGTTTACAACAGAAGCCGGACCGGATACTTTCATAACGTTTGCATCCGTGATCTCCACATCGCCCAACGCACATCCGGATGTGACCGTACCTGTTGTATTTGTCTTGATTGGGAACTGCTTGGATGCAGAATCCTCCAACTCAAGATCAAGATAAAGATCTTTGCTTGTGATCGTAATGTTGCTGCTGTTTCGGTTGCAGGTTACAGTAACCGGCACACGGTAAGTACCTGTCTCCTCGTCAAATTCAATCTTCTGTGCATCTGCCGTTGCTGTAAAGTTTGCATTGGTAAGACTGTTATGCACAGAACGTTTTGCATACACACTGAATGTGATCGTATTCTTTCCGTCGAGATAATCCGCCCATTTTCCCATGGATGTAATGTAGGATTTATTTTCCAGAGAAACACTGGTGGTATAAGGTTTTGAATTGCTCGGATCATCAATGTTGATCACCACGATCCACAAAACAACCGCAAAAAGAACCGCCAGAACCTTAAGGCCAAAGTTATTCATTACTTTCTTTCCGAATCTTTGTAACATCTTTCAGCCTCCTTCTCCATGATTTTGCTTTCGAAGTGTCCTGCTCGCGCTTCTGAATGTAAGACAGCTTGTTCTTCAAAAATTCTGCATCTACATTCCGATAGAGTTCACCGTCTAGTGCAATCGAAACTTTTCCTGTCTCCTCTGAAACTACAATTGTAAGTGAATCACTCACCTCGCTGATTCCGACCGCCGCGCGATGTCTCGTTCCAAGATCTTTGCTTAGGCTTAACGAATCCGTCAGCGGAAGATAACACGTTGCTGAAACCACGCGGTCACCACGCACAATGACTGCTCCGTCATGCAACGGCGTATTTTTTTCAAAAATGTTGATCAAAAGCTGGCTGGTCAGAATACCGTCGACAGCGATTCCTGTCCGCTCGTACTCGGTCAGCACGATCTCATCCTCTACAACGATCAGCGCACCTGTCTTTACTTTTCCCATTTCATAGCACGCCTTTACAAGCTCTGTAATCGTCTTGTCTGAAAATTTGCCATTCTCAACTTTACCGAAATCAAAATTAAATAGATTTGCAAAAATATTCTTTCGTCCGAGATTTTCCAGGGCTTTTCGCATTTCCGGCTGAAAAATCACAACCACCGCGATCATTGCCACATTAAACAGTTTGTCGGCGATCCAGACGATCGTATTCATTTCAAATAAAACTGCAAGCAAAACAAAGGCAAGGATCACAAGGATTCCGCGGAGAAGCATCCATGCCCTCGTATCCTTGATCCAAACCAGCATATAGTAGATCAGAACCGAAATGATAATAATCTCAATAATATCTGTATAGGAAACCTGAAGTGTCAGATAAGACACCGCTTTTTCCCAAAATGCCTGCAATGTTACGCCTAAATTCTGCACCGCCTTCACTTCCTTTTAATCTAATAAATTCTCGTCTATGTCCATTTCTTCTGCAAATTTCTTTTTATTCAGACGTTCCTTCTCTGTTTTTCCGTTAAAACGTTTGATCTGTTTATCTTTTTCTGTCACTAAGGACTTCGGAACTGCTTTTACATAATAATAGTAGTCGTCATCCTCAAACTGAAGGCGTTCTGTCCTCGAATAGTCCAGATTAAAGAACAAAAACTGAATGATAAATGCGATTACACCGGAGATCACGCTTCCAATGATCACTCCAACGATCTTATCTGAAAATCCAAGTAAAATATAACCTGCTGTCAAACCGATTGCTTCAAACAAAATACCGGATGCCCATGCAACCGTCCAGGAATGTTCAATATCAAGTTTTCTGACGATATAAACAATCAATGTCGTGATAATGAAAATCGCAAGAACAAGGTACATCTCTTTATTTCCAACAAGCTGGTTTAATGCAACTACAACTTTAGATGCAGTGGAATCCGTTTCTTCTGCGGTATCGCTCAAAGCGCTCGCATTCTCGCTCACGCCGTGGATAAAGAAATAGATCACTGTACCACAGGCAACCGAAACAACGGAATACGCCTCACTAAGCAGTCCGGAACCAACCGGCACTGCATATGGGATGTGCAGTTTAAAGCAGATCGGTGTCAGTATCGCATTGATCCCGCTCTTTGGTGAAAAGCGGAAATAGATAAAATAGATGATTGCAAACATGAGAAGTCCTACCAGACATACCTCAATGGATAATGCATACAGATCCAGTAAAACAACCAGTGCTGCAATCACGATCAGTCCGTTTACCGGAAGCATGGAACACACAAGCGCAAGGATCACTGCTACCGGTGCTTTGCTGACCATTTTCATATAGCCGATGCTGCTGTTGATCATTAAAAATGTAAACAGTGCCACCACGAACCGGATCACTGGTGTTACATATATCTCATTTTTCCCGTAAAAACGGATCAGTTTTTCTTTTAATTCTAATAAGGTTGTCATTTTAGTCTCCTATTCCCAGTCTTTGTTGTCAGACATTTTCAGCTTGTCTTCTCTCTCGTATATCTGGTTCAGCTTCTTCAGATTACCGTAATACTTCTTGACTTCACGCCGTCCCTTTGTATATCTTCTATTATAAACAAAATAGGTGATCGCCATGTAAACCAGCATAAACACGATGTACCCGATCAATACGGACGTGAGCATTCCCTGAATATCCATTGCATTCAGATTCTCCATGAGCTCATTCATGGAATAAATCCCCCAGGTTACCAGGATCAGGACAAATCCGATCGTTCCTGACACAAAGCTTCCGAGCATCCGCAGGGAAATATAATCTTTTCTTGCATACTGCGTCATCGGCTTGCACTCTTTTCCCTCGTCGGTATCAAAGATAGCCATTTTTATCATATGATGTAAACGTTCTTCGTTAACCATGCAAATTTCCTTCCTGTATGGCGTGAAAACATGTTTTTCCCACAGTGCCCGGCATATCCGGTCACCGCTTTGCTTCTCCAAAAAAACACATTCTGCACGCAATTATGCATTCTTATTCATCATTATAACACAGAAGGCTCTATTTTCAAAGAAAAAAAAAGCAGACGCCCACTTCTGCGCTATTCTATATAGAAATAACGCAGTTCTGTGCCCTGCTTTTTCATTTAAATATGATATCAATTTCTAAAATACGGATTTGCTCCACGTGCAGAAACAATTCTGGACGCTGTCTTCTAGCGAAGGAATCTCATCTTATCCCCTGCATCACGCTCTCTGCTAGGTTTCTGCCGCATCTGGTTCGGTTTATCCAATGCACTCTGAAGATTATTTGCCATTGCAGCTTTACACTTGTCACAGTAACGTCCGCTTGTGATCGGTCTGCCACAATGCTCGCAGACTACACCGTCCAGTGAAGCCTCGGACAGGATCAGTCTTTCTTCTCTCACCCACTGCTTGATCTGTTTTACCGAAACATCCATGTCCTCTGCCACCTGACTGATAGATGCCTGTGGATGTTCGTCAATATAGTCCTTCACTGCTTCAAACTTCTTCTCCAATGCCGCTTTACATTCCGGGCAAAGCGGTGCTCCGCCCATGTAGTTAAACAATCTTCCACAGCCTTTACAATTTCTTACATCCATCGTATATTCCTCCTAAAATCCTTCTCCTATACTGATACAGAGGAAATAGATTTCTTCCACCCCTGCCTGCAAAAGTACTTCTGCCACCGCATCTATCGTGCTTCCCGTCGTATAGATATCATCTACAATTAATATTTTCTTATATTTTACTATATCTGGCACCAACTGGAAAGCTTTTTTTAAATTTGCCTTACGTTCGACATCATTTAATTCCTTCTGCGGAGTCGTATTCCGGATTCTTTTTACCATGCGTTTTTCGACTGGGAGCTGCATCCTTTCGCCCAGCGCCATGGCAAACACCGCCGCCTGATTGTATCCTCTGCCTTTTTCCTTCCAGCGGTACATCGGAACCGGGACAATCGCTTCAATCTGTTTTCTTCTGATCCAGCCGCCATATATACGCGCGGCTTCTTTTGCATAATACGAGGCATATTCCCTCTTATTACTATATTTAAAACGGTACATGGACTGACGGATTTCTCCCTGATATACAAAAACCGCTTTCCCCTGGGAAAAATAGTGCTGTTTCCGCGCACAGTCCGAACAATACTCCCTCCTCTGGTTTTCCAATGGTTTCCCGCACTTTTTGCAGACCGGTTCCCCAATACAGACCACCTTTTTGCGGCAGTCATCACAGGTATCTTTTCCAACATGTATCACCTCATCACAGACAGGGCATCTGGGTGGGAACACAATGCTGGCTAACGCCTCTTTTATTTTCATAAATTCCTTTCTAAAAATCTCTCCAGTTACAATCCTAGCACTTTTTCTCTTTCCATACTATAAAGGTTTTCTTAAGATTTTTTATATTAACAGTTGACGAATGCTTTATTTGTGATTATAATTCAATCATTAAAAGCATTAATACTTTAAAGTGTTAAAGAAATTATTTTCAGATAAGGAGAATGAATATGAAAAAGATGATCAAAATGCTCTCTGTCATAATGGCAGCCGCAATGGCAGTTTCCATGACAGCATGCGGAAGTGATGCCGCTTCCGACAACAGCACCACTGCTAACGATAATACAACAACTGCAACAGAAGCTGGAGCAGCCAGCTCTGACGGTCAGAAGTACACGATCGGTATTTTACAGCAGTTAGAGCACCCGGCTCTTGACGCGGCTTCCGAAGGATTTCAGGATGCTTTGACCGAATTACTCGGTGCCGGCAACGTTACATTCGACCTTCAGAATGCACAGGGCGAGCAGGCAAACTGTGCTACGATCGCAAATAATTTTGTTGCAGGCAACTATGATCTGATCCTTGCAAATGCGACCACTGCTTTACAGTGTTCCGCCGCTGCAACAAGCACGATCCCGATTCTCGGAACTTCTATTACAGACTATGCAACCGCTCTTGAGATCGACGACTGGACCGGTTCTACAGGAAGAAATATTTCCGGAACTTCAGACCTTGCTCCTTTAGCAGATCAGGAAGCCATGATCAAGGAATTATTCCCGGATGCAAAAACAGTTGGTATTCTCTACTGCTCAGCTGAACCAAACTCCAAATATCAGGCTACCCAGATTGAAGCTGCTTTAGATGCAGACGGCATTGCCTACAAAGAGTACACCGCTTCTGATTCCAACGATATTACTTCCGTTGTACAGACCGCTGTTTCCGAAGTTGATGTCATTTACATTCCAACTGATAATACAATGGCAAATAACACCGAGACCATTAACAATATCGCACTTCCGGCAGGCATTCCGATCATTGCCGGTGAGGAAGGTATCTGCTCCGGATGTGGTGTTGCAACTCTTTCTATCAGTTACTATGACATCGGATACACCGCTGGTGAAATGGCTTACGACATTCTTGTAAACGGTGCCGACATCACAACTATGGAGATCAAGACTGCACCGAAGGTAACAAAAGAGTACAACGCTGATATTTGTTCCCAGCTTGGAATCACACCTCCAGATGACTATGCAGCGATTAAAGCTGAATAATTGCCCGTTACTGTTCGCACGTACCGGGGCAGCAGCATGTTCGAGTACTTTCTAGACAATAACGATTGCGCTTAAAGTTTTACCAATGCAATAAGTTAAAGCTTTAAATCAATCAAATATTATGCTATAATATGCCTGCGGCTTTTGTTTTTCAAATACCGCAGGTATTTTTTACAATAAAAAATAAGGAGAATTTTCTTATGTCAATGATGTTAACCACTTACTTAGCATCCCTGAACCCGCTGGCATTGCTCCGTTCACTGCCAGGCGCCTGTGCACAGGGACTCATATGGGGACTTCTTGCACTTGGAGTCTACATAACTTACAAATTACTGGATTTTGCCGATCTGACCGTTGACGGCTCTATGGCAACCGGCGGTGCTGTCGCTGTTATGCTGATCCGCGCCGGAATGAATCCATGGCTTGCACTTGTTTTTGCATTTCTTGCAGGAATGGCTGCCGGATTTATCACCGGAATGCTGCACACTGCACTTGGAATCCCTGGAATCCTTGCAAGTATCCTGACACAGATTGCACTTTATTCGATCAACTTAAATATCCTTGGAAGTTCCAACCAGGCAGTCAGCGTTGACAAATACAGTCTCGTTGTTTCCCTCCGTTATATTTCCGATTCCACTGCAACCAAGATCCGCATGTTTGCAACCTGTGTTCTGTTCTGTGTCGTGATTGTTGCGATTCTTTACTGGTACTTCGGAACCGAACAGGGACATGCGATCCGTGCAACCGGCTGTAACCAGCAAATGGCAAGAGCACAGGGTATCAATACCGATTTTCACACGGTTCTTGCATTGATGATCTCCAATGGTCTTGTTGGTCTCTCTGGCGGACTTTACGCACAGTATCAGGGAGCCGCAGATGTCAATATGGGACGTGGTGCTATCGTTATCGGACTTGCTGCTGTCATTATCGGTGATGTTCTTTTTGGAAAAATCTGTGCCGGCAAAAAGATTGCATTTGCCTACACACTGCTCTCCGTTATCGCCGGAGCTATCCTGTACTACCTTGTTTTAAGCGTTGTCTTATGGCTGAAATTCCCGTCCGACGACTTGAAGTTATTCTCTGCAATTGTAGTAGCTATCTTCCTTTCAATTCCGTATCTGAAAGCGAAATATAGCAAGAAAGGAGTGGCAAAATAATGGCTGAAATGTTAAAGATCGATCACATCTGCAAAACTTTTAACGCAGGTACGATCAATGAAAAAGTTGCTTTAAACGGCGTAGACCTCACTTTGGAAGACGGAGATTTTGTCACGGTGATCGGTGGTAACGGTGCTGGAAAATCCACCACCTTAAATGCAGTTGCCGGTGTCTGGCCGGTAGATTCCGGAAAGATTTATATCGGTGGGGATGATGTCACGAAGCTGTCTGAATATAAACGCGCAAAATATCTCGGTCGTGTTTTTCAGGACCCTATGACCGGAACTGCCACCACGATGTCTATTGAAGAAAATATGGCAATCGCAGCCCGCCGCGGCAAAAAACGTGGATTAAGCTGGGGAATCACAAAGACAGAACGTGATACTTACCGTGAGATGTTAAAAACTTTAGACTTAGGCCTTGAAGACCGTCTTACCAGCAAAGTAGGACTGCTCTCCGGTGGTCAGCGTCAGGCCATCACACTGCTTATGGCTTCTATCCAGAAACCAAAGCTTTTACTGTTAGACGAGCACACCGCCGCCCTCGATCCAAAAACAGCAGCCAAAGTACTTGAGATTTCTGACAAGATCATCTCAGACAATCATCTGACTGCCATGATGGTCACACACAATATGAAAGACGCCATTGCACACGGAAACCGTCTGATCATGATGCATGAGGGAAAAGTGATCCTTAATATTTCCGGGGAAGAAAAGAAAAAGCTGACAGTGGAAGATCTGCTTCACCAGTTTGAAAAGGTCAGTGGGCAGGAGTTTGCAAACGACAAAGCGTTACTGTCTTAACCGGCTAGTGCAGGCAGATTTTGTGGCTATATCATAGGTAGTGAATGGCAGATATAGGAGATCCGTTCACAAGTCAAATCATCAGTGTGTTATAAAAGAAAATCGTACAAACGAAATATGATGTTCCTGTTCGCAAAGCTCACAAAGGAAATCATATTTGTTTGTACGATTTTCTTTTTATTTACGCGGTGACTGACTTGTGCATGAGTCCTGATATCTGCCCTGATTTACGTTATGAATGCAGCCACAAAATCTTACTATTTACTTCTCTACATTAGCTGTCATTTTCGAAAGTAATGTACCCATTTTTATAGGGAATAAATAACACCCCATTGTTTGGATTTTCTGATTGAAACTATGACAGATTATGTATCTTTTTGAATGAATATGTTTCGCAAGACCATAACCAACTTTTTCCGGAGACGCCTTAAATTCATTAGGAACCGGTAACGGAGAAGCCGATTTTGTCCGTGTAAGAGGCGGATGCATTATATGAAAAGTAATGTTATCCTTTGCATATTCAATACGAAGACATTTAGCCAATGCTTCTAGAGCTCCCTTCGTTGAACTATACGGTGAAATATTCATAAAACCTGTTACACCTACACCTGAACTTGTAAAAATGACCTTGCCCTTCTTCTGTGCTGTCATATATGGAATTATACCCTTAACAAAACGCAATGCGCCAAAATAATTTACATCAAAAACATCTTTATAGGTATCAAAATCTGTTTCAATTTCGCTTTTAAAAGTGCATTTACATGCATTATGTACAGCAATATCAATAATACCAAACTCTTTAGCTGTTTTATCTACTGCCATTTTTATCTCTTCATTATTTCTCAGGTCGACCTTATAAAAAATAAGATTGCTATTGTACTGATTTTTTAGGTTTGCAAGATTTTGGGTTTCAATATCTAGAACGGATACCCTATTTCCATCAGCAAGTAATTTTTCTATCATGTAATATCCAATACCTTCATTTGCTCCTGTTATAATTATATTTGCCATTATTTATTTTCTCCCATTTCCATAAAAAATATTTGAATATGTTTGTATGCAGCTTCACGAAAGGCTGTTTTATTTTCCTCAGTAAGTTCCTCACTGAACAACCACTTATTTGCATAAAAATAAATAGGCGAATAATATTTTATTGCAAGATATTGACTATCACCATTTGGAATTATGCCAAAGTTCATCAATGTTTGAACGATTTTGCTTTGAATTTGTAACGGTTTATCAAGGAGCCATTCCTGATACATTTTGCGTACATCATCATTTCCCAACTGCTCAATGAGCATTACACGCATGACCTTATTGCAAAAATCATTCATAAGATATTTTTCAAAGAATACATCTGCCACGGAATTGAAACTATCCGAAAATGAACCTTCTACATTTGTTAATCCATTTTCTAACTGTATGATCATACCATTTGCGATTTCAGTGAATTCGTTTATAATCTCATCAAATATGCTTTGCTTATTTTTAAAATGAAAATATACCGAGCTTTCTTTGATTCCTACCTGTTTACATATATCTCTTATAGACACTGCTGTATAACCTTGTTTTGCAAACATGTCCAATGAAACCTCTAATATTTTTTCTCTTGTATTCATTTTAGCATCTCCGTCTAACAACTGTTAGGCTTATACTACCTAACAGTCGTTAGATTGTCAAGTGCTTTTTTCACACCACATAATAAAATATCCCACTACTTTTTTAAGTAGTAGGATTTGCGTTTAATTTTATAACTATTTCACATTATGTATGCTGCCTTAAAATCTGCCGAATTTATGTTGTTGGCTCTCGGCCATATAAACCGGAGCCGCGAAAGTAGATTGGGAAGATTTTGCAAAAATCTCAGCCTGAATATAATCAAAAACAGACCATGTAAATGTTAATTTCCTTATGCACAATGGAGATAAGACTCTAAAATTGTGGAAGCCTATGCTGACACAATTTTTGTTGTACGAGGCTTATCGGAATGTTTTGTGCATGGAAATCCAACATTTCGCATGGTCTGTTTCTGATCTTATAGAAACCTAAAAGGATTTGCAAAATCTGCCTGCATTATCCAGTTGATCTCCGGTTTATTTAAACAGATTTTTGAAGAACTCCCCAATCGCACTGAAGATGTTTCCAAAGAAGGTTCCAATGGATGCAATGATTCCAGAGGAGCTTCCTCCGTTTTTAAAGGAATTGTAAAGAGAAGCTGCATAATCTACGAGTCCGCTAAGATCAATTCCTAACGATGTGATTTTCAAAAGCAGATCAACGATTTTCTGTCTCTCATCATCCGACAATGTTACGCCGTATTTATCACAGGCTTCATCAATTGCCTCATTGATGCTCTTTTCATCTGTCAATCCTTTTTCTGCGATCAGAGACTTAATGTAAGCAATGAATTCCTCAACTTCCTGATCTGTCAATCCCTGAATGGACGCTTCCAGTTCTCCGGTAACAACAAGTTCGTTTAAGGCTGCATCAACAACATTATCCTGTACCGTTTCTCCTGTCATTGCCTCATATGCCTCAAAGATTCCGACCAGTGCTGCGGTTCCTGAGATTGGTTTTGGACCGGCAACAATAATATCTGCATCTGTGATTCCTGCTGTTGTCAGTGCATTTTTATACATACCAACGGTACAGTATGTGATGTTGTTTGTAGAAATGTTCAGTCCATTTCCTTTTTTACGTTTTACGATTACAACCGAAGACCAGGATTTGCTTCCGATTTTGGATGCATCCACATAGGAATCCAGATACTGGTGCTCCTGTGCATTGGTAACATAGGTCACATCATAGTTTGCCAGATTCGCCGGATCGATACCCATAAGGGATAATACTGTATTTCTCTGGTCATCCGATAAATCTGCGCCGAGTGCAAGATACGGTTTGTCGTCCTTCTTGATCTCAACATCATCGTTATTCTCATCCACAATGACATCTCCTGTCACATTTTCTGTGGATTTTGTATCGTCCTCTACGGTTACTCCACCAGTCACGTTTCCATTTGTATCACTGCCTGAAGTACTATTGGTTGTGCTTTCCGAACTGTTCGTACTGTTCTGTGACTGTGATGCAGAGCTGCCTGTATTTGTGTTGGTCTCTGAACTGCCGGTACTATTCTGTGAAGCAGAACTATTGGCATTTGTGTTGGTCTCTGAGCTGTTGGTACTGCCCTGTGAAGCAGAACTATTGGCATTTGTGTTGGTCTCTGCGTTGCTCTGACCTGTCTGTGTATCTGCGCTGTTTCCTGCTGCGCTGTTTTCTTCATTACTGCCTGACTGCGCTGCTGCACCGCTTCCCGTGTCACTAGTTCCGGTTGCTGTACTGCTGTTTTCCTGTCCGGCTGCACTCTGTGCTGAAGCATCTGCCGCAAATGATGTTACATGTGTTGGTATCATCATCACTGCTGCCAAAACGATAGCTGCTATTCTTTTTGTCATTTTTTTTCTTTTCACTTTTTTCTTCCTCTCATCCCTACAGTGTATGCAAATCCAACCTGCTCAACAGATTTTATACATTTGCAGCCTGTAATGATTCTTATAAATAAAAATCTGCTTTGAGTTTTCCCAAAACAGACTTTTATTTTACTACATCTCATTATTAAGCACAAGTTAACATAATATGTTTATAAAAAATTAAGAAACCAATATTTATGTATCGATTCTTACTCTCATCCACGCAAGCAGATCTGCATACACTTTGTCACGGTCTGTCTCGTTTAAGATCTCATGTCTGTCATTCTCATACAGCTTGTATGTGATATCCAAAGAGCCTGCTTCCTTAAAGAGATCATACACTTTTTTCACGCCCACGCCGTTGTCACCGACCGGATCATCCTGTCCGGACACAATGAAAATTGGAAGTTTGTTTGGTACTTTTTTCACATTTTCCAACTGATTGTCGTAAAGAACAGCCTCCATTAATCCAAGATAACCGTTTAATGTAAACTTGAATGTACATCTTGGCTCATTGTAGTAGAATTTTACAATGTCTTCATCCTTTGTGAGCCAGCTGTTGGAAAGTGTTTTTCCGGAAAGATCGTATTTCTTATATGGTCCGCCAAAAGAAAGAGACTCAACCAGTCTGCTTCTGTGATGCCAGCCAAAAATTTTTGCAAGGAACTTACATACATTCATTCCGAGCTTTGTGGTATTGTCCGGCACACAACCGGTTCCCATGATGATTGCACCTCTTAAACTGTCGTTGTGAATGGTCAGATATTTACGCAGCATATAAGATCCCATGCTGTGTCCCAGCATAAAATAAGGAATGCCCTGATTTTCTTTCTGGATCATCGTGCGCAGTGCATGCATATCTGCGATCACCGTATCACTTGGATTTTCTGCAAAATATCCCCAGTCATCTTTGGATGCAACCGAATCTCCATGACCTAAATGGTCATGTCCCACAACCATAAAACCATTCTGTGTCAAAAATTCTGCAAATGGTCTGTAGCGTTCCACAAACTCGATCATACCATGTGTGATCTGTAAAATCGCCACATAAGTTCCGTCCTCCGGAATCCATTTAATCGCATGAATATTCGTTTTTCCGTCTGCTGATAAAAATGTAAACCTTTCTTCTTTTGCCATATTTTTCCCCTCTCTTACTCCTGAATAAAACGATGTACATCCTCGACTCTGCGTTCCAGTTCGTCCGTGCATTCCTTGTGCTCTTTCCATTCCTGCGTAAGTGTTTCTGCCATGGATAACACTTTGCTCTGCACCTCAAAAAATTCATTTTCACTCTGGCAGAGATTTTCTAAAATATCCTCAACATCTGTCTCATCCTGCACATTTTCACCGGAACCTGCTGTTTTTGCATCACTTCCGCTTTCCAGAAGTTTTGTCATGGAACTGTTATTCTCATGTAAAAGCTGTTGCAGCCCCTGAATCTGTTCTCCGGCTTTTCCAGAAGTTTCTGAAACCTTATCAATCTGTGCAAACGCTTCCGTCACTGTCTCTGTATACTGCTCTGCATTCATACGGACTTCCTCTGCCGCTGCCATGAATTTGCTGCCGTCTTCTCCCATTCGCCCTGCTTCGATTGCCGCTCCGAGCGCCAGCACGCTCATCTGCTGTGATATATCTGCCAGCTTTTTCAAAGCCTCTCCGACAATCTGCTGCTTTTGGCAGGCGGCTTCATAAAATGCCTCTATCCCCTGCATCGGCGCTGTCACACCCTGGTTCTGTTTTATAACCTCTGCAATTGTTTCCTGTTCTTTTTTAAATTTTTCCCGGAGTATTTCATTCTCCTGCTGTAAACTCTCGTTCTGCTCTTTCTTCTTTGCAAGCTGCTGTTTTAACAACACCGTCTGTCCTGCATTTGCCTCCGAGCACTCTTTTAACTGTGTCAGCTGCTCTGTCATTGCCAAGATTGTCTCATCTAACTCTGATTTTGAAATTGTCACCTGTACCAGAGTTTCTTCTGTGTTTTCTTTTTCCTGTGCGATATTGGAAATCTGCTGCTGCAGACGATTCTGCTGTTCTTTTACCGCGAGAAGTTCCTCTTCAAGCTCTCTCGTCTTTTTCCCACCGAACATATGTCATCCTCCCGCTTTTACTGATAATTCCGAATGATAACCTGTACACTTTCAACTCCATTATACTCGTTAATCTCCGGATAGTACACAATCATTATCCTTAATTTATTTATCTGACCGCGAAAAGCCTTCTCAACTTCTGCTGCTCCATATTTTTCCGTGTAATATGCTTTGAATGCCTCAATATCGCCGAAATAAACTGCTGATACCGGCTCGCCCGAAGCAGTCAGCAGATTCAGCCTTAACACATTCTGGTTTTTTCCTACCACAAACGCACGCGCAACACTTAAGTTCTTGTCAGCAAACTGCGGTTTATTATTGGCTTTTCCAAAAGGTTCTAACACGGCAAATTCCCGGATAAGCCTGCTGTCTGCGTATGCCGCCGGCATCGGAATGTCGATTTTGATCTTTGGGATCAGGTCATCTTCTGTGAGATTTGCACAGGCATTGATTTTTTCACGGAACTTATCCACATTTTCTTCGGGAAGCGACAGTCCTGCCGCCATTGGATGTCCTCCGAATTTATCTAAAAGCTCCCTGCATTTACAAAGTTCCTCATACATCGAATACTCCTCGATAGAACGCCCGGAGCCTTTCACGCCTTCCTCTGCCTTCGTCAAAACAAACACCGGCTTATGATATGTCTCCCGGATGCGTCCGGCAATGATTCCCGCAAGGCTCTCATGAACTTGTGGCAGATAAATGACAAGCACTTTGTCAGATCTGTAATGTTCCTCTGCCACGCGCTTCGCTTCCTCGACACCGTCCGCCGTCATGTCTTTGCGCTGCTGGTTTAACTCCACTAAATCTCTGGCTGTTTTTGCCGCTTCTTCCTCTCCCTGCAAAAAAAGAGACAGTGACAATTTCGCCGTGTCAAGTCTTCCACTCGCATTGATGCATGGTCCTAACACAAAACCGAAATGATATGCATTCACCCGCTCCGGCTCTAAATGATTTTGAAAGATCAGCGCCCGCATTCCCGGATTTTTTGTATGGTGGATACGTTTTAACCCCTCTTTTACCAAAATGCGGTTTTCGTCTGTCAGATCCATGACGTCCCCAACGGTTGCAAATGCAACATTTTCCAAAAACTCATAGGTTTCTTCTACATCCAGCCCCATTTTTTCATATAAAACCTGCAATACTTTCCATGCAACTGCTGCCCCGCATAACTCTTTAAAAGGATAGGCACATTCCTGCTGCTTTGGATTCACGACCGCATCTGCATTGCTGCGGAGAAATTGTCTTTCTCCTTCCTCTTCCGTGTAAGGAATCTCATGATGATCTGTCACAAGCACCGTCATTCCAAGATCTTTGGCATGTGCGATCTCTGAAATCGCTGCAATTCCATTGTCGCAGGTTAAAATGGTATCCATTCCGTCCTTTTTTGCCTGATCGATCAGATTCTCGTTGATACCGTAGCCGTCTTTCATGCGATCCGGAATCTGTGTAGACACGTTTCCTCCACATCTCGTAATTCCCTGATACAAAATATAGGTTGACATAACTCCGTCTATATCATAGTCGCCAATAATCCGGATTGGCTTTTGTTCTTCGATTTTCTTTTTTAAAATATCCGTCAAAACATCTGCATCTTTTAACAAATGCGGATCATATAAATCTTTTAAGCTTCCGTTCAGATATTTATCAAATGCCGCCTCACCGATCACCTCTCGGTTCCGGATCAGGCGCGCTGTTACAGGGCTGATCCCGAACTTTTTTCCAAGCTTCTCGAAATCAGCTCCCTTATTTATTACAAACCATTTTTCCATGTAACACCTGCTGTTTACTTCTTCTAATAGTGCACTTCCATGAGCATCAGCCCACACGCCGGTGCTGTATAACCGGCATTTTCCCGGTTTTTGCTCTCTAAAATCTGTGGCATTTCCTCCGGCGATCTTCTGCCATCCCCAACCTCGATCAATGTTCCGGTCAGAATACGCACCATATTTTGTAAAAATCCATTTCCCCGGTAATCAATCCACAGATCATTGCCCTTCTTCGTAAAATTAATCTCGTAAATTGTCCGGACAGTCGACTTTTTCATCTTCTTATTTCCGCAAAACGAAGTAAAATCATGTGTTCCGATCAGATAGGAAGCGGCTTCTTTCATGCGCTCCACATCGAGTGTTTTCTCATACTGGTACTCATATTTCCGTTCAAAGACATCCGTGATCTCTCCCATATGGATGTGATAGCGGTAGGTCTTTTTCTTTGCGGCATAACGGCTGTGAAAACGCTCGTCCACCTGCTCAACCGCAATAACCGCAATATCATCCGGAAGATAATGGTTCAGATAGGATAAAATCTTTCCCTCTGTAAAATGCTCTTCCACATGAAAATTTGCCACCTGACCTTTTGCATGCACACCAGCATCTGTTCTTCCCGAACCGATCACTTCCACTGCATGCCCTGCCATTTGTCCTAACACAGCCTCTATTTTTCCCTGAATGGTCTGGTCTGTGCTGTTCTGCCCCTGCCAGCCCTTATATCTTGTTCCGTCATACTGGATTGTAATTTTAAAATTGTTCATTCTAACCTCCGGTTTACAACACACTTTCGCGTATACGGTCACACAATCCACTATAGCGTTTCTGCTGTGATGTGTTTTTTATCATCTGCTGAAAAGTAGTATCATTTCCAACAAGTGTAACGCATTTTCTTGCCCTTGTCACCGCTGTATACAGTAAATTCCGGTTCATCAGCATTGACGGTCCATTGAGCAGTGGAATCACGACTGCCGGGTACTCGCTGCCCTGGGATTTATGGATCGTAATTGCATAGGCTAGTTCTAATTCGTCCAGCAGCTTGTAGGAATACTCTACTTTTCTTCCCTCGTCAAATTCTACTGTCATAGTCTCAGCGAAATCATTAATTTCTGCGATAATCCCCATATCTCCGTTGAAAATTCCCATGCCTTTATCCACAGTAAGACCGAATTTCGTGCAGATTTCCCACTCTAACTGATAGTTATTCTTTGTCTGCATGACTTTATCGCCCTCACGGAATACCATATCGCCATGTTCTTTTTCCCGCTTTGACTTATCCGGCGGATTGAGATAATGCTGGAGGATTCCGTTCAACCGCTCTACTCCGAGTAATCCCTTTCGCATCGGGGTCAGCACCTGAATATCATAGGGTGTTGCATCTACAAATTTGGGCAGTTTTTGCTTTACAAGCTGGAGTACGACATTAATAATAATATCTGCTTCGTATCTCTTTAGGAAAAAGAAATCCATGCTCTTATTATCCAGCGAAACCTCTTCCCCACGATTGATTTTATGCGCATTTACAATGATGTCACTGGTAGATGCCTGACGGAAAATTTTGGTAAGCATCACCACATTAAATATTTCGGACTGGATAATATCCTTCAACACACTTCCCGGTCCGACGCTTGGAAGCTGGTTAATATCTCCTACCAGAATCAGTCTGGTTCCCGGAGCGATTGCTTTCAACAATGAATTCATCAATGTTATGTCAACCATCGACATCTCATCAATAATAACAACGTCCGTCTCCAATGGATTTGTCTCGTTACGTTCAAATCCGGCATTACCTTCCATGCCGCCATTCAATTCCAGCATCCGGTGAATCGTGCGCGCCTCAAATCCTGTTGTCTCACTCATTCTTTTTGCTGCACGTCCGGTTGGCGCTGCAAGAAAGATATCCATTCCTTCTAATTCAAAATACCGAATAATCGTATTGATTGTCGTTGTCTTACCTGTACCCGGTCCACCAGTGATGACCAGCAGACCATTGCGCACTGCCTCTTTTACCGCCTGAACCTGATGTTCATCTAACTCCATACCTGTCTGTTTCTCAATTTTGTGGATACGCTGTTCAATCTCTGCATCCGCCACATCATAGGTATTATCGAGTTTCCGCAGCATGGTCGCCGTGTTCGCCTCCATGTAATAAAAAGAAGCCGCATATATCTGTGTCTGTTCACCAGACTGCTTCATGACAATCTTCCGGTCAATCGAAAGATCCATATAATTTTTTTCTATAATTTCTTGATCAATCCCCAGCAGTTCACTTGCCTTTGATGTCAGTTCTTCCTTTGGCAAAAATGTATGTCCCTCGCCGGACGCTTGAAGAAGTGTATACAATATACCACTACGCACACGAAAATCAGAATCAGTCCGGATGCCTGCCTTTGCTGCAATATCATCTGCTGTCCGAAATCCTACCCCTTCAATATCATCTGCAAGGCGGTATGGATTTTCTTTTAAAATGCCATACACTTCCTGCCCGTATTTGTTATAAATTTTCACGGCAAGGTTCATGGTAATTCCAAACTGCTGTAAAAAAATCATCGCCTGACGCAGATCTCTTTTTTCATTGACCTGACTGGCAATCTCCATCGCTTTCCGCTCGCTGATTCCTTTCACTTCCACAAGCCGCTCCGGTTCTTCTTCAATGATCCTGAAAGTATCTTCCTTAAATCTGCGCACAATTCGTGCTGCCATAGCAAGCCCGATCCCCTTGATTGCGCCCGATCCAAGATAGCGTTCGATTGCCTCCTGATCTTCCGGTGCTTTTTCCTCAAAGCTGACCACCTTAAATTGTGTTCCGTAGGTAGGATGATCTGTATAATCGCCAGCTGCTTCGATATTTTCCCCTTCTGCAATTGTTGAAAAAATACCAACACAGGTGATCTCTGTCTCTCCGCTTACCAGATTGAGCACCGTATAGCCATTATCTGTATTGCGATATATGATATGTTCCACATACCCTGCTAATTTTTCCATAACCTTTTCTGATTCACTTTCTTTCTCAATTAACACTATGTGCATTTCCTGCATAATATATCTATAGTAACACGCAGACGCCTGTTTATAATTTTCTTTAAAGCAAAAAAACTGCCGCATTAAGAAATAATCTCTTAAAGCGACAGCCTATGCTTCTTAATCTCTGTCATTCATATAAAACACTGTCTGAGTTCTGTTATGAATCGTGTCATTTTATGTATCAGTCAATGTTGTAATTGCGTTTCATCTGCTCATACAATGACTGGGTAAAATTTCCTCCAACCTGATCAATGATCTCATCTGCAACTTTTTCCACGGCAAAATCCATTGTATAGTCTGTCATGGTTGATAAGGATGCATCTTTATCATCATCCTCTGGGAGCAGATTCTTCTTTACTTCCTTAATGATCTCTTCTACAAAATAGGATTCAAAATCTTTGCAGACCTGCATCAGTTCATCCTCTGATGTGTCAGATGATACCTGATTCAGTGACTTTTTCAATGCATTGGCATTATAATTGGTTGTTGCGTCTGTATTTGTTGTATTAAGCATAGCCGCCATGCCGTCAATTGACATACTCATATTCTCTATCCTCGTACTTCAAAATCTGCTATTGTATACAAAAATGTAAAACTTTTCTTATACTTCGCTTCTGTTCATCTATGTACTATTTACTAACGTTTCAGATTGTTAGCCTGCTCTAACATATCATCTGATGTTGTGATTGCTTTGGAATTCAACTGGTATGCACGCTGTGCCACGATCAGATTGACCATCTCATCTGCAACCTGCACATTCGATCCTTCCAGATAACCCTGATGAATTTTACTTCTCGTAAGGTTTGCGTTTGTCGCCTCATTCAATGCTGCTCCGGAAGCATTCGTCACTCTCAAAAGATTTGATCCTGCTTTTTCCAAACCGGAAGGATTATTAAACTGGAAAAGTCCGATTGTCTGGTTCAGGTTCACATAAGCACCTGCATTATTATAATATCCAACCTGTCCGTCATTGGTAACAGTTGCACTTGCAGAATTTACGTTATTCGGAAGCACGATTGCCTTTCCATTGGAATCCAGAACCGGATATCCATCGGTATTGGTAAGGGTTGTTCCAGTTGGGCCAATACTCCAGTTAAAATTACCATTTCTGGTATAATAAGTTGTTCCGTCTGCGCCTCTTACCTGAAAGAATCCGTTTCCTTCAATTGCAAAAGCAGATTTGCTCTCATCCTCAAGCAGTGCACCCTGTGTATAACTTGTTGTGTTGGACGCTACTCTTGTTCCAAGTCCTACCTGTGCACCAATCGGTTTTTCCTCACCATTGGCACTGGTGGTTCTTGTCTGAATGGTTTGATATAACAATGATTTAAATTCTGTTTTCTGGGATTTAAATGCTGTTGTATTGACATTCGCAATGTTATTTGAAATATTGTCTACGTTGGTCTGCTGCGCTCTCATTCCGGAAGCCGCAGTATAAAGTGCTCTCATCATAATTGATTTCCTCCAACTGTATCTTCTATATTATTATCTTCTTCACACTATCGTGTACACATTATACTTTTCCGACCTGATTTACGGTCTTGTCCAATGTCTCGTCCACAGTGTTGATTACTTTCTGTCCTGCCTGATAAGCTCTTGAGATTGTGATCATTTTTACCATTTCATCGACCACGTTCACATTGGAGCCTTCGATGCATCCCTGCTGTACTTTTGCATCAGACGCTGTGATCTGACCTCCATCCACAAGATCATACAGGTTCTCACCATATTTTGAAATATAATTATAGTCTTCGAAATCAACGACACCGATTCGTGTGACAAGCTGATCATTCTGGTAAATGTTACCCAATTCATCAATGGTTATCTTAGCGTTCGGATTCAACTGGATTCTTGCATTCGGATCCGTGTTCTGTGCACCTGCCTGATTCAACACATAATCGCCATCCTTGGTTACCAGATATCCGTCTGTATTCACCGTGAACGCGCCATCCCTTGTGTATTTTACAGAAGTCTCGCCTGCTTTATTCGTAAATGCGATTGCAAAAAAACCATTTCCAGCCAAAGCAACATCTGTCTCATTATCTGTCACTTTGATACTTCCCTGGTCATAATTTGTGTATGTTTCACCTAAATGCACACCCATGCTGATCACACCCAGCTTCTTATTCAAACCATAACTGGATGTATCCTTGATCTTAATTGCAAGTTCATCTGCAAATGTCTGTGAAGTTGTTCCTTCTTTTTTATAGCCATTTGTATCTGCATTTGCCAGGTTATTCGTCAGAACATCTAACCTCTTCTGTTCATTCACCATACCTGTGTAAGCTGTATATAAGCCTTTGATCATATATTACACCTCGTATAAATTGTTGTGTATCCATCTGTTGGTCACGTTTTATCTAATATAGTATTTCGGTCGATCTGACAGAAAGATTAGCTTAATCGTCGTCACGTTTTCCAGATAAAAATTCTACATATTTTCCAGTTCCGATAGCAACACAGGTCATTGGATCATCTGCTGTCATTGTGTTGATTCCGGTTCTGTCCTCGATCAGTTCCTCTAATCCGCGAAGTAATGCGCCACCACCGGTCAGCACAATACCACGGTCTGCAACGTCTGCTGCAAGCTCCGGTGGAGTTTTCTCCAATACGGAATGTACAGCCTCAACGATCTGTAAAGTCGGCTCACGAAGTGCTTCCTCTGTCTCCTCAGAAGATACGGTCACAGTCTTTGGAAGTCCTGTCACCAGATTTCGTCCACGCACATCCATAGTCTCATTCTGTGCCAACGGGAAACATGTTCCAATCTTAATCTTAATATCCTCTGCGGTTCTCTCACCGATCAAAAGATTGTGTTTCTTTCTCATGTAACGGACAATCGCCTCATCAAAATCATCACCAGCGATCTTGACAGACGTACTTACAACAGATCCTCCAAGGGAAATTACGGCGATATCTGCTGTACCACCACCGATATCCACAATCATATTTCCACAAGGTCTTGCAATATCAATTCCAGCGCCGATTGCTGCTGCAATTGGTTCTTCGATAATGGAAACCTCTCTCGCACCTGCCTGATAAGTTGCATCCTCAACCGCTTTCTTCTCAACTTCTGTTACACCACTTGGAACGCAGACGCTGATTCTTGGCTTGCGGAATGTTTTCTTGCCAAGTGCTTTCTGGATGAAATATTTGATCATCTTCTCTGTTACTGTATAATCGGAAATAACACCCTGACGAAGTGGTCTGACTGCTACGATGTTGCCCGGTGTTCTACCAAGCATTAATCTTGCTTCTTCACCGATTGCTTTGATCTTATTTGTATCTCTGTCAAATGCGACGACGGAAGGTTCTTTTAATACAACCCCTTTGCCTTTAATATATACTAATATACTCGCGGTACCCAGATCGATACCAATATCTGTGCTCATCATAATTATGATATTCCCCTTTCTGGAATTGTTTGGAATTTATGCCAATATTTCCCTGTAAAAGTTACACGGAAATACATTTAAAAATCACTTTTGTCTTCTGCACAATAAAAATAGGAAGTACGATACTACTCCTATTTTTACATATACAATAGTATTATATACAAAAACTTGTATTTTTCAAAGTTTTTTTTCCATAAAAGCCGATTTTTCAAGAAAAATAAGATTTTTTTAATAATTTGAGTTTCATAAGATTTTTTTTATTTTTTCATCACAAAATGAACACATTTTCTTTTTATATTATAAGAGTACTAGCTAATATGACTTTTTTAGTCGGCTAATATAATTTTTCATAACTCATGCTTCTTCGATATCTTCGGATATTGGAGGAGCACTCCCCGAATATTCTGGCGTCTCGAATGAGGCGCCTTTTTATTATATCCGGATGCCATATAGCACCCGGATATTTTGAAAACTGCAACGCTCTATTCTTTATTTTTCCAGATATTTTTTCACGTATTGTCCGGTATAGGATTTCTTCACTTTCGCTACTTCTTCCGGTGTTCCCTGTGCGATCACCGTACCACCGCCATCTCCGCCTTCCGGTCCCATATCAATGATATAATCAGCGGTTTTAATAACATCCAGATTGTGTTCGATGACAACAACTGTGTTGCCTCCGTCTGAAAGTCTCCGCAGTATCTCGATCAATTTGTGAACATCTGCAAAATGCAGTCCTGTCGTCGGCTCGTCCAGAATATAAATGGTCTTGCCCGTGCTGCGCTTGCTGAGTTCTGTTGCAAGTTTGATACGCTGTGCTTCACCACCGGACAGTTCCGTAGATGGCTGCCCGAGTTTTACATAGGAAAGTCCCACATCATATAAGGTCTGGATTTTACGCTCAATGGAAGGCACATTCTTAAAAAACTCTAATGCTTCCTCCACCGTCATATCCAGCACATCATAGATACTTTTTCCTTTATATTTTACTTCAAGCGTCTCTCTGTTATACCGCTTTCCTTCGCACACTTCGCATGGCACATAAACATCCGGCAGGAAATGCATCTCGATCTTAATGATTCCATCTCCGGAACATGCCTCGCAGCGTCCGCCTTTCACGTTAAAACTGAAACGACCTTTTTTATATCCTTTTGCTTTTGCATCCGGTGTTCCGGCAAAAAGGTCACGGATCATATCAAAGACACCTGTGTAAGTTGCCGGATTGGAACGCGGTGTTCTTCCGATTGGAGACTGATCGATGTCAATGACTTTGTCTAACTGTTCCAGTCCAAGGATGTCATCATGTTCGCCCGGAATACATCTTGCACGGTTTAAATCCCTTGCCAGATGTTTATATAAAATCTCATTCGTAAGAGAACTCTTTCCAGAGCCTGAAACACCTGTAATGCAGGTCATAACTCCCAACGGAATATCCACATCAATGTTCTTTAAATTATTTTCCCTTGCCCCTTTAATGGTAATAAAACCGGTCGGCTTCCTGCGCTCTTTTGGAACCGGGATCTTGATTCTTCCACTTAAATATGCACCTGTGACAGAATCCGGGTTCTGCATGATCTCTTCTGCAGTACCGCACGCAACCACTTGTCCACCATGTGAGCCGGCTCCCGGTCCGATATCCACAATATAATCTGCGGCACGCATGGTGTCCTCATCATGTTCTACAACGATCAGCGTATTTCCAAGGTCTCTCAAATTCATCAGCGCACCAAGCAGTTTATCATTATCCCTCTGATGCAATCCAATAGACGGTTCATCTAAAATATAGGCAACTCCTACGAGTCCCGAGCCTATCTGGGTTGCCAGACGGATACGCTGTGCCTCTCCACCGGATAAAGTACCAGTTGCTCTCGATAATGACAGATAATCAAGTCCGACCTCATTTAAAAATCCAACTCTCGCCCGGATCTCTTTCAAAATCTGGTCTCCGATCAGATGCTGCTGCTTTGTCAGTTCCATCTGATCCACAAACGTCTTAAGACTCTTCACTGACATGGAGGTCATCTCATAAATATTTTTGTCCGCAACCGTTACTGCGAGGGATTCCGGTTTCAGACGCTGTCCATGGCAGGCTTCACACGGTGTGATACGCATAAACTGTTCATACTCTGCTTTCATCGTCTCAGAGGAAGTCTCACGATATCTTCTCTGCACATTGCGGATCAGACCGTCAAATGCGACATCATACACGCCCTCACCGCGCTGTCCTTTATAGCGTACTTTCAGTTCTTTTCCATGTGTTCCGTTGATCAGAACATCCTTAATCTCATCCGGATATTCTCCAAATGGTGTATCCAGCGAAAAATGATATTCCTCTGTCAGTGCCTTCAATATTGCATAGGTGAAGCTGCTCTTATCGGTGCAGGACTGCCAGCCCATTACCTGGATTGCCCCTTCCGAAATGCTCAGTTTCTTATCCGGAATCATCAGATCTATATCAAATTCCATTTTATATCCAAGTCCAAAGCAGGTAGGGCACGCACCGAATGGATTGTTAAAAGAAAAGCTTCTTGGTTCCACCTCATCAATGCTGATGCCACAATCCGGGCAGGAAAAACTTTCCGAAAACTGGATTGGTTCTCCGTCAATGACATCCACGATCATCAGACCGTCTGCAAGCTGCAGCACATTCTCAATCGAGTCTGTCAGTCGTTTTTCAATTCCCGGCTTTACCATAAGACGATCCACAACGATCTCTATGTTATGTTTTTTATTTTTTTCTAATTTGATTTCTTCTGACAATTCATAGAGATTGCCGTCCACAACAACACGGACATAGCCGCTTCGCTTTGCCTGTTCAAAAAACTTCTGGTGTTCTCCCTTACGTCCTCTGACCACCGGAGCTAAAAGCTGAATCTTGGTGCGCTCCGGGAGTTCCATAATCTGATCGACCATCTGATCCACGGTCTGTTTTTTAATCTCTTTCCCACATTTCGGACAATGCGGCACACCGATTCTTGCATAGAGCAGACGAAAATAATCATAAATCTCCGTGACCGTTCCTACCGTTGATCTTGGATTCCGGTTTGTCGACTTCTGATCAATGGAAATTGCCGGAGAAAGTCCTTCGATTTTTTCCACATTCGGTTTTTCCATCTGTCCTAAAAACTGTCTCGCATAAGAAGACAAAGACTCCATGTATCGTCTCTGTCCTTCTGCATAAATTGTATCAAATGCAAGGGATGACTTGCCAGAACCGGAAAGTCCGGTCAATACAACAAATTCATCTCTTGGAATATCTACATCTACATTCTTCAAGTTATGTTCATTCGCACCGCGGATCTTAATGTACTTGCGGTTTTCTGATGTCTTCATATTTTTTCTTGCCTTTCTATAAATACTTGTCACTTCATAATTACACTTTATAAATCTTCAAGCATCTTCTTCAACTGTATCATCTGATCACGATATTCGGCTGCTGCCTCAAAATTCAGATCACTGGCTGCTTTCTTCATCTTCTTCTGAATGTCAGCGATCAGCTTCTCTAATTCTTCTCTGTTCATAGACTCAGGATCTTTCTTGAAGTTCAGTTCCTCCTGTGCCACTTTCTTGGATACACTGATCAGATCACGAACGGACTTCTGGATCGTTGTCGGTGTAATATTATGTTCCTTATTATATTCCTGCTGGATCTTACGACGCCGCTCAGTCTCGTTGATCGCATTACGCATGGAATCTGTGATCTTATCGGCATACATAATAACATGTCCCTCGCTGTTACGCGCCGCACGTCCGATTGTCTGAATCAAAGATGTCTCGGATCGCAAAAATCCTTCCTTGTCTGCATCCAAAATTGCCACCAGCGTAATCTCCGGAATGTCAAGTCCCTCTCGAAGCAGGTTGATTCCAACTAAAACATCAAACACATCCAGACGCAGAGCACGGATAATCTCTGCACGTTCCAGAGTATCAATATCCGAATGCAGATATTTTACACGGATACCGAGTTCTTTCATATAGTCCGTCAGATCTTCTGCCATTCTCTTAGTCAAAGTCGTAATCAAAACCTTGTGTTTCTTCGCTGTCTCTTTATTCACTTCTCCGATCAGATCGTCAATCTGTCCCTCTACCGGGCGGACTACCACCTCAGGATCAAGCAGACCTGTTGGCCGGATGATCTGTTCTGCACGGAGTAACTCATGCTCATCTTCATACGTATTTGGTGTTGCAGAAACAAACAGCATCTGATCTATCTTGCTCTCGAATTCCTCAAAATTCAAAGGTCGGTTGTCTTTTGCCGAAGGAAGACGAAAACCATAATCTACAAGTGTCGTTTTTCTGGACTGGTCACCTGCATACATTCCTCCTATCTGTGGAATCGTAATATGTGACTCGTCTACAATAATCAGAAAATCATCCTTAAAATAATCCATCAGCGTATGCGGGGTTGCTCCTGCCGGAAGTCCAGCAAGATGTCTGGAATAATTTTCAATGCCGCTGCAAAATCCTGTTTCTTTCAACATCTCAATATCAAAATTGGTTCTCTCTGCGATACGCTGTGCCTCTAACAGCTTGTCTTCGCCCTTGAAATATTTCACGCGCTCTTCCATTTCCGCTTCAATATTCACGCATGCTTTCTGAATCTTTTCCATAGGGACAACATAATGGGAAGCCGGGAAAACCGCAAAATGTTCCAGACTGCACTTGACCTCCCCGGTCAGCACATCAATCTCCGTGATCCGGTCGATCTCGTCTCCGAAAAATTCCACGCGGATTGCCGTGTCACTGTAGTTTGCCGGAAAAATCTCCACTGTGTCACCGCGCACACGGAATGTACCCCGGTGAAAATCCATATCATTTCTCGTATATTGGATGTCAACCAGCGCACGGATGACTTCGTCTCTGTCCTTCTCCATTCCCGGACGCAGAGATACCATCATGCCAAGATAATCCTCCGGGCTGCCCAGACCATAGATACAGGAAACCGAGGCGATCACGATCACATCTTTCCGCTCTACAAGTGCCGCCGTGGCAGACAAACGCAATTTATCAATCTCCTCATTGATTGCAGAATCCTTCGCAATATAGGTATCCGTCTGCGGCACATATGCCTCCGGCTGATAATAATCGTAGTAGGATACGAAGTATTCCACCGCATTTTCCGGGAAGAACTCCTTGAATTCTCCGTAGAGCTGCGCTGCCAGTGTCTTATTGTGCGAAATGATGAGAGTCGGCTTATTAAGCTGTGCGATGACGTTCGCCATCGTAAAGGTCTTACCGGATCCAGTAACACCGAGTAAGGTCTCGAACTGATTTCCCTCTTTGAAACCTTTTACCAGTTCTTCGATCGCCTGGGGCTGATCACCGGTTGGCTGGTATGGGGCGTGTAGTTTGAACTCCATTACACTGTCTCCCTTCTTGAATCTATCAAAAACTGAATTCTATGTTTCAATAAAAAAGACAAAACCATTTTTTATAGTATTGCATTTATACGCTAATTCTACTACAAAGATTTGATTTTGTCTATTATTTAGAGAACATTTGTTCTGTTTTTATTAATTTTAACATTACCTCCATCCGCAATAAAAAATCAGAGCATTCAGACAATTTCTCACGCTGAATGCTCTGCATCTTTTTTACTCTGCGAATCTTCCGCAGCACTGTTTGTATTTCTTTCCAGAGCCACATGGGCATGGATCATTTGGATAAATCTTCGCTGCTGCACGTTTCTTCGGTTCAGCAGGTGCAGAATCATCTTTATTTGTTCCGGTTACTTTTGCAACCTGTTCACGCTCTACCTTCTGCTCAATCTTCACATGATATAACAGACGGATCGTATCTTCCTGAATGTTCGCTGTCATCTCATCAAACATATCAAATCCTGCCATCTTGTACTCTACAAGAGGATCTCTCTGACCATAAGCCTGCAGTCCGATACCCTGACGAAGCTGATCCATATCATCTATATGATCCATCCATTTACGGTCGATCACTTTCAGTAAAACAACTCGCTCTAACTCGCGGAACTGTTCCGGTTCCGGGAACTCTGTCTCTTTTGCTTCATAAAGCTTCACAGCTTTCTCTTTTAGGAGATGCTTCAGTTCTTTGTTATTCCTGATATCAGCAATCGTTTCTTCTGTTATAGGTTCCAGCGGAATGATAGGAAGCAGCAACTGATTCAGTTCATTTAAATCCCACTCGTCTTTTGGAATCTCAGAAGAAATACAGGTATCCACGCAGCTCTCCACACGGTCTGTGATCATCTTGAAGATCGCATCTCTCATGCTCTCTCCATTTAACACGCGCAGACGCTCTTTGTAAATGATCTCTCTCTGATCGTTCATAACCTGATCATATTCTAACAGGTTCTTACGGATACCGTAGTTGTTTGCCTCAATCTTCTGTTGTGCTTTCTCGATGGCAGAGGTAAGCATCTTGTGCTGGATCTGTTCATTTTCCGGAACGCCAAGTGCATTGAACACATCCATCAGTTTATCAGAGCCAAAGAGTCTCATCAGATCATCTTCGAGCGAAATGAAGAACTGTGATTCTCCCACATCTCCCTGACGGCCAGAACGACCGCGGAGCTGATTGTCAATACGTCTTGATTCATGACGTTCCGTACCAATGATCTTAAGACCACCTGCTGCTCTTGCGTCATCATCAAGCTTAATATCCGTACCACGGCCTGCCATGTTTGTTGCGATCGTAACTGCTCCATGCTGTCCGGCACCTGCTACGATCTCAGCCTCTAGTTCGTGGAACTTCGCATTTAATACAGTATGAGGGATTCCCTCTCTTTTTAACATGCCGCTGAGCAGTTCGGAAGTATCAATGTTGATCGTACCAACCAGTACCGGCTGTCCTTTCTCATGTGCCTTCTTCACTTCCTCGACAACTGCACGATATTTTTCTTTCTTGGTCTTATATACGGCATCATGATGATCGATACGCTGGATTGGTTTATTGGTCGGGATTTCAATAACGTCCATACCGTAAATATCACGGAACTCTTTTTCTTCTGTGAGTGCTGTACCAGTCATACCGGCCTTTTTGTCAAATTTGTTGAAGAAGTTCTGGAATGTGATTGTTGCAAGCGTCTTGCTCTCACGTTTTACTTTTACATGCTCCTTCGCTTCGATTGCCTGATGAAGTCCGTCTGAATAACGGCGTCCCGGCATAATACGTCCGGTAAATTCATCAACGATCATGACCTCGTTATCCTTTACCACGTAGTCCTGATCGCGGAACATAAGGTTATGTGCTCTCAGAGCAAGGATCACATTGTGCTGGATCTCAAGGTTCTCAGCATCTGCGAGGTTGTCGATCTTGAAGAACTGCTCAACCTTTTTCACACCTTCCTGTGTCAGGTTGACAACTTTATCCTTCTCGTTGACAACAAAGTCTCCTGTCTCTTCCTGTTCAATACCCATGATGGCGTCCATCTTGGAGTACTCCGGCACATCCTCACCACGTTTTAACTGTGTTGCGAGAATATCGCACGCTTCATATAGTTTGGTAGATTTACCACTCTGACCGGAAATGATCAGTGGTGTTCTCGCCTCGTCGATCAATACAGAGTCGACCTCATCGATGATGGCATAATGCAATCCACGCTGAACAAGCTGCTCTTTGTAGATCACCATGTTATCTCTCAGATAATCAAAACCAAGTTCGTTATTTGTAACATAAGTAATATCACAGTTATATGCTTCCCTACGCTCGTCGTTCGTCATGGAATTTAACACGACGCCTACTTTCAGTCCAAGGAATTCATGAACCTGTCCCATCCACTCAGAATCTCGTTTTGCAAGGTAATCATTGACGGTTACGATGCAGACACCTTTGCCTTCCAGTGCATTCAGGTATGCCGGCAGTGTAGAAACAAGTGTCTTACCTTCACCGGTCTTCATCTCTGCAATACGTCCCTGATGAAGAATGATACCACCGATAATCTGTACGCGGTAATGCTCCATGCCGAGCACACGTTTTGCTGCTTCACGAACCGTTGCAAATGCTTCCGGCAAAAGGTCATCCAAAGTCTCGCCCTTTTCCAGACGCTCTTTATATTCTTTTGTTTTGTTTCTTAATTCTTCATCGGAAAGTTTCTGCATAGAGTCACGATAAGACTCTACTTTGTCAACAAGCGGATAGATTCTTTTCAGCTCTCTCTCGCTGTGTGTTCCGAAGATTTTTGTCAATGCTCCCATAAAAACTCCTATTCCTGTCCCCGGCTTTATTAAATTTGAACATCTGTACTGTAAAATTTACCAGCTACAAATCTCGCACGGTATCGCTATTGTAACACTTTTCAAGCTTTATCACAACTAAAATAGGCGTAAACGATTTGTGAATTTTTTATTAACTGCAAAATATCCTGTCGGATTTATGTATACATAATTTAATTGTCGTCCTCCGCAGCAAAACTACAAGTGTTTTTCTGCTAAGCTAACAGTAACCCTCCACAAACAGATATCTTTATTTTTGTTTTATATTATGTACATATTTTTAATTATAAGCTATAATTCTATTGCAAGATGACGAAGATACTCTTATCCCCTATTATTTATGAAAGGTGGTGTTTTAATGACTTTACCACAGGAAAGAATCTATACTACAGATGATATTTATAACCTCCCGGATGGGGAACGCGCCGAACTGATCGATGGTCAAATCTATTACATGGCTCCACCTACACGCAGACATCAGCTTATAGCCGGCAATCTCTTTACCATCATTAACACCTATATAAAATCAAGAGGGGGGTTGTGTGAGCCATATATCGCTCCATTTGCCGTTTTTCTAAATGCAGATGATAAAAATTATGTTGAACCGGATATAAGCGTCATCTGCGACAAATCCAAGCTCACAGATAAAGGCTGCAATGGTGCACCAGATTGGATTATAGAAATAGTATCATCTGGCAGCAGACGAATGGACTATTACACAAAACTATTCAAATACCGTACTGCTGGTGTTCGCGAATACTGGATTGTTGATCCAGAAAAAAAACGGATTACTGTATACGATCTGGAACATGGTGATATTGACGAATACTCATTCTCAGATACGATCAACGTAGGAATCTATCCAGATTTATTTATCGACTTTAACAGTATAAACGACTAACTCATGCCCCGGCATAACATCCGGGGTATTTTGATTTTCCAAAAAAAGAACTTGTCGAACACTTCCGGGATGATATATAATGTATGGAATCGTATCATCAAAAGAGGAGGTCTGCATATATTATGAAGTATGTATACAAAACAAAAGGTACATGTTCTACCCAGATTGAATTAGAATTAGAAGGAAATGTGGTTCATAACGTAAAATTTACCGGTGGCTGCAACGGAAATCTTCAGGCGATTCCAAAGCTTGTAGAGGGCTTAACCGTTGAGCAGGTAGAGCAGAAAATTGGAGGTATCTCCTGCAACGGACGTGGAACTTCCTGCGGAGACCAGCTTGCAAAAGCCTGTCGTGAAGCTTACGAGGCAGAGCAGAAATAAATAATGCTTGTAAAGTTTGACAAAAAGAAAATCGTCCAGATAATATGATTTCCTTTGTAAGCTTTGCGAACAGGAACATCATATTTCGTCTGGACGATTTTTCTTTTTCATTAACAATACGAGGTTTAATTCGGCTCCTGAATCACCGGCTGTATCTGCTTTCCATTCAAAGCATATTCAATTGTTTCCGGCAGTAATTCCATTTTTGCAATCAGCGAATTAGGCTTACTCTTGCAATTATCCTGACCAAACGGAACAAAATAAACATTCTTCGTATTCATAAGCATGCCAATATTCTTGAAATTTGCGCCGAGTGCATCATTCGTTGAGATTGAGATCACAAGCGGTTTTCCATTTCTCATATGGGCTTTCGTTGCCATAAGCACCGGCGTGTCTGTAATTCCATTGCAAAGCTTTGCCGCTGTATTTCCGGTACACGGTGCGATCACCATAATATCCAGAAAATTATTTGGTCCGATCGGTTCTGCTGCACAAATGGTGCGTATCCCCTCATTTCCGGTAATATCACAAATTCCTTCCACGTAATCTTTTGCACTTCCAAACCTGGTATCACAGGTCTGTGCATTAAATGAAAAAATAGGAATCACATTTGCCCCCAATTCCGTGAGCCTTTCTATTTCCTTTCTGGCTCTTGAAAACATGCAGAAGGAACCTGTAATCCCAAGTCCGATATTACATTTTGAAAAGTCCATTTTCTATACCTTCCTGCTATTTTTAGTCAACTGTACTACATTTGTATATATTTTCTGACACAAACAGATTTGCGTGATCACTCCATTTTTTTCGTAAAACTTCCTATCGCCCGCTCAAGAATATAAGCACTCTCCTTTGGTGCATATTTTCCCGGGATTCCAAGAACAAGATCTGCCCGGATACCAGCCTCTTTTGCACATGCGAAATCTGTTCCGCCGGGTTTTGAGGCAATATCCAGAATATAGGCGTCCCGTGGAAGTTCGCGGATGATAACTCTTGTCACAACCGGTGCCGGCACTGTGTTTACAAGCATTGCCGCACCCATTGCCTCCTCCGGACCAAATGCAAAATCGACTGCGTAAAATCCGTCCTCTTTTGCCTGTTTTCTTACCTCACGACGCCTTGCAAGTACCGTTACCCTCGCTCCAAGTCCGCGGAGTTTTAAGGCGATTTCTTTGCCGCAATTTCCATATCCGGTCACCAGAATCTTTGCGCCTTCTATATTATAAGGACTATGGTTTACAAGTTCTGCAATTGCACCTTCTGCGGTTGCCACTGCATTCTCCTGCTTCACCACTTCATCCTCCATAAAATCAAGATAACGAATTCCTCTCCTTCCTAAGATGCCTCTCTGTTCTTCTGAGAAGCATCCGCCAAGCACCAATGTATCGTTTTTCAGATTTTTATTCAAAATTTCATTCAACTGATCCTGCTTCGGAACTTTTGCAACCGGAATCGGAAGTATCAGCATTGCTGCCTCTGTAAGAAAATTTTTCAACTTGGAAAGCTGTTCTTCTGCTGTCTGACTATTTCTAATATCCAGGCAGCGCACACTGATTCCTTTTTTTGTCAGGATTTCTGCCAGATATACCTGACGCATATCGCTTATTAAAAGTATTGTTTGACCGTTCATATCCCTGCACCTACGCTCCCTTCATTTTATTATATGAAAAAGAAGTTCCACGGTTCCATTCCGCCATTGTTTTCTGAATATTTTATAAAATTAACACAATTATCATTATCATTTATTTTATTTTTATTTTTTTCTAATTTTATTATTGACAAATAGTGTTTTATCTGTTATAAATAAATTAACAAAAACGAGAGAGAAAAAAATTAAAGGAGGTACAATCCACCAGAAAGAGAACGAATTACCTAATAGAATTTTAAAGAAATGGAGGTACGGACCACCAGAAACGTAACGATTTACCCAAAAGAATTTTTAAAGAATCGAGGTACAGTCCACCAAAACATTAAGTGCATTCGGTTTTACCTTCAAAAGATGAACTGAAAACATGACAATCCTAAGAAAGGAATCCTGAATTAGTATCAGTCAGAGACATTCTTATATGATACAATTCCAAATGTCATAAGAAAACAATTTCAGAAGTTGAGGAAAAAGCGAAGAAGTCCAAATGATTGTTTCAAGGTTTTGCAAATGAAACGATAGGCAATAAAAGTTGTTTAGAAGTTTCAAGTCAAACCAGAAACAGGAAAACACAAGAAAAAAGAATAGCGAGGTACAGTCCCATGGACGAAATAGTTTAAAAGGCGGCATTGAAAGAAAAAAAATTTCGATGTCGCCTTTTTCATGTTCTTATAGAGTTTTCCGAGTAAAATATTTCATTTTACCTGCTTATTGATCGTCCGATAGCTGGTGCCATGGGTTGTCCTCGTCCGGATCTGTCGGATCCCAGCCCTTGTTCGGACTGTCGGTATCGATATGCGCTGCCTCCGGCTTTCCCAGTGGTCCCGGATCGTCATCATCATAAATCTCAACAGTTGTTCCAGCCGGACAATTGTCGGCAATCCATTTTGCATCTTCCACCGTAAGCCGCACGCACCCCATAGACGCCTGCTGCCCAAGTTTATTATATTTGTCGGTACACAGGGCATTTTTTGACTTTTTATAATATGGAACGGAATGAAAAAGAACACCGCCTGTAATTCTGGTGGCATACTGACCATAAACTTTTCCGTACAATTCTCTCCACAAATACTTGGTAGACAAATGAAATACACCGCGCGGCGTTCCATTGTATAATCCGGTCGAGCAGATCATTGCCTTATACGGAACTGTGTATTCGCCATTTTCATCTAATGTGTATACGGTGATACAGTTTTCCTTCCGGTTCACTTTCAGATAATAAGGATATTCTGCCTCGGCGCTGGTTTCCGTTTTTTCGGCTGAATGTTCTAAATCAGACTTTTCCTGTGAATCATTGCTATTAGAAGAATCTTCCTGTAAATCGTTTTCCTGCAATAATTCTCCTGGCGAACTATCTTTCCGAGAATCGCTCTCCTGCAAGCCATTCTTTAATGAACTGTCTCCCGAAAATTCCTGTCCTAAACTATCCGTTTCCTCCAGCAATACATTTTCCGTGCTGTCATCCAGCTTCATCTCATCGCTTCTGTATTCTTCAAAAATATAACTGTCAGAATCACCTGTGAGATAAGATAACACCGGGAGATTCCACTCCATTCGAAGCGCCATAAATTCGAGCACCGTTAATCCGCACATAAAAACAGTGGCTGCAATTGCGATAACGATTGCAGCCCTATTTTTCCATACTTTTTCAATTGTCTTTCGAAAAGTAGTTTGTTCTTTCATTTATCCTATAACTGTGTGATGACAAAAATATCGTAAATTGCTTTGATCGCATTCTCAAAATCTGCGTTGCTTACACCGATAATGATGTTCAACTCAGAAGATCCCTGATCGATCATTTTTACATTGATGTTTGCATGTGCCAATGCCGAGAAAATCCTACCTGCTGTTCCACGTGTTGATTTCATGCCACGTCCTACAACAGCGATAAGTGCCAGATCACTCTCTAACTCAATGCTGTCAGGCTGTGCATATCTGTGGATAGCAGAGATGACTGCCTGTTCTTTTCCTTCGAACTCCGGCTGATGAACAAAAATGGTCATGGTGTCAATACCGGAAGGCATATGCTCAAATGAGATTCCGTTGTCTTCAAATGCAGATAACACTTTTCTGCCAAATCCAATTTCGGAGTTCATCATATCTTTATCAATGTTTACAGAAACGAAGCCTTTTTTACCTGCGATACCGGTGATCGTGTATTTTGACTGATGACAGGTGCTCTCAACGATCCAGGTTCCTTCATCTTCCGGTGCATTGGTATTGCGGATATTGATCGGTATACCAGCTTTGCGCACTGGGAATACCGCATCTTCATGAAGAACTCCGGCTCCCATGTAGGAAAGTTCACGAAGCTCACGGTATGTGATTGTCTTGATTGGCTGTGGGTTATCGATGATTCTTGGATCTGCGATCAGGAATCCAGAAACGTCTGTCCAGTTCTCATAACAGGTTGCGTGAACCGCTCTCGATACGATAGATCCTGTGATATCAGAACCTCCACGTGAAAATGTTTTGATGGTTCCATCTTCTTTGGCGCCGTAAAATCCCGGAATGACCGCACGCTCTGTTTTTGCAAGACGCTCAGACAGCACTTGATCTGTTTTCTCCGGCATAAAGTTGCCGTCCTCATCAAAAAAGATCACTTCTGCTGCATCCACAAATTCATATCCAAGGTAGTTCGCCATGATGATACCATTGAGATATTCACCGCGGGATGCTGCATAATCAACACCTGCTTTATTTTTAAAATTCTCGGAGATTTTCTTAAATTCTTCCTCTAAAGAAAGTTTTAGATTCAAACCATTAATGATTGTGTCATAACGGTCTTTGATTTTCATTAACATCACACGGAAATCTTCATCCTTCTCCACAAGGTCATAGCATGCGTACAGCATATCCGTTACCTTTGTGTCCTTAGAATTTCTTTTTCCCGGTGCACTAGGCACTACATATCTTCGCTCTTTGTCTGCACGGATAATCTTGCCAACTTTCGCAAACTGTTCTGCACTTGCAAGAGAGCTTCCACCGAATTTCACAACTTTAATCATTTTTTCAAACTCCTTCGATTCTGTTTCTCTATTGTCACCGGCTAATCTCAGCCAGCCGTCACTTTCCTGATTGCAATTTTTTCTTTATCCCGTTCAGGACTAACGACTATATCTTATCATAAATGCCAATTTCGTCAAACTGTTTTTCTTAAAATAACGCGGTTTTTCGGCTTTTTCTTCGGTTTATTCCAAATTATGTCGACCATTTATAATTTATGATTATAGCACTTAAAATTTGAGGTAATAATACTTTTTTTATGTGACGGCGAGCGGTCCTGCCAAAACGACGCGGTCCACATAAAGCGTCATATCCGGTCTGGTTGCCAGCGTCCACGGTATGGATTGGGCGGAATATAACAGAAGCCAAACGGCTCCGACAATTCATTTAAAAGTCTGTTTTTCTGACTGTTACACATTCCTTTTACTTTTTTCCTGCTTTTTTTGCATCTGACTACGATACAGATGAACAGGCTGATAAGCAGAAGTATTGCAAGTATTATGATGATTGCTATGATTTTTTCAAACAAAAAAATCCACCACCCTTCCTCGTAAATGAGCTTCGCCGCATTTTTTACAGTCTGCGGCTGCAACGCTCATATTGAGATATGCCGGGTGGTGGTCTTTGGTTATTTACCGCGCAAGAAGTCCGCTTGCAAGGAAATCTGCCAGCTCGATCATGTTCTGCTGCGATCTCAAATAGATTGCAATATCCGTCTCATAATCGCCGTCGAGGTAAGCCTCCATTTGCTGCCGCTCCATATCAAGATGATCGTAGAACATTTTCCGTAACTCTGTCTCATTGTATGCCGGTGTCTGCCTGCTCAAAAAGGATGCAAGCTCCTCTGCGTTGATATACCAGTTTTCCATTGTCTCTCCCGAATAGGTTGGATCAGCCTTTAATTCGTCGGCGACTTCATCTGTCAGGCGCAGATGTTCCATAAAAAGTGTCCGAAATCTCTGCATTGCGGAAGCCGGATAGTACTGTGCGAAAATCGCAAGGATGTCTTCTGCATTTTTCTGTACTGCGTCTTTCCACGCATTTTGGCTCGACAGATTTTCAAAGAAACTGATGTGATAAAATTTTACGAGCATGATGTGATTGAGCCATGCCATACGCATGCGCTCTCTTAAATCCATGCCATTACTGCTGTCGGGCTGGGGCGTTGTTCCCGGACGCGTTGGTGTTGCTGGCCGCTGCGCTGCTCCCGGGCGGGTTGATGTTCCTGGCTGCTGCGCTGCTCCCGGACGCGTTGGGGGTGTTGGAATGATCACAACTCCGCCGATTGGATTGTTATTCGGGCGATTTGACTGATTGTTATTTTGATTGCTGCCCGGACGCGTTGCTGGCTGATTGCCGGTATTTCCAGCTTCTGGTCTGTCCTCCACGTAACCTTCTCCCGGGCAGATTGTAAGACGCATGCCAACCTGAAGATTATAGGGATTCACCCCGGAATTGAGCAAAATAAGTTCGGTTACGGTTGTATGAAAGTGTTTTGCAAGTTTGTACAGGGAATCCCCTTCCTGCACACGATAACTGATTCGATTCTGACAATACATATTTTCTTCCATAAAATATTTTCAAATTATTATATGAAATTCTGTGGCTTTTGTTACCACTACATCACTCATGCTATTATCTGTAAAGTAAAATACACACGATATCGCTTCGTGTGTATTTTGCTTGATTATTTTATGTACTTATTTTTCCTGCCATGACGGATTGCAATGATTCTAACTCTAAAACAGATTTACAGAAAATTCGCATATATCATAGCGACAACAACGGTTAAAATACCGGAAACTGCGATCGACAGACTGCTCATCGCTCCTTCGATTTCTCCAAGTTCCATTGCTTTGGCAGTTCCAACTGCATGGGATGCAGAACCAATTGCAATTCCTTTTGCGATAGGTTCTTCTATATGAAAAAGTTTTAAGATCACGTCCGCTGTTATGTATCCAAAAATTCCGGTTATAATAATGACCGCAACGGTAATGGTCACATAGCCGCCAAGTTCCTCTGATACGCCCATTCCAATTGCTGTGGTAATTGATTTTGGAAGCAATGTAACATATTGCTGATGATCAAAATGGAAAATCAGTGCCAATACCAGAATACAGCTGACGCTGGTAATCACACCTGAAACAATTCCGGCGATGACTGCTTTCATATTTTTCTTAAGCAGCTCAAGCTGTTCATAAAGTGGCACTGCAAGGCAGACAGTTGCTGGTGTCAGCAGATAGCTTATGTATTTTGCGCCTTCCTGATAATCGGCATAGTCGATATGAAATACCACAAGAAAAACCATAACTGCGATCACAGAAATTAAAAGTGGATTAAATATCGCTATTTTTACTTTTTTCTTAAACCATAATCCAAACTCGTAGGTCAGCAGGCTGATCACAACTCCCAAGAAAACAGAATCTGTTAAAAACGGTTTCATATGTCCTACTCCTCCTTTTTCTTTCCCTTACGGATTACAAACTGCGTAATACTTCCGGAAACGCCCATTACAACCACTGTTGAGATCAAAGTGATCACAACCACCTGAATCCAGATTGGCTGCAGCGCTCCCCAGGAATCAAGCAGTCCGACTCCTGCCGGCACAAACATTAAAGGCATTATCTCAATCAGAAAATTACTCGTCTCTTTAATGTCTGAAACCTTTAAGATTTTAAATTCCAATGCAAGAAAAAGAAGTAGCATGCCATAAATACTCGCCGGTACTGATAGTGGTATGATATGTTTTAAAAGTTCACCCAGAAATGAAATGAACAAAATGATCAGAAATTGTCTCACGTATTTCATTGTTTTTTCTCCTTTGTTTTTTATTCCGACTTCGTATCATACCACTGCTTTTTTTGAATCTCAATACCTATTTTTTATGTTTCTGTTTTAGTCCATCACAGGCAGGATTGTCTAACACTTTTCCGTCCGCAGAAAATCTTGATCCGTGACACGGACATTCCCACGCCTGTTCCTCCCTGTTCCACTGCAATACGCAGCCCATATGACTGCATCTTTTTCCACCGATTCTTCCAATGCCGGTAAGGGCATGACTGATGTTAGAAATTAATTGTGGTTTTAATATATTCCGCGAAGGTGAAAAAATGGCTGCATATTCATTTTCTCTTTCCTGCACAAGATCCGACAGGATCATAGCCGACAGCATAGAACCTGTCATTCCCCATTTTCCAAATCCGGTTGCCACAAAAAGATCAGGCGTATTTTTACTGTATGGTCCGATGTAAGGTCTTTTATCCAACGACATGCAATCCTGTGTCGCCCAGAAATACTGTTCTTTCACCTCCGGAAAATATTCTTTTGCAATATCACGCAGTAAATCCCAGCTGTTTTTTTCTTTTCCGGTTCGATGTCCGCCACCACCTATGAGCAGATAATTTTTGTAATTGCGCAATGACAAGCCGATATTGTCCGCTTCCAGATACATTCCTTTCAGATTTTTTTCATATGCGCAGGCAAGGACATAGGAACGGTGCTGATATAACTTTAAGTAATAGGAACCTCTCGTATTGATAAATGGGAAATGCGTTGTGATTATAATTTTTTCCGCTGCGACGGAGCCTTTTTCCGTCAGTGCAAAGTACTCTGTCATCTCCCGCACCTGTGAATGTTCATAGATTTTCAAATTTTTGCTGATACCGGCGGCAAACTTGAGCGGCTGAAACTGCGCCTGCCCAGGAAAACGTATAGCGCCTTCCACTTCAAACGGAAGTTCCGTATCTTCCGTGTAATCTGCCTGAAAGCCAAGGCTGCTTAATGCCTGCATCTCACTTTCTAATTTTCTGCGCTCCCTGACCGAATAAAGATAGGAATCTGCCTCCTCCATATCGCAGTCCACAAAACGCCCCAGATTTTTGTAATGCTGCACTGCCTTTAAATTTGCTTTCAAAAAAAGTTCCGCCCGCTCCTGCCCTAATGACTGCAGCACTTTTTCATAAATCAATCCCTGCTGTGCCGTAATTTTGGCTGTTGTATGCGCTGTCACGCCCTGACAAATACGGTCTTTTTCCAGCAGACAATAATCAACTCCCGCCTGCTGTAAAAAATAAGCACACAAAATTCCCGCCATGCCACCTCCAATGATCAGAACCTGCGTGCGGATATCCTTTTCCAAAGCCGGAAACTCTGGCATCTCTATTTCCTGCGTCCATAATGAACTCATAAATCCTCCTTGTTTTTGCCTATTATTTACCATTAGTATGAATTTATTTTTTCATTCTTATGCAGACGCAGCTTAATAGCACGGTATTCCATATAGTAAAATAGTTTGATTATCAAAATACTATTGACATTCTGTTCCACATGGTCTATAGTTCATAATAGTTTGATTATCAAAATATTTTAATGTATTTTTTATTCCAATGGGAACTTATGAATGAATAGAAATGGAGATTTTTATGAGTGTACGAATTATCATTGATTCCGCATCTGATCTGACCAAAGAGCAGGCGGATGCATTAGGACTTGACTTTTTACCTTTAAAAACAATTTTCGGGGAAGAAGAATATCTTGACGGCATTAATTTAAGCCACCGCCAGTTTTACGAAAAACTGATTGAAGGAGACTGCCTGCCAACTACAAGCCAGATTTCCCCTCACGATTTTGAGCAGATTTATGAAGATGTGAAAAAGAAAGGTGATTCTGCTGTTGTCATCACACTTTCCTCCAAGCTTTCCGGCACTTTCCAGAGTGCCAATATTGCACTGGATGATTATGAGGACTGTATCACAATTGTTGACAGTGAAAATGTCTGCTTAGGCGAACAGATTCTTGTCATGTATGCCTGCCGTCTCCGCGACGAGGGTGCTTCTGCCGCAGAGATTGCCAATGCTTTAAATCAGCGTAAGAAGGATGTCCGCGTTCTGGCTCTTTTAGATACTTTGGAGTATTTAAAACGCGGCGGTCGTATTTCAAAGACTGCCGCTCTTGCCGGAAATCTGCTCTCGATTAAACCGGTGATCACAATTGTCGATGGAGAGGTTGCAGTTCTTGGAAAGGCACGCGGCTCAAAAAACGGTTGCAATATGCTCCGGGAGGAAATTGCAAAATGCAATGGTATTGATTTCTCCATGCCGCTTTGTCTCGGTTATACCGGATTAGAAGATTCCCTTCTGCAAAAATACATAGAAGATAACACCGATCTCTGGAAATCTTATGTGGAAGAACTGCCTATCAGTTCCATTGGAAGCACAATCGGAACCCATACGGGTCCGGGCGGAATCTGCGTTGCATTTTTCAGTAAGACAAACTCCTGACCGGAGTTTGTCCTGCGTCATCTTACTCCAATGCCCCTTTTACTTTTTTATGGGAAATACAACGCTCCTCCCGATTGGCAAGTGCCTTTACCCTGCCTTCTAACAGAAGTTCCCTTCCTTTTTCATTTCTTGTATACACACAGTCATAGCCTCCAATATACGGATGCATGCATTTTGCGAAACATTCCGCATCTTCCTTCTTTTTCGAAAAGCAATTTGGAATGGCATAGAAACCGTTCAGTCCTTTCCGACCCTTCTTTTTCACAAGTATGTAACGCTGGTTGTCGATCACATCAAAAAAATCATTGACACACTGTGCAAACAACGCTTTATCCCTGCCGCTTCCACCGGACAGATAAATGATATGGTTATCCGGTCCCGGAGATTCTGCCACTACTTTGCAGTGTGTTTCTTCCAGAAGCTGCTGCTCCTCCAACGCTTTACGGATTCCATTTCCAAATGCCTTTAATCTTTTTAACGGACTGCCCAGCATGAAAATTTTCGGAAAACGTATCATGATTCCAGTCAGTCCGACAACAATGAAGAAATAGCAGATTCCGGCTATATATCCATTTCGGGACGCTCCCGCCACGACACCTGCCCCAATTGCCCCGATCAGGAATAAACTTGCTGACAGGATCATTGTGAGAATCGCATCCCAGAAAACCACACTCGTCACAAACTTGTCTTTCACCTCTGTCTCATCCACAATATCCATTTTGTCATAGATTGCAAGCGCGCTGTCCCAACGTTTTTTTAGCGTATCGCGCTGTCCCGACATTTTCAGCATTTGTCTGTTAATCCTGTCAACATTTGTTTTGTTAAATGGAGTTTTAATAATTGATAGCCGTTTTATTCCATTTTCGATCGTATTTTCCGTGTAATGCAGACCTAGAAAATGTTCCATCCTTCGTTCCAGCATACTGTAATCTTCGCTGATCTGATTGTCGTCTGCCTTCAGCACCTCATCCCACGGTCTCAGGCATACTAAATGCCAGATGTTACTTGTTTTTTCCGGCTGTTCTTTCATCACACGGATAGCGCGTCCACGCATCTGATTGCTTAACATAAATGAACCGACAAAGCTTGCAAGGATCAGGGAATTGATGCAAGGAGAATCCCATCCCTCCCCCAGCAGCGATTTTGTGCCGACCAGCACCTGCATATAGCCTTTTGAGAATACATTGGTTACCGCCCCTGTCAGAAAATGTGCATTTCCAACAGCCGTCACCTTCAGATAATCTGTTTCAGGAAGAATTCCGATCCTGGTGAATGTGACTTTTCCACTCGTTCCGATCTCCTGCTCTAACGCCTCTTTTGCCTCCGCCGGGATGATCACGATTGTCCCACAAAGCACTCCAAAACGGATTTGTTTATTTTTCTTTTCATTTTCGCGCCGGAGCATTTCAAAAAACGGAAGTACTCCAAGTGAGTTTACATCGTATTCTGTATTTCCAATTGCTTTTTCATATTCTTTCCGGATGTAATCTGTCAAAACCAGCAGTCTTAAATTCTGACCGGATGTCTCATACTCATGATACACAATATCCCGTATGCTGTTGCATTTTCCAAGAGAATTTGTGAGCATTTTTTCCACTGACGCACTTTTCATCATGACGACTTTTTTCTTTTCTATCAGACCGCTGGATTTTAAATCTGCAATTAACAATTCGCGATATGTCTTGTCACACATGTATGAATCCACATCATCATACAAAAATCCCTGTAGCAGACGCTCCATCCACTGCACGTTCATGGATGGTAATTTTTTTGCTCCCAAAAGTCTCTGTAATCTGGACGGAAATGCAATATTTTTGCTCTGCAAATAAATCAACAGTGATGCCAGATATGCCGGATTATCCAGCAGCAGGTCATCCGCAAGCTGTCCACTCAGCCCCTTATGGCTTCTCACATACGTAAGAAACTGTGTATCCTGCATGATTTTTTCTGTCATTGCTTTGCTGCGTTCCTGAAAACGTCTGACTTCCTGCTCTTCCTCTTTTGTCGGATAGTTAAAGTAAACATAATCCTGATGTGGGCAGAGGCTTCCCTCTTTCACAAGCTCCGGTATCGTGATCTCCTCATCGATCTCTCCACACATATTCATGTACCGCGTCCACATGGCCGGTGTGGAATCATATGGCGGTGTTGCTGTCAACGCTATGATTTTGAGGTTATCCACCTGTTTTTTGAAATCTTCTAATGCTTTCCACCATTCACTTCGCAGATGGTGGCATTCATCCAGACAGAGCACTTCGATCCCGGCCTCTTTCATCGCCGCAACCAGGTCAAAACCGCTGTAATCTACTTCCTCTGTCTCGTTTTCTGTCGGGCACTCGTCTGTGCCACTCTCCTCACCTGCATCTTCCTGCATTCCCTGAAATCTTGTCATGGCACTGTGCAATGCCTGATAAGTTGCAACCGTGATCGCCTTTGGCTGCTTTAAATTCTGTGAAAGAAAATCTTCTCCCTGCACGCCCTCACATAAAAAAGCTTCCTCAATCCTTGCGATCCACTGCTCCCGGATCGTAATGGACGGAGCTAAAATCAGTGCTTTTCCGTTCATCCTGCGGATCAGTTCTATCCCCAATGTCGTTTTTCCGGAACCAGGCGCTGCTACAATATGTATCTTGCCGTCCGACATATACCGGTCTGTATTCTTTAATACCCTTGCCTGATAACTCCGCCATGTTCCCTTAAACTGTAAAATTCCATCGTAATTCATAACTCCTCCTTGCGGTTATTGCGCTATTTTAGATAATTGTGCTATTTAGGCGATCACCTGCGTAATTCTGTCCAGTCTCGCATAAAATTGCGGATAAAAATCCTGCTCCGTGTCATACGGATTTATGTAAAAAGTATTCAGCAAAAACATCGTGATCGTCTTTTTCTGGTTTTCATCCGGCATCTCTGCTAAAATATGCTCTATTTTCTTGCGAAGTGCATGCCAGTCTATGAGATATTGCTGATTCTGTTTCAGTTGCGGCGTATCCAGCCATTTGCTTACTTTTACCTTGCTGCGGTTCTCCTTCACACAGCCTTCCGATTGCAGAAAATAGTCCAACTTGTTTTCTTCATAAATGCGTCCCAATGGGAAAACACGGCAAATGCCGGGGCGGAAGCTATGAATGCTGCATCTTTTTTCTTTTAGAAAAGGACAGACATTTTCCTGTGTCATTTTCAAGTTCGGCAGGATCAGTCCGTCTGCCACATGCAGCTCTATGTTCTGCTGCAATAAATTTTCAAAGGTGCAGTTTAAATTTTTCGTCAACATATAAATATCCAGCGGATCTAACAGAATGGATTCTCCCATGTCCTCACAGCACGAGGAACAGCCTGCACAATCATTGCAGGCTGCCCGTACCATATCATTTAATCCATATCTTTTTCCGTCTGAAATTTCTTCTAAATTTTTATTCATTTGTTAAACCTCAATTTAATAATTTAAAGTAGTTGTTCCGATTTAAGGCAATTTTCATAAAATCGCGAAGCACCTTCATTATCCCTGCCAGCTATCTGATGCCATGCGGTCTGTCAACTGGCTTAATTCATTTGGGTACTGCATCAGTTCACACTCGGAATCTAATCTGTGACGCTGCTCGTCATTTTTCTTTCCTGCGGTTCCATGCTCCAGGGCATTTTCCAAGGCTTTGTATTCCCTCTGTGCTTCCCGGTTTAAAGTCTTATGAACACCGGAAACCTGTCGGTTCGTTCCATAGCGGTAGCCATTTCCTCCATGCGCACTCTCGTACTGTCCATTCTCATAAACGTATTCATCGTTCGTGTCATTTTTGTATACAGTCTCCTTTTTATCCGTTGGCGCACCATTGTATGCACTGTTATTTTTTTGTTTTTTACCCATTTCGCTTTTTTCTGGCAAAATAATTATATCACAATTTAACAATTATTTTTTATACCATTTCCCTCCTGTTTATTCAGATAGTATTGCACATCTGTTTTCACAGTTAGGGTATCACGTACAAGCATTTTTATTCACAAGCTGCAAAGATCGCGTATTCCATTATTATAATCTGCAATTTGATATTGCATAATCAATTTTGCATCTGATTTTTATCTGCTTCACGATACACGCAAAATATCAACCGTGTGGGCACTTGCCCCCATCAAGTCCATACGCTCTGCGACAGACATCTGGTATCTGACGAACAGCTCAAATGTCTCCTCATTCATCTCTTTCAAAACAGGACGCATGTAATTTGCAGCTCCGTCAGGCGCTATGATTTTTTCTCTCTGCAAAGAGACTGCTTCATTGATTTTCTCGATGTCAGATAATGTAACATACTCGTATAAATCTTTCTCTTTGGATACACAATGGAAATCTTGTGTCAGTCTGCCATCTGCTAAGCATTCTTTTACCATGTTTTCCTTAAAGCCATACATCAGAACGCCATAATCATTCATCAGATATGCGACAAAAATAAGTCCGCCTTTTTTTGTCACGCGCTTTGCTTCACTCAGTGCTTTCACTTTATCCTCAAATGTATACAGATGATACATCGGACCAAGCAGCAATGTCACATCAAATGTTTCGTCCGCGAAACGTGACAGTTTCAGTGCATTTCCCTGATACGCTTTCACACTGCTGCCCTTGGATTTTAAAATTCCAAGGTTGTACTTTACCAGTTCCACTGCTGTGACATCATAGCCTTCTTCTGCCAAAGCCACAGAATACCGTCCGGTTCCCGCTCCCACATCAAGTATTTTGGGATTTTGCAATTCTTTTAAATAGCGGTGGATGTACTCCATGGTAATACGGTACTCTACCTGTCCGTGACGTCGTCCGAGACGCTTTTCTTCGTTAAATTTATTATAATGCTTTTCCAGCTCTGTTAATTCTTTAGCCATATCGTTATTCCTCTTTCAGTTCAAACTTCAGCCTATCCATTCCAGCTCTTTTCGAATCCTATGCAAATTCTGCGCTTTCTGAAATGAATACCGAATAATTCCATTATATACACCTGCTGATTTTATGACAAGTCAAAAACAGTTTACCCTGTCCCTAAAAACGTGCTATAATGTGCAAACTGTAAGAGGCTATTTTATACATTAAAAAATGGAGTTTTAGCTATGAACGTGTTAAAGAAGCAATTTGTGAAAAGAAATTATCATAAAGAAACATTAAAGATTACGATTGATATGGCATGGCCAGCTATTGTTGAGTCTTTCTTTGTTGCATTCGCCGGACTGATTGACTCTCTCATGGTCAGCTCGCTTGGTTCTTATGCAGTAGCGGCTGTCGGGCTTACCACACAGCCTAAGTTATTAGGGCTTGCACTCTTTTTTGCCTTGAATGTTGCGATCTCGGCTCTTGTCGCCCGTAGACGTGGTGAAAAGAAGCAGGACTCTGCCAATGAAATTCTGCTTACCGCAGTTTTATTTATTGTGATTGCTGCTGTGATTTCAAGTGTTGCATTCGTCTTTTTTGCAGGTGCCATTATTGATTTTTGTGGTTCTACTGCTGACACCCATGCTGATGCCGTTGCTTATTTTAGCATTATTATGGGCGGAATGATCTTCAACTGCATCCAAATGGGAATCAACGCTGCGCAGCGCGGTGCCGGCAATACGAAGATCACCATGCGGACCAACGTAACTTCCAATACAATCAATATTATTTTAAATTACCTGCTGATTAACGGCCATTTTGGTTTTCTGGCACTTGGTATCCGCGGTGCAGCTCTTGCTACCGTATCAGGAACCATAGTTGCCTGCATCATGAGCGTTGCCTCTATTTTCCGAAAAGACAGTTTTTTAAGTATTCCTTATATTATAGAGCAGCATATCCGTCCAACCGTCACTGCGTTTCTCAACCTGATCAAAGTCGCTTACAGTGTCTTTTTTGAACAGGTGCTGATGCGGATTGGATTTATGTTAACCGCTATTATGGCGGCAGATCAGGGAACCGATGCCATGGCGGCTCACCAGGTGGGCATGAATATTATGGCACTCTCCTTTGCGTTTGGCGACGGTCTGCAGGCAACCGCAGTTGCCCTGATCGGACGAAGCTTAGGTGCCGGTGATCCGGATCTTGCCAAAGAGTATGGACGCACCTGTCGTCTCATCGGTGCTGTAATCGCTGTATGCCTTGTCGCTATTTATTATTTTGGAGCAAATGGATTATATCATCTGTTTTTCACAGAGGAACCTATTGTAGCGATTGGCGTTCAGATTATGCATGTGATCATCCTTGTCGTGATTTTCCAGATCTGTCAGGTCATCTATATGGGATGCCTCCGCGGTGCAGGTGATACACTCTACACTGCGGTTGCATCCATGATCAGTGTTACTTTCATCCGTACCATCATTTCCTATTTCTGTGGTTATGTCCTCGGCTTGGGAATCATCGGTATCTGGATGGGCGTGCTCGGTGATCAGGTGTCAAGGTTTATTTTTGCAACGGTACGTTTCAAGCAGGGCAAATGGGTAAAAATCAAAATCTGACAACCGGAGATTAACTGGGTAATGCAGGCAGATTTTATGGCTACGTTATAGGTAGTCAAGGGCAGATATAGGAGACCGTTCACAAGTCAATATTATTGGTTATTATAAAGAAAATCGTACAAACGAAATATGATGTTCCTGTTCGCAAAACTCACAAAGGAAATC